>JBLWVX010000012.1:0-73307 GCA_048268245.1 Arcobacteraceae bacterium
AAAAGAAGTTAAAAAAGAAATCAAAGAGACAAAAGAAAAGATAATAAAAGAACAAACAAAACCTATTAAGCAAATACAACTAAAAACAAGTATAAACCAAGAAAAGATAAAAAAAGAACAAGATAGGTTAAAAAACCAATATCTTCATGCACTAAGAGCAAAAATAAATGAGAATAAACACTATCCAAAAATCTCAAAAAGACTAAAAGAACAAGGGGTTGCAACAATCTCTTTTAGAGTTTTAAAAACTGGAAACTTTATAAATATAAAAGTTTTAAAGACAAGTTCTAAAAAACGACTAGATAAAGCAGCACTTGAAGCAATATCTGATACAAACTATTTTATGCCATTTGATAAAAAAATAAAAGCCTCATATATGGATATAATTATCCCTATAGAGTTTAAACTACAATAAGGAAAACCAATGCAACATTCGCTAATTGAATACATACACCTAGGTGGTTATGTTATGTATATTTTAGTATTTTTAAATATAGTGGGACTTACTATATTACTTTGGAAGTTTATACAACTACAAGTTGAAAAAAAAAGAGCACAAAAAATAGTAACAAATATATTTAATGAAGTTCAAAAAGAACACTCTACAGCCTTTGTTCATTTAGAAGATGAGATTTATAATAAAGCTTCAAAATATTTACTTTCTTGTGAATCTGGAATGAATACTATCAAGATAATCGCAACAATTGCTCCTATTTTAGGACTTTTAGGAACTGTAATAGGTGTACTTTCATCTTTTGAAACTATTGCAGCAACTGGTTTTTCAAGTGGAGCTAACTCTTTTGCTTCTGGTATTTCCCTTGCACTTATTACAACTGTAGGAGGGCTTATAGTTGCTCTTCCTCATTATGTAGGGTACAACTACCTTCAAGGTGCTTTTACTAAGCTAGAAGCAAAATATGAATCTTTAATCGTACATAGGATAACTCGTGAGAAGATTAGTTAAAAAAAGAGAGTTAATCTCAATGGATTTAACACCACTTATAGATGTGGTGTTTTTACTTTTAATCTTTTTTATTGTTGCAAGTGAGTTTAAAAAAAATGAAACTATTTTAAATCTAAGTCTTCCTGCTTCACAAAGTAGTTCACAAATTGTTAAAAAAGAAGAAGTTGTAATAGAAATCACAAAAGAAAAACTAGCTTACAATAGCAAAGAAACTGATTTTTTACAGCTTGAAGAGTCATTAAAAGATATAGATAAAAAAAGAGCTTTAATAGTTAGAATTGATAAAGAAGTAAAATATGAAAGGGTTGTAAAATTACTTGATTTACTAAATAAACTCTCATTATCAAATCTTCTTTTAGTAACAAAAGAAGATAAAAAGTAAAGTTCTTCTACAATAAGTTTATGCAAACAATTCCCTTAATAAACTTATTGTATTTACTTTTACCCCTTGTTATAGTTTGGTACTTTTATAAATCTTGGGTAGGTAATCAAACAGAGATTTTATATGCAACTATTAGAATGGTTGTACAACTACTTGCAATTGGGTATTTACTTTTAATACTTTTTGAAAATAAACATATCTATATGGGGATAATAGTTATTTCTTTTATGCTAATAATCTCAACTTGGATATGTATTAGAAATATAAAAAACAAAACGAAAAATGAGTATATAAATGTATTTATTTCATCTACTGTCTCAAGTTTAATACATCTTATTTTAATATTATATTTTGTACTACAATTAGAAAACTTATACGAACCACAGTACGTAATACCATTAGCAGGAATGGTCTTTGCAAACAACATGAATGGCCTATCTTTAGCTATTGAGAGGTTTGAAAGTGAGTATTATAGAAATAAAGATTTCAAGCTTTCAAGAAAAGATGCTTTTAAAGCATCAATGATACCACAAATCAACTCACTATTAGCAGTAGGATTAGTATCATTGCCTGGTATGATGACAGGTCAAATCCTATCAGGAGTTGATCCACTTATAGCAGTAAGGTACCAAATTATGATAATGTCAATAATTTTATCGGGAACAGGACTTAGTATAATTATTTACTTTTTATTAAAAAGAAAAAGTTTAAATTAAGAGTTAAACTTTTCTTTATGTATTTCACCCCATAAATACATCTGTTTTAATATAGGTTTTAAACTCTGTCCATATTCAGTTAAAGAGTACTCCACCTTTGGAGGAACAACTGGATACACTTCTCTGTGGACTATTCCATCCTCTTCTAACTCTCTTAATTTTTGGATTAACATCTTTTGTGTTGTTCTTGGAAGAAGTTTTTGTAATTCATTAAATCTTTTTTTCTCACTTCTCAAGTACCACAAAATTAAGATTTTCCATTTTCCTGCAAGTACATCAAGTGCCGTTTCTACTGGACATTTTTCAATACTTTGTTCTATATTTTTATCTATTTTTTTAGTCATTTTAATACTCCATAGTATCTTTTTAGTAAGTACCTATCTTTTTTGTTAGTTCTTGCTCTTTAGATATATTTTAGCTAAACTTTTAAAAATATCAAAACTAAGGATTAAATATATGAAAGCATTAGTTGTAGAAAAAATAGCAGATAAAGAGTTTAGTACAGAAGTTAGAGAAGTATCTATGCCAAAGTGTGATGACAACGAAGTAATTATTAAAGTAAATTACTCATCTTTAAACTATAAAGATGCTTTAAGTTCAGTAGGAAATCCTGGTGTTACAAGAAACTTTCCACATATTACTGGAATTGACTTAGCTGGTGAGATTTATGAGTCTAAATCACCAATTTTTAAAGCAGGGGAGAGAGTACTTGTAACTGGTTATGATTTAGGAATGAACACTGATGGTGGACACGCTCAATATGTAAAAGTTCCTGCTTCATGGGTAGCTAGAACTCCTGATGCAATTACAGATAAAGAGATCATGACATTTGGAACAGCAGGTCTTACAGCAGCACTTTCAATCAATGAATTAATTGACAATGGTATAAAAGCTGAAAGTGGTGCTATCTTAGTTACAGGAGCTACTGGTGGAGTGGGTTCTATTGCCGTATCTATTTTAAGTAAAATAGGTTATAAGGTTGTAGCTATTTCTGGGAAATCAGAAAAAGTTGATTACTTAAAAAGAATAGGTGCAAGTGACGTTATTTTAAGAGATGAATTCAATGAAGAAAGCTCAAAAAGACCATTATTAGGTGAAAAGTACGCAGGTGTTGTAGATACAGTTGGTGGTGAAGTTTTGGCAAATGCTTTAAAACTTATCAAATATGATGGAGTTGCTACTTGTTGTGGACTTACTTCTTCTCACGAATTAAATACAAATGTATTCCCATTTATTTTAAGAGGGGTTAGACTTATAGGTATTGATTCTGTTGAGTGTAAACTAGAGAAAAAGCAAGCTGCATGGGAAAAAATAGCAAGTAAATGGAAAATCGAAAACCTTAAAAACATCACAAACGAAATAAATTTAGATGAAATAAAAAAAGCCTACGAATTACTACTTGAAGGTAGAGCTGTAGGAAGATATGTAGTTAAAATAAGTGATTAAAAGACTTAATAGCTAATTTTGATATAATATCCCCATTAAATTAAAATATAGGGATATGTAATGCAACAATTTTTAGAAGAGGCTAAAAAAACTAGCCGAACTATTGCAAACCTTAGTACTAAAACTAAAAACAAAGTACTAAACGAAATGGCTGATGCATTAATGGCACATTGTGATTATATAGTTGATCACAATAGAAAAGATATGCATGAAGGAAATATGAATGACTTAAGTGAAGCCTTACTTGACAGACTTCTTCTTACAGGAGAGAGAGTTCAAGGAATGGCTGATGCAATTAGACAAATTGCTTCACAAAAAGAGCCAGTAGGAAGACTACTTGAAGGATGGGTAACAGAAGATGACCTTAATATCCAAAAAGTATCTGTTCCTATTGGGGTTATTGGTATTATTTATGAAAGTAGACCAAATGTAACATCTGATACAGCAGCACTTTGTTTTAAAAGTGGAAATGTTTGTGTTCTAAAAGGTGGGAAAGAAGCTCAACACTCAAATAAAGCTATTGCAAATGTATTAAGACAAGTATTAGCAAAAAATAAACTACCAGAACAAGCTATTTCACTATTACCTGACTCAACAAGAGAAGGTGTAGCAAATCTTATTAAGCAAGATAAATATGTAGACTTAATCGTACCAAGAGGTGGAGAAGCATTAATTAGATACGTAAGTGAGAACTCATCAGTTCCTGTAATCAAACACGATAAAGGTTTATGCCATATTTATATCGATAGAGATGCAGCTCACAATAAAATCATTGATATTGCTTTAAATGCAAAAGTTCAAAGACCAGGTGTTTGTAATGCCATGGAAACATTACTAGTTCATCAAGAAATTGCCCCTTATATTTTACCTGGACTTTATGATGCGTTTATGGAACATGGAACACAACTTAAAGGTTGTAAAGAGACTTTAAAACACTTAGATATTCAATGTGCGACACATGAAGATTATGATACTGAGTATTTAGCAAATATTTTAAATATTAAAATAGTTCAAAATGTAGATGAAGCTATTGCTCATATCTCAAAATATGGTTCAGGTCACTCTGAATCAATTTTAAGTGAAAACTACACAGCTGTAAATAAATTTTTAGATGGTGTAGATGCTGCTTGTGTATATGCAAATGCAAGTACAAGATTTACAGATGGTGGAGCCTTTGGACTTGGAGCGGAAGTTGGTATTTCTACAAATAAACTTCATTCAAGAGGACCTATGGGTATAAATGACTTAACAACATTTAAGTATAAAATCTACGGAAAAGGGCAAATAAGATAATGTCAAAAAAAGTATATTGTGTTGCTTCATTTAAAGCAAAAGAGGGAAAAGAGCAAGAGTTAATTGAAGTTTTACAAGACTTAGAGCCTCAAACTACAAGAGAAAATGGATGTATTCAATATATAGTTACAAAGCACTTTGAACATCCAAATGCTATGGGGAAATCTTTTCCTATAGTTTTTAATGAAATCTGGGCATCAAATGAAGACTTTGAACTTCACTGCAAAAAACCTTACATCACAGAGTTTTTTGAAACTCACTGCGTAAACCCTGATGGTTTAGTTGCAGACTTCAATGTTTGTGTATATACAGACGAAGTAAACTAATTACAATTTGATTACAAGCCTTTCTTAAAAAAGTAGATATAATCTTCTCTTTTTTAAGAGGTTGTAATGAAAAACTACATTGATATTTTTATAAAATTTTTTACTTTAGGACTTTTTAGTTTTGGTGGTCCTATGGCTCATATAGGATACTTTAGAAAAACATTTGTTGAAAAACTAAACTGGCTAGATGATAGTTCATACTCAAGAATTTTAGCCTTAAGTCAGTTTCTTCCTGGACCTAGTTCCTCACAAGTTGGTTTTGCTATAGGTCTTAAAAAAGGTGGCTTAATAGGAGCTATTACAGCTTTTGTAGCTTTTACCTTTCCCTCTTTCATACTTTTATATTTTATAGCGACATTTGATTTATCTTCAAGTCAAAATAGCAGTATTGAAGCTTTGATTATAGGTTTAAAACTATTTGCTGTTGTGATTGTAAGTGATGCTATAATTTCTATGTTTAAAAGCTTTTGTAAAGACAAAATCACAATATCAATCTTTGCAATAAGTACTTTTTTACTTATTAATTTCTCTTTTGCTTATATGCAGGTTTTAGTTTTAGTTCTTGCAGGAGTTGTTGCTTATTTTTTTGTAAAAGAAGAAAAAAGTGAGGAAAAAAGTACAACTATTAAAAGCAAGAAACTTCCACTTTTTATATTTTTTGCTCTTTTACTAGTTCTTCCATTTCTTGCTTCAACTAGTACTGAACTTAAAATATTTAGTTCTTTTTATGAGGCTGGAAGTTTAGTATTTGGAGGAGGGCATGTTGTACTTCCACTTCTTCAAGAGACTTTAGGAGAGCTTATAACAAAAGATGATTTCATTCTATCTTACTCACTTGCACAAGCAGTTCCTGGACCTATGTTTACAATCGCTTCATATTTAGGTGCAACTATTACTCAAGAGCAAGCCTTCATGGGAGCTTTGATTGCGACACTAGCTATTTTCCTTCCAGGATTTTTATTGATTTTAGCTTTTTATGAAAGTTTTGAATCACTAAGCACAAAAAAGAGTATTAAAAAAGCTTTAGTAGGTGTAAATTCAGGAGTTGTAGCCTTACTTTTTGCGGTACTTATAAATACAGTTTTTCCAAGTGCTGTTTACTCAATCTTTGATTTTTTAGCAGTTTTAATAGGGCTATTTATTCTAAAAGTTTATAAAACTAATATTTTCTTTTTAATTTTAGGATTTATTCTATTTGGTTTTGTAAAAACTTTTTTTAACTTCTAAGTAATCTTTACTTAAAAGTCATTATTTCATAACTTATATATTCAGACATTAATTTGATTTCAGCTTTTGTATATTTAGTCATTTGAAAGTTCATAGCAAGAAACTTTTTCTCTTTATTTTTATAAGCTAATAATGATTTATAGATTTCTTTTTCGCTCATATACTTTACTAATTTCTCTCCATCAGTTGAAATATCCCAGTTTTTTCCATGACAGTTTTTACACTCAGTGACCATCATATAACCTTTTGATATAAACTCTTGGCTTGGTTTCATTTTCTTGGCAATTTTATCAAAACACTCAAGTCTATTTTCATTTTGTTTTAAAACTGAACATTTTTCAATCTCTTCTTTTAAAGTAAGTGAGAAAATAGATGTCACTAAAACTAATGTGATTAATAAGCTTTTCATTCTTTACCTTTGTGATAGTGCAAGTTTTATTCCAAGTCCTACTAAAACAAAAGAAGTTAAGATATTCATATACTTTACAATACTTGGTTTCTCTAAAAGTCTTTTACTAAGTAAGTTCCCAGCTACTCCTATACTTGAAAAAACTATAATAGTTAAAGCCATAAAAATAGCTCCTAAAATAATCATCTGTGTTGGTACATTTCCAGCTTGTGTATTTACAAACTGAGGAAGAAAAGCCAAAAAGAAAATAGATACTTTTGGATTTAAAATATTCATTACAAAACCCTTTATATATAACTGTTTAAGCTCTTTTATAGAGTTTTGAGCACTTAGATCAAGTTTTTCATTTCTATATTTAAAAGCTTGATAAGCTATATAAAGTAAATAAGCAGCCCCTGCAAACTTTATAATATTAAAAGCAAGTTCTGAGGTTTGAAAAATTACAGAAATACCAAATGCTGCTGCTGATGTATGAATAATAAGACCTGTTGCTAAACCTAATGTAGTAACAATTGCAGCTTTCTTACTTTTTGTCATACCTTGTGTTAAAACATAAATATTATCAGGACCTGGTGCTAAACATAATAAAAATGAAGCGATTATGAACATATAAAGCTCTGTTAGTTCAATCATAAAATACCTTTATAAAATTATATTTTATTGTATCAAAAAAATAGAAAAAAGAATTTTATACCACTAAGTGAACACCAAGTAGTTATAAAATCTTTTAAAAGGAGTTTTATATGAAATATACACAAAAGAGGTATCTAACTTATTCAATCATTAGTATTGTTGTTTTTTTACTACCATTTATTACAATCAATGGTAACCACTTATTGCTTTTATCTTTTGAGAAAATGCAGTTTCATTTTATGGGATTTGCTTTTAATGTAAATGAGCTTTATATAATGCCATTTTTATTAATACTTTTATTTATTGGTATTTTTGCCATAACATCAATGTTTGGTAGATTATGGTGTGGTTGGGGCTGTCCTCAAACTATCTTTAGAGTTATTTATAGAGACCTAATTGAAACAAAGCTTTTAGGTATGAGAAGACATAAAAACAAACAAAAAGATATTGACTATTCTAAAAAATCAAATCAAATCAAAAAATATCTAGCTATATTAATTTGGGGATTTTTATCACTTGTTGCAGCTTCTAATTTCTTATGGTATTTTGTACCACCTGAAGAGTTTTTTGCTAAGCTTCAAGATCCACTAAACCATTCACTTTTAATAATGTTTATTTTAAGTATTGCACTATTTTTAATCTATGATGTTATTTTTATGAAAGAAAACTTCTGTGTTTATGTATGTCCTTACTCAAGAATTCAATCTGTTCTTTATGATGATGATACAAAACAAGTTGTTTATGATACAAATAGAGGTGGAGATATATACAAAAACAATGTAAAGTCAATTTTTAAAATGAAAAAACTTGAGAAAAATGACGAATGTACTACTTGTGAAGCCTGTGTTAAAGTATGTCCTACTCATATTGATATTAGAAAAGGTTTACAAGTTGAGTGTATAAACTGTTTAGAGTGTAGTGATGCTTGTGATACAGTTATGAGTAAAATGGGTAAAGAGTCACTTATTAACTGGGGAAGTACAAATGAAGTAATAAATAAGAAAAAAGTTTCAATATTCTCAAAAAGAAATATCGCTTATTTTGTATCTCTTGCTTTATGTATAGTTCTTACAGCATCATTTGCTTCAAGTAAAGAGTATTTTCTAGTAAATATAAATAAAACAACAAAGCTTTATAGTATTAAAGATGAAGGAAAAGTTTCAAATAACTATGTTTTAACATTCCATAATACTAGTAATAGGGAATATACTTTTGTTCTTGATGTTGAAAATAAAGACTTCTATATAAAAAGATTTAAACCATTTAAACTAAAACCAAATAGTAGAGTAAAAAAAGTAGTGATTTTAGAGACTAAAAAGAGACTTTTTATCTCAGATAAAAAAGATACAGCTTTAAGTATCAAAGTAAATATAAAAGCTTTAGAAAATAAAGAAGCTACTCAAACAAAAGAGTTATCTTTTATCTATCCTAGAAATTCACTTTTCAAAGACAAAAATTAATAAAAACATCACTCAATCACTTAATTATTAATTAATTATAAATCAAATATGATTAAATAGATAATTCAAAGGAAGAGCTTGTTAGGGATAATACTTAATTATGATAATGATAAACAAATGGGTCATATTTCATCAAATAATGAAAGATATGGGTTCATGATGGAACTTAGGAACTCCATCTATAATAGCAATAACATTTATAGCATCTGCTTTTACATTGAATTATTAAAACACAAAGGAAACATATGACAGGTAAAATTTTAAATATTGACACAGATGCGAATGTGGGTGTTATTTCTGGACAAGATGGAAATAGATATAATTTTAATATCTCAGAGTGGAAAAGTAGTGATACTAAACCAGCTGTTGGATTAGAAGTTGATTTTAATATTCTTGATGAAATGGCAAGTGATATTTATTTAATAAATAAAGCAAAGGCAAATTTTGATATTAAACATGAAGAAAAAGGAGCTTTCAATCATTACCTAGATGCATTCAAAAATTATGCAACATTCTCAGGAAGAGCAAGTCGAAGTGCTTTTTGGTATTTTCAATTAATTAACTTTATTATTGGAACATTAATTACAATAGTTGTAAAAATCATCCCCGTTTTTTATTTTGTATCAGTAGTTTATTCATTAGCAATAATTGTACCAAGTATTGCTTTAGGTGCTAGAAGATTACATGATACAGGAAGAAGTGGTTGGTGGCAACTTTTAATGCTTATTCCATTAATTGGTATTATTGTATTAATTATACTTTGGATACAAAAAACAAAACAAGAACAAACAAAGTATGACCTTAACTAAAACACAATAACCTAATTAGCTTTTTCCAAAAAGAGGGTAAACAAAGCTCCCTCTTTTTGATTTATAACTTCTATTTTACCTTCAAAACTATCTTCTATTATCTGTTTTACTAAATAAAGTCCTATACCTAAACCTTCATTTTTTGTAGTGTAGTATGGTTCAAAAATTTTATTTATATTTTTTATACCACCTGCATTATCAACTATTTTTATTACTACCTCTGCGCTTGAAGAGCTTAACTCTAATTTTATTTTTGGTTTCTCTAAGTTAATTAACTCATCTTTTGCATTTGTAAGTAAAGATAGTATTACTTGAGATAGTTCATTTAAAATTCCATAAACCTCTATATTTTCATTTGTATTAATACTAAAATCAAGTTCTATATTGTACTTTTTTAAATCAGGGTCAATTATAGTTATAGCTTTTTGTATTGCATCTTTTACTAAAAAGTTCTCTTTTTGTTTTAAAGGTGTATAAAACTGTCTAAAATCCTCTATTGTTTTAGATAGGTATTGTAACTGCTCATTTGCTTGTTGCATTTTTTTGAAAAAAAACTCATCATCTAATCTTTTATTTTCATATCTTTTTTTTAGATTCATCAAAATATACGAGATGTTATTTAAAGGCTGTCTAAACTGATGGGTAATATTTTGAAGCATTTGTCCAGTTTTTGCAAGCTTTGATTGCTGGAATAGCATCTCTTCATAGTTTTGGCTTTGTTGTTTTAAACTATTGTATTTATAGGCTACTGACATAGTAAATAGCACTGCTTCAATAGAGAAAGCAACTGTTACTAAATCCATATAACCATTAGTTGTATAAAAGCCTTTAAAATCACCAATAAAAAGTATCAAACAAAATACTGACCAACCAAGAACATAAACTAAAGTTGGCTTAACACCTTGCTTTAGATTAAAAATCACAGAGATAAATAAAACAGCATAAATAATAGTATAAGGTAGATACTCAAAAAGCATATAGTGATAAAAGGCTGTAAGTATCACTACATTTAATAAAAAAGTATTTAGTATCAGCTCTTTATAGTTTGTAATCTTAGGTATAAACTTTCCTTCATAGAAGTTTATAGCAAAAACCAAAGCACTTAAACTAGCAATAACTAAAGCTAACTCTTGAACAAATATACTTATATCAAACATAGAACTATATGAAACTATATATACAAGTGAAGCTATTTGCATTAAACAGTAACTTATATAAAATATCTCTTTTGAGTATATATACCTAACAAAAGTATATATGATTGTCATAAGAACAATTCCAAAAGTAATACCATAAGTTAAAACAAGAGCTAAATCATACATCTATTTTATAACCCACACCCCATTGATTTGAAATAAGCTCTTTTGGGATTTTTGTTTTCAGGTTTTTAACCAATGTCTTTAGAGCATCCTTACTCATAACATCATCTCTCCAAACATAGTTTTCAATCTCACTATGAGTTACATATCTATTTTTATTTTTCAAAAGTAAAGATAAAAAATCAAGCTCTTTTACTCTAAGTTTTACAAGTTCATCATTTTTAAATAAAGTTAAATTAAACATATCAAAACTAAACTGCTCATCTAACTTGATGATATTTGAACTATCTTCATTTAAAGCATTTACACAAAGACTTAGTGCCTCATCAAACTTTTTATCATCTACAGGCTTTACTAGATACTTTACAAGCTGTAACTCTATAGCCTTAAATAAATAGTCCTTATCACAAAAAGCAGAGATTACTATAACTTGTACTTTCTTATCTTTTTTTCTTATTTTTTGTATAAACTCTAAACCATTTAGCTTTGGCATTTGAATATCAGTGATTATAATATGAGGTTGTTCTTTTTCATAAAGTTTTAAAGCCTCTAAAGCATTAGAAGCTTCAAATACAAAACCAAAATAGTTTTCTAAATACTCAACACCATTTTGTCTTGCTATATCATCATCTTCTACAAATAAAACTTTTATATTTTTAGTATCAATATTTTGCATATTTGTATTATATCTTAATTTCTTTATGATAAAATCCAACTATGAGAGAATATAAAACACAATCAAAAGAGATTATTTTAACAACAACAATAGATACACCATTAGGACAAATGTTTGCAGCAGCTACAAAAAAAGGTCTTGTGATGTTATGTTACTTCACACCTTTTAATATAGAAGCTAGAATAGATACTTTAAAGAAGAGTTTTGATGTGGACATCATTCCTTCAAACTGTGAGTATTTTGATATGCTAAGAGTACAACTTGATGAATATTTCAATAAACAAAGAACAAGTTTTGAGCTACCTATGCAGTTAGTTGGGTCTACTTTTCAAATACAAGTATGGAAAGAACTTCTAAAAATTCCTTATGGACAAACAGCAACGTTTGAGCAAATAGCATCACAAATAGAAGGACTTAAATCAAAAAAAGCCTTAGAGAGCCCATGTGCTCAAAATATGTTAAATATCATAGTTCCTTGTCATAGAGTTATGAAAGAAGAGGGTGTTTCAAATATCTATGCAGGTGGAGATAGTAAAAAAGAGTTTCTACTTAATTTAGAAAACAAAAAATCTTAAGTATAATACTCAAAATTATTAAGAAGTAAAGAATTGATAGATAAAAATATTTTTAGACAGTATGATATTAGAGGAGTTGTAAATAAACAACTTACAAAAGAAAACACAAAAATCATAGCCTATCACTTAGGTATTCAGATACAGAAAAAAAGCTGTAAAAATGCCTATATTGTAGTTGGCTACGATGTAAGAAAACACTCAAAAATGCTTTTTAAAGCACTTGTTAGTGGACTTAATGCTTCAGGATGTAGAGTTTTAAACTGTGGTTTAGTTGCAACTGGTGTTAACTATTTTGCATCTTTCCAAAGCTTTAAAATAAAAAATCAAAAAATAAAAC
The DNA here is from genome assembly GCA_048268245.1 of Arcobacteraceae bacterium. Taxonomy (GTDB): domain Bacteria; phylum Campylobacterota; class Campylobacteria; order Campylobacterales; family Arcobacteraceae; genus Arcobacter_B. The sequence goes on from JBLWVX010000012.1 coordinate 12,573, forward strand.
CAAATGCTTCTATTATGATTACAGGAAGTCACAATGCCAAAAAATATAATGGTTTTAAAATAACAGTAAACAATGAACCTTTTTTTGCAGATGATTTAATAAAAGTTTATAAGCAAATCAAGAAAAATCCTGATATAAAAATCAAAAAAGATTTATCACACGAAAAAATAAATGCAAGAAAGCTTTATATAGACTATATGATTAAACAGTTTTCACATTTACAAGGCTTTAAAGAAAAGTTTGCAATAGATTGTGGAAATGGCGTTGCTAATACTGTTATATGTAAAATACTTGATAAACTTGATTTAAAGTATAAAGCTTTAAATACAATTCCAGATGGAAACTTTCCAAACCACCATCCAGACCCATCTAAAGAGAAAAACCTTGCTAGTTTAAAAAAACTTCTAAAAGATGATATAAATCTTGGTTTTGCATATGATGGAGATGCTGATAGAATTGCTGTATTAACACAAAAACACAATATAAAAGGTGACACTTTAGCTTATCTTTTCTCAACAACTATGAAAAACCCTGTGATTATTGGAGAGGTTACTTACTCTCAAAATATATTTGATGAGATAAATAATCATGGTAAAACTGTTATGGATAAAACAGGTTATTCAAACTTAAGATTGAAACTAAAAGAGTTAAATGCTGATTTAGCAGCAGAAGTATCAGGACATATTTTCTTCAATGATAGATATTATGGATATGATGATGCTATTTATGCAACACTTAGAGTCTTAGAACTAGTTTTCAAAGGTATAAACCTTGATAAGCAAATAGCTAAGCTTCCGAGTGTTTATACAAGTCCTAATATAGAAATGTTTATAAGTGAAGACATTAAATTTGCTTTAATAAAAAAACTAAAACAAGAGATTAAAAAGCCTCAAAGGGGATTTCCTGTAATAAAAGAGGTAATTAAAATAGATGGTATTAGAATAGTGTTTGAGTATGGTTGGGCTTTAGTTAGAGCTTCAAACACAGAACCAAAGCTAGTTACTAAATATGAAGCTACTTCTCATGCTACAGCTATTTCTTATCAAATGGCTGTAGAAAATTTAATAAAAAAGGTATTAAATGAACTTAATAGCACTTCAAGTTAAAACGAGTAAAGATTTTCAAAAAAACTTGGAGCATTTAAAAAGTTTGATTCAAAAGTGTGAAGAAAACTCTATTATTTTAGCCCCTGAGATAGCTCTTAGTGGTTTTTGTTATGATAGGATGCAAGAAGCTTCAAACTTTAGTATAAAGGCTATAGAAGAGATAAAAGAACTAGCTTTTAATAAAACGATTGCTTTGACTTTTATTACTAAAAAAGATGATAAATATTATAACACTTTACATGTATTTCATAAGCAAGAGATTTTGCATACTCAATCAAAAGTTCAATTATTCCCTTTAGGAAATGAACTTGAACACTTTGAAGCAGGAAATAAAGAAGATATAAAAATTCTTGATATAAACGGTCTTAAAGTAGCCACACTTATTTGTTTTGAGCTTAGATTTCCTCAACTTTGGGAAAAAGTAAAAGGTGCTGATATTATTTTAAATCCTGCAATGTGGGGAATAAAAAGAAAAGACCACTATGAAACTATCTCTAAATCCCTAGCTCTTGTAAATCAGTGTTTCGTAATTGCAAGTAATAGTGCAGATGATAATATGGCAAAAGGAAGTGCTATTATCTCACCTTTTGGAAATGTAGTAAAAGATGATGAAAAAGAGATTATCAAAGTAAGTGCTGATTTAAATGAAATAAAAAAAGTTAGAAAATATATAAATATAGGATTAGATGAAAATGAGTAAAGTAAAATCAATTATCTTTGTTTGTCTTGGAAATATCTGTAGATCTCCAATAGCACAAGGAGTAGGGCAAAGATACGCTAAACAGAATAATCTTGACTTAGATGTACAAAGTGCTGGAACAGGTGATTGGCATATAGGAGAGCCTCCTTGTGAAAACTCTATAAAAGTTTGTAAACATAATGGTCTTGATATTTCAAAACAAAGAGCTCAGCAAGTAACTATAGAAGATTTAAAAAAATATGACTTGGTTATAGGATTAGATGACTCAAATATTGCGAACCTTAAAAAACTAGGTGCAAAAGATGTACTAAAACTAGGAGATTTTGGATTTGATGGGCAAGATGTGCCTGATCCATACTTTTTTGAAGGTTTTGAAGGTTTTGATAAAGTTTATGAAATGATTGAAATTTGTGTAGAAAATCTGATTAAGGAAAAATGCTAAAAGATAGATTTATTAATCTATCTTCATAGCTTCTTTAATTTCTTCAAAAGGTATACCATTTCTTTTGGCCATTAATGCCATATTTACTATTCTTACTATATGACTTGGTATACTTTTATATGTTGTAAAAGTTGTAGCTTTTACACCTATATTCTCTGCAAAACTCTTTTGTGAAGAGAAACCTATTTCTTTTATTGTTTTCTTAAATTCTCTTTTTTCCAATTTTTATAACTCGTTAAAATTTTTTCGGAATTATATTCTTAAAAGCTAAATACTAGATTAAATTAAGGCATAAAACTAGTAATTTATAGTTAGAATTTGACAAATAATCTGATTTTATATATAATGCGCGCCAAAATTAAGTGAAAATAAAGGAGACCTTTAATGAATTTGAAAATAATTCTATTTGTTTCACTGTTAATTAGTAATATCTTCGCAACTAATTTCAACCCTTCAAAACTGACAAAAGAAGATATTAAAATGTTAAAACTAATTAAAAAACAAGGTGCAAAATATGGTCTTAGCTACTCATTAATGGCAATAGCTATTAAAGAGTCTTCAATAGGTAAATACCTTGTAAATGTTAATAGTAAAGATTTTGGTTTATACCAAGCAAATATTAAAACTGTTATAAGCAGAGAAAAAGTAAGAGATACTTCATGGAATAGAAATAGATATGCCATGAAACTTATTTCAGACTTTGAATTTGCAACAAAAAATGCAATTGCTGAACTTAAATACTGGAAAAAAGTTCATAAAAATGATTGGAGAAGAGTATGGAGTAGTTATAATGGTGGTTGGAGTTATAACTCAAAAAGAGCTAGAAAATACTCAAGAGATATTGCTTCCATTGTTAGAAAATTAAAAAAAGCAAATGTTTAAAAATTTTAAATATAACTAGATTCTAGTTATATTTAATCAACTTCTACTTCCTTATCTTCAACTTTCTGAGAATAAATCGTTTCTTTTCCTGATGCCAAAATCCTAGCTTGATCTACCCACTGATATTTCTTAACACAACCTGGCAATTGAAGAAACTCTTCTATCCAATCTGCATTTTTACTTGTCCATTTTGCAATTTGATCAAAATGAAAAATACCAATATTATTTAAATCTTTTTCAATTTTAGAATTTATACCTTTTATTTTTTTAAGATTATCTTTTCCTGCTTGTCGTGGACTTGATAAAATTAAAGGTTTATTATCTACACTTGAATTCTTCTTAAAGATAGGATTGATATTAGACCTTCTAGCATTTGGCTGTAAACTTGCACCATCATCTATTTTGTCTGTATTATCTACTGGTGGCGAATATGAAACTTTTGAGGCTCTTCCTAAAACAAAGCCTATTAAAAGACCTACAAATGCTGCTATTATTAAGTTTACAACTATTAAAGAAGCTATCTCTAACATCAGTTTTCTCCTATTATATTAATTTCAACTCTTCTGTTTATTTCAGATAAACCATTTTTATCATCTTTTACTATTGGGAACTTTTCACCATAACCAACAGCTTTTAATCTATCTTTGTTAATTCCTAATGAACTTAATGATTTTTTTACACTATTTGCTCTATCTTGCGATATTCTTAAGTTTAATGAGGCTCTACCTCTAGAATCAGTATGACCTGCAATTTCTACTTTAATATTCTCATGCTCTTTTAAAATATCTGCAACTTTTTGAACACTTGAAAAAGACTCTGTTGTGATATCAACACTTCTTCTTTTGAAGATAATTTTATTCTCTTTTAAAATAGTATTTATTTGCTCTTGGATTTCTTTAGGTGTAATACTAGGTTCTTCAATAACCTCTTCTTCTTTTAGAGATTCTTCTTGTTTTTCTTGAGTATCTTCAACCTTGTCTACACTATTTTGGTTTTCATCTTGATTTAATATTTCTTCTTGTTTAACTTCTTCATCTACCATATCATTACCAGAAATTAATTTATCTTGAACTTGCTCTTCACTTTGTTTAATTTCACTTTCTAAATTTGTATTAGATTGATTAGTTGATTCTAAACTATCTTTTAATAGTTCATCTTTAATTTTTAGGGCTTTATTTTTTATCTCTTCTATATAATTAATAACAACTTGCGTATCAAAATTTATAAGTTTTTCATTAGTACTTACTGTTTGTGCAGAATTATCTTGCATTTTACTATAATCAAAACTAACTACAGTATAAACTATTAAAGCTATTAAGATAAATAGTAACGAAAAAATCTTTGTACCAAATGACATATTTTACTCCCTAAAAAAGGTAGATTATTTAAAAGCTATATTATATATAAAGTTTATAAAAAATAACTGTAATAGTGAGTTTTTTTCAACTAAATTTTAACTTATATATAATAAATAGTTTGAAAATTTTATATTATTATAAAAATAGTATTAATTAGATATAATATGCCACCAAAAATAGCAAAGGATTTTAAATGCAACATATTATAAATTCAGCTCAAACTTGCCTTGATTGTAAAAAACCAAAATGCCAAAAAGGTTGTCCTGTAGGTACTCCAATTGCTGAAATGATTAGACTATTTTTATCAGGAGAGATAAAAGAAGCAGGACAAAAAGTGTTTGAAAACAATCCCTTATCTATTATTTGCTCACTTGTTTGTCCTCATGAGAAGCATTGTGAAGGTCACTGTATTTTAAATAAAAAATACACACCTGTAAATGTAGGTGGAATTGAAAACTATATTTCAACTTACTATATGAATTATAGAGAGTTTGAGAAACCTGAACAAATTGGTAGAAACATAGCTATTATTGGTTCAGGACCTGCTGGAATAAGCTTAGCTATGATTATGGCTTTAAAAGGTTATAGTATTACTATGTATGAAGCAAATGATAAAATAGGTGGAGTTCTTAGATTTGGTATTCCTGACTTTAGACTTGATAAAACTATTCTTGATAAAGTTGAAGAAAACCTTTTAAAACTTGGTGTTAAAATTAGAAAAAATATCATGATAGGGAAAAATATAACTATAGATGATTTATTTAGAGATGAGTTTGATGCTGTATTTATAGGAACTGGTGTTTGGAGACCAAAAAAACTTGGAATTAAAGGTGAGAGTTTAGGAAATGTACACTTTGCTATCGATTATTTAAAAACTCCAAAAGCTTATGACTTAGGTAAAAAAGTTATAGTTGTAGGTGCTGGAAATGTTGCTATGGATGTTGCTAGAACTGTTATTAGAAATGGGGCGAGAGAAGTTCAAATCATGTATAGAAAAGATGAACAGAGTATGCCTGCTGAAAGAATAGAGATTGAACATGCAAAAATAGATGGTGTAAAATTTAATCTATTCAAATCTCCTTTAGAGTTTACAGAAGACGGAATAAAGTATGAAACAACAAACCCTCAAGAAGAAAAAACTCAAGGTTTTGAACAAGCTGATTCTATATTAGTTGCTATTTCCCAAACAGCTAGAGATTTAATTGTAAAAAATAATGCTGGTTTATACTTAGGAGATGATGGTCTTTTAGAAAGTGATGAAAATGGTTGCACTACAAGAAAAGGTGTTTTCGCCTCAGGTGATGTAGTTACAGGTGCAAGAACAGTAGTTGAAGCTGTAGCTTTCTCAAAAAGAGTTGCTGTTGCTATTGAAGAATATATCAGTACTTTGCCACCAAAGAATAAAGCTTCTTAAAGCTTATTCTTTTCATATAAAAACTTAAAAATCTCATTTTGAGTTTTTATATATTTATCTAATTCTTCTTTTCCAACAAGTAAGCTAAGTTCATCCTGTGTCTTTTGAATAAACTTATTTGCTTTATTAATTAAATCTTCACTTTTAGATGTTAAAAGAACTCTTTTCTCTTTTTTATTTACTTCTTGCAAAAAAATAAGATAACCCAACTTTTCAAGTTTTTTCAGATTTTTATGCATAGCCTGTCTTGAATATCCAAGCTTTTTTGCAAGACTTGAAATAGAGATATTTTCGTACTCTTTAATATATGGGAAAATAGTTATAAGAGAACTTGATAGACCTAGAAAACCACATTTTTCTAACTCTTTTAAAATTAATTCATTAAAAACTTTACTTGTTTCTAAAGATAAAAAGCATAGCGACATTTTGTAAACCTAATTGACATTATTATATTTTTAGTATAAAATTACACCAAATTTTAAAGGAGTATAACATGAAATACCTTATGCAGATTGACTTTCCTCATGAAGGCCCTTTTGGTGATAAATTAACTGCTGCTATGAGTGATTTAGCAAAAGATATTGCAAATGAAAATGGTTTGATATTTAAATTATGGACAGAAAATGAAGATACAAAAGAAGCTGGAGGAATCTATGTTTTTGATAATATTGAAGATGCAAAAAGATATTTAGCAAAACATACAGCAAGACTAGAATCTTTTGGATATACAGATATCAAAAGCAAAATATTTACAATAAATGAAGAGCTAAGTAAATTAAGTAAATCTACTTTTCTTTAAAGTTTAAAAGAGGTGTATAAATACTATTTTTTTATATCAAGCTTAAAACATGCACCTCTTTGAGCTTCACCTTCATGGTCAAAATCTTTATTGTTACTTATTTCAAGTTTAATAATCCTTTGTTTATCTTGAACCTTATCAAGCTCTTCAAGTGCATTTAAAATAATATTTTTCAAACTAAACTCTTTTCTTATATCTTAACTTCATTGATTTATATCAATGTTTTGTCTTTTGAATACTTCTATAATTCTGTAAATTTTGAAAAATAAAAAAGGATGAAAACATGAGTATGTTTTGTTATCAATGTGAAATGAGTCAAAAAGGTGGTTGTGGTAGCACGGGTGCTACTGTAGGAACTTGTGGTAAGGATGAAAACTTAGCAAGACTTCAAGATATAATGATTTTTGGACTTAAGGGTCTTAGTGCATATAGAGAGCATTTAAACAGCTTTAAACCTGAACTTACAAAAGAGATTGATGATGTAATGAGTGAAACATTATACTTTACTCTTACAAATGTAAACTTCAATTTCCAAGATCATATAAATCAACTTATGAAAGTTGGTTCTGCTGGTGTAAAAGTTATGAACCTATTAGGTGAAGCCCACACTAATAAGTTTGGTATTCCAACTCCTGTAGTTGTACCTCAAAATAAAGTTGAAGGTAAAGCTATTTTAGTTTCTGGTCATGATTTAGACTTCTTTGAGAAACTACTTATTGCTACAGAAGATAAAGGTATTAACATCTATACTCACTCTGAAATGTTACCAGCACATGGGTACCCAGAATTAAAAAAATTCAAACACTTAAAAGGTAATGTAGGAAAGGCTTGGTTTGATCAAGCAAAACTTATGGAGAAATTTACAGGAACATTTGTAGTAAATACTAACTGTATTGTACCTCCTAAGAAAAACTGCTCTTATCTTGATAGGGTATTTACACATAATATTGTAGGTATTGAAGGTTCAACTGCTATTGTTGACTATAACTTTGATGAACTTATTGAAAAAACACTTTCATGTCCAGATGCAAATGGTATTGATTTAAATGAAGACACTACTTTAACAACAGGTCATAACTATAAAACAGTTCTTACTTTAGCACCACAAATTATTAAAGCACTAGAAGAAGGTAAGATTAAACAGTTCTTTGTTGTTGCAGGATGTGATGCACCAGGTAAACCGGGAGAATATTATAGAGAATTAACACAAAACTTACCAAAAGACACGGTAATTCTAACTTCTTCATGTGGTAAGTTTAGATTCAATGATATTGATTTTGGTGAGATAGAAGGGACTGGAATTCCTAGATATTTAGACCTAGGTCAATGTAATGACTCATATGGTGCAGTTGAAATAGCAAAAGCTTTAAGTGATGCATTAAATACACCAATAAATGATTTACCTGTATCAATCGTATTATCATGGATGGAGCAAAAAGCTGTGATTATTTTACTTGCTTTATTCTCTTTAGGTATAAAAGATATATATTTAGGACCAAAACCTCCACAGTTTGTAAATGAAGATATTTTCAACTTCTTAGCTGAGAATTTTAACCTTACACTTACAACAAATGCAAAAGATGATTTACAAAAACTTCTAATAGCATAAGTAACAGAGTATATAACTCCGTTACTTTTTATATCATATCTTAATAATATTTTAAAACAAGGAAGTATCTACTAAATTAAGCTTAATATGGGCTTTATAATTGTGTACTTTTTACACAACATATAAAAAATAACTAAATTTGCATTGTAAAATGAGATTTTGTCACAAAAATGTAATTTTTTTATAATACGTAGCATTAAAATAGCATTTTATACAACATCAGTGTTACTTTATAGATTAAAAATGACTTTTAAGACTATAATATTGTAAAAAATACATTTGAATTAATTTTAATAATAAGCTATATTTCTTCAACAAAATTTGAAGGCTATAATTTGTCTAATGTAAATGAAATTTTAAAACTATCACAAAAACTAAATATTTTATATGTAGAAGATGATGAAACACTAAGAACTGAAACATCTAAACTACTAAATTATTTTTTTGCTAATGTTGTAACTGCAGAAAATGGAATTGAAGGAATTGAAAAGTTTAAATCAAATCAAATTGATTTAATAATGACAGATATTTGTATGCCTAAATTAGATGGTCTTTCAATGATAAAAGAGATTAAAAAATCTAATCCTAATATTCCAACTATTATTAATTCTGCATTTAATGATGTTTCATATTTACATGAAAGTATAAATATCAAAATTGATGAGTATTTAATCAAACCATTAAGTTTAGAAAAATTAAAAGAGTCATTAGATAAAACTATAAATAAAATACTTCTTCAAAGAAAAATACTTCTTCTAAACAATTATGAAGAGGCTATTACTAAAAATTCTATTCTTGCTAAACTAGATTTAAAAGGTGATTTCATATATACTAATGAGAAATTCGATGAACTATTTAGATATAGAAAAAATGAATTATTAGAAAAAAATTTCAATACTATATTAAAAAAAGAATCAATAAAATTTACTTCATTGCTAAAAAAGATAGAACTTACAAAAGAGCCTTGGCATGGACAATTAAAATGTAAAAAGAAGAACAATAAAAAAACATGGGTTAAAATAGATATTACACCAATATTTGATGAAGATGAATTATTGAAGGAGTTTTTAATCATCTTTATTGATATTACTAAAGAAATAAGTTTAAAAAAATATCTAAAAAAAGAACTCAATCAAACTAAGTACAACTTAAAAAATGCTATCAAACTAACTTCACAATACGAAATGGCAATTAATGAAAGTAGTATTCTTACTAAATCCAATCTAAAAGGAAAAATTACATTTGTAAATGAAAAGTTTTGTGATATTTCAGGATATAGCCAAGAAGAATTAATTGGAAAACCTCATAACATTATTAGACACCCTGATACTCCATCAAGTGTATTCAAAGAGTTATGGGGAACAATTAAAGAAGGTAAATGTTGGCAAGGTATTATAAAAAATAGAAAAAAAGATGGTGCTTCTTATTGGGTATCAACTACAATTATTCCAATTAAAAATAAGAAAAATGAAATTAAAGAGTATATATCAATAAGACATGATTTAACAAAAGTATTTGAACTTCATGAGGAAATAGAAGAGACTCAAAGAGAATTAGTTTACAAACTTGGAGAAATTGGAGAAACAAGAAGTAAAGAAACAGGAAATCATGTAAAAAGAGTAGCTCAATACTCAAAAGATCTTGCAATGTTATATGGATTAAATAAAGAGGATTGTGAAATACTTTTTGCTGCTTCACCAATGCACGACATAGGAAAAGTTGGTATTCCTGATGAAATCCTAAAAAAACCTGGCAAGCTTACTACAGAAGAGTTTAACATAATGAAATCTCACTCAACAATAGGTTATAACATTTTAAAAGGTTCTCAAAGACCTGTTTTAAAAGCTGCTGCGACTATTGCTAAAGAGCATCATGAAAAATATGATGGAACAGGCTATCCTAGAGGACTTAAAGGTCAAGAAATCCATATATTTGGAAGAATAACTGCACTCGCTGATGTTTTTGATGCACTTGGATCAGATAGATATTACAAAAAAGCATGGGAAGATGAAAAAATATTTAATTTAATCAAAAAGGAGAAAGGAAAACATTTTGATCCAATATTAGTTGATTTATTTATAAACAATATAGAAATATTTTTAGAAACTAGAGATAAATATACAGATAAATAAGGAAGATGATGAATAAAGAAATTAAACTATCAAAGAATACTATGATTGTTTCAGAAACAAACTCTAAAGGTAAAATAGTTTACGCAAATGAAGATTTTTGTAAAATTGCAGGTTTTTCTAAAAGTGAAATAATTGGAAAACATCATAATATTGTAAGACATGATGATATGCCTAAAGAGGCTTTTAAAGACTTATGGAAAACTATAAAAAAAGGTCAAACATGGAAAGGTATAGTAAAAAACACTACTAAAGATGGTGGATACTATTGGGTTAATGCTACTGCTTATCCTGTAAAAAAAAGAGATGGTAAATTAAGATATATTTCGGTTAGAGTTAAACCTACAAAAGAAGAAGTAAATCAAGCAGAAAAACTTTATAGACAAATGAAACTAAGGGAAAGGTAGTGTTTTTTTCAAAAAAAAATGATATAAATAAAATACTAGAATTTCTTGAAGAATTCGATTCTTATATAAAAAATGACCTAAACCAAATTCATATACCAAAGCAAAACTCAAAAAAACTTAGACTTGTTGAAAATAAAATCTACGATATAGCACAATATATCTCAAACCAAAGAGAACAAGACATAAAAGTATATGGAGAAATTATGCTTGCGTGTGAAAAGTTATCTGATGGTTTCACAGAAGATCATATAACTGAAAAATCAAATGATGCTAAAATTAATTACATTATTGAAACAGTAAATACTACTATTGAAAAAATTGATAAAGCCTTAAAAATTGTAACGTCAAGGCTTAAAGAATATGAGCAACAAAACTATCTTGAATTAGTTGATGAAGACCTATTTAGAGGTGGAGAATTAAAAAATCTACTTTTAGGTATAAATTCATTAAAAGATAAAGTTACAGATAACTTATCAAAAAACTATAAACAAGGTTTACTTTTAGAAAAAGAGTCTAATATTTTATTACAAGAGTCAAGAAAACTTGCAAAATCTACAATAACACAAGCTGCAACAATAGAAGAAACAGCAGCATCCATAGAAGAAATAACAGCAACAGTTTCTCAAAATAGAATAACAACAAATGAAATGTCAAAGCTTGGAGAGCAAGTTAAAAACAATGCAAATAATGGGATTAGTTTAATATCAAATACAATAACATCAATGGATGAAATAGAAGAGGCAACAAATACAGCAACAGAAGCAATTAGTGTAATCTCTCAAATTGCTTTTCAAACAAATATTTTATCACTAAACGCAGCAGTTGAGGCAGCAACTGCAGGAGAAGCTGGTAAAGGATTTGCAGTTGTAGCTCAAGAAGTGCGAAATCTTGCAAATAAAAGTGCAGAAGCTGCAAAAAAGATTGAAGACCTAATGAATAATCTAACACACAAAACTCAAGAAGGTAAGAATAATTCTCATAAAATGCAAAATGAATATACAGTATTAAATGAAAATATAAATAAAACTATTGAGCATATCAAAAAAGTTGAATTATCTTCTCAAGAACAAGAAATAGGAATCAAACAAATAAATGAAGCATTAGCTCAAATAGATGGCTTTACTCAAGAAAATTCACTAATTGCAACTAGAGTTAGTGAAATCTCTCAAGATAGTAATAAAGTCGCTAAAGAAGTTGTAAGTGCAATAAGAGTGGCTAAGTTTGAAGGTAAAGAATCTATCTCAATAGAAGATGTATAATCTTCTATTGAAGCAAAGAACTAAAAACCTCCATATAAAGCAAGAACTATTGGTATATAAAGAATTGAAACTATAGTACTTAGAATTACTGTGAAGCTTGCTTTTTGAGGCTTCGCATTTAGAAGTACTGCTAAAGTTACTGTATTTCCTGCAAGTGGTACTATTGAGAATAAAAATAAAACCTTATATAAATCTTCATTTAAAAACATGATATAAGCTTTGTCTATATAAATTACTGCAAGCATTGCTAAAGGCCAGAAGATAAACTTCAAAATAAAAGTAATAGAAATAAATTTTGCATCTAAATCACTTCCCCTTTGAAGACCAATAAGACCCATACCTAACATCATCATTCCTAAAATTCCATAAGCACCTTTAAACTGCCCTGTATACGCACTAATAGCCTCAGGTATTTGAACTCCTATTAGATTACAAATTATACCTAATACAAAAGCATATAAAATAGGAAGTCTTAACATTTTCATAAGGGATTGCTTTACAGTAAAATTTCCTTTTGCTGTCACATAAAAACCACTTGTACTTTCATATAAAAGTGAAGCTAAAACTGTAAAGATATAAATATCAGCTAAATACGGAGGGAAAAATATAATAGCTAAAGGAATACCAAAATATCCAGTATTTCCTGTTCCTGCACTAAATGCTAAGATATTTCCTGTTGGGTCATTCCATGATTTACCCCATATAAATAAAGACAAAAAAGCAATGATAGAGCAAAATAGATATAAAAAGACAGGTAAAAACAAAATTGATAAATCTATTTTAACACTAAGTGTTGCTGAAAAAACAACAATAGGACCTAAAATATAAATCAATATATTAGCAATTGACTCTCTTTTTACATCTAAAAATTTAGTAGATATATAGCCTAAAACAATATTAATATAAAGTGGAAAAATCTTAAGTAAGATTATAAAAAACAGTGACATACTCTCTCCTAACATTGACTATACAGTCAAGGAAAGAATATATCACATTTTTTATACATAAGTCAAGTTATTTAATTTCTATTTTTCTTTTTGTTTCATCTTCATTAATCTTTGGTAAAACTACTTCTAGAACTCCATTATCGCTTGAGGCACTAATATTTTCTAAATCTACATTATCAGGTAGAGTAAACACTCTTTGAAATTTACCAAAAGAGCTTTCAACTTTATAGTAATCCTCTTCTTTTACTTCCTCTTTAAAGTTTCTTTCTCCAAAGATAGTTAAAGTTCTATCTTTAATATCAATATTGATATCTTCTTTTTTCATTCCTGGTAAATCAACATCGATATGATAAGCGAACTCACCTTCTCTTGTATTTACACTTGGTGCAAATGCACTAATTGTTGTGTCATTATTTTTTGTATTATTGTAAGTCATTAGACTTGGCATATTCATAAAATCTTTAAATGGATCAAATCTTGTTACTAGCATTTTCATCTCCTTAAATCAAAACTTTATATGAGTTATGTCAACTCTTAATGAAATATTAACAAATTTTTTAGCACTTGTCAAGAGTAAGTGCTAATATATTTAGCAATTAATTAAAATTAGTGCTAATTAATATAATTTGATAACTCTATTAAATTTTTATCTGGATCTCTTAAATAAATAGAATTTATCAAACCTTTTGCACCTGTTCTTTGAACTATTCCTTCTTCTATTTCAATACCTAAAGATTCAATATATAATTTTGCTTCTTCTATTTGTGTATCAATAATAAAACATAGATCTGCACTACCTTCTTTTACATTATAAGCTTTAGGCTCAAACTCTTTTCCTAACAGATGTAAGTTAATTTTAGAATTTCCAAATCTCAAAGCAACTCTATTTTTTTTGAAAATCTCTTTTTTCATACCTAAAACTTTTTCATAAAAATCAACTGCTTTATCGATATTTTTAACAGTCAATACAAAATGATCTAAGCTATTTATATTAATCATTCTTATATACCAAAAAACTTCATATTTTCATAACTTGTCATTTGCGCATTCCTTTGTTAATAAATACTTGTATTATAAAGTATTTTGATTTCATGTTGACTACCTAATAACTATTTATTTATAAATTTATATTTTACTTTCTTTAGTTATTTCAATCCAAAAAAACTTATTTCCACTTCCTTTTTCAACTGCTTTCCAACCAAATGATGTTGAGTGAAAATATAAAGTATCTTTGATAATTTTAAATGTAGTTTCAATATCTACTTGCTCTCCAAAAGCCTCTTTGAACATCACATATAAATACTCACCATCTTCTTCAAAGTCATATCTAAAGTTTGTAAAATCTACTAATTGTTTATCTAAAAAATCTTTTACTTTTTGTTTTATCATTATAAACCCTTATTTCTATTAAATATTTGTATTTTATGTTTTTATACCTTGAAGCTATATAATATAGTAATTTACTCATGTTTATGTTAGAATAATTAAAAGGAGATACTATGAAAACATTGCTTATAATTATGGTTTTAATAAGTGCTGTTTTTGCTTCCCAACCTGATGAATTTGATAGAGAACTTTATAATGAGGGCGAGCAAATATTTGATAAAAAATGTAGTCAATGTCATAAAAAGTCTATGAATATAGGTTTACTTATGAAAAATTTTGTAGAAGAAAATAACAAACTATTAAATCTAAAAGCTCCTACGGGAAATGAAATATCATATAGACTAAAAAGCCAAATTGGAAGTAAAGATGATATAGAATTTCAACTTATGGAAACAGGAGATTTTTTAGTAGATTATCTTTATAATCCAGATATAAAAAAGACTATATGTTTAGAAGCAGTAATAAGACACTTTGATACTATGCCAAGTATGAAGGGTAAAATTACAGAAGATGAAATAAGAACAGTTGGGCACTTTTTATATTTCATTGAAGGATTCAATGGAGTTAATAAGTACTATCATAATATAGATAAAGAGTTTGAATAAAGAAGAATAGATTTTCTTCTTTACTGTTTTTGTACTGGCTGTTGAGCTAAAGGCTTATTTTTCTGTTGCTGTTCTTGCTCTATGATATTGTTGTATTTATCAACTAAAATATTTACCATATACCCCATCGAAACAACAATCAAAACAATTACAAATATATTTTTCAAACTCTCTCCTAAGTAATGTTATTTGTATTTATATGGGATTGATTATATAGGATTTTGTTTTATTTTTTCTTAACAAGTAAATTTCTTTAACAAAATTACACTAAATTGAAGATTAAACAGTTCTTTATATTTATTATGAGATAATTGTAGATAAGGAATAAGAGAGGTGGAAATATGGGATTCCATATGCCTTGAACTCTTGGCTTAATGCAGGGCGTAACTAGTTCAGGAAAGATGCGGGGAGGTTCCCTCCCGCCTCTTACTTCGTTATAAAATCTTCTTTAATTACTATTAAATTTGCATTTAACTTAAAATTCTTTTTAATTTGACTTGGATTTGTTTGAAATAAGGTTGAAACCTCAGTTCTATTGTTTTTAGAAATCATTCCATATACAAGAAATTTATTATCAACTTTAGATAAACAATTATATATATTCTTTTTATCATCAAAATAAATCATTAAAGTATTATCAATAACAATCTGAAAATTACCATTATGAAGAAATTCTTTATCCAACGGAGGATGTTTTTCTTCTACTTTTTTAATTGTAGCATCAGTCATATAAACTTTTTTTGCAAAAACATTTCTAATTTTATGTATAATATGACTACTTACAATTCCTAAATATACTCTATTTTTAGAACCCATAGGAAACTCCTATATTTTCTAAAAATCGTCGAAGTCGATGCTTCCTTTCGAATAATTAACAACATTCCCTTCGAAGAAATTCGTTCTTTGGTCATTAAATGAAGCATAACCATCTACCCAAGGTATTGGGTGTTTTACATTGTATTCTGGTTTATATCCTACTGCTTCTAGTCTTCTATCTGCAAGATATTGGATATATTGAGTGATTATAGCGTCTGTGAACCCTAAAATCTGTCCTTGAGTGATATATGAACCCCAAGAAGCTTCAAGCTCTACAGCCTTTCTAAACATACTTCTTACAGTTTGTTCTAATTCAGGTGTAAATAAATCAGGTCTTTCTTTTCTTGTAGAATTAATCATGTTTTGGAATAAAAGTAAATGAGTTACTTCATCTCTTTGAATAAATCTAATCATTTGAGAAGAACCAAGCATTTTTCCTGATTTTCCAAGTGCATACATAGCTGCAAAACCTGCATAGAAATATAAACCTTCTAAAATTTGGTTAGCAAACATTGCAAGTAAGATTTTTTCATCTGTAATATCAGTTTCATCACCTGCTGTTAAGCTTTTATATACATCTGCAATATAGTTGTTCTTTTCTCTTAGTTTTGCATCTGTTTTCCACATATTATAAATTGCATCTGTGTTATCAGAAATAGACTCTACCATAACAGCATATGATTTAGAGTGGTTTGCTTCTTCGTAAGCTTGTCTTGATAAACAAGCATTTACTTCAGGAGCTGTGATATATGGATTGATATTATCCATTAGATTATTTGTTTGCAATGAATCCATGAAAATTAGTTGTGATAAAACTAAATCATACATTCTTTTTTCAGGTGGAGTTAGGTATTTATAATCCTTTGCATCACCTGTCATTTGAACTTCTTTAGGAAACCATGTATTTGCTTCCATTGTATCCCATAAGTTCAGTGCCCACTGGTACTTCATCTTTGTAAAGTTAATCATACCATCAGGGTTTCCCCCAAATATTCTTCTATCTGTTAGATTTTCGTTTGATTGTGGGTTATATATCGTTTTTCTATCCATTAGGATTGTCCTCTAAGTTTTTAATATATTTTATTAATTTTTCGTATGGAAAAAGTGTAAGGTTATCTTATTGACAACCTGCACATTCCATACTTCTGTCTTCTACATCATTGTTAGCTTCAGGAGATTGACTTCTTAGGTAGTAAGTTGATTTAAGACCTAATTTCCAAGCTAGTGTATAAATTTCATGTAAGTATCTACCACTTGCTTTATCTAAACTCATAAAGATATTTGTTGACTGCCCTTGATCAATCCATTTTTGTCTAATAGCTGCTGCTCTAATAACATTTAATTGATCAACTTCAAATGCTGGCGTATAGTAAGACCAAGTCTCAGGGCTTAGTTTTGGAACAACTACAGGAATTAATCCTGATAAGTTTTCTTCAAACCATTTTCTTTTATATACAGGCTCAATTGCTTGAGTAGTACCAACTAAAATAGAAATAGATGAAGTAGGTGCCACTGCCATAAGATAACCATTTCTTATACCATCTTTTTTAACTTTTTCTCTTAACTCTTCCCAGTTGTATGCAGAGTCAAATAAGTCTCTATTTACTAAAGCTTTTACAGCTTGAGGTGCATGGTCATGAGGCATAATACCTTCACTCCATTTAGAACCTTCAAAAGTAGGGTAAGTTCCTTTTTCAACTGCTAAATCAGATGATGATTTAATAGCATTATAAGAGATTGCTTCCATAACTTGGTCAATCTTCTTAAAGTGCTCTTCACTTCCCCATACAAGTTGTTGCTCTGCTAGCATTTGAGCTTCACCCATTACACCAAGACCAATTGATCTTGATTTTAAGTTAGTAGCTTTTACTTTTCTTAATGGGTAGAAGTTTAAATCAATAACATTATCAAGCATTCTAACTGCAATTGGAACAACTCTTTCAATATCTTCTTTAGTATTGATTCTAGATAAGTTTATAGAAGCTAAGTTACATACTGCTGTATCACCATCAGTTTTGTCTTTTTCTACAATAAATACTCTTTTTCCATCTATTGAATCAAGTGCTGTAACTTTGTTTGCTTTCTTTTCAATTCCGCCATCAACAGTGATTAATTCATCTTCTTCATAAGTTTTAATAGTTCCGTCTTCAAACTCTAACTTAATTTTATAGTGGTTAGGATTTGTATTTTGGAAAATCTCAGTACAAAGGTTAGAACTTCTAATATGACCTACATGTGAGTTTGGGTTTGCTTTATTTGCATTGTCTTTGAAACAAAGGAATGGAGAACCAGACTCAAAGTAAGAAGTAAGGATTTTTTTCCATAAATCTTTAGCTTTCATTCTATCTTTTGTGATATTTTCATCTCTTTCATACTCTTCATATCTAGCTCTAAATGCATCACCGTGAAGTTCAGATAAATCTTTTACTTCATAAGGGTCAAATAAAGTCCAGTAAGAGTCCTCTAAAACTCTTTCCATAAATAAATCTGTAATCCATAAAGAAGGAAATAAATCGTGTGCTCTTCTTCTTTCTTCACCAGAGTTTTTCTTAAGGTCAATAAAATCAACTATATCCATATGCCAAGGCTCAAGATATACAGCAATAGCACCTTTTCTTGTACCTAACTGATCAACTGCTAAAGCAACGTCATTTGTGATTTTAAGAAATGGAACTGTTCCACCAGCAGCACTTTTATGGTCATCAATAACACCACCTAAAGCTCTTACTTGGTTCCAATCCCAACCAATACCACCACCATATTTAGATAATAGTGCCATTTCATGGTAAGAATCAAAAATACCTTCAATATTATCAGGAGTAGAACCTATATAACATGAAGATAATTGGTGTCTATTTGTTCTAGCATTTGATAAAGTAGGAGTTGCAAGCATAACTTCAAACTTAGATACTACATCATAGAAGTCTTTAGCTGCTTGTTGTTTGTTATCTTCATCTTGGGCTAGGAACATAGCAATTGCCATAAACATTTGCTGTGGTAATTCAATAGGATTACCTTTTTTGTTTTTAATTAAATATCTATCGTATAAAGTTTTGATTCCAAGGTAATTGAAAAGTAAATCTCTTGAAGGATCCATATAATTATTTAAATCATCTAGGTCGTATCCTTCACCTAGATTAGGGATAAGTCTTCCAGCATCTTTACCATATTTTAGGTAATCTTTTAAATGGCAATAAGGCTCACCTTTGATACCATGAGTCTCTTTTCCAACTCTATGGTAAAGGTCAAATAAATAAAGTCTTGCTGCAGTAAATGTCCAATTTGGAACATCAATATCAATTTTTTCTACTGCTGTTTTAATTAGTGCATCTTGTACATCAGAACTCTTCATTCCATCTACAAATTTGATTTGTGAATCAAGCTCTAATTCACTTTGAGATACTCCATCTAATCCTTCAGTTGCCTCAATAGTCATCTTTTGGATTTTAGTAATATCTAAAACCTCTTTACGACCATTTCTTTTTTGAATCATAATTGCCATTTTAATTACCTTGTTTGTATTTTTATCAATTTTTATTTAAGTTAAAGAGTATTCTTATTTGAATACTCTTTTGAAGATTGCATCAACGTTTTTAGTATAGTAATCGTAGTTGAAACACTCTCTGATTTGTTCTTCGCTTAATTTAGCTCTTAAATCTTTGTCTGATAATAAGTGTCCTAAGTATAAAGACTCACCTTTTTTGTTTACTGTTGGCTTACCTTCTTTAATCTCAGCCCATACTTTCATAGCATTTCTTTGAACAATTTTATATGCGTCTTCTCTACTTACACCTTGAAGTGGTAACTCAAGTAATACTCGCTGGCTGAATACTAATCCACCAGTTTGGTTTAAATTTTTCATCATGTTTTCTGGCATTACAGTTAAGTTTGCAATTACATTGTTCATTCTATGTAACATAAAATCAGTAGTAATAAATGCATCTGGTAACCAGAATCTTTCACTTGAAGAGTGAGAGATATCTCTTTCATGCCATAAAGCAACGTTTTCCATAGCTGGAATTGCATGAGCTCTAATAGATCTTGCAAGTCCTGTAATATTTTCAGTTAAAATAGGGTTTCTTTTGTGAGGCATTGCTGAAGATCCTTTTTGACCTTTTGCAAAGAACTCTTCTGCTTCATAAACTTCTGTTCTTTGTAAGTGTCTTACTTGAACAGCAAATTTTTCAATAGTTGAAGCCATAGATGCTAAAGCAGTCGCTAATCTAGCATATCTATCTCTATGTACAACTTGATTTGAACAAGGTTCTGGTTTTAAACCTAATTCTTTCATTGCATACTCTTCTAACTCTAAAGGAGCGTGAGCAAAGTTACCCATAGCACCAGAGATTTGACCTACAGAGATAACTTTTAGAGTCTCTTTTAAGTTTTTAAGATGTCTTTTCATTTCATCATACCAAACAGCTAAAGTAAGACCAAATGTAATAGGCTCACCATGAATACCATGAGATCTTCCTACCATTAAAGTATATTTATGCTCTTTAGCTCTTTTTTTGATAGATTTCATAAGCATTTTTACATCTTTGATAACTAGTTTTAGTGAGTCTCTCATTTGTAAAGCAACACCTGTATCAACTGCATCAGATGAAGTCATACCATAGTGGAACCATCTTGATTCTTTTCCTAAAGACTCTGAAACGCTTGTATTAAATGCTATTAAGTCATGTTTAGTAATTGCTTCAATCTCTTCAATTCTCTCTACTGAGAAAGTTGCGTTTTTTACAATCTTTTCACAATCTTTATCAGGAATAAGTCCTAATTTGTTCCAAGCTTTTACAGCTGCTTTTTCAACTTCAAGCCATGCTGCATATCTTGCATGTTGTGTCCAATGTTTTGCCATTTCTTCTCTTGCATATCTTTCAACCATCTACAAATCCCCTATTATCTGTGTTTTCAAATTTTATTACATTTTTCTTATAATTTATGTATGATATGTTATCTAAAAAAGTCAAAAATTTTGATTAAATAAGATGAAAATTTTAACTAAAAAATATAAAAGAATTAAATAAGACAAAAATTGCCCTATTTAATTGTTTCAGGAAGACAATTTGCCATTTATTTTAAAGAAAATAAAAGCCGAAAAAGGTAAAAAATTAAGCCTTTTTCTGCTACAAAATTTAACAATACACCACACAAAAGCCCAGAAATACGCATCTAGAGGTCGTGTATTTGATGAAAACATGAATGTATTAAAACCAAAAGATATAATTGATACAGATTATATATACATGGCTGTTTTTGAGGGTGCTACAAGGGGTTTAAAGCCTCTAATTGAGTTTGAAAACTTTGCCATTTTTGATAAGCCAACTAACCTTATGGTTCACCCAATTTCTAAGAACACTAAATATTCATTGTTAGATGAAATAAGATACCATTTTGGAGAAAATGCAAACTTAATTCATAGAATTGATGCAGAAACATCAGGACTTGTAATTGTAGGAAAAAACAAGAAATCTGAAAAACAATTAAAAGATATGTTTGAAACTAAAGAGTATCATAAATCTTATCTTGCAATAGTGGAGGGTGAAATTGATAAGGAAGTAACTATTGATAGTAAACTTCAAAAAGAGGGTAAAAATATTGGTGTTAGAATGAGTGCAGGAGATGAAGGAAAAGAGTCATGTACTATTATAAAACCAATAAAATATAACAAAGAGAAAAATTTAACTTTAGTAGAAGCTCAACCAATTACTGGAAGACAACATCAAATAAGAGTTCATTTATACTCAATAGGACACAGAATCATAGGTGACCCTATATATGGAGTTGATGATGATATTGCAGAAGGCTATTTAAATAAAACTTTAGAGCAAAGCATAAGAGAAAAAGAAACAAAAGGCTCAAGACTTTGGCTTCATGCGAACTATTTAGAGTTTACTTTCCAAGGGGTGGTTTATAAAGTTTTCTCTAAAAATAGAGATATTATAGATGAATTTAACTCTTAAATTAAAAGTGCTATAAAAGCATACCTTGAAAACTTAGCAATAACTACAAGAAAAATAAAGAGTTTTAAATTAAATTTTAAAACTCCTGCTATGAAAGTAATAGGGTCACCTATTATTGGAACCCATGAAAATAGAATACACCAAGCCCCATACTTGTCAAAATATTTTTTTGTACTTAAAACTCTTTTTTCATTTAAAAGCCTTTTTCTTACTAAAAACTCTTCCCCTTTTAAACCTAAAAAATAGTTTATTATAGAACCAAGCGAGTTTCCTAATGTTGCGAAAAAAAGTAGTAAATAAAGGTTATATCCCTCTTTTATATCATAAATTAGTAAAGCTTCACTTCCAAAAGGAATAAGAGTTGCAGATACTAAAGCTGATATAAAAAGAGTTAAATAAACCATTAGACTTTTTTCTTCCTTCTTATTTTAGGCATTTTCATAGGTGGCATTTGAGATAAAATAACCCCAACTAAAATTACAGCAGAAGCCGTAAGTTCAAAGGAAGTCAATTCTTCTCCTAAAATTATATATGCAAGTATTAATGTAAATATAGGAATTAAATTTACAAAAACTGCAGTTTTTGAGGCCTCTACTTTTGTTAAGGCAAAATTATATAAACCATAACCACCTAAAGTAACAACTACACCTAAATATATAGTCCAACTCAAAGCCTCAACAGAGAATACCATAGGAGTATTAAAATACTCGTAAACAAAGAAAGGAAAGAAAAATATTGCACCTATAAAAGCCTGAATAGCAGTAATAAATAAGGCTGAAAATTTATGTGTTAAATATCGTGCAACAATAGTATACCCAGCAGCACAACTCATAGCTAGTAATTCTAAAAAATTACCTAATAATGGATTTGGAGCTGATACAGAAGTAGTTGCATTTACACTTAAACTAATAACTCCTATCATTGCTAAAGCTGAACCTAAAATAAGCTTTCTTGTAATAATTTCTTTTAAGAAATATCCAGCTGCCATAGCAGTAATTAAAGGCATTAATGATGCAATCATACCAGCTTGAGAAGCAGATGTAAGCTGTAAAGCCTTTGCTTCAAAAATGAAATATAAACAAGGCTCAAAAATAGCCAATAATAGAATAAACTTAATATCTTTTTTTGTAAAATCATACTTCAAAAAGCTTTTTATGAAGTAAACAAAGCATAAGGAAGCTGCAAGCATTCTAATGAAGATTACAGTAAAAGGTGCTAGGTCATCCATAGCAGCTTTTAATGCAATAAAAGAACTTCCCCAAATAAACATCGCAAAAACAAGCGATAAAATACCAATTAAATTAAAATTTTTTGTCATTTTTTATACTTTTTATATGAAATTTTTTGAAATTATATCCGATATTCCAAATAAAAAAATTAATTTATAAAAAGTTAAAGTTAATTTTAGTATAATTTCGTTTCATAAAGAGGAACACTGAGAATATTTTTAATATTTTGAGTGCTCTTCTTTAGACCCTTACAATCATTATGTTGAGATAACGCCCCAGGATGGGAACATAGCAAGGCACCTCTCTTAGTGGTGTGTTTGGGTATCTGGAGAAGAGTACTTTTTTAAAGTACTCTTTTTTTTGCACTATTAAAAAATCTTATAACAGCTTTTTTTACTAAATTTACACTAAATCTTGAAAATCTGATTTTAAAATTAGAAGTTTTTTATCTCTTTTATTATAAATAAACCTATTGTCACCATCCTGAATAGCTTTAAATATTATAATTTTTATCTCTTTTTGAGTTTTATTATATTTTTTCATAAGAACTGAAAACTCTTGTAAAGTCATTAAGTTCAAATCTTTTTTTTCAAAATTATCATTTGCACTGTTTTTAGCTTGATTATCTCGAAGATTTGTTAATTGAGCTGGTTGATTTTTATAAATAGTTCTCATTTCATTAAAAGCACTTTGAAGTAGCTTTATTTCTGAGTTAAATACCTTAATTATTCTTTTTTGATTTTTTTCTAATCTAATTATCTCTGATCTATACTGCTTTTTCATCCATTTCATAGAGTCTTTTAAAAGAAGTATTTGTTCATTTTTTACTTCAATAATAGATTGTATATGCTCTTCATTTTCTTTTTGAGTATTTGTAGTTTTGACTGCCTCAACATTTACTTTGTTTATTGAAGCAGCTTTTTCCATTTCATCAGTGATATAAACATACGTTCTACCTGATTTTTTGATAGATTTTAATTGTTCTTTTTTAATTCTATAGTGTACACCTTGTAAAGAAAGACCCAAAATTTGGGCAGCTTGTGAGGTAGTAACTAATCTTTCCAAGGTTTTAGTCCTTACATTTTTGCACTGTCAATTTCGATAACTGTATGTACATTTCCTCTTGGTTTAAAATCTGCAATAACTTTCATCCATTTTGGCTCTAATTTTTCATATAATGTATCAAAAATTTCATTTGCTGAGTTTTCATGAGAAACTTCTCTATACATAAATGTATTAATATAAATTTTTAAAGCTTTTAATTCTATAACTTTCTTATTTGGAGTATACTGAATTTTAATTGTTGCAAAATCAGGGTACCCACTTCTAGGACATTTAGCCATAAACTCTGGTAATTCAATATCTATAATATAGTTTTTATCATTTGTATTTGGCCAGAAATTCTCTTCATTGTTAATATCAAATTCAACAATTTCTTTTTCACCATATTTCATTTCCATATCTTTTATAACCTTTATAATAATTAATTTAAGCAAATTTTATCAAAATCTTACTTACAAATGTTACTAATTGAAAAAAAACATGAATTTAAGTATAATCGCTATACTCATGCTATAAAAATATAAAAATAAAAGAAGGTAATATGGAACAAAAAATATATGATATTGTAATTATTGGTGGAGGTCCTGGTGGTATTGGTACTGCCATTGAAGCTTCAGCGCATAAAGTCGGAGATATATTACTAATAGAGAAAACAGATAATCACTCAAATACTATTAGAAAATTTTATAAAGACAATAAAAGAGTAGATAAAGATTATAAAGGTCAAGTAACGCAACTTCAAGGAAATGTTGATTTTTATGATGGAACAAAAGAAACAACACTCGATTACTTTGATGATTTATTAGATAGCGAAAAAATTGACTCAATGTTTAATACAGAAGTTGAAAAAATTGTAAGAGAAAGTGATGATTTATTATATATTCATACATCTTCTGGATTAATAAAGTCTAGAAATGCAGTAATTTCTATTGGAAAAATGGGTAAACCTAATAAACCATCATACAAAATTCCACCCTCAATCAAAGCAAACGTTAATTTTAACCTTGATAAATGTTCTTCAAATGAGAAAATTTTAGTTGTTGGTGGTGGTAACTCTGCTGCTGAATATGCATATGATTTAGCTGATCAAAACAACAACGTTACTATGGTTTATAGAAAGCCAGAGTTTTCAAGATTAAATGAAACTAATGAAGAAATCTTATATAGATACCATGGTGAAGAAAAATTAAGACTTAGAATGAATACTGATATTGAGTCATTAGAAAATGATTCAGGAAAAGTAAAAGTAAATTTTAATGATGGATTCTCGGTTATCTATGATAGAGTTATTTATGCAATCGGTGGAACAACTCCTGTTGACTTCTTAAAATCATGTGGTGTAGAAGTAAATGAAAATAATCAACCAATTTTTGATGAACATCAAGAAACTTCTGCAAAATGTGTTTATGTAGCTGGTGATATTGCATTTAAATCAGGTGGATCTATTGCCATTGCTTTAAATCATGGATACCATATTGTAAATAACATTATTAGAAAAAGAGGAAGAATCTTCTCTCACACTGAAAAAGTAGCTAGCGTTTTAAACCCAGCAAACTAATTTTAGATAAAACACTTAGGTGTTTTATCTCTCACAACAAAATGCCTTAATTGCAACTCAAGCACATTATGCTGTGGAACAAACTGACCAAATGACAAAACTAGTGCTTAGCAGTGCTAATGAAAAAACTTTCATGGAAAAAATGAAGTAAAAGCTAAAGAGTTTTAAAAACTCTTTAGCTAGCAAAGTAATTTGTTAAATGAATACAATCTTTACAATTTAAACCTTTTTCATCTTTATTACAAGTAACACAAGGTCTTGGCTTATCAAATTCTCTTTTTTCTTTAACATTAGGATAAATTGAAGCTACATAAGAAATATTTTTAACTGGATCATACAATAGTTTATTTAATACTTCATCATATAAATTTTGATTTCTTAGATATATTGTAAAACTTTAGTATTTTTTAAAATTTTTAAATTTAAGTATTATTTTTGGAAAAAGTTGAAAATAAAAGATAGAAAATAGTATATCAAAAGAGTAAAAAAACTTATAGTAACTAGTTATATAACAATTTATGCAGCAGCTAAAACTGTTAAGTATGCTCCTTCTTGATATTTTTTTAATTCATTAGGAAACGCTATCATATTCTTTTTCTCAAATGCACTTATGCTTTGAGAGGATACTAGTGAACTTTCACAATAGCTATTTAATTGAATAAGCCCTTCCATTTTAAATGTAACTGCTCCACCTGCAAAGTTACCTTTTTTTGCTCTTTTTTTAATAAATAGTTTCTCTATTTCATTCTCTTCTAAAAAGCTATTTACTTTACTTGTAAACTCTTTTATAGATTCACTTGATTCATCATCATCTAAAGTGATTTTTTTTATTTTTAGGTCAATATAAATTATAATATCATCATCATTTTTCTCAAATACTGAAAAAATTGCATTATTTGCTTTTAATTCTACTCCACATAACTTCATATTAAATCCTTTTTGAAAATATGAATAATTATATATTAAAAAAGTAAATGATTGGTTTTTTATTTCAATTTGTAAGATTTTTAGAAAAGGAGACTTTTTAGAGACTTTTAAAAAGTCTCTTTTTAGTCTATTAATAGATTATACGTCTAAGTGCTCAACGTCTTTTGCGTGTTCTTCAATGTAGTTTCTTCTTGGTTCTACCTCATCACCCATAAATAGAGTAAAGGCATCAGAAGCAGCCTCTGCATCATCAATTTTAACTCTTAAAAGTCTTCTATCTTCAGGAGTCATAGTAGTTTCCCATAATTGTTCAGGGTTCATCTCACCAAGACCTTTATATCTTTGGATATATGCACCTTTCTTAGCTAAACTTTCTACTTCTTCTAAGATTTCAATTAAATCTCTTCCATCAAACATAGAAATATCTCTCTCAACAAGCTTAGAGAAGATATACGTAGCTTCAGAGAAGTAAGGTGATGCAAATAGCTCATCATCAATAATAAGCTCTTCTAGCCCCTCATTTGTTTGTACAAACAGCTGTATCATCTCAGAGTTAATATTTTTTGTAAGGATATTGTAACCTTTATCTTCTAAGAAGCCTTTTACTACTTCATATAGATCCATTTGTTCTAGTTTTACTAAATCAGGATTTTCGATTAAGTGTTTTAATACCTCAACTAAAGAGTATCTTTTTTCTAATTGCTGTAACATGTCTCTATATCTAGAAACTGTTTTAAATAAATCAATCATATCATTTGTTCCTAATCCAGCAAAAGAGAAGTTTTCTACTCCATTTTCAATTAAGAAGTTAGATAAAGCTGTATCATCTTTTAGGTAAATCTCATTTTTACCTTTTTTATATCTGTATAATGGCGGTTGAGCTATGTATAAATACCCTTTTTCAACTACTGGTCTTAAGAACCTAAAGAAGAAAGTTAAAAGAAGTGTTTGAATATGAGATCCATCAACATCCGCATCGGTCATGATAATTACTTTGTGGTATCTAATTTTTTCTTCGTTAAAATCTTCACCAATTCCACAACCCATAGCTGTAATCATATTTCTAATTTCATCAGATTTTAAAATTTTATCAAGTCTTGATTTTTCAACATTTAAAATTTTACCTTTAAGTGGTAAAATTGCTTGATAAACTCTATCTCTACCTTGTTTAGCTGAACCACCTGCTGAGTCCCCTTCCACAAGATATAACTCTCTAACTTCAGGGTCTTTTGATTGACACTCTGCAAGTTTACCAGGAAGAGTTCCTACTGTCATAGAATCTTTCTTTCTAGTAAGTTCTCTTGCTTTTTTAGCAGCTTCTCTACCTCGTGCTGCCATTAAAGCTTTGTCCATTACGGCTTTTGCTTGAGCTGGATTTTCTTCAAAGTATCTATCTAAACACTCAGAAGTAAGTTTTTGACATAAAGGTTTTACATAAGAAGACCCTAGTTTACCTTTTGTTTGTCCTTCAAATTGAGGTTCTGGAACTTTTACAGAAACAATTGCAATTAAACCTTCTCTTACATCATCACCTGTAATTTTCGTATCTTTTTCTCTAGCATTTGCATTGTTGTTTAAATATTTAACGATACTTCTAGTAAGTCCAGCTTTAAAACCAGCCTCATGAGTACCACCATCAATTGTTCTAATGTTATTTACAAATGAAATAGTTTTTTCTGTATATGTTGAGTTATACATAAGTGCAATATCAATTTCTATATCATCAGCTTTATCACTAAATGCAACTGCATCACAAACTGGAGTTTCTTTATTTAAGTCTGTAACAAATTGTTTAATACCACCTTCAAAATGGTAAACTTCTTTAACTTTTGTTTTTTCATTTTCTAAAGTAATAGAAATAAATGGATTTAAATATGCTACTTCTCTAAATCTTTTAGCAAGTACATCAAAATGGTATTCACATACTTCAAAAATAGAATCATCAGCTAAAAATTCAATAGTAGTACCAGTTTTTCTTGGCGCATCACCAATTACTTCTAAAGGAGCTTTTGGAATACCTTTAGAGAATTCTTGGTAGTGAATCTTTCCTTCTCTATGAATAGTCATTTTAAGTTCAGAAGATAAGGCATTTACAACAGATACACCAACCCCGTGTAATCCACCAGAAACTTTATATGTATCTTTATCAAATTTACCACCAGCGTGTAATACAGTAAGTACAACAGTAGCAGCAGACATTTTTTCTGTTGGATGCTCAGATACAGGAATACCTCTACCATCATCTTCAACTTTGATCCAATTGTCCTTAGTCATAGTTACTTTAATATTTCTACAGTAACCAGCCATAGCTTCATCAATAGAGTTATCAACAACTTCATAAACCATATGATGTAAACCATTAGTGTTTGTATCACCAATATACATTCCTGGTCTTTTTCTAACTGCTTCTAAACCTTTTAAAACTTTAATATTACTAGCGCCGTATTCTTGACTCATCTATTTTTGTCCTTATTTTTATATATTTAAATTTATTTTTCTAAAACTATTGGCATTACAATTGTAAAAAACTTTTCATCTTCTAAGTAGAATGGTAAATTAGATTCATTAAATCCAACAGTTATATTTTCATTGTTTGTCATACTTAAGAAGTCTAATAAATATTTGGCATTCACTGCTAAATAAAAGTTTTCTTCAATATTTAAATTTATATCGATTTGTGTTTGTGATTCACTATCTTCATCTAAAGATTCAAAAACTATTGCATTTGATGTAAATGTAATTTTGATATTTGAGAATAGTGATGTAACTAATTTAATTGATTCAACTAGTTGACTTTTTGGTAATGATAAACTATATTTTAAGTTCGAGGGTATAATTCTTTCATAATCAGGGAATTTACCATTAATTAGCTTTGTAAAGAATTTAGAATTACTATTTTGTATTACTAAGTTTGTTTCATCATAAGAGATACTTGCTTCATCTATAAATAGTTTTTGTATTTCAATAATTGCTTTTTTAGGGATAATAAACTGAGATTCATTATTTGAAATATTTTGTAAATGCGATATTGCTAATCTTCTAGTATCTGTTGCTACAAAATTAATCTTATCATTTTTAACATCAATTAAAGCTCCATTTAACTCAAACTTAGGATTATTGTTATCTACAGCAGGTGTAATCTTTCTAATAGAATTAATAAAGTTTAATGTAGATATATCTAATTTATTTAAATTTTCATCTTTTAGCATATTAGGATATTCAGATGCATCATACATTGGTAATTTAAATATAGATTTATTTTGTTTGATTACAAGATTGTTTCCTGTAGTTTCAAATATAATATCTTCATTTTTTAATCTTTTTATAATACCAAGTAAATTAGAACCATTTACAGTTGCTTTACCTTCTTCTATTTCATTAATACTATCGATATGAGACTCTAATCCTATTTCATAATCAGTAGCTTTTAAAATTAATTTTGTATTTGCAATCTCTAAATATATATGTGATGTAATTGCACTAGCATCTTTTTTTTCTAAAAAAGGTTGCATTGAAGCT
This sequence comes from Arcobacteraceae bacterium, assembly GCA_048268245.1. Taxonomy (GTDB): domain Bacteria; phylum Campylobacterota; class Campylobacteria; order Campylobacterales; family Arcobacteraceae; genus Arcobacter_B. The sequence continues at coordinate 42,690 of JBLWVX010000012.1, forward strand.
ATTACATTTTCAATGATATTTTTAGTAATTATAAACCTCATTTTATATCTCCTATTATTTATATATCTTTAGTGGAAGTAGTAGTGTGTGTGAAAAGATGAAAATACTTTCAAATCGTCGACTGTATCGAAACACTTTCATGTGATATAACGAAATGAAATATTCACACCTTTTCACACATTGCTTTGAAACTTTTTTTTCTTACTACTTTTTACCACTCCTTATTTATGATTTTATTCTTTAAATTTTCAATGATTAATTTAAAGTTTTCATCTTTCTCAATTAACTCATTTGCTTTCTTAATATTATGAGAAATTGAAGAGTGATCTTTCATTCCTAAGAACTTTGCAATATCAGGCATTGAGTTATGTGTAAGTTCTCTTGCAAGATATATAACAACTCTTCTTGCATTTGCAACTGTTGCTGTTCTTTTCTTAGATTTAATATCACTTGGTTTAATATTAAGCTCACGTGCTACTATATCGATAACATCTGGTAGTTTAATATTCTCTTTTGTTTCTTTAATTTGCTCTTTTAATAAACCTTGCACCATCTCTAATGTAATCTCTTGGTTTAATAAAGAAGCACTTGCATTAATTCTAATAAGTACACCTTCTATCTCTCTAATAGAGTTATCAAGGTTAGTAGCTATAAAATTAATGATTTCTCTTGTTAATGCAATACCATTTAATTCAGATTTTTTTTCAATAATTGCAATTTTTGTCTCTAAGCCTGGAATTTGAATATCAGCCGTTAAACCCCACTCAAATCGAGACTTTAGCCTATCTACAAGTCCCGCAATTTGTGATGGAAGCCTATCACTTGTCATTACAATTTGCTTTTTCGCATTATGTAGTTCATTAAATGTATGGAAGAACTCTTCTTGAGTTTGCTCTTTTCCACTTAAGAACTGAATATCATCTATAAGTAAAACATCACACTTTCTATATTTTGATCTAAAATGCTCCATGTTTTTGTTTTTAATTGAGAATGTAAAGTCATTCATAAACTGCTCAATTGTTACATAGATAACTGTTTGACCTTTTTCAATAGCAGCATTTCCAACTGCTTGAAGTAAATGTGTTTTTCCAAGACCAGTTCCTCCATAAATAAATAATGGATTATACTGTGTTCCTGGTTTGTTTGATACTGCAAGTGACGCATTATAGGCCATTTGGTTAGAAGGTCCTACTACAAATGAATCAAATGTATATGATGGATTTAGTATAGTACTTTCTGCTGTTTCATTTCGTACTTGCTCTTTAATAATCTCTTTTTTAGATTTTTTTTCACCAGCTATTTTAATCTCTACTTTTGGTTTTGTACCATCGTATTGTTCAAAGCAGTTTTGTATAAGTCCTGTGAATTTACTTTTTATCCATGAAGCTATATATTTATTTGATACTTCAAATACAGCTAGCTTCTCATCTGATGAGATTTTCTTGTATGTTAATTGTTTTAAGTATCTATCATAATCAATAGATGTTGCTTCTTTTTCAATAAGCGCTAAAAAATCTTTATTTGTCATATACATTAACTCTTTATTTTATAAATAATAGCTATTATATCTAATTTATTATAAATTTAGATAAACTTAAATAAAAATAAGATTTATCTCTTAATTAAAGAATCAATAATGGATAATTTATTGTGATTATTCGTTATTCTTAAAAATGAAAGATAATTATTTATTAGGCTAGTAATATTATCTATAGATTTTTCTCTTATTTCAAAGATTTTATAATTAGCTTCATTTAAATCAATGATACTTTTTATGCCATATTTATACTCTTTTTTAATAATATCTCTTGATATAGTTGCAGTAACTAAAGCTTTTTCATATAATTTGATATATTTTATTGACCATTTTATATTGGTAATTATTTCTTCATATTGAAGGTTTAATTCATTTTTTAAGTTTTCTAATTCTTTTTGAGAAGATTTAATATTTAGTTTTGAAGCAAGCTCTAGTGCTCTTAATGAACCTCCTTTATATAAAGGGATTGATAGTCTTAAAAGTATTTCTCTATCTTCATCATATGTTGAACTAAATGTTGAGGTATTTTGAACATTTATATTTTTTGTATATTTCATACTTAAGTTCAATTTTGGTAAATGATTGTTTTTTGCATCACTTAGCTCATTTTTATAAACTTGTAGTATATTTTTAAGTTTTTTTATTTCTAAATTTGATTGAATTTTAGTAAAGTTTGAAAGTTCATTTTGTAATTGTTTTATGACAGAAGGATGTAGTTTTAATTTGTCAAGTCTAGGTATTATAAATTTAATATCTTTTCCTATAAAAGTTTGAAGTTTATTTTTATTTAGTTTAAATAAAAGTTTTTCTTTTTCTAAATCAATAATAGCTTGGTTTAGTTGTGATTCTACATTTAATATTTCTGTCAATGTTGATAAGTCCATTTTATATCTTTCATCTAAAAGTGATTTTTTTGATTTTAAAAGTTTTTTATAACTAATAAGCATTCTTAGTTTATTTTTAGACTTAATCAAAGTTAAATAAACTTCAAGAACATCCCTTATAAGGTCTTGCTTAGCAATTTCAACTTCAGTTTGAAAAGATTTGAATTTAGACCTTTCTATGTCTATTTTTGAACTAATATTTTTATCAAAAATTGCTTGTTGTAAAACAACATTATAATTTCTTAATTTTTGTGAAATTTTTTTTGTACTTCTATTTTCAAATTTGTAATCATTTTTACTATAAGTTGAGTAAAAATTAATGTCTGGATAAAGTTTGGATTGAGCTTGTTTTATATTTTGGTAATTTGATTTGAGCTTTAATTCTAAAGCTTTAATTTTTTTAGAGCTTTTTAAACTTAAGTTATAGGCTTTTGAGAATGATAAAACCTCTACGCTATAACTATTTATTGAAAAAATAAATAAGAATAGCACAGCAATACTATTCCTCATTTAAACTCCTGTTAAACCTATCAAATAGAGGTTTTAATAAGTAGCTTAGAACAGTCCTATGACCTGTTTTTATCATGATTTCTGCTGGCATTCCTGTAACTAAATTAAAGTTATAATTTTTAATTTGTTCTTGACCCACTTCATCTAATTTTAATTTAATTTCATAAAAATATTCATTTGCCGCTTCATCATATAATGTATCTGCTGAAACATAGTATACTACAGCATGTACACCATATGATTTTTGAGTATTATAAGCAGAAAAGATAATTTGTGCATTTAGTCCAGGTTTTACTTTGTCAATGTCAGTAGAGCTTATTTGCCCTTCAACTATTAAGTCTACATTTGTGGGAACAATTTCTAGAATATCTACACCTGCTTTTATTATTGAATCTTGTATGTAGTTTGAAATACCTACTATATTTCCAGAAGAAGGGGAATAGATTTTTGTTTTATTTAATTTATCTTTTAAAGAGTCTATTTTTAATTCAATAGTACTAATTTTGGAGCTTACACTAGTTAGTTCTTCTAATGTTTCTTTTTTAAAATCAGTAGTTATTAAAAGCTTTTTTGTTTTTAATTCATTTATTTTTTCATTAAGTTTAATTCTTTCTTTTTTTGTATTAAGTATTTCAGCATTTAATTGAGAATCTTCTCGAATAAATTTTCTTAAGTCAATTTTATTTATTAGCTTTTTTGCATATAGTTTTTCTAACTCTTTAATTTCCTCATTTATCGACTTTTTAATGAATTGTTTACTTTTTAAAGTATAATTTAAAGCTTCAATTTGATTTTTTAATTGAGATATTTGTCTACTAATAATATCTTCATTATTTTTAATAGAATTGATAGTACTTAAGAAGAGACTTTTTTGTTCATTAATTATTTTTTTATCTTGAATTTTTAGATTGAAATTTATAAAGTCTTTCTCATTTTTTTGTGCTAAAAGTCTTGATTTTAAAGCTAATAAATTTTCATATTGTGTTAGTTGGCTATCTAATTCGGCTCTTAATTGAGTATCATCTAATTCTATAAGTAATTGACCTTTTTTTACAAAATCACCATCTTTAACATGTATTGTTTTAATTATTCCACTTTCTAAACTTTGAATTCTTTTTTTATTGAAGTCAGAAGAGACTTTTCCTGCAGCAGTTACATTAATTGCAAGAGGTGCAAATGTAATCCATCCACCTAAAAGTATAAAAACAATGATAATAACTATAAATCCAGATCTAATTATTTTAGATGCATCAGCGTTAGGTGCTTTATTCATGGGCATTGTCTACTTCAAAAAATTTATTTTCACTAAGAACTTTATTAGTTTCATCATAATCTTTTATGTAACCATTATCTATTAATAAAATTTTATTTGTAATCTCCAAAATATTCTCTTTGTGGGTTATTATTATTACTGTAGTTTGATTTTGTTTCAAACTTTTTATAGTATTTAATAGAGCTTTTTCACCCTCTTTATCCAAATTTGAATTAGGTTCATCTAAGATAACAAGCATAGGATTATCATAAATCGCTCTTGCCAGACCAATTCTTTGTTTTTGTCCACCAGATAAACTATCTCCTGAGTTGGTTATTTTCGTTTCATATGCTTTAGAAAACTTTAAAATCATCTCATGTACACCTGCTTTTTTAGCCGCTTCAATTATTTTTTCTGAGTTATGATCTTTAAATCTAGAAATATTTTCACTAATTGTTCCTTCAAAGAGTTCTATATCTTGTGGTAAATAGCCAATTTTAGGTCCTAGCTCATCATTATTTAATAGACTTATATCGATATTATCAATCTTAATTTTCCCTTTTGATAAAGGCCAAATATTAAGTATTGCTTTTACAAGGGTTGATTTTCCAGTACCACTTTTTCCAATTAGAGCAACGATATCACCATGGTTTATTTTTAAAGAAATATTTTTAATTGTCTCATTATCTACTAAAGGAGGTTTTATGGCAATATTTTCAAGAAAAATATTTGCTTTTGTAATAGGAATTGAAGTTTGTTTCTTTTTTCTTGGAAATTGATTTAATAATTCATCAATTTTCTTTTGACTATTTCTATAGTTTACAAAACCCTTCCAACTTGAGATAATTAAATCAAGAGGTGCTAGGGCTCTACCCATAATAATTGAGGCTGCAATCATCATCCCTGCAGTTACTTCATATTGAATAGCTAAATAAGCTCCAAGCCCTAAAATTAAGGATTGAGATAAAACTCTAAAGCTTTTAGAAATGTTAGTCCATATACTAGATTGAGTACTAGCATCATTTTGCATATTTAAAAAGGTATAATATTTTTTATGCCATATTTTTCTAATACTCTCTTTCATACCCATAGAATTGATAACAGAGGCATTTTTTAATGAAGAGTCAATATATTTATTAGAGTCAATATTGTTTTTATTTGCTTTATTTAATCTATTCTTCGTTGTTATTTCATTTATAACTGTGATAACAACTAGAATAATAATTGTAAAAATTGCAAAAAAACCAAATGCAGGATGAAATAAAAATAGAATCCCAACATATATAGTAATCCAAGGAGCATCAAAAAATGCAAAGATACTTCTACCTGTCATAAACTGCCTAATATGAGTTAGATTATTTAAATATGCAGAATTAGCTTTTTTAGGATCAATTAATTCTAATTCGAATAAAGAGTCAAAAATTCTATTGCTCAGTGAATTATCAATATGGTTTCCTATCTTTATTAAAATTTGAGATCTAACTATTTCAAGTAAAGCCATAGTAATAAATAAGACAATAACTATGAATGTAAGCATCAATAAAGTGTCTTCACTATTGCTTTTTAATACTCTATCATATAACTGAAGCATATAAATAGGGGGAACAAGCATTAATATATTAATTAGGAAACTAAATAAACCCACAATTAAAAAGGTTTTTTTACTTTTTTTAAGTGTAGATTTTAATTCCGAAAGATTTTGATTTGATGACACATAACACCTTATTCTAAAATGATGAAAGAAAAGTAAGTAGGATTTAACCTACTTACTTATATAATTATTAAGCGATTTCGCAATTTACTTCAGGAGTTTCACCATTTACAGTTACATCAATGTTTACGTCAAGAGATGCATCTGAATCTGAATCAAAAGCTCCTGCTAAACTATCAACAAGACCTCCAAGAATACTACCTACTGCACCAATGATTCCACCAACTAAATTTACTACTGTTCCAACAATCCCTGCAACTAACTCTACTACTGGAGTTAATAATCCACCTAAAAGTGATCCTAACATTCTAAATTCCTTAAATTTGTTTACAGTAACTAAGTTACTTATCAAATTATTCAATAGTTTAGCTTAAATTATAATTAAAATTATATAAAAATTACTATTAATATTACTTTATGTTATGTGAATAGTTATATTGTGCTGTGAAGATTGATGAATAAATGTTGTTCACATAGTGAATAAGTAGTGAATAACTAATGTTTATTAAGTGAATATTTAGGTAAAAAATACCATTATACGGTGCTTGAAAGCATGTGAATAAAAATAAGATAAAAAAAGAGTGAATTAGCGTGAAAATATTAGGAATTGACCCAGGAACTAGAAACTGTGGATATGCAATTATTGAAAAAAATGGAAGAAATTTAAAGCTTATTGAAGCAGGGCTTATAAAAATTAAAACAAAAGTTCTTCAAGAGCAGATAGTAGAAATGACTGAGGGCTTTGATTTGATTTTTAATAGACATAAAATTGATGAGGTGTCAATAGAGGACATGTTTTACGCTTTTAACCCAAAAACTGTAATTAAACTAGCTCAATTTAGAGGTGCAATTTCACTCAAAGTCTTACAAGTATTTGGAAACTTTGCTGAGTATACTCCTCTTCAAGTAAAACAAGCTGTTACAGGAAATGGAAAAGCTGATAAAACTCAAGTTGCTTTTATGGTAAAAAGACTTCTTGGAATAAAAAAAGAAATAAAACCTTTGGATATTACTGATGCAATAGCAATTGCTTTAACTCACGCTCAAAGAATAAGATAATTGGTAAAAAATATTTAACTTATATTATAAATACTTTTTATTTGTTATAATTTCGCCTTAATTATAAGTAGGAATAGTAAATGAAAAGAATAGGTATACTAGCTTCATACAATGGAAGTGGTTTTCAAACAATACAAAAAGCAATAGAAGATAAAATACTAGAGGCAAAAGTAGTGGTAGTTATTTCAAATAACTCAAATGCAAATGTTTTAGAAACAGCAGAGTCTTTAGATATACCAAATTTTGTAATAAATGACAAAAGGTATCCAGGTCAAGACTGTGATGATAAAATAGCTAGATTGCTTTTAGAATTTGATTGTGACTATGTTTTTTGTTCAGGGTATATGAAAATGATAGGACCTAAACTTATAAACGCTTTTGAAAACAAAATTATAAATACTCATCCTGCAATATTACCTTCAAAATATGGTGGAAAAGGTATGTATGGAAGATACGTACATGAAGCTATTATTAAAAATGGTGAAGAAAAATCAGGGGTTACTATTCATTATGTAAATGAAAAATATGATGACGGTGAGATTATTCTTACAAAAGAGCTTGTATTAGATGAAAATGAAACAGTGGATTCACTAGAAAGTAGAATCAAAGATTTAGAGTCTATTGCTATTATAGATACTTTTAAAAAGCTTTTATAAATTGAAGTTTAACTATTAGCCTTTGGCTAATAGTCTTATTTAAATACTGCGTCTAATTCTTCAGCAGTTGTGATGTATTTTACGTTTGAAACTTTTCCATTTTCTACAGAATAAACAGTAATTTGTCCTTCTTTTTTAGTAAATGATTTTGATTGTTCTTCGTCTACTAATAAAATAGAGAAAGGATAATCTCTCATTTTTGGTAATGCAAAGAATTTAGTAATTAAACTTGGCATTCCTGAAATATCTGCTACATAATATGAGTTTTTAGATTTTAAGAAACCTTTTTCTTTTTTTAATAAGTAATCTCTAATTACTTCACTTGCATCTCTATCACCTGCTACAATAATGTTTTTAGCATCTGCTTTAATAGTTTGTTTCTTTTCAAATTGATCTTGAATTTCGAATGCTGGAGTTGAGTCTCCAATATTTAATGCGTTTGCAAATGTTGCAGCTAATAATGCAGCAACGAATAAAATCTTCTTCATTTTTTCTCCTAAATTTAAATTGCGAAATTCTACCCATAAAAAGTAAATGAAAAGTTAAGATAAAAACTAATCTATTTGGATAAGGTTGGAAGTTGCCAGTTTTTGTAGTATGCTAAAAGTCTTAAAACAACACCAAATACAAAAACTATAATTAATGAGTAGATGTTTTTTAAATCTAGTAAATATAAACCATAAGTTACTAGCCCAACTATAATTGCAACTGTTGCATAAAATTCTGAAACTAAAATAGATGGTACCCTATTGATTAAAATATCTCTAATTGTACCACCACCAACAGCAGTAATGAAAGCTAAAATTAATACACCAAGAAAATTAAAATCATTCTCAATAGCAACAAGTGAACCCGTAATAGCAAAGGATACAAGGCCTATAGCATCTGATACAATAAAAGCAGTCTTACCTTCTAGGTCATCTATTTTATGGAGTTTTAAAACAAGGGATATTAATACAGTGGCTACCACTAAGGTTACTGGTAACACATCAGTAAATACATAAGGAGTTTTATTTGCAAGAACATCTCTTGTCATTCCACCACCAAGTGCTGTTAAAAATGCTGAAATAAAAACACCTAAAATATCTAGTTTATAATGTACTGCAATTAAAAACCCTGATAGGGCGAAACAAATTACACCAATGATATCTGCTAATTGCAGTGCTGTCATATATAAACCTTTATGATTTTTGATGAAGAGATTATACTACAGCCTTTTTAAAAAATGGATAAACCTGTTTTATTTGTAAAAAGCTCTAAAGCTTTTGTTCCTGCATAGGAGTTTCCAAATTTATTTAATCTTGGAGCATAAACACAAATAGCCATTTTCTTAGGAACAATAGCTACTATTCCTCCTCCAACACCACTTTTACCTGGAAGACCAACTCTATATGCAAAATCACCTGATGCATCATAATGTCCACAAGTTAGCATTAAAGAGTTTATTCTTTTTGCTTTACTTTCATTTATCAACTGCTCATTTGTAATAGGGTTTAATCCATGGTTTGCTAAAAATAGCATAGACTTTGCAAGTTGTGTAGTACTCATATCAATGGAACATTGCTTAAAGTATGTTTGCATTACACTATCTGTAAAGTTTTTTATATTTTTGAAACTCTTCATCATATTAATAAGTGCAAGATTTCTGTGACCATGTTTTACTTCTGATTTAAACACTTCTTTATTATATGTAATACTATGGTCATTTGCTGCATCTTGTATAAAATGAAGTATATAATCAAATGTATTCTCTTTATATAAGGATATAAGTGAGTCAGTTGTTACAATAGCCCCTGCATTTATAAATGGATTTCTAGGAACGCCATTTTCATACTCAAGTTGTACTAGCGAGTTAAAAGGATCCCCTGATGGTTCATGTCCTACTCTTTTATATAACTCTTTACTGTAGTTTTGAAGTGCGAGAGTAAATGTAAATACTTTTGAAATACTCTGAATAGAAAATGGCTTTTTGTGTGAGCCTATATGATACTCATTTAAATCTACATCTATAATACTCATAGCAAAATCATTTTTCTTTACTTTCTGTAAAGCTGGAATATAGTTTGCAACTTCACCTTTTTTTAGATGGGGTTTTATCTCTTCTTTAATCTCTTCTAAAATTTCTTGATAATTCATATATAACCTTTATATGCTAAAAAATAAATTTGAATATTGTATCAAAGATTGGGAAGATAAAAAGTGTATTTGTTATCAAGTTGTAATTAGTAAGACAATATATCTATAGTTTAAGCAAGGTTTTAGTATAATCGCGAAAACTTATCAGGAAAATTTTAGCTAAAATTAAAACTTCCTTCAAAATTATTATAAAGAGAATAAATGAGAGATATTAGAAATATTGCAGTTATTGCGCACGTTGACCATGGTAAAACAACACTTGTTGATGAGTTATTAAAACAGTCAGGTACTTTTGCAGCTCACCAAGAAGTTGATGAAAGAGTTATGGATAGTAACGATATCGAAAAAGAAAGAGGAATTACAATTCTTTCTAAGAATACTGCTATTGATTACGAAGGTGTAAGAATTAACATTATTGACACTCCGGGACACGCCGATTTTGGTGGAGAAGTTGAGAGGGTTCTTAAGATGGTTGACTCAGTATTATTACTAGTTGATGCACAAGAAGGTGTTATGCCTCAAACTAAATTCGTTGTAAAAAAAGCACTTCAATTAGGTCATAGACCAATCGTTGTTGTAAATAAAATTGATAAACCAGCAGGTGAGCCTGATAGAGTTGTTGATGAGGTATTTGACCTATTTGATCAAATGGGTGCTACTGAAGAGCAACTTGAATTCCCTGTAATTTATGCAGCAGCTAGAGATGGTTATGCAATGCATGCCTTAGAAGATGAAAAGAAAGATTTACAACCATTATTTGAAACGATTTTAACAGAAGTTCCAAAACCAAATGGAAGCGAAGAAAATGGTCTTCAACTTCAAGTATTTACACTTGATTACGATAACTTCATTGGTAAAATCGGTATTGCTAGAATCTTCAATGGTACTATTTCAATGGGTGAAACTGTTGTTTTATGTAAAGCTGACGGTGAAAAAGTTAAAGGTAGAGTTTCTAAGCTTATTGGATTCAAAGGTTTAGAGAGAATTGAAATTGATAAAGCAGGTGCAGGTGACATTTGTGCTGTTGCTGGATTTGAAACTATTGATGTAGGTGATTCTCTTTGTGATCCTGCAAATCCAATGCCACTAGATCCTATGCATATTGAAGAGCCAACATTATCTGTAACATTTGCAGTAAATGATTCTCCACTAGCAGGAACAGAAGGTAAGTTTGTAACTTCAAATAAAATTGATGAAAGACTTGCAGCTGAGATGAATACTAATATTGCTATGAACTATGAGCAAATTGGTGAAGGTAAATTTAAAGTAAACGGAAGAGGTGAGCTTCAAATTACTATTCTTGCTGAGAATATGAGAAGAGAAGGTTTTGAGTTCTCTATTGGTAGACCAGAAGTAATTACAAAAGAAGAAAATGGTGTAACTATGGAGCCATTTGAGCATTTAGTAATTGATACACCTGAAGAGTTTTCAGGAACAGTTATTGAAAAATTAGGAAAAAGAAAAGCTAATATGACAAATATGGTACCTATGGGTGCTGGATTTACAAGATTAGAGTTTGAAATTCCTGCAAGAGGATTAATCGGTATTAGAACTGAGTTCTTAACTGATACAAAAGGTGAGGGTGTTATGAACCACTCATTCTTAGACTTTAGACCTCACTCAGGTACAGTTGAATCTAGAAAATATGGTGCATTAGTATCTATGGAAAATGGTGAAGCACTTGGTTATTCTATCTTCAACTTACAAGATAGAGGAGTTATGTACATTAAACCACAAGATAAAGTATATAACGGAATGGTAATTGGAGAGCATGCTAAATCTAATGACTTAGATGTTAACCCAATTAAAGGTAAACAATTAACAAACGTTAGATCTTCAGGTGCTGATGATGCTATTAAGCTTATTCCACCAAGAGAGATGTCTTTAGAAAATGCACTAGAGTGGATTGAAGAAGATGAGCTTGTTGAAGTAACTCCAATTTCGGTTAGAGTTAGAAAAAGAGAGCTTGATCCAACAGCAAGAAAAAGAGCAGCAAAGAAAGCTAAGTTCGCTGAATAGTAAGATTTTATAAACAATCTTATAAAGGGGAAGAGCTTTTGCTCTTCCCCTTTTTTTATGCAAAAAATTAAATAAAAGGAATAGATTTCATGTCTGATGATATGTGGCTTAGGATTTCAAACAGTTTTAAAATAAATTTATATTAATAGGAGATTTTTTTCTCCTATTAAAAGGAGAAAAAAATGAAAAACAATATTAATACAAATAAAAAAGATTACATAATTTTAATTACAATATATTTTTTAACAATTACTACTAGTTTTTTAACTATTACAAACTAATTGTTAAAAGAGATTTTAAACTTAGCACCTGTGTACTCTATGTCATCATGTATATAGGTGCTATTTGATGCTACAACTTTAGCATCATGATGGTCTGTGATAATTTGATAAGTCATAGATAAACCAATTCCTGTACCAATATTCTTATGTTTTGTTGTAAAGTAAGGCTCAAAGATTTTATTTAAAATATCTTTTTTTATACCCCCACCATTGTCTACAATTGTTAAGTCTAAACCAGTAGGGGTTTTTTGAGTTTCAATAAAAATAAGCTTTTTATTATGCTTTTTTATATTTTCATTCATTGCATCTTTTGAGTTATTGATAATATTTATAAGACCTTGAATTAGCTGATTTTCAAAAGCAGGTATTTCCATATCTTCATTTATATTTAAAATAAGTTCAATTTCATTGCTACTTAGGGTTGACTTTATAATATTTATTGTTTTATTTACAATTTGAGATATTTTTACAACATCTTTTTGCTCTTTATTTCGTATAAAATCTCTGAAATCTTCTATTGTATTTGATAAATATTTTGCTTGTTTTGTAATATTTTCCATACTTTTGTATAAGTCTTCTTTTCCTAATTTATTTACTTCACTTTTTAAAATTGTAGCACTTGATATTGAAGTAATAACACTTAAAGGTTGTCTCCATTGATGAGCAATATTTCCTATCATTTCACCCATTGATGCTAGCTTAGATTGAGATTCCATAACTTTATTTTGAGAAATATCTCTTGAAATTCCTAAATAACCATATATTTCATTGTTCTTATTTTTTAAAGCTGTTACTGTTAAACTTATAGGTATATGTTTACCATCTTTAGTTTTGTAAGTCCATTCTAGCTCACTATATCTTAGGACAGATTTTGCAATAAAAATATTAAAATTAGGTTCTATTTCTTCTCTTAACTTTTTACTAAACTCTCTTGCCATCATATTAAGTTCGTTTTCTAAGTGGAAAATTAGTGGTGTTTGTTTATCAATAAGCTCTTCTTGAGTATATTCAGTAACCTTTTCTACTTCTTTATTTATTTGTTTAATAATACCTTTTTTATCAGTTCTAATTATCATATATCCAGAGTTATCAAAGATTGTTGTTTGTAGTTCTAATGCTTCATATAGTCTATTTTCACTATTTTTTTCATTTGTTACATCATAGAACCAACCAATAATTGCTTTTTCATTATCAAATTCTATATTCATATAAGAAGCTAATGCCCAAACTCTCTTATTATTGATCTTCAATACAATAAGTCTATTATAGATTGTTTCATTGTTTTTTAATTCTTCTAAAATTTGATGATATACTTCTTTGTTTTCATAATAGCTTTTAGGCTTTTTAAAATCATTGTCTTTTTTTATTATTTTTTTATATGCATGATTTGCAAAAACCACTTCTTCACTATTATTTTTTGCAATTCTTACTGCAATTGGACTATTTTGTAGAAGATACTCTAATTTATTTTGTTCATCTTTTAAAACATCTGTAGATTTTTTAATTGTGTTAATCATTTTGTTTATACTACTTGATAGGTTATCAATCTCTATAAAGGTATTATCTTCAAGAAGTTTAGTTGGAATACCATCTTTATCTACAATGCTTACTGTTTTTGTAATATCTGAAATAGGTTTTAGTATAAAGGCTTTAATTGTTAAAAACAAAAATAAAATTAAAAAAAGTGAAAGAATAAATGTATTTTTAATATTTTCTATAATTATTTCTTTTAGCTCTTTATTCATTTCCTCATCAGTAATATAAATACTAATTGTTCCTATTTCAGTACCAAATGATGAAATAATTTTATATGTATCAGAGTAGAAAGCACCTTGAAGTTTTTGATTATGCTTTAGGTTTGTAGGATCATAATCTGTTATTTTACCATCTTGTTTAATTTTTCCACTAGATAAAAACTCTTCACCTAGAATTTTTCCCATGTTATAGTCATTTATAATAATTGCTAAAATATCTTTTCTACTTAATTCATTGTATATTAAAGTATTGTATTCATTTATAGCATATGCAGAAATTAGATTTTTAATATTATCTTTAATAGATAAAATAGTAGTTCTAGAGTCATTTTTCATATTATGGATTATTTTATCTTTTGTATATATATAACTATATGTATAGTTAATTGCCATAGTTAAAACTACAGTAGAAATAATAGTTATAGCTAATGCAAAATATAAAGATAATTTAAATTTTCTCATTAATCTTCGATTCCTAAAACATTTAGATTTATTTCATCTTTTTTTTCTTTTATATTTTTTTTTGTTATATTTAATATAGGGATTTGTACATTTTTAACTATGTTTTGTTTATTTAGGTATTTATGCATAGAAATAGCTGCTTTTTGACCCATAAGATAAGGTTGTTGCATTCCTGATGCTATTATAGTATTTTCTTTTATTAATTCAATAAATTCTGGTTCTGCATCAAAAGCAATAAGTAGTATCTCTTTGTCTTTGTTTGCATCCCTAAGGGCTTTAATTGCACCTTTATAGATATTTGAAGTTTGTATCCAAATAGCACCAAGTTCAGGGAATCTATCTATTAACTCTTTTGTATATGTATAAGTTTCTTCATCACTCCAAGTAACTAACTGTTTTATGTCAGCACCTTTAATATTTTTTTGATTTAAAGCTTCCATAAAACCTGCAGTTCTTTGCTGGCCATTTAATCTTTTTTGAGGTATAGCAATAATTCCTACTTTTTTATTATTAATGCCTCTTCTTTTCATTTCTTTAACTAATGTATTTCCAATATTATAAGCACCTAATCTATTACTTGAAGAGATATAAGATATATAATCATTACTATCACTTCCCACATCGGCAATAACTACAGGAATATTGGCTTTTTTTGCAAGCTTCAAAATAGTTACACAAGCAGAAGAAGTAGTAGGGGAAACAATAATACCATCAACACCACTTTTTATAGCTTTAATAGTATGCATTAATTCTATTTTTGCACTATTTTGTGAGTCATATATCTTAAGGTCATAGTCAAGCTCTTGACTAACATTATGAATACCTTTTGCCATAATAGTCCAAAAAGGAATCTTCATATCAGCATTAATATAAACAATTTTTTTTGAATCATTTGCATTTAGTAGTGAAAAATTAAAAATAATAAAAATTAAAAAAATATTGAAATGCTTCATTCTAGACCTAAAGTTATTTTTTTTGTTATGCATTGTACATTTATTTAATTTTATATTTTATTAATAAAGGTGACTAAAAAGAGAATATCTCTTTTTAGTTAAATTTTTTATTGTCAGTATTTTTTATAATTTCTAAGGCTATATGATTTGTTTTTGTAGCAATTTCTTTTGCATTTGTAGCTACTTTTGCATTTTCTTGAGTTAATTGGTCTATTTTTGTAATGGCTTCATTAATTTGTGAGATAGTTCTACTTTGTTCTTGAGTTGAGTCTGTTACTGATGAGATAATTTCACTAGTACTCTCTATTTTTTCATTAAGTTTACTAAACCCTTCAATCATTTTTTCAGAACTATTTTTACCTTCACTTGCTTTTAAATTAGCTTTTTCAACAAGTTCTTTTATATCTTTTGCTGCTTCTGCACTTCTTCCTGCAAGGTTTCTTACTTCTTGGGCAACCACTGCGAAGCCTTTTCCTGCTTCACCTGCTGTTGCTGCTTCTACGGCTGCATTTAATGAAAGAATATTTGTTTGGAATGCAATTTGGTCAATAATAGTAATAGCTTCATTAATTTCTTGTGTTGCATTATTGATTTCTTCCATAGATTTTTGAGTTTGACTAGCTAGGTTTTTACCTTCATTTGCATAAGTCAATGTCTCTTTTGATAGCTCTTGCATTGTTATAGCTTGTGAAGAGATTTCTCTAATAGAAGCTGTTGTTTCTTCTACAGATGCGGCTGTCTCTTCAATAGATGCAGCTTGTGATAAAGCAGAATTATTTAAGTGCTCTACATTTGAAGAAAGCTCTTGTGAGTTTTGGCTTAATATATCACCATTATTTTTATTTTCTCTTAACATCGAAGTAATAGCTTCACCTAAGGCATTAATACCATCAATTAGTTTTTTAGTCTCTCCATGAATATCTTTATTTTCTATTTTTGATAAATAGTCATAGTTTGTATATTTGTTCAATTCATCTAAGATATTATTCATTAATGCTTCTTGATTTATAAGCATTTTATTAATTGTTTTTGCAAAAGTTCTAATTTGAGGATTTGCAGGCATTGACATTACTTGGTTGTGATAACTTCCTTGCTCTAGTTTATTTAAAACTAAAATAGCTTCACCAACACACTTCATATCTTGCTCTAATTCTTTTTCTAATGTTTCTAAGTTTTTATTGATAAATTGAGAAATTTCATTTAATTCATCTTTTGATGTAACGCTGATATGCTCAAATGTATTTCTTTTTCTATTCATAAAGTCAAAGAATACTTCAATACCATATCTTATTTTCATAATTGAATCAATCATACTTCTTATATTATATGAAATAATTAAAAGAGTTAAAGAAATAACAATTACTAAAAATACAGTTAATAAAATAAAGTTATTTAAAGCCTCTTCTTTTTTAATGATAGTATCTTTTATTATCATCTCAGATAAATAGTCATCTGTTTTTTTAAGAAGATCGATTTTTTTAGTTATTGTTTGAAACCAGTGAGTGGCATCAATATTAAAGTTACCTTGACCATTGTTATTTGTAATAATTAGTTTTCTTAATTTGTCTACTTCTTTTAATGATTCACCTTGAATCGTACTATTTTTAAAATTTACTGCTTCTTTTCCAGATAATGTTTCAAATGTAGACATATCAGCATCTTGTTGAGCTATAAGAGTGATAAATCTTGCTTGAAGTCCCGGAAGAAGTTTATTTGCACTAAATATAGCAGACCCTACAGCTCTTTCAATACCAGCTCTTTCTTTTGATTCTAAAAATGAGTAGTAAGCCATAGATTCAATTACTATTTTATTATCAAGGGATTGTTTTGAAGTTAATGTAATATACTTTAAAAACATTGAGTTTAGGTTTGTATAGTATCCTAAGGCATTTTTTAAACTAATGTTGAAGCCATCAACTTGACTTCTGATATTATTAACTTTTCCAATTTCATTTAGAACTTTTTTTAATCTATTTGAATTTTCTTCATTCAAAATAGCATGTAAGTTATTTGATGAGATAAAGCTATTTAGTTCATTTAGTTTTTTATTTGTAAGTTCTCTTTGATTGGCAAGAATATTTTTAAACTTAGAGCCTTTACTTCCAATAAACCCTGCAGTTGCACCTCTTTCTTTTTGTGTTTCATGCACTAAGTGAGAGATACTTGCATTTAGATTCATTAGAACTTCTAGTTTATCATAGTTTTTATATTTACTAAAACTTTGAAAAAGTAAAATTGTTGATATTACTAAAATAGCAAGCATTGGAATTATTATAGAGACTAATAACTTTTTTTTGATTGATAAGTTTTTTAAGAAGTTCATTACTTTTTCCTTATTTCATTGTTTTATATAGTTCTATAGCTTTTTCTATCTCATCTCTAGAAGCTACTTTTCTACATGACATATAACCTTTTGAGCCATCACTTGATTCTAATGGGTATATAGTTGCATAAACCCAGTAATAATTTCCTAGTTTAGTTTTGTTTTTTACAAAACCTTTCCAAATATTTCCACTTTGGATAGTTTTCCATAAGTCTTCAAAAGCTGCTTTTGGCATATCAGGGTGTCTTAAAATATTGTGAGGTTTATCTATTAGTTCATCAAGTGAATACTCACTGATTTCACAGAATTCATCATTTGCGTACTTTATAAAGCCCTTTTCATCTGTTTCTGAAACAATAAATGAGTTGTTATCTAGAAGTATTTCTTTACCACTCATAATAATTCCTTTTTATAAATTGTTATATATTATATAACAATTATTATTAAAAAGATAAAAGTCTATATGTTTATTTTTTATTCTAAGATAATTTTATATGGGTATGTCCACAAAGAGCCCAATCAATATCTTTTGTATCAATATCATTTAGGTATCTTGGTTGATGGGATAAAAGTATGGTTGGAGAGTTTTTTTGTTTTCTAAATCAGGTATAAAGTTTCCATATTTATGAGCAAAAATATCATAAACACCAGCTAAATTGAAACCTTTGTTTTCTTCTCCTATACAAACTGATTCATTTTCAAGTACTTTTATATTTAAAGAGTTTACTCTTTTTACAGGAATTGCAATAAACTTTTTATCAATATGCGCATCACTTAGTTGGACAATATTATAAGGTTTTTGATTTTTATATCTACAACTTAAGTTCAATAGTTTTTGCATTTTGCATAGCTTTGGCATTTGTTTCAACTATAAGTGAAATAGTACCAATATCTAGGCATTTTTTAACACCATATGAGATGATTTTATGAATAATTGTTATGATAAATGTAAGGAAAATCACCCCAATAGGTAAAGATAATAGGAAATATAGCCAGTTAGGGAAAACTGGGTTGTATCTAGCAACTGGGTACATACATACCCCAAAAAATGTAATATATAAAAATATGCTAAGATACTTTTTTGTCTTATCTTTAAACGCAAGTTTATCAATAAGACGTTTTTTTATTATGTATGTTTGGAAAGTAAATACTGATAAAAAAACAGTTATAAATATTATAAAACTAATGGGGAAATTATATATAGTAAAAATTAATAGATATTTAACAAAAAATAAAATTTATATTAAATAAGAAAATTTATCCCAAAGAAATAAAGAAGCCATAAAAATAGGCTCTTTATTTACTTTGTTTTGAAATACAACTAACTAAATTAAGTATTTCTTCTTCTGTTTGAGTGTAGTGAATAGATATTCTAAGCCATCCTGGTTTATTTGAAATATTTGCATCATTAATACCTAATAGGTCATGACCATAAGGTCCTGCACATGAACATCCTGCTCTTGTTTGGAAACCATCAGTTGCAGAGATTTTTGCACACAGCTCATAAGGGTCTATACTATTTATATTAAAAGATACAATACCTATATTATCTTCTTGCTGATTTCCATAAATTTCACAATTTGGAAGTTTATTTAACTCACTTATAAATAGTGTTTTTAGTTTTGTTTTTTGTTCATTTATAAATTCAAAACCTACTTCATTTCTTAGTTGGTAAGCTAAAGAAGCTCTAATAAACTGTAAAATTCCAGGTGTTCCTGCATCTTCTCTTAATTCGATACTTTTTTGATAAACTTGGCTTTCTTTATTTACATATTCAACAGTTCCACCTGCAGCAAAAGTAGGGGATAGTTTAGTGTTGATTAAAGACTTTCTAACTATTAGAAGTCCACATGAACCAGGACCTCCTAGAAGTTTATGTGGAGACATAAACATAGCATCATAAAGCTCACATGGTACATTCATATAAGGCGAACTTGCAGCTGCATCAAAACATACTAATGCATTATATTTTCTAAGAAGTTTAGAGATTTTTTTAAAAGGAGTAATAATACCAGTTACATTTGAAGCAATACAGAATGAACCAATAATTTCTCTTCCTTTATTTTTCTTCAAAATCTTCTTTAAGTGTTTCATGTCGATTAAACCTTCATCATCAAGTTTAACCCTTTTTATTTCACATAAAGCTTCTCTAAATGATACTTCATTTGAGTGATGTTCATAAGGTCCAACTATAACTAAAGGTAATTTTGATTTATCTACTTTTATTTTATATCTCTTTTTAGTTGCAGGAGGAATATAAAGACCCAGTAGTTCTTGTAAATGTTTAATTGCAGCAGTAGTTCCACAGCCACTTGGAAGTATTGCAAACTCTTCATTTACATCAAGGTTTTTAGCTAAGTTAGTTCTTGCTTGTTCATAATAGTAAGTTGTTGCTTTTGCATTTGTAGACTCCATAGAATGAGTGTTTGCATAAGTTTCTAAAACATCTCTTATTCTATTTTCAATAGGTCTAAAAGCAAGTCCTGAAGCAGTATAATCAAAATACTCACTTTTGCTTTTTCCAATAGTATTGTATTTTAAAAAATCTAATTTTTTTGTATTTTCATTAAAAAAAGGTTTAAATATATCTCGTGTCATTTTTGCTCATTAAATTAGTTAGGATTATTAGCTTTATAATTTTAAGTTATTTTTCATAAGAGTTTGCTTGTGTATCGTATAAGAGCGTTCATATGACTCTTATACGAAAGGATTAAATTCTATTGCTTCTAGATCTTTTGCAAAATCTTGTGATTTGCCTGTTGGTGCATCTAAAACTATTACATTTGCTTTATGTGTAAGTTTTACTTTTGATGCTCCATATTTTTCAAGTAAGTTTATAAGTTGTTCTATTTTTTGTGAACCAATATCTAGAGTTTTTAGTTTACAACCAATATAACTTTGATTTTCAATTTTACTTTCATTGATTCCAAGTCTTGGAGCTTTTCCTTCAACGAACTCTTCATCAATATCAAAATCTTTTATTCTAAAAGTCACTGATGAGTCTAAAATATCAAAGAATTTACTAAATCCCCAAGATCCAACTAGGTATTGAAAAGTACTATCTTCAATTTCATCTCTTATTCCAAAATCTTTATAGATTTTAGCAATAGCTCTTGCTGTTGGGATAATTTGAGAAGATGTAATAAATCCTAAATGCTCACCTATAACTCTAAGTGAGTAAACAACTTTACCTTTTTCATTTTTTGTTGCATTAAAGCTTATATCAGGTGTGTATGTTAAAGCACAACCTTGAGCATAACCACTTACTGCAATTGTTAATTCATTTGGTAAGTTAGAGAAGTTTTTATTGCCTATAAATGTTTCATTTAATTTAGCTGCAATACTACTTACATCTGCTATTTGTGTTTTGTCTATTCCATTTACAGGACATGTAATTATATTTTTTACATTATGTCCTGCTTCAAAAATAGTTTTTAATCCTACATTTTGTAGAAGATTAAAAATCTCAGGTAGATTATGCATTCTTAGCCATTTAAATTCAACTTTTTGATAAGTATTAAAAAGTAAACTATCTTTAGCAAATTTCTTAGATATAGTTAACAATGTATTTAATTGTTCTAGGTTTAATTGTCCTAAAGGTAGAGGCACTTTAAGTCTAAAGTAGTCTTCTGTATCCTCTTGTTTATGAATACCATACCATTTAAACCTAATAAGGTCTTCTGGGCTAGCTTTTTCACCTAAAACAGCATAGATATAGATGTCACTTATAACATCTAATCCATCCTTATTTTTTTTTATTTGCTCTATATCCATAGCTAAGTTCCTCGACATTAGATGGCCTTACAGTTCCATTCTGGATAGTTTCTTCTAATGAATTCATTTAATTCTTTTTCTGCTTGAGTATACTCTTTAGTTTCTTCTTCTAAATGAGCAAAACCTTCAACAGAAGATACAATCATACCAGCACCAACTGTAGCATTAGTGTATTTATCAATAATTATGAAACTTCCAGTATATCTATTTTCATGATAAGGGTCAACTGCAATGTCTCTATCAAGTGAAATAGTACATTTTGCAATATCATTTAACTCTAATTTATCAGCTTCTACTTCTTCAAAAGTATTGATGTTCTTTTTAAACTCAATTGAGTTAACAGCACCATTTAAAACAGAAGTTGCTCTTTTAATTACATAATTCTGGTTTAAAGTTAAAGGTTGCTCGTCCATCCATACAATCATTGCAGATAAGTGATTTGATACTTTAGGTATATCTCGTGATTTTACAATCATATCACCTCTTGAAATATCAATCTCATCTTCAAGTGTTATAGTAGTAGCCATTGGAGCAAAAGCATGCTCAATAGTTTCAACTTGCTCATCTTTTCCAATAGGTCTTAAATCTTTAATATCATTTGATACGATAGATTTAACTTTAGATGTTTTTCTTGAAGGTAATACAGTAATCTCATCACCAACAGAAATTGAACCACTTGCAATTGTTCCAGAGAATCCTCTAAAGTTTAAGTGAGGTCTTATAACATATTGAACTGGTAATCTAAATGAATCAGACTCTTTTTTATTAATAGGTGTACTATCTAATAACTCCATTAAAGGCTTACCTGTATACCAAGGTGACTTTTCAGAGTTAGTTAAGATATTATCTCCATCTAATGCAGAAATAGGAATAAATTGAATATTTAAATCTTCATTATGTGGAAGATATTCAATAATTTCTTGGTAACCTTTTTTAATATCTTCAAACACTTCTTCTGAGAAGTCAACTAAGTCCATCTTATTAATAGCAACGATTAGGTTTTTAATTCCTAACTGAGATGCAATATAAGAGTGTCTTTTAGTTTGAGTTAAAATACCTTGTCTTGCATCAACTAAGATAATTGCTAAATCAGCAGTTGAAGCACCTGTTGCCATGTTTCTTGTGTATTGTTCATGACCTGGAGTATCTGCAATAATAAACTTTCTCTTATCTGTTGAGAAGAATCTATAAGCAACATCAATAGTAATACCTTGTTCTCTTTCAGATGCTAAACCATCAACTAAAAGTGCTAAGTCAATCTTATCACCAGTAGTTCCAACTTTTTTACTATCTTTTTCTATACTTGCTAATTGATCTTCAAAAATCATTTTTGAATCGTATAATAGTCTTCCAATTAGTGTTGATTTACCATCATCAACTGATCCACAAGTAATAAATCTTAAAATCTCTTTGTTTTCATGCTCTTTTAAATATGCTTCAATATTCTTTGAAATTAAATCTGATTGATGTGCCATCTTAAAAATACCCTTCTTGTTTCTTTTTCTCCATTGATGCGTCACCATCACTATCTATTAGTCTACCTTGTCTCTCAGATGTAGTACAAGTTAACATCTCTTGAATAATCTCTGGTAATGTTGTAGCTTCACTCTCAACAGCACCAGTTAATGGATAACATCCAAGTGTTCTAAATCTTACTTTTTCTTTTTTAGCTGTTTTTCTTAATTCTTCTGGAACTCTATCATCATCTACCATGATTTTTGTACCCATGTATTCTACAACTTCTCTTTCTTTTGAGAAGTATAAATCAGGAATATCAATATTTTCTAAATAGATATATTGCCAAATATCAAGTTCTGTCCAGTTTGATAATGGGAATACTCTAATAGACTCGCCTTGTGTATGCTTTCCATTATAAATATTCCATAATTCAGGTCTTTGGTTCTTTGGATCCCATCTGTGGTTTTTATCTCTAAAAGAGTAAATTCTCTCTTTCGCTCTTGATTTCTCTTCATCTCTTCTAGCCCCACCAAATACAGCGTCAAACTTTTGGATATTTAAAGCATTTTTTAAACCCTCAGTTTTCATAACTTCTGTATGTAATGAACTTCCATGCTCAAATGGAGAGATATCCATCTCTAAACCTTTAGGATTTGAGTAAACAATTAACTCCATTCCCACTTCTTTAGCTCTTCTATCTCTAAATTCAATCATTTCTTTGAATTTCCATTTTGTATCCACGTGCATTAAAGGTAATGGAGGTGGAGCAGGGTAGAATGCTTTTTGTAAAATGTGTAGCATTACAGAAGAGTCTTTTCCTACTGAATAAAGCATACCAGGGTTAGAAAACTCTGCTACAACTTCTTTCATAATATGCATAGACTCAGCTTCAAGCTGTTTTAAATGTGTTAATCTCTCATTACTTATTTCCATTTTATTCCTTTATTTCTTGTGTAAACCACACTCTTTGTGTTCTGGGTTCTCCCACCACCATCTTCCAGCTCTTATGTCTTCACCTTCTTTTACGGCTCTAGTACATGGTGCACATCCAATACTTGGGAAGCCTTGGTCATGTAACTTGTTGTATGGAACAGAGTTCTCTTTGATGTAGTTCCATACATCTTCTTCACTCCAGTTGATAATAGGATTTACTTTGATAACTTTAAAAGCTTCATCCCATTCAATTACTGGCATATTTGTTCTTGTTACACTTTGAGCTGCTCTAAGTCCTGTAATCCAAACATCTAAATCTTTTAGTGCTCTTTTTAAGGGCTCAATTTTTCTAATTCCACAACAGTTTTTTCTTTTCTCAATACTTTCAAAATGTCCATTTACACCTTGTTCTTGATATAACTCTTGAACTTTTTGGCTATCTGGGAAAAATACATCTATTTTAATATTGTATTTTAGGTTTGTTGCATCCATTACATCGTAAGTTTCTGGGTGCAGTCTTCCTGTATCTAGTGTGAAAATTCTGGCTTCTTTGTCTTGTTTTAACATTATGTCTGTTACAGCTTGATCTTCTGCTGCTAAACTAGAACTTAGAGCAACTTTACCTTTATAGTTTTCTAAAAAGAAAGCTATTACTTCTTGTGTTGATTTATTTTCTAAATCTTTGTTTAATCTATCTACTATTTCTTTACTCATAAATACCTTACCTAAATTTGATAATCATTCTCTGCTGGTTTAACTCTTCCTAGATTTATCTTATTCCATGCTCTTTCATGGAAGTAATATAAAACCATTTTTGTAACTAATTCAATTGAACCAATTGAAGCTGCCATTCCAAGATTTCCAGTAACAAAATAAGAGATTACGATTGTATCAAGCGTTCCTAGAGTTCTCCAAGATATAGTCTTTACGATAGATCTATAAGGTTTTTCATGCATATTTATTTTGCCTTTCTTATTAAAGGGCTATATAATAACGAAGAGTTTTTACTCTTCGTCATAGTTATATAGTCCTGAACTTAAGTATCTTTCACCTGTATCACAAAGGATAGTAACAATTGTTTTACCTTTATTTTCAGGTCTGTTTGCAACAACGTCTGCAGCGTATACGTTAGCTCCCGCTGAAATACCAATTAATAAACCTTCTGTTTGAGCTAGCTTTCTTGATGTTTCAATAGCAGTGTCGTTTCCAACTGTAATAATCTCATCAAATACATCAGTGTTTAATACACCTGGAACAAATCCTGCACCAATACCTTGAATTTTGTGAGGACCTGGTTTACCACCACTTAATACAGGTGATGCTTCAGGCTCAACAGCTACAACTTTAATATCAGGGTTATGTTGTTTTAATACTTCACCAACACCTGTAATAGTTCCACCAGTACCAATAGCAGCAACTAAAATATCAATTTTTCCATCTGTATCTTTTAAGATTTCTTGTGCAGTTGTTTGTCTGTGAATCTCTGGGTTTGCACCATTGTTAAATTGTTGTGGAATGAACGAGTTTTCTGTTTGCTCTGCTAATTCACTTGCTTTATCAATAGCACCTTTCATACCTTTTTCAGGCTCTGTTAATACTAAATCAGCACCTAAAGCTTTTAATAATCTTCTTCTTTCAATACTCATTGATGAAGGCATAGTAAGAACTAATTTAATTCCTAAAGCTGCACAAACAGATGCTAAAGCAATACCTGTATTTCCTGATGTTGGCTCAATTACAGTTGTATCTTTGTTGATTAAACCTTGCTCTAAAGCTGTGTTAATCATGTTTGTACCAATTCTATCTTTAACAGAGTGAGAAGGGTTCATAAACTCACATTTACCTAATACTGTAGCACCACTTTTGTTACTAGAACCTTGTAATTTTACTAATGGAGTGTTTCCAATTAATTGTGTTAAATTTTCAGCGTAATTCATAATTTATTTCCTTTATATACTATAATGTAAAAATTCATTGTATTTATCTTGATAATCATCTAGACCAGCTAGAGTCACATCAAATATTTTTTTCATGCTTTGCTTCGAATCATCAAAAAAGATATTCAAAATTGGATTTGAAGCTTTAGCATCAACAATCTTTAAATCATCCTCTAATGCTATTAAAATATCAACAACTTTGATATCTTCAGCATTATGAGCTAGGATATATCCACCCTTAGCACCTCTAATACTCTTTACAAGTTCGGCTCTTCTTAATTTACTTAGAAGTTGCTCTAAGTAGTTTTGAGGAATGTTAGCATTTGAAGAGATTTCCTTGATTTGCATAGGAGTCTCTTTGTCATGCTTGCTTAGTTCGTACATGGCCGTAAGACCATATACACCTTTTGTGGATATTAACGGCATTTTATTTCTCTCTTAATTTAATGCTTGATTTAAATCTTCAATTAAATCAGCAGGATTTTCTAAACCAATTGATAATCTAACCGTAGTAGGGTTTACACCAGCTTTTTCTAACTCTTCAGGGCTTAACTGAGAGTGAGTTGTTGAAGCAGGCTGAACAATTAGTGATTTTGAATCACCAATATTTACAACAACGCTAAACAGTTTAGTACTATCAATCACTTGTTTTGCTGCTTCATAAGATTCAGCTTCAAAAGAGATAAGACCAGAAGCTTTCCCACCTTCAAAGTACTTTTGTGCTTTATCGTAGTATGGACTTGATTCTAATCCAGGGTAGTTAACTGATTTAACTTTTGGATGAGATTCTAAGAACTTAGCCACTTCTAAAGAGTTTTTAGAGTGTTTTTCCATTCTAATATCTAAAGTCTCAATAGTTTGCAATAGTAACCAAGATGTATTTGGAGATTGACAAGCTCCAATATCTCTTAGTAATGCTAATCTAATTCTTAAACAAAAGTTTGGTAATGGTACATCAGTATAAACTAAGCCATGGTAACTTGCATCTGGCTCTACAAAGTGATAGTATCTTTTAGGATTTGCTTTAAAGAAATCTGCTAAACCATCTCTTTCAATAATAGCACCACCAACAGCAGTACCTTGACCATTTATGAATTTTGATGTTGAGTGAACTACTACATCAACTCCCCATTTGATTGGATTAAATAAAGCTGGACTTGCTACTGTGTTATCACAAATAGTTAAAACTCCATTTCTTTTACCAATCTCTACGATTTTTTCCACATCTGCAATTGCAATTTGTGGGTTTGATAAAGATTCAAAGAAAATTGCTTTTGTCTTATCATCAATTTGCTCTTCTAAATTTGAAGCATCTGCACTTTTAAATACTTTTGCAGTAATTCCAAATCTTTTAATAGTGTGAGTTAAAAGTGTAACAGCTCCACCATATAATTTATCAGAGATAAGGATATTATCACCTGCTTCTGCTACGTTTGAAATAGCGTAGAAAATAGCAGCTTGACCACTAGATACACAAATAGCTCCAGCTCCACCTTCAAGTTGAGCAAGTCTTTGCTCTAATATATCAGTAGTAGGATTTGTTAATCTAGTATAGATTGAACCTAACTCTTTTAATGCAAATAAGTTTGCAGCATGCTCAGCATCTCTAAATGCGTACGCAGTTGTTTGAGCAATCGGTACAGACATAGTACCCCAACCCTCTTTATTGTTGTAGCCTCCATGTACTGCAATCGTTTCTTTATGCATTTTGTATCCTTTATATTTTTTCTTCTTTCTTTATGTTCCTATGTCGAAATTGTAATATATTTTAAAGTTAATGTCAAGTGATTTAATCATAATTAACTTGATATTCTTTACTAAATTACTATTATTTAGAATTTTTGA
The DNA here is from genome assembly GCA_048268245.1 of Arcobacteraceae bacterium. GTDB lineage: Bacteria > Campylobacterota > Campylobacteria > Campylobacterales > Arcobacteraceae > Arcobacter_B. The sequence goes on from JBLWVX010000012.1 coordinate 70,174, forward strand.
GCTAATTTGTACCAAAAAATACTAATCTTGAACATATAACTAAAGTACTATACTATAGTACTTACAATACTATTGTAACAAGTTAAAAGTAATCTTGAGTAAAAAAATAAACAAAATAGGAAAAAATTTTAAAAAAAGGTGTAAAAAAGTAAAGTTGATTACTTTAGTATGGAATAAAAACTCTATATTATTACAAAAAAATGGTATAATCTATACTAAATAAAAGGGGTCATATATGGAAAAACACTCTATTTTAGATGATATAAATTTAAATGTCAAAGAAGAAATCTTTAGTGATTTACTAAAGAATAAAAATGTAAGAATCGAGCGTATAGTATCAACTGGTCAAACAAGCCCAAAAGATTTTTGGTATGACCAAGATGAAAATGAGTTTGTATTAATACTTGAGGGTGAAGCTATTTTAGAGTTCAAAGAAGAAGATAAAATAAAAGAAGTAAAACTAAATAAAAATGATTACATAGATATAAAAGCTCATGTAAAACATAGAGTTAAGTATACAGATACTACTAAACCAACTATTTGGCTAGCAGTATTTTACTAAACCTTGCTGTCATCATATATAAAGTATAATTCCATCAAGAAATAAAAAGAGGATAGATTTTGAAAATAGCTATTATTGGAGCAGGAGCTGCTGGTATTATGGCAGGTATTACTGCAAAGAGATTAAATAAAGACTTGTCAATAGATATATTTGATATAAACAAAGGTATAGGAAAGAAGATACTAGCCTCAGGAAATGGAAGATGTAATATCTCAAACTCAAATATCACATATAATAACTATATTGGTGAGAATCCCTCTTTTGTAAAAGATGCACTAAAGCAGTTTACTTTTGCTGACTTTGAAAAGTTTTGTAAAAGTATAGGGCTTTTACTTGATATAAAAGAGACTTGTAAAGTGTATCCTTTATCAAATGAAGCAAAATCAGTAGTGAACCTACTAGAAAGCACATGTGTTTCATTTGGTATAAACCTAAACTTAGGTGTAAAAGTAGAAGATATAGAAAAACAAAATGATAAGTTTGAACTAAAAACAGAAGATAAAAACTATAAAGATTATGACAAGGTAGTTATCAGCTGTGGTCTTGCAGCAGCTCCACAACTAAATGCAACTGAAAAGGGAATAGACTTTGCTTCAAAGTTTGGACACTCTTCAAATCTAACATATCCTTCACTTGTAGGACTTCATACAGACTATGTGCAAAAAAGCAGACTTCAAGGTGTAAAAAAAGAATCAGAAGTTACACTTTATATAGATGGGAACAAAGAAGCTTCTATAATAGGAGATGTGCTTTTTACAAAATACGGAGTATCAGGTTTTGCTATTTTAGATATATCTCAATACGCAGTATATCCACTAAAACTATATCAAGATGTACAAATAGCAATAAACCTTTTCCCAACTATAAATAGAAATGAGCTTTTAGCTTCTATTGAGAGCTTATTAAAATCTTTACCAAATCAAAAAGCCTCACTTTTGCTAACAGGACTAATCTCAAATAAACTAGCTCCAATAATCTTAGAAAACTGTAAAATCCCAACAGAAACCCTAGCAAAAGATATAAATGCAAAACAAATAAGAGCAATAGTAAATAACCTAATAAACTGGCGATTCAAAATCACAGATACTCAAGGCTTCAAACATGCAGAAGCAAGTGGAGGAGGGGTTCGAACTGATGAGGTAGACCCAAAAACATATGAAAGTAAAAAATGTAAAAACCTATACTTCGCAGGAGAGGTACTAGATATAGTAGGAAATAGGGGTGGTTTTAATTTACATTTTGCATGGGCGAGTGGGTACTTAGCCGGAAAATCACTGGGTAAAAAATAGTAACTTTTGCTAAATTTCGGCGTTATCGTCGAAATTGAAATAGTCACATACTATAGTATGCTCCCATTCCAATTTCTCCTCTGGCCTTGAACTTTAACAAAATTTACTATTTAGGAAAGATTTCATTTATTTTTTCATTTTCATATTTTATTTTAAAATAATCTTTTAACCTTAGATAGTTGTGTAAATCAACTAGGTAAAGATAAGATAAATATGACTTTAACTGTATGCTTTTTTTAAAATAGTTTTTATTTTTAACCTCTATATTATTAATTAATAGATAAATATTAAGCCTTAATTTATTAAGCTTTTTCTTTCCAACTGATGTTCTATCTTTTAAAGGTATTAGACCTGTTATATAAGGTCTTTTTGAGTACTTTTCAAAATATCTTGTTTTTTGCTTATTAATTTTTAAAAAGGGATATTCACTAGTAACTAAATCATTTATGGTTTTTTTTATTAATTGTTTATCCATAGCATACTTGGCAGAAATAGTAATATCATCTGAGTATCTAGTGTATTGAATATTTATGTTTTTGAACTGTTCTTTTAACTTACTATATAACTTTATATCAAATTCTTTCATAAAAATATTTGATACTATAGGAGAAGTTGGAAATCCAAATTGAAGTTGATTTTTATAAAATAAAATATTGGAAATTAGTGTTATATTTTCTTGTGGGAAATTGTTTTTTATAACATTAATACATTCAGTTTTACAAATTGAAGGGAAAAAATTTTTAAAATCAGAAGTAAAAAAGTAATTATTTCCTTGGTGTCTTTCTAAATTATAAGATATATTTTTATTTTTAATATAGGCAGTTGCATTATCTGAAAAATAATCATTTAAATATTTTTTTTGCAAGTACTCTTTTAGAATTTTTTGAAGAATTTTTAATTCCCATCTAGGTGCATATTGCCATTTTCCTTTAAATCTGAACCTGTAAATGTAATCAGATTTGTTTTTTAAAACAGTCTCAAGCATTTTTTCTGGATAACCTGAATCAATTAGAAAATCTTTAAACATAATTAATAACCACTTTCTCTTAAAAAATTATATATAATATTATTGTTTTTTAGAAATAATAGATTTTCGTCTATTAAGGATTTTATAAATGAATGTTTATGGTTGACTTCAATAGTTAATATAGCATTATTAATAGTTTTTTTTATTAAGTCTGTTGACTCTAAATATTCTATATTGTCAAAAGATATAGATTTATGAATTTTTTTTAAATCAGATATGAAGGTTACATTATATTCTTTATTCATAAAACATAATC
>JBLWVX010000013.1:0-72355 GCA_048268245.1 Arcobacteraceae bacterium
ATAAAAGGTTTATAAATGGCATATATATTTAATTTTATATTGCTTACATTTATTATTATAATCTTTTCTGAAGACATTGATAAATATTTTACTTCTTTAGCTAAACTTATTGTAGATAATTTAGTATAATATGAAAAACTAAGGTCTAATAATGATAAAAACTCCCCATTTAAGTGTTGATGGAATAATCAAATTATACGATAATAATAAAAATTTTAAAGGTATTGTACTTATTGAAAGACTTAATACTCCTCATGGTGTTGCAATTCCTGGTGGTTTTGTTGATATTGGTGAGAGTGTTGAAAATGCTTTAGTTAGGGAAATGAAAGAAGAGACTAATTTAGATGTAAAAATTGAATCATTATTAGGTGTTTATTCTGATCCAAATAGAGACCCAAGATTTCACACAGCATCTATTGCGTACATTTGTAGTGCAGTAGGAACTCCTAAAGCTTGTGATGATGCAAAAGAGGTTTATATCTTTTCTTTAGATGAATTACCATTTGATAAAATGGTTTTTGACCACAATAAAATATTAGAAGATTTTCTTGAAAAAAATAAAAATCTTTAATTAAATTGATATTCAATTATACAAAAGATTTATAAGTAATAGCAAAAAGCTATTACTTAGTTAATTTAAGTTCCGCAGTTAAGCCTTTATATAAGCTATAACACATTATTAGAATTATTATTGTCGGTTGTAATAGAAGCAGCTTAAAGTACTTTTATGGCTTCTTTTCCACCAATATAAAGTAGACAATAGCAGCTAATCCTTCAATTAGTGCCTAAAATACTCTTTGTACAATAGGAGCATCTACTGTTCCACCAGCTGTGATACTATTAATAACTAATGAACCCGAAGTTAGAAGATGTTATAAAGAAGACAGCAACTAAAGAAATAGCCACAAAAGATGTGATTGATACAAAAGGTATATTTTTAAGCATTTGAAAGATAGCTAATGATTTGTCAGAAATACCATTTGCCAGTGCTCCTATTTCAGTGATTACTTGATCTAAGGCTGTAAGTCCAAAAGTACTCATCCAAATTGCAGTTACAATCATAGGTACAAAAAGTACAGCTATTATAAACTCTCTTACAGTTCTTCTTTTTGATACTCTTGCAATAAACATTCCAACAAATGGAGACCATGTAATCCACCAAGCCCAATAAAAAAAATAGTTCAACTATGGGTATTTATCATCTTCTTTATCAACAAAATTACTTAAATCAATAATATTAGAAGCATAATTTCCTAATGTAGTTCCAACTCCAAGTAAAATATCTAATGTTGGTCCCACAATAATTATAAATAAACCAACTACTGCATAAATGGCCCAAGGGTGTAATCACCAGTGGTACATCATAGCATCCACTGCTAATTCTTATTCTTGAAGAGTGTTTGCTTCAACATTTAAAATATGTATAGTAAGCAACAGATTCTGTTATAGACCAATACATAAGGCCAATTCCTATACTAGCAGCGAAAAGCAGAAAATGTTGAAAATGTTGAAAATGTTGAAAATTCAGGTTTTGCATCTTTCTCACCAATTCTTAGTTTTCCTACAGGTAAAAAGATTAATAGTAAACAGAATATTACAAAGATATTAGCTGCTAACATGAATTAGCAATCAAAGTTATTTATTGACTAGCATTTCGCTCCATCTAGTATTTCTTTAACCCTCTTTAGGTGATATAAGTGTTCCAATAACAAATACAAGTAAAGCATTTATAATAATATATCTAAACCGAATTTTTGTAAGTTGTCTTGACCAATTAATATTGAAAAGTTACTTAAAGGGAAAAGTTATATGTCTTTAAAATCATATTATATTAAAATTATATAGAAAAGTATTAATACTATTATTCTTCTTGTGTGATAATAAATATACATATTATGTATTTATTTCAGACTTTATTAAGTTAAAATAATACATAATGAATGTAGATATATTACATTTAATATGAATGGAGTTTAGGTATTAACACAAATAAAAAGAAAAAATTAACAGTAAAAAATGTTTTTAAAGTTTTTGGAGATAATCCAAAAAAAGCTTTAAAACTATTAGAAAATGGTGTTTCAAAAGAAGAGATCTTTGATAAAACTGGTATGACTATCGGTGTTCAAGATGCTAGTTTTGAAATAAACGAAGGTGAAATTTTTGTAATCATGGGACTATCTGGTTCTGGTAAATCTACTTTAGTAAGACTTCTTAATAGGTTAATAGAACCTACTTCTGGGCAAATTTTAATTGACGATACTGATGTTACGAATTTAAGTGATAAAGAACTTATAGATATTAGAAGAGAGAAAATCTCTATGGTATTTCAGTCATTTGCATTAATGCCTCATATGAATATTATTGATAATGTTTCATTTGGTTTAGAATTAAGTGGTGTTACTAAAAATCAAAGATATGAAAAAGCAAGAAAAGCATTAGCTCAAGTTGGTCTATCACAGCATGAGTTTTCTTACCCTGATGAATTAAGTGGTGGTATGCAACAAAGAGTTGGACTTGCAAGAGCTTTAGCTAATGACCCAGAAATTATGTTGATGGATGAAGCTTTTTCAGCTCTTGATCCATTAATTAGAACAGAAATGCAAGATGAACTTTTAGTTTTACAAGAAGAAGAAAAAAGAACTATTGTATTTATTTCTCATGACTTAGATGAAGCAATTAGAATTGGAGATAGAATCGCTATTATGCAAAATGGTGAGGTTGTTCAAATAGGAACTCCAGAAGATATTATAAATAACCCTGCAAATGATTATGTAAAATCATTCTTTAAAGGTGTTGATGTAACATCTGTATTAAATGCTTCTCATATAGCTAAAAAAATTAGACCAACTATTATTAATAAAGAAAGTAGTGGTATTAAATCAGCACTTCAATATATATCAGACTTTGATGAAGATTATGCATATTTTGTAGAAAAAAGTGGGAAATACATAGGTATATTAACTTTAGATTCTTTAAAAGAACAAAAAGCAGCTGGTGGAACTATTCATGATGCTGTTATTGATGAAAAAGCTATTGATGAAGATATGCCAATATCTGATTTTATTGCAAAAGTAGCAGAGCATAACTACCCAACAGCAGTAATTGATAAAAATGGAAAGTATAAAGGAACAATCTCGAAAAGTAGATTGTTAAAAGTATTTGATGAAGGAGTAGAAAATGAGTAGTGATCCATGGGGAAATGCTTCAACTGCACAAGAGAACAAAGAATCAAGTGTAAACTGGACGCAAGAAGTTGCAAATGCTCCTATAGAAGAAACACCAAAGTTCGATATTTTAAACCCTTTTGAAAATGCAATAATTCCTTTTGATGATTGGACAAATAAAGGTATTGATTGGTTAGTAGAAAACTTTAGAGAGGTTTTTTTAGCAGCAAAAGCTCCTATTGATATTGTTTTAAAATCAATTGAAGCTTTTTTATTATTTTTAAATCCTTATGTAGTGATTATATTTTTTGTTTTATTAGCACTGCAGTTTTCTACTAAAAAACTTGCTCTTGGTACTTTAGTTTCATTTTTAGTTATTGGATTTATTGGAGCATGGGAAGAATCAATGATTACCTTAGCTCTTGTATTAACAGCTGTACTGTTCTCCATAATTATAGGTCTTCCTTTGGGTATTTGGAGTGCTAGAAGTGATAATGTTGATAAGTTTTTAAGACCAGTCTTAGATGCTATGCAAACAACTCCTGCATTTGTTTATTTAATTCCAATTGTAATGCTATTTGGTATTGGTAATGTTCCTGGTGTTATTGTTACAATTATTTTTGCATTACCACCATTAATTAGACTTACAAATTTAGGTATTAGACAAGTACCAGAGGATTTAATCGAAGCATCTAGATCTTTTGGTGCTAGTAGTAAACAAATGTTATGGAAAGTTCAAATTCCAGTTGCAATGCCTACAATTATGGCAGGGATAAATCAAACATTAATGCTTGCATTATCAATGGTTGTAATTGCCTCTATGATTGCAGTTGGTGGTTTAGGTCAAATGGTATTAAGAGGTATTGGTAGACTTGATATTGGTCTTGCTGCAGTTGGTGGTTTAGGTATTGTTCTACTTGCGGTAGTTTTAGATAGATTAACTCAATCTATGGGACAAAAAGATAAAAGTGATAAAACTAGATGGTTTGAAAAAGGACCAATTGGTTTTGTGTATAAACTAACTAAAAAATAAGGAGAGATTATGAGTTTAAAGAAATTATTATTAGCAGGTGTTACTTCAGCAGTTGTAGCATCATCACTATTTGCAGCAAAGGTAACTGCTGTTAAAACAAATATTGCAGAGGAAGCATTTCAAATGGAAATTGTTTCTGCTGTATTAGAAAAAATGGGTCATGAAGTTACAACAACAAATGATATAAACTATGATATTGCATATCAAGAAATAGCAAATAATTCAAAAGGTGATAGTGTTTATTTCTTAGCTTCTGCTTGGTTTCCTTTACATGATAGTAAACTAAAAGCTGTTGAAGATAAAGTTAAAAAGTTTGATACAAATTTTGTTGCTAATTGTGCACAAGGTTATTTAGTTGATAAAAAGACTGCTGATAAATATGGTATCAAATACTATAATGACTTAAAAAAGCCAGAAATCGCAAAACTATTTGATTTAAATGGAAATGGAAAAGCTGATTTAACTGGATGTAATGCAGGTTGGGGATGTGAAAAGGTTATTGAACATCAGTTAGATGAATATGGATTAAGAGATACTGTTGAACACAATCAAGGTGAATACTCAGCACTTATTGCTGATACTATTGCAAACTATAAAACTGGTAAACCAGTTCTTTATTATACATGGACTCCATACTGGGTTTCTGGTAAGTTAGTTCCAGGGAAAGATGTAACTTTCTTACAAGTAACACATAGTGCAAATCCTAATACAGATTCTACAAAATTATCAAATGGTGCAGATTATGGATTTAATGTAAATAATCAAAAAATTGTTGCTAGTGCAAATGTTAAAGAGCACAAAGATATCTCAAAACTATTTGAAATTATTAATATAAGTGTAAATGATATTTCAGGTCAAAATATGCTAATGGCAAATGGTCAAAATAAAGAAAAAGATGTTAAAAGACACGTTAAACTATGGTTACAACAAAATGCAAAACAAGTTGATTCTTGGGTTGCTCAGGCAAAAGCCTCAAAATAAAACATCTACAAACAAGGGTTATCCCCTTGTTTAAATAAACTTATCCTTTTAAATTTCTATATAAAATCAAAATCCAAAGAGTAGTATGAATAATATTTCAAAATCAATGAATGCTGTAATCTCAAAAGCAAAAGGAAAATATGCAATTTCAGGTGCTATTGGCGGTGCGATAGTAAATTTAGATTTAAGAACACTTTATTTAAAAGATTTACGAACTTAAAGATATTGTAGAAGCTCAAAAAGAGTTTTAGAAGTAAAATAAGAGCTAAAATAAAAGGTGTAATTATACACCTTTTAAGATACCTCTACTTTTTTTCTAGTATTTTTTTTACATCTTCATGATTTGCAAGTTCAGCAAATTCTTCTTCTGTTTCTATTTTATAAATATACTCTTCATTTAATTCAATAGCTTTTTCCAAGTCTGCAATAGCATTGTCTTCTTGTCCTAGTACAGCATATACTTTAGCTCTTTGATAGAAAGCATTTGGATAATCACTATCTATTTCTAAAGCTTGGTTAGTAAGACTTAATGACCAATTTGCTTCTCCTAAGTCAAGTGTTGCATCAGCTTTATAAGTTAGGGCTTCAGCTTCATCTGGTCTTATTTTTAGAATCTCATCATAAATCTCAATCTTACCACTTGGAGTTGTTTCTTGTGAAGCTCTAAGCCATAATGAGTGGATTGCATTCATTATTTCTATTTCTTGTTCATTTTGTTTTACTTGTTTAGCTCTTTTAGCTAAATCTTTTTCAAACATCGACATTCTTTCATCATATTCAAGGATTGTTTTTGAGGTTTTTTCATCAATCATATGTTTAACTTTCTCATTAATGTCTCTAATTGAAGACCAACCAATTATCACTAAAATAGAACTGGCTGCTGCAATGATATAAAACATATTATTTATAGTTGATGTTGCATAATTTATCACGTTTGTTGATATATCAACTTCTTTTTTTGCTAAAGTCTTATGTAAGTCAATTTTTAAGTCTCTATTTTCCTCTCTTAACTGCTTTATTTCATTTAATATGTAGTTTTCTACAAATGGATTATAAAGAGGCTTTTTTAAAGAGCTAATTTTTTCATCAATTTTTTCTTTTTTAACAGGTTCAGTTTTCGATTGAGCTATTAGTATAGTGCTAATAAGTAGTAATAAAACTGCAATTTTTCTCATGTGCATCCTTCTAGTTTTTATAATAATTATGTATTATAGCTTATTTAACAAAAATCGAAATAAATAGAAGATTTAGAATATAATTATGGAAATAATTGTATAATTTGACAAAAAATTAAAGGACAGTTTTGGCACTATTAAACAATGATAAAGATATTTTACCTCTAAGTAGTATTGCAGAACTTTTAACGGCAAAAGTAAGAACTCTTAAAATGTATGAAGATAAAGGACTACTTCCTAAAAAGATAGATGGTAAAAAACTTTACTCAATTAATGATGTTAAAATGATAGCATTTGTTCACTATTTAGCAAGTGCAAAAAAAATCAATGCAAATGGTATAAAATATATTACTGAAATGTTAGAAAATAACATGGATGAAAAAAATAAAGCTGATTTCTTAGATATAGTTGAAACTAAGATGGAAAAACTATCAGGTATTGATGTAAAAGATGTAGATGTAATTTAGTTCCAATTTTAAAAAATTGGAACTAATTTATAGTCTTGTGTTTGCCAACCAATAAGTGAAATAAATCCATCTGCTATTATATCCATCTCTTTAGGGATTGTTTTATTAGGTATTTTAAATACTTTTGTTGCAACTGCACAAACTTCCATTCTTACACCTAATTTAGCTAATCTTTTTATAGAATTTTGAATTGATTCTAAATGCTCTTCATTTTCCATTTCAAAAGCTTCATCTTGTTTTGTACTTAGAAACTTAACCGTCTCTCCAATAAAAACTAAAACCATTTTAGGTTTAACTCCTTGATTTAGTAAACCTTTATGAGTTCCTTCAATGATATTTAAATAAAAAGCAGTTTTTCTTACATTTGTAAAGTCAATTAGAAAAACACTTTTTGCTTCTTTTATTCCGTTTAATGCTACTTTATCATTTATTTCTTTTGCGCTTAAATTGTTTAGACAAAAAAGCGTAATAAATATAGATAAAATCAGTTTATTAAGTAGTTTCATAATTCTTCCTTGTTTCTTAATATTATAATTATATATTATAAAGTTTATTTTAAAAATGAGAATTATAATTTAAAATTATTAATTTGATTAAAAGTATAATAAAGTAACATTATTGTTACAAATACTTATAGGAAAATACAATGTTCTATTAGATATAATTGGGCAACTTAAATATAGGAATAATAATGAGTGATAGATTACATGAGATAATCGCGCAAATAGGTGTTTTACACAATGAGCTTATAAATAATGAAAAAATAAAAGATGCAAATTTAGTATTTGAATATATAGAAGACTACGATAGTGATGTTCAAGAACACTATTTAAATTTACTTTTACAGTATTATTTCCAGAAAAATGAGTTAGATAATTTAAAAGAATTATTATTAGTTGGTGCAAAGTTTGATATGAGATTTTCAGATGTAAAAGATGCTTTTTTAAATATTGAAAATAATAATGAAAATGTAATAGAGTTTATGGAAGAGAGCATTGTTTTTATAAAAGATGAGATAGAAGATGAGATTAAAGAAATGTATGACTTTTATCAATCAAATGAAGAAAATCAAGTAAACTTAGAACAAAGTATTGAAGTAATAAAAAGAAATAGGTATGTATGTGCTTATTGTCATAAAAATATTGAAAAAGAAGAGTGTAAGTTTTTTTTGAATGAAGACTTATTAGAAAGTCTTAAAAGAGATTTACCATATCTCTTAAAGTAGGGATTTAATGCCTGCGTCTTTTGAGTTGGTAATACCAGAGAATTTTTTGTTTATATCTGCAAACTTATCTTATATATCATTCTGTATATTTGTAAGTTTTTTATTATTTAAAATATTTAGATCGAAACTATTTTTTTTAGTATGTGTAGTTTTGTCATTAAGTATTTTTTATAATGATATATTTTTAAAATATGCTATAAAAAAGTTTTATACTTTAACTTCTTATAATAGTACTTTTTTAAAAAAAGCATCTAAAAATGAGTATGGAAGAATTGAGAGTTTATCCACAATAAAAGTTTATGGTTATGATATAAAACAACTAGCAAATTTAACATCAAGTTCAAAGCAAGCTATTTCAATAGCTCATGAAAATTATGTGGAAAAGTTTATTGATATACCTTTGCTTGAATATAAATTTAAAAGATATAAGTATAAAAAAATCAGACTTTTTTTAAATGGCAATGAATACAGTGACGAATCAAAAGATAAATCAGTAAAAGCTAGGTTTGAAATAAAAGTAGAAAAGGTAAGAAGTCTGTTACCAAGTATGTATGATGAATATAAATATAGATTTATAGATAATAATACAAAAGAAATTTTAGCAACAGCATATTATGTGAAGTTTTTACATAAAAAGAGTTTGAGGCATAAGCTTCTATATTGGAATGAAGAAAGAGATAGCGCTTTTCATCCTGATGATATACAAAATTTTGATAAGGTATATAGAAAAGTATTTATTGAGTAGTATTAAAAAATACTACCCATTTCATCGTTTAAGTATTCGTCAATTTTTTCTTTAAAATCTTTAAAGTCTTTTGAACCAAGTTTATTAAATATAACTATCTCTTCTCCAAAGTCATCATGAATAAAATGATCTTGTTTAATAACTTCTTTATATAGTTTTTGAATATCTTCATCACTCTCATTTTTGTTAAATAAAAACCAGTTTGCAGTTGAGTTTTCTATTCTGATTAGTCCATAAGTTTTTTTATCATCTACATAGTCTTGAATAGTTCCACCATCAAACTGTGCTCCTACAACTATATCATCTTCATTTAAAATCATTTCCATTATTAAACCTTTGTTTTGAACTTAAAATGAATTATAATTAAACTACTATTACTTAAGGCTTTAAGAGCCTTTATTTTATGAACTATTTGATACAATTGCTAAAATTTAAAAAAGGCTATAAAATAAAAAAGTTTAAAAAAGTTCATATAGAAATTACAAATATTTGTAATCTAAAGTGTACATTTTGCCCTCCAAAAATAAAGCCAAATGAGACTATGAGTTTAGAGCATTTTGAAGATATAAACTCACAACTTAAAGATTATACAAAACAGTTAGCTTATCATGTAGTAGGAGATCCTTTAGTTCTATCAAATTTAGGTAAATATTTAGATATTAGTTTAAAAAATGATTTAGAAGTAAATATTACTACAACTGCAAATAATTTAAATGAAAAACATTTTGATACTTTAATGCATAAAGCAATAAGACAGATTAATTTTTCAATTAATTCTTACAATGCAAATTCACATAAAAAGAGTTTAGATGAGTACTTAGACCCAATTATTAGTTTTATAAAATATGCACAAGATAAAAAACATGAGTATTTTATAAATCTTAGAATTTGGAATTTAGATGAACAAAAAAGTGCAAAGCAGTTTAATCAAAAAGTATTTGAAAAAATAAATAAAAGTTTTAATACAGATATATTACTTGATGAGGTATATAAAAATAAACCTAAAAATATAAGAATAGACAGAAAGCTATTTTTTAATTTTGATGAGTATTTTAACTGGCCTAGTTTAGAAAATAAGTTTGTATCAAATGAAGGTTTTTGTTATGGTTTAGATTCTCATTTTGGAATACTTTCATCAGGTGATGTAATACCATGTTGTTTAGATCAAAATGCCTGTGTAAATCTTGGAAATACAAATGATACACAAATAAAAGATATATTAAACTCAAAAAGAGTAAAAGCTATTCAAAAAGGTTTTAAAGAAGGTAAGGTAATAGAAGAGCTTTGCCAAAAGTGTGAATATAGACTTAGGTTTGATAAGTAAAACTAAGCTATAATCCTAAAAATTATTAAAAGGTTTGATTTGACAGAAATAGATATATTATCTCGAAGTTTGAAAGATTTTTTAACATCAAAGATGTTAAGAATTGCATTAGTACCATTAATCGTTACTATGATACTAATATATTCACTGTTTTTTGCAGCAGCTGACTTTGGTATAGCAGCGCTACAACAAGCAGCTGAAGCTTCTCAAAATGGACAAGAAGTTGTAGTTGATGAAAATGCACCATTTTATTTTGTATGGGCTACTTATTTAGTTGTGTTTTTATTTAAGTATTCATTTACTTCATGGATAGCAGGTTTTTTACTTTATACAATTGGTTCAATTATTGTATTACAAGCATCAGTTATTTTAACTTTAGTAGTTATAGGATTTTTAACTCCAATGATCTTAGGAATAGTGCATAAAAGACACTACAGTCATATAACTTTACATGGACATGGTTCTCTTTTATCTCCCTTGTGGGTTTTAATAAAAAGTTCATTTATGATGATCCTTTTATTTATACTTTTAATTCCTGTGTATTTTATACCTGTATTAAATGTTATAGCTTTTGCATTGCCTTTATACTATTTCTTTCACAAGCTTTTAAATCATGATGTAGCTTCAACTCTTTTAAGTGAAGAAGAGTATGAAAAGATTTACAAAAAAGAAGCAAATGCTTTTAGAGGAAGAACACTATTTTTATACTTAGTATCTATGATACCTTTTATCACTCTTTTCACAGCAGTATTTTATATAATTTATTTAGGTCATGCTTATTTGATAAAACTTGAAAAACTTTATGAGTTTGAAGTTCCAAAAACTTCTAATATAAATAGTGAAGAGAAGAAAGAAGAAGTAAAATTTTTAGAAGATAAGTAAGAGTTTCTTACTTATCTTTTTTTATGGTAATGTAGCCTGTGCAGCTTCTATTGCCTTTTTAGCATTTATCTTCCCATAAGCTCTTTTAGTGTCAAAATTTCCTGTTGTATAATCAGCATTACTTCCACCAATTTTATCTGTAGTTGAAATCAAAATATTTCTTACTTGGTCAAAAGTAAGATTTGGGTTTACAGATAATATCAATGCAACTAAACCACTTGTTGTAGGCGCTGCAAAACTTGTACCTGATGTTAAAGTATAGTTATTTAAATTTTCATTTGTATATGAAAGTTGAGAGTTACTATTTCTACCTGCATTTCCACTTTGATCTAGTGATAAAATACCAAGTAAGCCATCATTTAAACTTCCACCACCAGGTGCTATAACATCAATTGTTGAACCATAATTTGAGTATGAAGTAACATCATTTAGAACACTTGAAGCTCCAACTCCAATAACTGAGTTAATTTCAGATAAGTCTTCATTTCCTACTTGGTCAAGGTCTACAGCATCATTGCCAGATGCGAATACAACTATGATTCCATCATCTTTAAGTTGTTCGATCCTATCTGAAATGGCTTGTGGAATATTTCCTAGCCCCCAACTACAATTTATAACTTTTGCTCCATTGTCTTTTGCATAATTAAAGGCTTTTAAAATATCAACTTCATTAAGATTATTGTCTTCAAAGTCTAAGTTTATTAAAATAAGTTCTGTATTTGGTGCAACACCAACTTCATCTCCTGCAATAATACCTGCAACTGCAAGACCATGATAAAATGTATCACCATCTGAGTCTGCAATGTTTGAAGTGTCATCCATTGCATTATAAGCTTTATATATTTTATTTTTTATATTAGGGTGATTTACTTCAAAATCTTCATCAATTACTGCTACTTTTATAGCTTCACCATTTGTTTGCTTACCTTTTGTAACTGCCCAAGCTTCTTCTAAACTTATATGTGCAGAAGGGTCAATACTATTACTTGTTTTGTATGTTGAATTAATATTTTTATTTATATGCCAAGCAAATTGAAACATATTGTCATCAATAACAGAATTTACAACATTTTGAATAGAAGTTGAGGAAGTACTTCCTCCACCTCCTCCACCACAAGCTGTAAAACTAAGGGCTATAGTAAGTGCAATGCTATATTTTTTAATATTATTTAATTTCATCTTTTCTGTATCTTTAATAGTTTATTTGGTGTAGCACTTTTAATATCTTCTTTATTATGTAATTCTTGTGCTAATGTAAAAATATTTTGTGACTCTTCTACTTTTATAAGAAAGAATCTTTTACTTATTTCTTTATAGTTAGTGATATTTAAATCACTAAAATCATCTTGGCAATATGCTTCTTTATGACATTGAACTATTAGTTCATTTTTAAACTTTACTGTTTTACCATTTACTGTTTGATATGTATGTATTTTTTCTGTATTGTTTTCATCTTGCGAGTTAAGATTATAAGTCTTTGACTCCAATGGTTTTATAAGTTCTACTTTTTTATCAAACTCATAATAAAAATCATTTGCAAGTAAAAAACTGCTAAAAGAAAAAAGAGTAGTTATAAATAAAGCTTTTTTCATTTATTCTTCTCCTAGAATAAGTCTATAACCAGTACCTTGGACATTTTTTAGGCATTTTTCTGGTAGTTTTTTTCTAAAGTTTTTGATAAATAATCTCATGGCATTTTGTGTCATAACTGAGTCTTCATCCCAGATTTGGTTTTCCATTTCTTCGTATGTAATAATTCTATTTTTTGTGATTAGAAGTTTTAAGAATATATTCTCTTTTTTTGTTAGATTATGAGTTTCTTCTTTGTTTGAAATGATAGATTTACTATAGTCAAAATACCATTCTTTGTTTAAAGTATAAATTTTATTATCATCATGTGTTTTTACAAAAGCTTCTAGTGCATCCATTAGCTTTTCTTGTGTTATTGGTTTGATTATATATTTTACTAGGTGCAACTCTGCTGCTTTTAGCATATACTCTAGGTCTGTATGTGCTGATGTGATGATGATTCTAGTTTTTGAATCTGATTCTCTGATTCTTTTTATTAAATCGATTCCAGTTTCACCAGGAGGCATTCTAATGTCTGTGATGATTAAATCAGGTTTATTTTGAACATATTTTATATATCCATCACTTACATTTTTTGCAGTTATTGTTTCTTTAAATAAGTGTTCTAATATCTCTTTGATATTATTTCTAATGCCATCTTCATCTTCTATATAAAGTACGGAAAAAGCATTTAACTTACTAACTATATTATCTTGCATTACGATAAAATCCTTATTAGAAATATTATGTTATCATATCATATTAAAGGTTACAGGACAAGAAAAATTGAATTTAATAACTGAGAATAATCTATCAAAAATAACCATATACATATTTATAATAATAATGTCATCCATGATATTTATGATTTCATATTTTTATGTAAAAAATACATATGATGATTTTGAAAAACAAATGGAAAATTTTGTTCAAGACTATTATGAAGATCAAAAAAGAATACTTAAAAAAGAGATTGATACTGTTATTGATGTTTTAAACTATAATCTTACTAAAGTTGATACTGATGAAGAAGAAATAAAAAAAGATGCAATAAGACTTCTAAATAATATTTCTTTTCAGGAAAATAAAAGTAACTATTATTTTGTATATGATATTTTGAATATGAATGGTGGTGATAGTTTTGCTAGACTTGTTGTAAATCCAAATAGACCTGATTTATTAGGAAAAGTAATTTCAACAAATTTCAAAGATGCAAATGGAAAAAAATTTAGAGAAGAGTTTCTACGCAATATAAAAATAAACGGTGAAGCTTATACTCAATATGCTTATAAAAAACCAAATACAAATCATGAAATCAGACAAAAACTTTCATATTTCAAATATTATGAAAATTGGAATTGGGTAATTGCAGTTGGTGTTTATATAGATGATATAGAAAAAGAAATAACAAAGAAAAGAGAAGATTTAGAAGAAACTGTACGAAATCAAGTAGGGCAAAATATAGTTTTATTTGTAATGTTTTTATCTATTGCTATTTTAATCTCTATTGCTGTATCTCAAAAGATTGATGAAGTTTTAAAAAATTATCAAAATAAAGTAAAAACAAAAGCCCAAGAACTAGAAGAGTTAAATCAAAACTTAGAAAATAAAGTATTTTATGAAGTAGAAAAAAATAGAGAAAAAGAACAACTTTTAATTCAAAAATCAAAGTTTATTGCACTTGGTGAAATGATCTCAAATATTGCTCATCAATGGAGACAACCTTTATCCGAACTCTCTTCAATTTTGATGTATATTAAATTTAAACATAGTATTGGTGCTTTAGATGATGAAACAATGAATAAAAAATCCAAAGAAGCTGATACTGTTTTGGAGTTTATGTCTCATACTATTGATGATTTTAGAAATTTCTTTATGCCTAAAAAAGAAAAAGAAGAGTTTTATTTAATAAAAATGGTTGAATCAGTTATGACTATTGTTTCTAGTGCTTTAAAAAACAATAATATAACTGTAACTATCGATGTGGATGAAAACATAAAATTATATACTTATCAAAATGAGTATGAACAAGTAGTTTTAAATATCTTGAAAAATGCAAAAGATGTATTGATTGAAAAAAATGTAGAAAACCCAAAGATTTTTATTTGGGCAAAAGAACATGAGTATGATGTGACTTTATATATTGAAGATAATGGTGGAGGAATAACTGTTGAGCCAAAATCAAAGATATTTGAACCATATTTTACAACAAGAGATGATAATGATGGTACAGGAATAGGGCTTTATATGTCAAAAACAATTGTAGATAAAAATATGAAAGGTAAACTTTCTGTAAAAAATATAAATGATGGAGCAAGATTTACTATAGAAGTACCAAAGTAAAAACTATTTTATACACTAGAAGTATAAAATAGCTGCAATTATCATAAATCCTACACCTATTACGATAAGTTGCATAGACTTTTCTTTTTTCAAAATAGCTTCGTCTACTTCAAATATAGCCACTGATTTTAAAGCACCTTTTTCTTCAAACTTCAAAAATTTATAACCTTTTTTTAAAAGTTTGTCTTTTGTTTTTTCAAGCTCTTTTTCTCTTTGTTCTTTAGTGAAACCACCAATTACAATATTTTTTATTGCCATAGATACCTCTTATAAAAAATTGAAAGAATTATATCAATATAGAATTAATACAAAGTTTCACAATAGCAATTTGCTACAAGAAATAGATTTCTTATTTTGATATGATATCATTATGAAAAAGCAAGAAGAAATAATTTATGATGCAAAATTTTGGAAACCAAAAATAAATGAAGATATAGTTTTACATAAGGCTCATTTTAATAACTATGGTTTTGATAAACATGTAGATGAAGACTATACTATTGGTCTTATTTATGAGGGACAAATGGATGCTTTTGTAGATGGGCAGAAAAAAAAGCTAAAGCACCTATTATTTTAAGTGAACAGGATAAGATGACATATAGAGCTAAAGAGTTTATGAATTATAACTTACATCTTGATTTATCACTTGATGATATTTCAAATGAACTTGATATACTAGATATGATTACAGCTGCTTTACTTATAAATCTTAGATATTTTTTAGTTGGGCTTCCTTGAATCTACCTTTTTAACAAAGTAGTAAAAAAGAGAAGTTCAAATATATGTATTTTGAAACTGATGAGTCTTGGAATATAACAATGCTAAGATTAAAAAGTGAAGATATAACTCCATGGATAATCACAGTAGTTGCAAGTTTATATATAGATGGAAATCTTTATATAGGAACTTTTTTATTTAAAGAAAGGATTATTTTTTATCCTCATCTTTATATTTGTCTTCCATTTTTTTAGTTAAAAATGCAAGCATTAACACAACAAGTGTAACAATACTAAATCCAATTATTTCAGAAATAAAATCACTCATTAGAAAGGTATAACCGTATCTACTACATCACCAGTTGCTGAAATAGTATCCCCTACAATATCTGGTGTTACTACATTTACAGCAGCACCTACTACTTTAAAAGGAACTGCTGCAACAGTTCCTACTATACATCCTTGAAAACTTAATATTATAAATAGAAGAAATGTAGTTTTAAAAAAAAGAGTTGTCATATATACTTCTAATCCTTAGTGAGATTTTTTGAAAGTATATCTAATTTTTTTTAATTTTTTTAATATATCTATAAACAGATGGTTCTGACATTTGCAGTTTATCTGCTACTTCTTGAACGGCACCTCTTATATTAAAGATACCACAATCATTTAAAGCTTGAATAATTTCTGTTTTTTCTTTTGTGTTCATTCTTTTTGGAAGTACATCAAATTGATTTATTATTGCATCTATTTTACTTAATGTTGTTTCGTGAGGGTTTGTATTTAGATTTTCTTTTATATTATTAAGTGATAAAATCTTATCATCCACATAGTTTGGAAGTAATGATGTGATAAATGATAAAGATTTTTTAACTTCATGATAATCAGAGTTTAAACATAAAGCACCAACTATTTCATTTTTATCATTTCTAATAAAATAAGTAGAAGAGTATAAAAGTCTTCCTTCAATTGTCTTAGAATTGTAGTTACATATAAACTGTTTATTTCCTTTTGATTCAGTAGCAATAAAGTCTAAAACTAAATCAGTGATAGGATCACCTATTTTTCTATTGCTAATATGTCCGTTGATAATATGAACAATAGAGTTATCATAATTTGTTAAGTCGTGAATTATGATTTCTGTGTTTTCACCTAGAACTTCACCTAAGAAATCTGCAATAGGAATGTATTTTTTTATATAGGGGTTCAAGTCCTTACCTTTTATGTAAATTGATTTTAGATTATAAGAAATATATAAAAAAATGTCAATATGATAATAAATTGTTATCAACTTAATAAAAAAGTATAGAATAGTTGGGTTTAAAATTATTAATAGCTTTAAAATAATAGTGCTTGGGTAAAAAATATCACTTTTTTGAAATAAAACTGTAATAACTGTATAAAAAATGCAATAAAAATTTATCAATTTATGATAAAAACTATTTACAATGATAAAAATTTATTATATACTGATTCCAATGAAAATAAATTATCATAAAAGGAATGTAAATGAAAGCAATAAATTCAACAAAAGCACCAAGTGCAATAGGACCTTACTCACAAGCAGTAGATAAAGATGGTTTTATCTTTGTATCTGGTCAATTACCTATTGATGAAAATACAGGAGAGTTTGCAGGTCAAACTATAAAAGAGCAAGCAAAACAATCTTTAGAAAACATCAAGTTTATTTTAGAGGAAGCTGGTTTAGAAATGAAAGACATTACAAAAACAACTATTTTATTAAAAGATTTAGAAGATTTTGTAGTAGTAAATGAAATCTATGGAAGTTATTTCTCTGAGCCTTTCCCTGCAAGAGCTACATATGAAGTATCAAGACTTCCAAAAGATGCACTAATAGAAATAGAAGCAATAGCAAAAAGATAGTATCAAATTTTACATGGAGAGCTAAAATGAAGAAAGATATTGTAATAGTAGGTGGTGGTTGTATAGGACTTATGAGTGCTTACTGCTTACAAAAAAGTGGAAGAGACGTAACAGTAATTGAGAAAAATGATATTACAGATGGTACATCTTTTGGAAATGCAGGTTTATTATCTGCATTTAAAAAAGCACCTTTAAGTGCTCCTGGTGTTGTACTTGATACATTAAAGCTTATGGCAAAAGGACAATCACCTGCAAGTGTTCATCCAACTTTTGATTTACACTTATATAAATGGCTTTTAAAATTCGCAGCTAGTGCAACTGAGTCAAGACTAAAAAGAACACTTGCCTTATTTGAAAGATATGGACAAATAAGTTTAGATATGTATGAATCAATGGTAAAAGACGATGGTATGGATTTTCATTTCTGTAAAGATGGTTTACTTATGATCTATACTGAACAAAATACATTTGATGCAAAAGCAGCTCACTGTAATAATCCTGATGCTTATGAGATTCTTTCAAAAGAGAGAACAAAAGAGTATATGCCTATTTTAAATGAAAAAGTGATTGGTTCTATTTTATTAAAAGAAAATGGTCATGTTGATCCAGGTGAGTTTATGCTTGAGCTTAAAAAATATCTTGAAAATCAAGGTGTAGAGTTCTTACTAAATGAAGAAGTTCAAAGATTAGAGTTTGAAGGTTCAAAAGTTAGTAAAATAAGAACATCAAAAGGCTCTTATGAAGCTGAAACTTT
Source organism: Arcobacteraceae bacterium (assembly GCA_048268245.1). Taxonomy (GTDB): domain Bacteria; phylum Campylobacterota; class Campylobacteria; order Campylobacterales; family Arcobacteraceae; genus Arcobacter_B. Next base: position 18,263 of record JBLWVX010000013.1, read on the forward strand.
TATATTATCGACGGGGGCTGATGATACACTAGCTAAACAAGCAAAAAATAAGTTTATGATGACACCTGCAAAGGGATATAGTGTAACTTTTAAAATGAAAGATGAACTAAAACCAAAAACTTCATCACTTTTTGCTGATTTATTTATAGCTATGACACCAAGAAGACATACAGTTAGAATGACTTCAAAGTTAGAGCTTGGGACTACAAATCCAAAAGTTGTAAGAAAGCAAATAGATAGTATTCATAAAAACTTGGGATTATATACAAACAAATTTGAAATGAATGAGCAAGTTGAATGGACAGGGTTTAGACCTCTTACGCCAAATGATATACCAATTTTAGGTTATGATGAAAAATACAACAATCTAGTTCATGCTACGGGACTTGGATGGTTAGGTATTACATTTGCACCTGCAATTGGAAAGATAATAGGAGATGTGATTACTAAAGATGGTAAAAATGAGACTAATGTTGATGTGTTGTTATTCTCAGCATTTTATCAAGGGTAATAGATTTAAGTTATAAAAATTTAAGGAGAGATGAAAATGGTGTTAAAAAAAGTATTGTTATATATGGCAGTGTTATGTCTTCCAAGCATAGTTTTTGCAGAAGAGGTTATAGGTATAGATAAACAAATAGATCAGTTTTTTAGTGATTATTTAGGATGGTTTGCTAATGCTATCTTTTTTGGAGCTTCAATTGAAGATGGTGTTTCATTTCCGCTGATTGTTGGATGGTTATTTGTTGCAGCAATTGTTTTAACTATATATTTTGGATTTATTCAATTTAGAAGATTTGGTTTAGCTGTTGATATTGTTTCTGGAAAATATACTGACCCAAAAGAAAAAAAATCTGGTGAAGTTTCACACTTTCAGGCTCTTACATCTGCACTTTCTGGTACTGTAGGACTTGGTAATATTGCTGGTGTTGGTGTTGCTATTGCCATTGGTGGACCTGGGGCTACATTTTGGATGATTTTATGTGGTTTATTTGGTATGGCTTCAAAGTTTACTGAGTGTACATTAGCTGTAAAATATAGAAATGTAAATCCTGATGGTACAGTATCAGGTGGTCCTATGTACTACCTTTCAAAGGGTTTCAAAGATGCTGGTTATGCAACTCTTGGTAAGTTCTTTGCTATAGGTTTTGCTGTTATGACAATATTCTCAGCTCTTGGTGCTGGAAACTTATTTCAAGGAAATCAAGCAAATGCCATGATTGTTCAAACATTTGGTATTGCTCCTGGCTATGGTTGGGTTACAGGTATTATCTTAGCAGTTTTAATAGCTAGTGTGATTATTGGGGGAATGCCTTCTATTGGATCAGTTACTTCAAAACTTGTACCATCTATGGCTTTTCTTTATATAGGAATGGCTCTAATCGTTTTAATAGCTAATTATGACAAAATTGGTTGGGCTTTTGAGCAAATACTTGTAGGGGCATTTACTGGTGCTGGTGTTGCAGGTGGATTCCTTGGGGCATTGATACAAGGTCTAAAAAGGGCAACCTTCTCAAATGAAGCAGGTGTTGGTTCTGCTGCTATTGCTCACTCAGCAGTAAAAACAAAAGAGCCTGTAACAGAAGGTTTAGTTTCATTACTTGAGCCGTTTATTGATACGGTTGTGATTTGTACGATGACTGCATTGGTTATTATTATTGCAGGAGTTAATACAGGTGAGTTAACAGGTGTTACTTTAACATCAGCTGCATTTACACAAACATCACCAATTTTTGAATACTTATTAACACTTTGTATTGTTTTATTTGCATTCTCTACGATGATTTCATGGTCTTACTATGGATTAAAAGCATGGACTTATCTATTTGGAGAGGGTAAAAAAACTGAAATTGTTTATAAAACTATGTTTTGTTTATTTGTAGTTGTTGGTACAAGTATTAGCTTTGGTGCAGCAATTGACTTCTCTGATGCTGCTATGTTTGCAATGTCGATTTTTAATATCATTGGGTTATACTACTTAATGCCAGTTGTAAAAAAAGAACTACAATCATATCTTTCAAGAGTTGATTCTGGTGAAATAAAAAAATATAAGTAGATATAATTTGTACAAGAAAGTGTTTTACTTTCTTGTGCTTGTATTATTTTTATGAAGACAATATAAAGTTTTGTGCTTCTTTGTATTGTCCTCATAAGAATAACTTTTTATAAAAATGAGAGGAAAGAGCGTGGAACTAACAAGAGCTGTTTGGGCTGAAATAAACTTAGATAATTTAGCAAATAATATAAGTGAAGTAAGAAGAGTTACAAACCCTAACACAAAAATATCTGCTGTGATAAAAGCAGATGGTTATGGGCATGGAGCAGTTGCTATTGCTCAGACATTGCTTGAAAATGGAGCAGATAGATTTGCTGTTGCTACTTTAAGTGAAGCAATACAACTAAGAAAAGAGTTTAAAGAAACTCAAATCATGGTTTTGGGATATACACCTGAATACTTAGCCAAAGAAGTAATACAAAACAATATAATCCAAACGATATATTCACTAGAACAAGCCCAAGAGTTTTCAAAAGTAGCTAAACAACTAAATAAAGATATTGTTGTTCATATAAAAATAGATAGTGGTATGAACCGTCTTGGTATGCTTTGCAATGAAGATACAGTAAGCACAGTTTTACAGATAAGTAAGCTAGAAAACTTAGTGATTGAAGGGATTTATACACACTTCGCTGCAGCAGATGAACTAGATAAAACATATACAAAAACACAAGTAGAGAAGTTCAGTAAAATAGTAGAGCAAATAGAACAAAAAGGTTTATCTATACCTATAAAACATGTTTCAAATAGTGCTGCTATTATAGATATGCCTGAGTTTAACTTCGATATGGTTAGAGCAGGTATCATGCTATATGGACTATATCCATCACAAAGTGTAAATCATGAAAGAGTAAAGCTAAAAGAAGTGATGTGTCTAAAAGTAAAAATAGCCCAAGTAAAAGAAATCGAAGCAGGCTCAGGAATAAGCTACGGACTTACTCATAAATGTAAAGACAAAACAAAAATCGCAACTCTTCCAATAGGCTATGCAGATGGCTATACAAGAATGCTTTCAAATAAAGCAAAAGTTCTAGTAAAAAACAAAAAAATTCCAGTACTAGGAAATATCTGTATGGATCAGTGTATCATAGACGTAACAGGACTTGATGTAAAAATGGGCGATGAGGTGGTACTATATGGAGGAGATAACAAAGATGGAATCTCAATCGATAGTGTAGCAAACCTTCTAAATACAATCAACTACGAAATCGTATGTATGGTAGATAAAAGAGTTCCAAGAGTGTACCTAAAAGACAATACACAAACAAACTACAAAGACTATGTTCTATGTCTTTGTAAAGACTAACTAAAACAAATCTCAATAAACCTTAATAAAACAAAGAATAACTCTTTGTTTTATCTCTTCAACTACTACATATAAAATAATAATCAAGTATATATTTATAAATAAGTGTTATAAAAACTTACTTTTTAATCCAAAATCAACTAAATAAATAATACTATAATAGTAAAATTATTTTAGGTTTGAAGACGTTTGATATATAAACTTTTTTTCATATCTTTTACAAATCAATAAAAAATATAAATCCATTTTTCTTTTTAAAATTATCGCTAAATACATTAATTTAACTATAAGCTTAGAAAAGATAGTGGATGTAATTTCTCTTATGTGGAAGTATCAAAATCGCGAATTTTATTGCAGATAAATTAAAAGGATAATTATGCAAATTAATATAGAAGATATTTGGTTGAATAAAAGTGTTCAAATATACAAAAAGATAAATGATATACCTAAAAATTCTATAGAAAGATTATTTATTGATTTAGGAAAGAACAGAATTGGAAATTATGTAAAAAATGAGATAAGATTAGAATACTCACCTAATATTTACTACTCTATATTATCATTTAAATTTGAAGAAGAACCAAGTTTTCTTCAAAGAACTGATGAAAAAGAAATAAAATATTCATATCTTTTTATTTTAGAAGCTAATGAGTACTTTTTTGTAAATAAGAAACATATAAGTAGCATAGAAAAACATTTTACTGATTATATAGAATCATTTGATTATGAAAAGTTTTCTCATTTTAAAGCTGATAAAAATCCAAAATATGAAAAAGTTTCTATTGGTAATATGTCAATTTCTGATGCCGTAATTAGATCAAGAAGTTATGAAGCTAGTAATTTAGAAGGTACTTTGCCATTATCTTCTGCTAGTAGGTCTATAGCTAGGAGTTTAAGATTAAATGATGCTGGTAAAATGTTTAGTATTACTCCAAATACATCTCGAATAAGTGAAAGAGATACAAAAATTAGTATAAATAATTACATTTCATGGTGTTTACAAATTGCAAATGAAATTTCATTAAATACACAAAGAAGTGATTTTATTAATGGTTTTGCAAAACCAATTTCACTAGAAGATATATTATTAATCTCAAAGCCAATTGGTATTTTATTTCATTTTGAAATTATAGAAGAACTAATAGAACTAGAAAACTTAGAATTATATATTGATAATGGCACTTCAAATCGTCTTGCTTTAAATTCTGACGAATTAAAAATGTTGTTTTTAATTTTGAGAAAAACATTTAATATCAGAAAAAAAGAGTTAAATAGTAATGAATATGAAGTTTATAACAAACGAATAACTGTAGCTGAATTTAAGACTAATAAAAAATCAATTTCTTTCAAGGAAAGTATGTTAGATAATATTTTTTTTGATGATAGCTCTGATAATAGTTTAAAAGAATTTATTAGTTCAAATAAATATTATTCAATAGTTTTTGATAATCCAAAATATTCTTTTATTGGTAAATATGCTTTTTTAGATAATAGTCTATTAACTAAAACAAATATCAATAAAATTTTATCTATTTGTATAATTAATCATGGAATTGCAAATATAAATAGTGAAAAAGAGAAACCTCACTTATCTAGTTTTACTAGATTCCCAGAAGAATCATTATTTTATAAAGTGGAAGAATATTTTAATACAGGTGTATTAATTTGCGATGATATGAATGATGAATGGGCAGATCATATCAATATAACTGATAATGAAATATCTTTAATTCATTCAAAGTTTACAACTAAAGATTCTTATGGTGCTAGTAAAATGCATGATGTAGTTTCACAAGCATTAAAGAATATAGCTAGAGTACATGCAACTATAGAAGAATATCGAAATAAATATGATACTAAATGGCAAAATACTTATGAATCAACTCAAATAAGTCGTTTGAGAAAAGATGGAAATACAGTTAATGTCAGATTTCAAGATATTGAAGAAGCTTTAATTAAAATACATTCTAAACCAAATGCAAGGAAGAAAATATATTTAGCAACTCCTTTTTTTAGTAAAGATACGCTTGAAATAGAATTAAACAAATTTATTTCAAATTCACAGACTAATGTACATTACTTTCAATTTATTTGGCTGTTAAGTACTTTTATTAGTTCTTGCCAAGATTATGGTGTGAATCCATATATTTTATGTAAGGATTAATAGATGTTAGAAACAGATATAAAAAAAGATTTTTTAGATTTATTTTATCATGTTATTGAAGACTATGAATTAGAGAATGCAAATAAACTTAATCTTTTCTCATTGGAAATAAAAAATACTATATTTAACATTGATTCACTTTTAGATGAATTGGATGATAATATAATACCCTTTATGTTGTCTAGAAAACAATTAAGAGATATGGATGATAGGTTTGGTGGTAAAAAATCAAGACAAGCAAGAACTAAATTTAGACAATTTACTTCAAATGAGGGTGAACTAGGAGAAGTATTATTATACTGTTTTTTAGAATCTCACTTGAATGCTCCTAAAATATTATCTAAGTATGAATTAAAAACATCAACTAATGATTATATAAAAGGTGCTGATGGTGTTCACTTACTGAAAACAGATGATTCAACATTTCAATTAGTTTTTGGCGAATCTAAATTATATGGAAATTTAAAAAAAGGTATCTATGATGCTTTTTCATCAATTCTTACTTTTTTAAAAAATAAAAATGATACATATGAAGAAGAATTAATAAATTCTAATTTACAAAAAGAGGTTTTTGATGATGATTCATATAACGTTATAAAAAGTATTTTATTACCAAAAAGACGAATGTCAAGTAACATTGATTTAGATAATTCCTTTGCCATTTTCTTGGGATTTGATTATAAACTTGAAGAAAATTTAAAAGGTAAAGATGCACGAGAAAAAATAAAAAAAGATATAGAAAGTATAGTTATGGATAATATTGACTCATTTAACTTTCAATTAAAAAAGAATGACTTGAAAGGTTATGAATTCTACATTTACACAATGCCTATTAATAATATTGAAAGTACGAGAAAAAGAATGATTGAAAGGCTATCAAATGGATAGTAATATTTATAATAAGTTAGCTAATGATGCTATAAAAGATGGTTATTTAAATGAACTTTTATCAAAATTAGTAGAAATAAACCATCAACAAATTTTTAAGGAGTTAGAAACTTCTAGTTTATCAAATAATGAGTTTATTCATTTATTAAGATTTGCAGATATTATGTCTTGTTCTGATAAATCAGAATTTAGGAACTATTCTTTACAGATAATTAGTTTAATGTATGAAAAATATAAATATAATGAAAAATATAAAATAAGTGCATTAGCAATATTTTCAAAATTGGGTTCTTTTTTTTCAATTGACAAATTTTTAATAACTGATTCAGAGGTTAAATTACCAATAGAAAGAAGTATTGAAGCAAATATGAAAATGAATATTCAAATTGTACCTTTTAATAACTCTTATATTTTTACAGATAATCAATTTGAATTATATAAAAGAATTAGTGCTTCAAAAGCTTTTAGCTTTTCAGCTCCTACTTCAATGGGGAAGTCTTTTATACTAAAATCATTTTTATATAAAGTAATGCAAAATAATCCACCAGAGAATATTATAATAATGGTTCCTACTCGAGCATTAATAAGTCAATTTTTTATAGATATAAAAAGTGAACTTCAAGATATGATTGAATTAAAAAATTATAAAATTCTAACAAACTCAAATATAGTTCAAAATGAAGAAATTGAACATAAATATATATTAGTTTTAACGCCAGAAAGAATTTTAAGTTATATATCTTCTTTAGATAATCCCCCTATAGGGTTTTTATTTGTAGATGAAGCCCATAAAATAGCATCTCAAAAAGATTCAAGAAGTGTTACTTCTTATTTAGCAATAGAAAAACTATTAAAGAAAAATCCAAATTTAAATTTATATTTTTCTTCACCAAATGTATCAAACCCAAATGTATTTTTAGATATGTATGGAAAGGGTAATAATCAAAGTTATAGGCAAATAAAAGAAACATCAGTTAACCAAAATTTATTTTATGTTGATTTAATAGAAAAATATTCTATCTTTTTTGTAAATAATACACGTAGTGACAAACAGCGATTAAAAGTATTTGATAAAGTAAATTGTTTAAATAATTTTTTATTTGATTTACTTCTAAGTGATAATAATCTTATTTATTGTAATGGGAAAGCAAAAACAATAGAGAAAGCCAAAAGTTTTTATGAGTTTCTATCAGTACATAAAAAGTATAAACTTGATTTATCAGAAGAACTTAGAAAAAAGCTAGATATTTCAATTTCTCAGATTAAATCTCATATTCATAAAGATTATTATTTAGTTGAGTTTTTAGAATATGGAATTGCATATCATTTTGGTAATATTCCTCAAATTGTCAGAAATATTGTTGAAGAGTTATTTAGGAAAGGGGTAATTAAATACTTATTTTGTACTTCTACACTTTTAGAAGGTGTTAATTTACCTGCAAAAAATGTGTTAATTCTTAATAATAAGAAAAATAGATCTATCTTTGAACCTATAGATTTTTGGAACTTGGCTGGTAGGGCAGGAAGGTTTGGGATGGAACTATCTGGAAATATATTTTGTATTAGAGAAGAGGAAAATAACTGGGAAAAAAAAGATGAACTCTTAATAAAAAATGATATTGAAATAAAACCTACTGTAAATAAAAAAATTGACTCTAATATTCAGAAAATTGAAAAAGTTTTACTTGAAAAGGATATATCTGGAACAGAAGAAGAGAAATATATTCTTAAATATATTGCTAATATGATTTGTATAGATACTTTTGATTTAGAAAATAGTTATAGAAGTCCTATTATAGAACAATTAATTAAAAATAATAAAGATAGAATTATAGAATATGCAAAAAGTAAGATTAATAAGGTTGATATTCCAAATATAATACTTCAATCTAACCAATCTATAGATATATCAATACAAAATAAGGTTTTTAAAATTTTAAAATTAAGAAACAGTCAAGGAAAAATAATTAAACTTCCTAATGTAATTACATATGAAACTGCAAAAATTATATTAAAAGATATGTTTAATCTCTATGATTGGGACATAAATGAAAAGTTAAAATTTAAAAGTATGGACTATTTTGCTCTTCTTGTTACTCAATGGGTTAATGGTACAAGTTTAAATCAAATTATTAATGATTCTATTAGTTGGCATATTGATAATCAAAAAGAGATTTATATCAATAATAAAAGTGATGGTTTATTTAATAAAAATAATTTAATGCATGTTAATGAATTAATCAATCAGATTATAGATAATATTGAAAGAAAACTAAGATTTGTTTTTGAAAAATATTTTACACATTATAACTCAATTTTGATTGCATTATATGGTGAAAAAAATGCAGGTGTAAATTGGGCACAATATTTAGAATACGGAACACAGAATAATGTTGTAATTATATTACAAAATCTTGGTCTTTCAAGATACACTGCTAATTTTATATATAAAAATTATAAACAAGCTTTAGTTTTAGATAATGATGGAAACTTTCAAAAAGTTAATAAAGAATATTTATTAAATAATATTAATAAAATTTCAATTGAATTTGAAGAGATACAGAATATTTTATAGATTTTAAGTTAAAAGATAGTGAAAACTATGCGATTTTACATGATCTAAGACTTGAGATAGATGGTCTAACTGCACAAATAGACCATCTACTTATAAACAAAGCTATAGGTATAATACTAGTTGAAACTAAAAATACAAAAGCAGAAGTTACTATAAATGACGATGGAACTATGTTATATAAATACCCAAATAACAAGACTTATAATCAAGCAAATCCACTAGAACAATCAAAAAGACATGAGCTAGTAGTAGAAAAGATATTAGACAAATACAATATGAAATCAAATATCACATCTTATGTAGTATTTTTACCAAATGTAATTATCAAAAATAAAACTCTTCCAAAAAACTTTTTAAGATCAGATACTTTTTATGATTCTATTTATACAGAGTTTACACATAGTCCAAGGAAGGTATTAACAGCTGCTGCAAAACTATTTATAAATAAAATGCCATCAACAAAAGAGATTAGAAATATAGGGAATATTTTAGTAGCAGAAAACAAACCTATAAATATTGACTACGATGCGAAATATAAAATTAAAAAAGAAATAGAAAAGAAAGTAGAAGAAGTTATCGTAGAAAAAGCTATTTACCATGAAAAAAATATGAAAAAATTCAGAGATATTAAAAGCTCAAAAAAATACATGGGAAATGAAATGCTAAGTTTTATCTGTATTAGCTGTGGAAAAGAACAGAGAAAAGGCTTGAAAACTTTTAGTACAAAAGAGGTTTTTTGTAATCATTTCAAAGTGTAAGATTTTTTTGTAAAAATATTTTTTAGTGTTATTATATGTTAACGTTTTACCAACATCAGAAAAACGATAAAAAAATCTATTAAAAGGTTTTATTTTGGAACAAGAGTATAACAGTTGAAATAATATTAAAAAAGATATAGCAAAAGAAAATATATTTGTAGGATTTAAAAATAGAGATATATTTTATATGAATATGGGAAAGAATATTGGCTTTGAGCAAGATGGCAAAGGTGAAAACTTTGTTCGTCCAGTTGTTATTGTAAAAGGATTTAACAAAAATATGTTTTTTGGTATTCCTTTATCTACTAAGATAAAAGAGGGTAAGTTTTATTATAGATTTACATTTTGTAAAAAGGATAAAGAAGTAGAAAATATTGCGTTATTATCTCAGATGAGACTTTTTAGTACAAAAAGACTTTTAAATAAAATTGGTATGATGAAGATAAATGATTTTGAAAATATGAAAAATAAGTTTAAAGAGTTGATAGATTAACCCCATCAAAAAGATGGGTCGTCCCGTAGGAATTTAGGATTAAATTATAACACAAATTATAAATAAATGCAATAACAAGCTAATTGTATTAAAACAATCCATAATATTGACTTTGTAGTATAAAGGTACTACAATTTATAAAAATAAAGAGGATTGAATTATGTCTTTAGATTCAGAAGTAAGAGCAAGAGTAGAAAATAAACTAAAAATAAAGTAATTTATGACACTCATAAACAAAACAACAGCCTACATCATAACAATACCACTATTTACTATCTGGTTACTTTTTTGCTTCCTCATTTCTCTTATTGGTTCACTTCTTTATAAAAAAAGAGTTCTTATTGATTTGGATAGGGTGAAGAAAAGAGATACTATTTGTAGTGTCTTAAATAGTAAAAAATACCTAAGTGATGAAGAATATGAGTTTGAGACTGTTGAGGTGGCTTCACTTTATGATGAGCTTACTTTTAGGGGATATTTGTTTGTTTTGGCTCCTGTGATATTTTTACTAAAGCATTTTAGTTTTGCTGATGATTTTGTTTTTTATCTTGTAAAAAAGTGGATGAAGATACACAAATATCAAAGACAACACAAGAAAAAAGCAAAAAGTTTCTTCTCTGCTCTTATGTCTTTGTGTGTTTTACTTGCCTTTTTTGTAGGGCAGGTTTTGTATAGAGTAAAACCTTAAAACCCTTTTTTATTCACCAAATAAAACATTCTCTTTTTGATGTATGATTTTAGATGTAAAGAAGTTTACAACTAAGATAGTAAGTATTGGTATTAGTAAGAAATAAAGCACTAGTATATCAGCTCTAAAATCCCAATACGACTCAAAAAGTAAACTACTTATAAAATATGAACCAACACTTCCAAGTATGATTCCTATACTACTAGCACTAAGTGCTATCAGTCCAAACTCCAATAAAAATGAGTTTTTAATAGTCTTATTTTTTATACCTATCATCTTTAGTCGTAGGATGTTATTTTTTTGCAAGTTCATTTGATACTGTATGATGATAAAACTCATTAAAAGCCCAATAGTTACAGAGTATAAACTCATCTTTTCAGTGATAGCTGTCACATCATCAACCACTGTGGCAAATGACTCAAATAAACTTTTCACATCTATTACCGTAAGACTAGGGAACTTATCTGTTAATGTAAGTAGCATTTTTGAAGTATCATACTCTCCTGTAGAGATAGTTGCTAGCATAGTTTTTGGAGCGTCATTTATAGCTCCTTCTTGCAGTAGTAAGAAGAAGTTTGGTGTAAACTCTGTCCATTTTACTGATCTTATGTTTACTACTTTAGCAACTAGTTCAAGTCCTAGTACATCAAATACTACTGTATCTCCTAGGCTTATACCTCTTCTTTTTGCATATCTTTTTTCAACACTCATTTCAATAGGTTTTGAGTAATCAGCAGAGTCATAAACTCCACTAAATTCTCTACCTTCAAGTATTTGTTCACTTGGTTTTAAATCACTTCTGTATGATAGGTTTACTGTAGAGTTTCTTGCATTTTCACCTTCTTGTGATTGTTCTTTTCCATTTATTTTAAGAACTCTTGCTCTTATCATTGGAGCAATATTTTCAAGTTTTGCTCCCATGTTTTCAACTTGTTTACTTATGTCATTTAGTTGCTCTTCTTTTGCATCTACTACAAAAAATCTAGGTCTTTCTTGTACACTTTTAGTAAGTACATTTGATAAAGAACTTCCAACTTGTGGTATCAAACTAAAGAATGCAGTACATAAAAGTATCGCACTAAATAGTGTAAGTGAGGTTCTTTTTTGTCTTGTGATATTTTTTAGAGCCAGCGATAAAGCTAGGTTATCAAGATGACCTGAAAAATCAAATCTTTTTAAGATAAAAGAGCCTATACCAAAAAGTAGGGCGATGATTACTAAAACACTTAAAGCAAAGAAAAATCCTATATTCTTAGCAGGTGTTACAAAGTGTGAAAGCACAAGTAAGAAAACTACAAAGGGAGTGAAGCTTAAGATAACTCGTGATAGTCTTCTTTTCTGTCTTTGAACTAGTGGTAGTATCAAAGGAAGCCCAATAGATAAACTTAAAGCAAAAAGTACCACAGCAGACTTCACAAAAAACATATAATCAAGACTAAAATCAAAACTAAAGTCAATATACTTTTGAATAAGTGGTCCTATAAATTGCGCTGATAAACTTATAAAAGCAAACACCAAAACAGTTGCTATTGATATAAGTACAAAAAGATGAAGCAAATAAGTCATAATAAGATTTTTCTTACTAACACCTATATCATTTAAAACTGTGATGTCTTGCTGATGTTTTTTCAAAAAGCCTGAATATAGATATATAAGTCCCACAAGTCCCAAGAAAAAGGAAATCAAAGATACAAGTGATAAGAAGTTTGTCAAGAAACTTAACACTGCTATAAGTCTATCTCGTCCATCATTTGGTGATAGAACTCTAAGACTTCTATCAAGTTTGGTTTCTATTTGCTCTTCTAACTCTTCTAGTTTGTCATTACTTAGGTTTTGCTCAAAAAGATAGTTTAGTTTATATCTAGCTGTTGAACCAAACTTTAGAAGTTCACTTCTTTCAAGACCTTTGGGACTTAAATATACTTTTGGCATAAAACCACTAAAGCTTATGTTTTTAAGGCTATCTTCTTTTATAACTTTTACTATAGTGTAGTTTTTGCTTCCTATCTTAAGATTACTTCCAAGAGTAAGTCCTAATAAATCTAAAACCTCTTGATATACCCAAACTTCATTTTCTTTTGGTAGGGCTTGCCCTTTTGGATAAGTAGTGTTATCTTTGAAAACTAAACCACCATAGTATGGAAAACCTTTGTTTATTTGTACAAGTTCCATAAGTCTAGCTCTTTTAGAAGAAGCTACCATACTTACTGTTGATATTCCCTCATCAAAGCTTTTGATTTGAGGAAGTAGGTTTTTTACTTGCTCTTTTTGGGCATCACTTATTGGAAATCTAGAGTTTACTACTAAATCAGCTCCAAGTAAACTTTTTGCTTTTGTATCAAGTGAAGTATCGATACTTCCTTTAAAAAACTGTAAGTAAGATAGTGAAGCAATAGCTAAACAAAAGTTTAGTATAAAAATAAGACTAAAGGATTTTGATCTTTTAAGGGCTTTTGAAACTAGTTCAACTACTAACATTTCTCTAAGTTTCCATGATTTAGTGAATAAGTCTGCTCACATCTAGCAGCCACATCTTTTGAGTGAGTTACTAAAATCAAAGTTGTATTGTTTTTTTTGATTAGCTCAAAAAGTTTATCCATCACAGCTATTCCTGTTTCTTCATCTAAGTTTCCACTTGGTTCATCTGCTAAGATAATCTTTGGATTATGTATCAAAGCCCTTGCTATTGCAACTCTTTGTTTCTCCCCACCACTAAGTTCTGAGGGTAAGTGATCAAATCTATGTCCTAAGCCTACACTCTCCAAAAGTTCAATCGCTTTTTCTTTTGGATTTTTTATACCACATACTTTTGCAGGAAGCATTACATTTTCTAGTGCATTTAAATATGAAACTAGATGAAAGTTTTGAAAAACAAAGCCTATATTTGAAGCTCTAAAGTCGTTTATTTGCTCTTCTTTCATATCTTTATATGAAATACCATCAAGTAAAATATCTCCTGATGTTGGTTTGATAATACCTGAAATTAAAGAAAGTAGGGTTGATTTCCCACTTCCTGATTTTCCCATGATAGCTACTCTTGCAGCTTCTTTTACATGAAAATTTAAATCTTCATATATTTTTACTTCAGTTGAGCCTTGAGAGTATGATTTTTTAAGTGATTTTATTTGTAGCATTATAACTCTTCCTTTAAAAAGTTGAAAACTTCATTTGCTATGATTTTATGACCTTTTGGGTTTGGATGTATACCATCAGCTTGATTTAGTTCTTGTACTCCTGCCACATCTTTTAGTAAAAAGGGCATAAATTTAAGATTGTATTTTTCTTTGATTTCAAGATACATTTTCTCAAATTTCCTTGAGTAATCAGGTCCATAGTTTGGTGGGATTAGCATACCTGCTAATAGTACTTTTGCCTTTGATTTTTGAGCATGAGTTATTATCTCTTCTAGATTTTTTTGGCTTTGAGTAAGGTTTAAACCTCTAAGCCCATCATTTGCCCCAAGAGCAATAAATACAATATCAGGTTTTCTTTTTAGATACCATTTTAGTCTAGCAAAGGCATCACTTGTTGTTGAGCCTGAAACTCCACCATTTATAATTTTTATATTTTTATTTAGTTCTTTTTTTGCTAATTTTTGTACTAAGTTTGGATAGGCTTGATTTTTTGATACCCCTAAGCCCTCAGTTAGTGAATCTCCTAAAAATAGGATAGTTTTAGTATTTGAATTTGCTGTTAAAATCTGTAGTGTTATTATACATAGGATAAAAATTATCTTTTTCATGTTGATATGTTATCAAAAGTTTATTAACCAATTATAAAGAGATAATGTTAGTTGAAATCAAAAAGTGATTCTTGTTTTTGTTTAAATGGCTCTATTAATTTATAAGCCTCTTTTATATAAAAGTCAAAGTCTAAATACTCATATGAAAAATCTTCTATTTTATTACAAAGTTCTACTTTATATCCTACATTTATTCCTATTACTCTTTGCTCACTTGTATTGTTTAGAGGAGGAAGAATCTTTTTTAAAGGAAGACCATTTTTACTGATAAAATATCTTATGGTATTTGGAAGTTTCACATAGGTTTTCTCAAATGAATAAACTTTTTCAAGTACCAAATCTATGTGTTTGGTAGCTTTTGTATTTAGTAAAAAATCATATTTATTTCTATGATTATATATAAACTCTTCTATTGATACACCTTTTAAAAGATGTGCTTCTACTGCTTTTTGAACTACTAAGCATGAGTGGTTTTGATTCCAAGCCAGTTCATATTTATATGCACCTATTTTCTTTGCTTCACCGTTTTCTTTTAGGGCTATGTAGTTATTTACATCTCTAATCCATAGTTTTTTGTATATGGCTTCTTCTAGTTCTAGACCTGTAAACTCTTGCCAGTTTTTAGAAATCTCTTCGTATTTAGCTTTATCTTTTTTATCTATTTTAAAAGTAAGACCATCTGTATTTGCTTGAATAAGTGAAACAGAGTCTATACTCATAAGCTTTTCTGCTAACATACACAGCATTAGCTGTCCATTTAGAGTGATGCTAAGAGTCATTTTATAGTCATAAAAAGGACTAAATTGATTATTTGTGTCTCCATAAGCTGAGTTTAGTGCTAGTTTTAGCATCTTGTTTTGAGAAGTTCCTTTTTTATATGAAAACCTCATATCTCTTATTTCTTTGTATATATCTACAAACTCAACTCCTAGATGTTTAGGATAAAGTCCATTTTGTATCACAATAGATGGATAATAGCTTGCAACATCCACATCTATGATAAGATACTCATCATTTTGGTCATAAAACTTCCCCTCAACACTTCCATGAAGTCCACCAGTTCCAAAGTAAAAAGAAAAGTCTTTATAGTTTAGATGTAAAGATGAAGCTTCATTTTTAGCATTTAGAGTACAGAATGAAGATAGTTCTTCTAAGTCTTCTTTTTTTATATTTGAAAAAACTTCATTCATAGAGTTTGTATATTGTTTTTTTAGATATTTCAAAAGAGCTTGAAACTCAATACTCTCAAAACTTATGTAATCAAAAATAATCTCACCAAAGTTCAAAAAGTTTCTTACCGTTTGTCTTGGCTTTCCATTTATATAACATATATCTTTGCCAAGTTTTTCTTCAAGATTTCGTATAAAGTATCTTTTCCCTATTTTAGTATCACTATAGTTAAGCATATTCTCATTATATTTTGAGCTCAAATTTTCTCTAAACTCTATGGCTTCTAGAGAGTGATTGAAAAAAAGTAGGGTTGCTTCAACATCATGTTTGTTGTATTTAATTAGATTATCAAATTCATCTGTCTTTAGATTCTCTCCAATAGTAAAGTTTAAATCTTCAATAGAATCCATACACATATTTACTTCTAAGACTTTTAGACTAACCCTTGTTGCTTTATAATCAAAGTTGTGTATTTTCATAAGGTCAAGTTGCTTTAGGTTTATAGAGTTTTTATCTTCTTTATAGATAGTGTTGTTTTTGATTAAATCATCTGCAAAAAGAAATGTTTTATAAATAAGCTCTTTTATTTCATATTTTTTAGCATTTTTATAAATATATTGAAGGACTGCATAATCAAAGTTTAGGTTATTGTATCCCACTAGTATCTTATTTGTTTTGCTAAGCCATTGTAGGGTTTTGAGAAGTTTTGCTAAATCATTTTGTCTTGAACTTAATTCAAAAACTCTAATCTCTTTTGTTTGAGCATTTTGCATAACACATGTAAAGATATTTGGAAAGGTTTCTAGGTCATATATGTAGTATTTCATTGGTGTAATTATAGTTTATATGAACTGTGTAGTACTTTATAGAGTTTAAAGAAAATAATATTCTATTATTTAATCATTTATATAATATTATTTTGTGAGGTTAATAAAATGAAAGATAAAACTATTATTGGTAGAAGAGAGATTATCTCTATTTTGGATTTGGATTTATATGATTTGGATGCGAAGGTTGATACTGGAGCTGATTCAAATGCTTTACATTGTGATGATATCTTTATTGATGATGAAAACTTTGTTCATTTTAAATTACTAGATGAGGTACATCCAGCTTATCATGGTAAAACTATGAAAATGCCTTTGTATAAACTAAAAAAGGTAAAAAGTTCAAATGGTGTTGTTCAAGAAAGACCATCTATAAAAGTAAAAGTTGCTTTCTTTGGAAAAGAGTATAGTACTGTTATATCCTTGACAAATAGAGCTGATATGAAGTTTCCTATGTTATTGGGTCGATTATTTTTAAAAAATAAGTTTCTTGTGGATGTTTCACAAGAGTATTTATCAAAACAGGAGAAGTAATGAGAGTTTATGTATTATCAAGAAATAAAAACCTTTATTCTACAAAAAGATTGGTTGAAGCTGGTGAACAAAGAGGTTGGGAAATAAAAGTAATTGACTACTTAAAGTGTACTATTGAAATAATGAAAGGTGAGTTAGTTATTAACTATTTAGGAAAAGTTTTACCAACTCCTGATGCAATTATTCCAAGAATAGGTGCAAGTAGAACTTTCTATGGTACAGCTATGGTTAGACACTTTGAAATGATGGATGTTTTTAGTACATCAGGAAACTTAGCAATTGCAAG
Organism: Arcobacteraceae bacterium; assembly: GCA_048268245.1. Lineage (GTDB taxonomy): Bacteria > Campylobacterota > Campylobacteria > Campylobacterales > Arcobacteraceae > Arcobacter_B. Next base: position 35,750 of record JBLWVX010000013.1, read on the forward strand.
AAGTAGAGATAAGTTAAGAAGTCTACAAGTTTTATCAAAAAATGGTGTAGATATGCCAAAAACTGTATTTGCATCAAATATGTCAAGCTCGAAAGATGTTATAGAATTAAGTGGAGGAGCACCTTTAGTTTTAAAAATACTAGAAGGAACTCAAGGTGTTGGTGTTGTTTTAGTTGACAGTGAAAAAGCTGCAAAATCTGTACTTGATGCTTTTTATGGAATGGATGTAAACTTACTTGTTCAAGAGTTCATAGAAGAAGCAGGTGGAGCTGATATCAGAGCTTTTGTTGTCGGCGGTGAAGTTGTTGGAGCAATGAAAAGACAAGGTGCTGAGGGTGATTTTAGATCAAACTTACATCAAGGTGGAACAGCTGTTTCTCATAAACTTACAAGAAAAGAAAAATCAACAGCTCTTGCTGCTGCAAAAGCTATGGGACTTGGGGTTTGTGGTGTTGATATGATTCCTTCAAGTAGAGGTCCATTAGTTATGGAGGTTAATTCTTCTCCTGGACTTGAAGGGATTGAAAAATCAACTCAAATTGATATAGCTAGTAAAATTATGGATTATATTGAAAAGAATGTAACACCAATAGACCCAAATAAAAAAAGAAGAATAAAAAGAGATAAAATAGGTGTTTAAATCTATAAAGAAATAGATGAATATTATTCATCTATTTCTTTTTTTGTATACTCTTTTTCAAAGAAAGATGGACTAAATCTAACTGTTAAGATTCTAAAAATAAATAAAATAGCTATTATTCCTAAAATAGAGAAAACTTTAGTTGCATCAAATTTATCATTTACAATAAGCATAATATCTCTTATGAAAAATACAATTGTAGAATCTATCATAAGTCTCATTCTAATTCTATTTTCATCACTCAATAAAAATTCAATAAGCATTCTAACTAATTCTAAAATAATAATAAACTCAAGAAGAGCAACTGCTAACTTACTGAATGAGTTAATAGTATCAAAATCTTTTACAAGCATAAATAGTGTTAAAGCTATTATAAACTTTATTAGTGGAGGCATATTTTTTTCTACAAAAAAATTCTTCAAATAAATCCTTTTTTTCGGAATTATAATGGAAAAAAAGGATTTTTATTCTTAAAATAATCTTATAATAAAAATTTGTCTTTAGTTGTCTTTTCTTTGCTTATATCTAGTAATAAAACCTTCAATTAAAGAAGAAAAGTCTTCTAAAATATCTTCATCATCTCTTTGCTCTTGTGTAGTGATAAAATATCAAATTTATGTTTTGCATCATCAACAATAATCTCTATAGCTTTAGTATAGTTTTTTGATTCTTTTATTTGTAAAGACTCTTTTAAAGACTCAACTGTTTCTATATTTGAAAAATTAGAACCTTTAAAGTATTTACTTAATTTTTTTAAAGAGTTTTGTGTATTTTCTTTAGTCATTTTTTTATAATAAACTGTTCCAAGTACTAAAACTAAAAACAATACAATATATAAAATCTCCATGTAATACCTTTAATGTTTAATTAGATATTATCACAAATAAATTTAAATTAAATGCTAAATTATAAATAATTTACAAAAGTCATTTTAATTTTTAGAGTGTTTGCTTATAAGCTCTTTTAAAAGTTTAGTTTTAACAGGCTTACTTAAAAAATCAACTACTCCTAACTTGTAAAACTCTTCTTTATCAGAACTAAGTGCATTTGCTGTAAATGCTATTATAGGTGGATGGTTACCTAATTTGTTTAGTTTTTCAATTGTTTCTCTACCATCCATTAGAGGCATTCTATCATCCATAAATATTAGGTCAAACTCTTTTGGTTTATAATATTCTAAAGCCTCAATACCATTGTTTGCAATAGTAATATTAATATTTGAGTCTTTTAAAATTTCTAAAAATAGCATTTGGTTTAACTCATTATCTTCTGCTAGTAATATATTTATTTCTTTGCAAGTATTATTTATCTCTTCTGATTTTTCTTCATCAGTTTTTATCTCTTTTTTATTTGATACAGTTATTGGAAAATTAAAACTAAAAATGCTTCCTAACCCTTTTTTACTTTTAACAGTTAAGTCTCCTTGCATAATATTTGCAAGTGATTTACTAATTGGTAATCCAAGATCTGTTCCACCGTAAAGTCTTATTGTACTACTATCTTCTTGAGTGAATTTCTCAAAAATTAAAGATAGTTTCTTTTTCTTTTCTTCATCAAAAGTATCTGGTTAAATCCAATTATTGAGTTAAGAGGTGTTCTAAGTTCATGGGATATGTTAGCTAAAAAAACTGATTTTGATTGACTTGTTTTATTTGCTAATTCTTTTTGTTTTAGAAGTTCTTTTACATCTCTATCAAGTTCATTTACACTAGCTTTATACATGATGATAATTAAAATAGCAAATATTATTAGTAGTATTACAATTTGAAGTAATAGCATTTTTAGTTGAATTTTTTCAAAGTTATCAAGTTTTGAAGTTATATTGTAGTAAAGCTCGATTGAACCTGTAAATTTACCATTTTTCATAAATGGAATATATATTTCAACTACATCTTGTGGAATAATTTTTCCGTCTTCTGCTTCCATTCCTTTTGAACTACTTTATGATAAATATTTCCTTTAGTTACTATTTCATAAAAAGGTTTACTTTTAGATTTTGTTCCGATTTCTTTTTTTATAGTTGAGGATTTAATATATCCATTTTCATCAAAGTATATAAGTTTATAAAAATTGAAGTCTTCATTCATAATATTAAAAAGTAAAGTTGCAATTAGTATTAAAAGGAAAACTGCAAAAATAAAATTATTTCTAAAGGTATTTAAAAAAGTATTATTAAGCTTCATTTTTTAGTGTATATAAAAGTTATTTGTTCTGTTCGTTAATATTAGCTAGTTTGTTGTTAAAGTTTATTTAGTAGTTAAATTAAGGTTTATAAAAAGAGAAAATGGAGGAAAGGTATTACCTCCATTTTATTTAGTTAAGATTTATATTTTTTATCATCCACCATACATTAGATTAGGTAACCAAAGGGCTACTGCTGGGATATATGTAGTGATTAAAAGTCCTGCTAAGATAGTCATTGTCCATGGGAATGCTGCAACAATAACATCTTTGATACTCATTCCTGTTAAACCTGACGTTACAAATAAGTTCAGACCAACAGGTGGGGACACCATACCAAGCTCCATATTGATTGTAATAACAATACCGAAGTGAATAGGGTCAATTCCAAGTGCAACAGCAACAGGAAGTAATAATGGAACCATAATCATAATAATTGCACTAGGTTCCATAAATGAACCAGCTAAAATTAGTAAGATATTTACCATTAATAAGAACATGTATTTGTCAACATTTGCTTCAATTAACGCATTTGTAATTCCTTGAGGGATATTTTCAATTGTTAAGAAGTGAGCAAATAACATAGCATTTGCAATAATAAACATAATCATTGCAGTTGTTTTTGCTGACTCTAAAGCAGTTCCCCAAATTTGTGTAATTTTAATATCTTTATAGATAAATACAGAAACAATAAATGCCCATACACAAGCAACAGCTGCAGCTTCTGTTGGAGTAAAGATACCACCATAGATACCACCAATAACAATTACAATTGTCATTAATCCCCATGCTGCATCTTTCATCTTTTGAAGTCTTACTTTTAATGGAGCTGGTTCAGTTCTTTTAAATCCAAGTCTAACAGCACCAATGTAAGTCACAACCATCATCATAATACCAAGCATTAAACCGGGAACAACACCTGCCATAAACAGTTTTCCAATAGAAACTTCTGCTGTTACACCATATACAATAAGTACAATTGATGGTGGAATTAAGATTCCTAATGAACCAGCAGTTGCAATAGTACCAACAGCATATCTTTTAGGATAACCAGCTTGCATAATTGCACCAAACATAATAGATCCAATAGCAACAACTGTTGCAGGAGAACTACCTGATACAGCAGCAAAAATAATCGATGCGAAAATAGCTGAAATTGGAAGACCACCTGGTAAGTGACCTACACACGCCTTTGCAAACTCAATAATTCTTGTTGCAGCTGAACCTTTAGATAATAAGTTACCTGCAAGAATAAACATTGGAATTGCCATAAGTGAGTAGTGCTCAACTTTTTCAAACATCATTGCTGAAATTTCAATAGGTGAAATATGCGTAAATAACATTAAAGTTGTAAATGTTGCTACACCTAAACAAATAGCAATAGGAGTTCCAAGAATTACAAGGAAGAAAAATATACCAAATAATACGCCTATACTCATTATAACATCCCCCCTGTTTTCTTTTCTACTTCTTTAACCATGTTATTTAACTCTTTTACGTGTTCATTTGAGTTATCATCATGTTTAACACCTAATTCAGCTAAAACCATTTCCGCTTCACTTTCTGGCACAACTTTGTCATGTGGAGTTTTGATAATATGTACAATTTTCTCTGCAACTCTATATGCACCAAATGCAAATGAAACTGGTATTACTAAATACACAATCCACATAGGCATATCCCATAAATCAATAGATCTTTCATCAATATCTGCAACTAATAGTAGATATTCATATCCATAGTAAGAAACTGCAACTAAAAAGAAAAATGTTATTATATGTGATATTAATAACATTGGTTTTGCAATTTTTGTAGGAACAATATCTAATACTACTGTAACAGCAATATGTGCATCTTTTTTGAAGCAATACGCAGCTGCAAAAAATATACTCCATAAAAATAAAAAGATCGTAAGCTCTGTTGCCCATACTAATGATGCGTCAAATACATATCTTGCAACAACATTAGTAAAAGCAATAGCAACACCGGCTGTTATACCGAATGCTGCTATTGTTTGATTTATAAAGCCTATAATTTTACTTATAAAACTAAACATAATCTACTACTTTGTAGCGATAGTTTTTTTGATTAAATCTTCACCTATAGTTCTATCAGAGTAGAATTCTGGATAAATTTTACTAACTTTAGTTCTCCAAGCTTCTCTTTGCTCAGGAGTTAAAGTGTGAATTTTTAATTTTCCAGTAGTTTTAGCATACTCTTTGATTTTTTCTAATTGTGAATCATTTAATTCTTGTGCGTATTGTCTTTCTTTTTCAGTTGCTTCTTTCATAGCTTGTTTTACATTTGCTTGTAAATCTGATGGTAATGAATTCCAGAATCTTTTTGACATTACAACTAAATAACCTAAGTAACCGTGGTTAGAAATAGTTAAATCAGTTTGTACTTCATGGAACTTCTTAGTGTAGATATTAGAAATTGTATTTTCTTGACCATCAATAACACCTTGTTGTAATCCTGAGTAAACTTCAGAGAATGGCATCATTTGAGGGTTTGCATCTACTGCGTGAAATTGAGCTTCTAATACTTTAGAAGACATAATTCTAAACTTTTGACCTTTTGCATCTTCTGGGTTAATTAAAGCTTTTGTAGAAGATGATAATTGTTTAAATCCATTATCCCAGAAATCTAATGCAACAATACCTTTTGCAGTTACTTTATCTTTTAAAGCTTGTCCTACTTCACCATCTTGAACTCTATGTAAGTGATCAATATCTTTGAAAAGGAATGGTAAATCAAATAGTGCTAAGTTTGGAACAATCTTACCAAATTTAGAAAAAGAAGGTGCTGCCATTTGAACAGAGTTTAATCTTAATGCTTTTAATACGGCATTATCTTTATATAATTGAGATGATGGATAAACTTGAACATCAATTTTTCCACCAGATAATTCTTCTAATCTCTTTTCAAAGAAATCTGCTGCTTTACCCTTTGGTGTATTTGGGCTAACTACGTGTGAGAACTTTAAAGTATACTCAGCTGCTAATCCTGAAGTTGCAACCATTGCTGCTGCAATAGTTCCTAGTACTAATTTTTTCATATCATTTCTCCTTAATTAATTTGATATAAGAAAATTATAGTAAAAAGTTATGTCACAATTATGTACAATTGTGTAAATTTGAAAACTTATTGTTACTTATTATATAACATTAAATTTTATCTTTGAGTTTTATATAAGTAATACAAAATGTAATACTAAAAGTAGTGTTTTATAAATTTCATAAAAGTCACAAAATAGTTTCATAAAATTATTCTAGATACCATCGTATCATTATTCTTAAAAATGACATTATTTTTAAGTGGAAAATAAAGGCAAATATTTTTTAACCATTTTTTAAACAATATTAGAGTATTATATCCCACTTTTCTTAGGAATATAAAAGATTAAAATAAAGGAAAATGATGGGTTGTAATTTAGACTTACTAACTTCTTTTAAAGACAACTGTGGTTTTGGTCTTGTTGCAGATATGAAGAACAGACCAAGTCATAAGAATTTAGAAGATGCAATAACTTCACTAGAAAGAATGATGCACAGAGGTGCAGTGGCAGCCGATGGTAAAACTGGAGATGGTTCAGGTTTACTTTTATCTATGCCAGATGAATTTATGAGAAAAATAGCTTCTCAAGATGGTATTGATTTACCTGAAAAATACGCAGTTGCTATGATCTTTACAAAAGACTTACAAGACATAGATACTTTTAAAGAGTTCTGTGAAACAAACGACTTAAAAGTTGTGTTAACTAGAGATGTTCCAGTTGATACTGAAGCACTAGGACAACAAGCTTTAGAGACATTACCGCATATTATTCAAGTATTTGTTACTCCAAATACTTTAATGTCATCAAAGAGATTTGATGCAATGTTATACATGACAAGAAAAGAGTGTGAGCACAAACTAATAGATAAGAAAGATTTTTATATTCCTACATTCTCATCTACGGTGATTGCGTATAAAGGGCTTGTAATGCCTACGCATATTAAAAGGTTCTATGTTGATTTAAGAGATGAAGATTTTAAAATCTCATTCTCATTATTTCACCAAAGATTCTCGACAAATACATTACCTCAATGGAGATTAGCACAACCATTTAGAGCAATTGCACACAATGGTGAGATTAACTCAGTTGAAGCAAATAGATTTAATGTAAAAGTAAAATCAGAAAAAATTAAATCTGAAGTATTCTCTGATAAAGAGATTAAAAGACTTTTACCTATATTACAAGAAGGTGCATCTGACTCAGCTTCTTTAGATAATATGTTTGAATTTATGTTAGCAAATGGTGTTGACTTTTTCAAAGCTGCAAGATCACTAGTTCCTGCACCTTGGCAAAATGCACCTCATATGGACTCTGACTTAAGAGCATTCTATGAGTACACAGCTACAGCAATGGAAGCTTGGGATGGTCCAGCAGCAGTATCTTTAACAGATGGTAGACATATTGGTTGTTTAATTGATAGAAATGGATTAAGACCTTCTAAATATGTAATTACTAAAGATGACAAACTATACATCACTTCTGAATATGGTACATTAAAAATTGATGAAGACAATATCTTAGAAAGAGGTAGATTACAATCAGGACAAATGATTGGACTTGACCTTAAATATGGAAAGATTTTAAAAGAAGAAGATATTAATAACTACTTAAAATCATCTCAACATTACTCTAAGTGGTTAAATGATGATATGGATTATTTACAAGAGTATATTGAAGATTCTTTCTTAAATACTTCTGATTATAAAGTAGAAGAATTAGAGAAGAAACAAAAATATTTCAATATTACTTATGAAGCAATTGATCAAATGATTGAACCAATGGCAAAAGATGGTAAAGAACCTGTAGGATCTATGGGTGATGATACTCCTTTAGCATGTTTCTCTAAAGTAAATAGAAACTTTACAGACTTCTTTAAACAAAAGTTTGCACAAGTAACAAATCCTCCTATTGATCCATATAGAGAAAAAGTTGTTATGTCTTTAGAAACTGGATTTGGTAAAGTTCAAAACATCTTAGTTGAAAAACCAGAAGATGCAAAAAGAATTAAAGTAGCAAGTCCAGTTTTAATGAAAGAAAAATTTGATGTATTATTCTCATTTGGTGATGAAAACTCTCCAAGATATGATGAATACTACAAAAATAAAACTTTCTCAACTACATTCAAAACTGATTTAAAGGAAGCATTACAAGCATTAGCTTCAAATGTTGTAAAATCAGTAAAAGAAGAGAATGTATCTATCGTATTTTTAGATGATAGAGATATTAATGATACTTGTAAATTAATTCCTATGGCAATGGCTGTTGGTTATGTAAATCAAGCATTATTAAAAGAAAAAGTTAGACATTGTGTTTCAATTGTTCCTGTAACTGGGGAAGTTTATGACCCACATATGGCTGCTGTATTATTAGGTTTCGGTGCAACTGCTATGTATCCATACATGATGTATGCAACAACTGTAGCCTTATTTGAAAGACAAGAAATTTCTAAATATGAAATGCAAAGTCTACTTAAAAATACTCAAAAAGCAATTAATGCAGGACTATTAAAAATTATGTCTAAAATGGGTATTTCTACTGTAGCTTCATATAGAAACTCATCATTATTTGATGCTATTGGATTATCTGATGAAATCGTAACTGACTGTTTCCCTGATGCTTACTCTGAGTTAGCTGGACTTGGTTATGAAGATATTGAAGAGAGAATTGAAAGATCTCACTTAAATGCATTCCATGATGATAATCATATGTTCCCTCTTGACTTAGGTGGTTTCTACAAGTATATCAATGGTGGTGAATACCATGATTATGGTCCAGCTACTACAAGAGCAATGCATAATAAATCTGCTACAACAAAAGAAGAAATTACTGATTTTGATGGACTTAAAAAGCTAGTACAAAACAGAGATAAGAAATTTATTAGAGATTTCTTAGAATTTAATTCTGATAGAAAACCAATTTCTATTGATGAAGTTGAGTCAAAAGAAGAAATTTTCAAAAGATTTGCATCTGCTGCAATGTCTTGTGGTTCTATTTCACCAGAAGCACATGAAGCATTAGCCCAAGCAATGAATACAATTGGTGGTTCTTCAAACTCAGGTGAGGGAGGTGAAGATCCAGCAAGATTTAATACGCTTAAAAACTCTAAAATTAAACAAATTGCATCAGGTAGATTTGGTGTAACTCCTGGATATTTAAGAAGTGCAGAAGAGTTACAAATTAAAGTTGCTCAAGGTGCTAAACCAGGTGAAGGTGGTCAGTTACCAGGTCATAAAGTAACTCCATTAATTGCAACACTTAGACATACAGTTCCAGGTGTTACATTAATTTCACCTCCACCACATCATGATATTTATTCAATTGAGGATTTAGCTCAGTTAATTTTTGACTTAAAACAAATTAACCCATTAGCTAAAATCACAGTTAAATTAGTATCTTCTGTTGGTGTTGGAACAATTGCAGCTGGTGTTGCAAAAGCGTATGCTGATAAGATTATTATCTCAGGTGGAGATGGTGGTACTGGTGCTGCTCCATTAACATCAATTAAGCATGCTGGTAACTCATGGGAAATGGGACTTTCAGAAGCTCATAACGCATTAAAAGCAAATAACTTAAGAACTTCTGTTCATGTACAAACTGATGGTGGTTTAAAAACTGGTCTTGATGTTGTTAAAGCTGCTTTATTAGGTGCTGAATCTTATGCTTTTGGTACTGCTGCATTAACACTTCTTGGATGTAAAATTTTAAGAATTTGTCATACAAATAAGTGTTCTGTTGGTGTTGCTACTCAAGATGAAGATTTAAGAGGACACTTTACAGGTACAGTTGAAAGACTTATTTCTTACTTTACATTTATTGCAGAAGAAGTTAGAGAAATTCTTGCTGAACTTGGATATAAAACAATGGAAGAGATTGTTGGTAGAGCTGATTTATTAAAAGTAATTGATGATGAATTCGCACAAAAATTTGACTTCCAAAATATTTTAAGAAGAATTGATGGTGTTGATACTTGTCAAAAAGAATCAAATGAACCATTTGATGATAATAAATATGAAAAAGAGTTATTAAAGAAAGTTCACAGAACAATTGAAAACCCAAATACTCCTGTAAAAGTTAATACTGAAATTTCTAACTTAAACAGATCATTTGGTGCTTTAATCTCTGGTGAGATTGCTAGATATTACGGAGACAAAGGTTTACCTGAAAACTCTATTAATATTAATTTAGAAGGTATTGCAGGTCAATCATTTGGTGCTTTCCTTTCAACAGGTATGAACTTAATATTAACTGGTGCAGCTAATGATTACGTTGGTAAAGGAATGAATGGTGGTAAAATTATCATCAACCCTCCACATCAAGGTCAAGAATTTGCAGGTGCTGGTAATACATGTCTTTATGGTGCAACTGGTGGTAAACTATATGTTAGAGCCGCTGTAGGAGAGCGATTTGGTGTTAGAAACTCAGGATGTGTAGCTGTAGTTGAAGGTACTGGTGATAATGCTTGTGAATATATGACAGGTGGTATTGTTGTAATTCTTGGGAATACTGGTATTAACTTTGGTGCTGGTATGACAGGTGGTTTATCATTTGTTTATGACCCAGAAAAAACTTTTGTAGATAAAATGAACCAAGAGTTAATTGAAGCTGTTAGAATTGATACAGATGATACAGAAAGAGAAAGATTATACTTAAAAAGATTACTTTTAGATTATGTACATGAGACTGAAAGTGAAGCTGCAGAGAAAATCTTAGGAAACTTTAGAGCAGAAATTAGAAACTTCTGGATGGTAAAACCTAAAAATATGACAGTATTACCATTAGATCCGGACAAGGGAGATTAATAAAATGTTAAACTTTACAAAATTTGAAAGAATTAACCCTGAAAAAAGAGATGTACTTCAAAGATTAAAAGATTTTAATGAAATCTATGAAGTATTTGGAAAACAAAGAGCAAAAGAGCAAGCTGATAGATGTATGCAGTGTGGAGATCCATACTGTCATACAGGGTGTCCGTTAGGAAACTTTATTCCTGCATGGTTAAAACAAACAGCAACAAAAAATCCTGATTTAGCATTTGCTTTATCAAACGAAACATCTCCTTTCCCAGAGATTTTAGGAAGAATCTGTCCTCAAGATGTACTTTGTGAAGGTGCTTGTTCCTTAAATACAGGACATGGTGCTATTTCAATAGGTGCAATTGAAACACATATTTCTGAAACTGCTTTTGCAAATGGATTAAAGCCTAAATTTACTGACAAAAAAGTAGATAAAAAAGTAGCTGTAGTTGGTTCTGGACCTTCTGGTATTTCTGCTGCAACATTCCTTTTAAGAAAAGGTTATGATGTTGAAATGTTTGAAAGAGAAGATAGAGCTGGTGGGTTATTAATGTATGGAATCCCTGGATTCAAACTTGATAAAACAACAGTTGATAGAAGAATGAATTGGCTAATTGATGCTGGAATGAAACTTCATTTAAATTGTGAAGTTGGGAAAGATATTTCTGTAAAAGATTTAGAAGAAAACTTTGATGCAATTTATCTTGGTACTGGTGCAAAAGATGGTAGATATACTGGTATGGAAGGTGAAAAAGAAGCTTCAAATGTACATTTAGCAATGGACTTTTTAACAGGAATCCAAAAAAGAAACTTAGGAAGTAAAGTTGATTTTATTGATGTAAAAGACAAAAATGTAGTTGTAATTGGTGGTGGTGATACTGCTATGGACTGTGTTAGAACATCAGTAAGAGAAAAAGCTAAATCTGTAAAATGTCTTTATAGAAGAGATGAAGTTAATATGCCTGGTTCTAAAAAAGAAGTTGTAAATGCTAAAGAAGAGGGTGTTGAATATGTATTTAATGTAAGCCCTAAATCTTTAAAAATTGATGGTGATAAAGTAACTGCTGTTGAGTTATTAACTACTTCTATGTCTGATCCTGATGAATCAGGAAGACAAAGAGTTGTTATCAATGAAGGAACAGAGTATTTTGAAGAAGCTGATGTAGTTATTCTTGCATTAGGATTCTCTCCTGAAAAACCACAATTCTTAAAAGAGTTAAATGTTGAAACTAACTCATGGGGTGGAATAGAGACTACTAACTATCAAACTTCAAATGAAAAAGTATATGCAGGTGGGGATTGTCAAAGAGGTGCTCACCTTGCTGTTACAGCTGCACTTGATGGAAGAGAAGCAGCAAAAGCTATCGTAGAAAAACTTTCATAATGAACAAAACTATTACAGAAGATTATAAAGAAAACTTTATAAACTCTGTAATAGAAGCTAATAAAGAACTATATAAATATATACATTACAACTTACAAAAAGAAGACTTAGAATACTCAAATACAATAGGTTATGGAGGAGATAACTCCTTAAAGATTGATTTATATGCAGAAGAAATTTTTATTAAATATCTAAAAGATTTTGGAAATATATATTCCGAAGAGTGTGGTTTTTTAGACTTTAATAAAGATTTTACAATTATTATTGATCCTATAGATGGAAGTGATAACTTTTATGCCAATTTAGAATACTATGGAAGCTCTGTAGCTTTAAAATATAAAGATGAAATATGTGCTGGCTTTGTATGTAATTTAGCAACAGGAAATTTTATATATAGAGCTTTTGATTTTCCTTTAAAAGAGTTAAATATTGCAGGTAAAAAAATACTAAAAAGAGCAAGATTTAATAAATTTGGTATTTTTGAACGTGCATATAAATACCCTAAAATTTCACAAAAATTACAAGAAAGTAATATTAAATTTAGGTCATTGGGGGCTGCTGCTGTTTCTTTATCATTTGCAAAAAATTATGATTTTGTTTTATTTGTTGGTGAAGTTAGAGAGTTTGATATTGCAGCTTCTTTGTATATTTGTAACGAACAAAACATTTACAAAAGTAAAGATTTTTTGCTTATATCTAAAAATAAACAAAAAGTTGAGCTGATTAAAGAAATTATAAAGAATAATAGGTTATAACTCCAAGATAATATTTTAAAACTAGGGATTGGTGTTATATGTCTTTAATTATTACTGATGAATGTATCGCATGTGATGCATGTAGAGATGAGTGTCCAAATTATGCAATTGAAGAGGGAGATCCAATATATTTAATCGACTCTGATAGATGTACTGAATGTGTTGGTCACTTTGAGGAACCACAATGTATCGAAGTTTGTCCAGTTGATTGTATTATAATTGACCCGGATAATCAAGAGACAATGGAAGAGTTAAAGTTCAAGTATGAACAAATAGTGGAAGAAGAAGTTTAATGGCAAAGATTACAACTATTATAGATATTGGGTCTAACTCAATGCGTATGGTTGTATTGGAAAAAAGCAGTAGATTTGCTTTTAACCTAATCAATGAAACTAAAAGTAGAGTTAAAATTTCTGAGGGTTGTTACGAAAATGGTGGCAATCTTCAAGAAATTCCTATGCAAAGAGCTTACGAGTCTCTAAAATCTTTTTTAAATATATCTAATTCATTAAAATCACGGAAAGTTATATGTGTTGCTACTTCAGCATTAAGAGATGCTCCTAATGCTAAAACTTTTTTATCAAGAATAAAAAATGATTTTGGTTTGAGTATAAAAGTTATTGATGGTGAAAAAGAGGCCTTTTACGGAGGTGTTGCAGCATCAAATTTAATACACGATGACGATTTTGTAACTGTTGATATTGGTGGAGGCTCTACTGAGTTTTCATTTGTACGAAATGGAGTGATTTTAAAATCAATTTCATTAAACATTGGAACAGTTAGGATGAAAGAATTGTACTTTAATAAAAATGATATTAAAGGTGCAAAAAAATATATCTTAGATAATTTAAAAGAGCTTTTTGAATTAAATATGCATATTCCAAGTGTAGTTGTTGGTATTGGTGGAAGTATTAGAGCATTATCAAAAATCATAATGCAAAAAAATGAATACCCTCTTGATATATTACATGGTTACAAATACAATGTAGAAAATGAACTTAATCATTTAGATTTAATTGTAAATGCAAAAACAAATAAAGATCTTAAAAACCTAGGTGTTAAAAAAGATAGACTTGATACTATAAAAGAAGGAACTTTTATATTTAAAACTATTTTAGAACAGCTAAGTATCAAAAAAGTAATTACTTCTGGTGCTGGTGTTAGAGAAGGTGTTTATCTTTGCGATTTATTAAGATCTAATAACAATAAATTTCCAGCAAACTATAATGTAAGTGTGAGAAGTTTACTAGATAGATTTCAAATAGATCAAAGACAAAGTGCTTATTTTGGTTCAAATGCAGGTAAAATATATGATGCTTTAAAACCATTACATGAACTTGATGATAAATTTAGACAACTTCTAATAATTGCTTCTAAGCTTCATACAATTGGTAGTTCTTTAAACTTCTATAAATCAAATGATAATGCATTTGATTTTATACTAAATGGTTTGAATTATGATTTTCAACATAGTTCAAGAGTTATAATTGCTCATACTATTAAGTACTCTAAAAAGTCACTACCAAGTAAAAGTGATTTAGAAACCTTTAAAGAGTTACTACCTAAAACTTCCGATATGAAATGGATGTCATTTATGATTGCTTTAAATCTTGCTGTTAATGAAGATTTATCAAGGCCAAATGTAGAGTATATATTAGATGGTGAAACTTTAAAAATTAAATTAGAAAACAAATCATTTATGATTGCTTCAAATATTGATAAATTAGAGTTACCAAAGAGTTTAAAATTAGAGTTATTGTAAATGAAGAAGTTTGTTTATCAGATATTTCTTTTCTTAGTATTTTTACTAAGAAAAAGTCCAAAAGTATTAAGAAGAGGTTTTTTTAAACTAATTGCTAAAGGTGCATATTTATTTGCTTCTAATACTAACAAAATTATAAAATCAAATGTTGACTTAGTATTTGATGGTAAAGTTAAAGAAGAAGAGTTAAAAGAAATTCAAAAATACTCTTACTTTAATATGGTTTTATGGGTTCAATCATTAATTGAAAACCTTGATGTAAGTGATGAAGAACTTAAAAAAACTGTAAAAATTGAAAATGAAGAAATACTTACAAAATTAAAAGAAGAAAAAAAACCTATTATTTTAATATCAGCTCACTATGGAAATATGGAAATGCTTAGCTGTTATTTAAATAAGTTCGTAACACCTATTCATCAAGTAGCTAGACAATCAAACTTTAAAGAAATGGATGAGTTTATAGTAAATGCTAGAGAAAAATCTGGTGCAAGGATTATATTTAGATCAGGTGCTGTTAAAAAACTAGTGAAAGCTTTGATGAAAAAAGAAGTTGTATCTTTGATAATTGATCAGAATATAAATTCAAAAGATGGTACTGAAGTTGAGTTTTTGGGTAAGATAGCTTATCAAACGAGTACATCTGCACTTCTTGCAAGGAAGTTTAACGCTTATGTTGTTCCTGTAGCTATTTTTAATGAAGAGAACTATAATTACACAATCAAAATATATAATCCTATAGAGCCAATTAAAACAGATGATGAAGAAAAAGATTTAAAGGCCTCTTGTCAGTTGCATGCTAATGCAATATCTGATATAATACTTTCAGATAAAAAACAATGGTTCTGGCCTCATAAAAGATTTAAAAGCCACTATAGAGAGATATATGAAAAGAATTTTAATAATAAGTGATGGCAAACCAGGTCATTTAAACCAATCAATTGCCTTTTGCAAAATAAAAAATATAAGTTATGATATTGTCGAAGTAAAGTTTAAAACAAAACTACATAAGGCAATATCTTATTTTTTTGATAGAATAAACTATTATACTGATGAACTATTTGAAGATTATAGAAAATATTATTATGAGTTTTATGATGCTGTTGTAAGTACAGGTTCAAGTACTTATTATTTTAATAAATTCATTAGTAAAACTCAAAATAAAAAATCAATAGTTTTAATGCTTCCAAAAGGTTATAAATATGTAGATTTTGATAACATAATAGCTCAAGAACATGATAAAGCACCAAAACTTAACAATATTTTAGAAGTACCTTTAAACTTATCATTTAGTAAACCTAAAAATATTTTACAAAAAAATGAAGAAAATAAAGCAATAGGTATAATAATAGGTGGGAATAACTCTGTTTTTACTTTAGATATTGATGATTTAAGAGATGAATTAAATAGAATATTTGAAGAGAATACTGATTCTTTAAAATATATAACTACAAGTGCACGAACACCTTTTGAAGTAGATGGATTGATTGATGAGTATGATTTTGATTACAAACTTATATATTCAAGAGAACCAGAGATAAACCCTGTTTATGATTTTATTAATGTTTGTGATGAATTATATATTACTCAAGATTCAACATCAATGCTAAGTGAAGCACGAGCTAATACGGATGCAGAAATAAATATAATAAATTTAAAATCTAAAAAAGAGAATACTAAATACCATAGACTTGTGGAAAAAGTATCTTCTATGAATAAAAAAGTAGATTTTGAAAAACTTTTAGAAAGAGTGGAAATATAAAATACAATGAAAAAGAATATATGTATAGTAGGGCTAGGATATGTAGGACTTCCATTAGCTCATGCGTTTGCAACAAAATATGAAAATGTTATAGGTTTTGATATAAACCAAAACAGAATAAATGAACTTAAAAACTCTATTGATTCTACTTTAGAACTAGAATCATCACAACTCAAAGAGGTAGAAAAAAATATCACTTATACTACAAACTTAGATGATATAAAAGAAGCAAATATTTATATTGTAACTGTTCCTACACCTATTGATAGCTCAAATAGACCAGATTTAACACCCCTTATTAAATCATCTCAAACAGTAGGAAAAGTACTTAAAAAAGATGATATTGTTATATATGAGTCTACTGTTTACCCTGGTGTAACAGAAGAAGTATGTGTACCACAACTAGAAGAAACTTCAAACTTGAAGTTTAATGAAGACTTTTTTTGTGGATATTCTCCTGAGAGAATCAATCCAGGAGATAAAAAACATACTGTTACTAAAATATTAAAAGTTACAAGTGGAAGTACTCCTAAAATAGCTGATATTGTAGATGAATTATATAATTCCATCATAAAAGCAGGAACTTTTAAAGCTTCAAGTATAAAAGTAGCAGAAGCAAGTAAAGTAATAGAAAATACTCAAAGAGATGTTAATATAGCTTTGATAAATGAACTAGCTCTTATCTTTGATACTATGAATATAGATACAAATGAAGTAATAGAAGCAGCTGCAACAAAGTGGAATTTTATTAAGTTAAAACCAGGTTTAGTTGGTGGTCATTGTATTGGTGTAGATCCTTACTATCTTACTTATAAAGCAGAAGAGTTAGGATATAAACCAAACCTTATCTTAGGTGCAAGACAAATAAACAACAGTATGGGAAAATACATAGCAGAAAAAACAATTAAGCTTATGATAAAAAAAGGTAAGATTATAAAAGATTCAAATATCTTAATATTAGGACTTACTTTCAAAGAAAACTGCCCAGATATTAGAAATACAAAAGTTGTTGATATTATAGAAGAATTAAAAGATTATGGTTCGAACATTGATATTTATGAACCATGGATAGATGAAAAAGATAAATCATACTATGATTATAACTTTATAGAAGATCCTTTAAAAAGTGATAAAAAATATGAGGCTATCATAATAGCAGTAGGGCATGATAAGTTTAAAGAGATTTCACAAGAGGATTTAGAATCTTTAATTAAAGGTGAAAATATTTTAATTGATGTAAAAGGTATCATGCCTAATCCAGATTGGAAACTTTAATATATGAAAATTGTACAAATTTTACCTGAATTGAATGAAGGTGGGGTTGAACGAGGTACAGTTGAATCAAGTAGAGAATATGTAAAAAAAGGAATTGAATCTATTGTGATAAGCAATGGAGGAAAACTTGTACCTCAAATAGAAAAAGATGGTGGGAAACACTATTCTTTTGATGTTTGTAGTAAAAATATATTTGCAGTTCCTACAAGAGTAACTTCTTTAAAAAAGATATTAAAAGATATAAACCCTGATATTATTCATGTACGAAGTAGAGTACCTGCATGGCTTGTATATTTTGCAAAGAAAAATCTTAAAGCTAAAATAGTAAGTACGGTTCATGGTTTTAATAGTGTAGGATTTTACAGCTCAATAATGACAAAAGCAGATCATGTAATTTGTGTAAGTAATTCTATAAAAGAGTATATTCAAAAAAACTATAAAACACCCTCAGAAATAATAAGTGTAATACCAAGAGGTATAGACACAAAGCTTTTTAATAAAAATAATCTTGATAAAGAATTTTTAGATAATTTTAAAGATGAATATGATTTAAATGATAAATTTATTGTGTCAATAGTTGGAAGAGTTACTCAACTAAAAGATTATGAAACGTTTATAAAAGCAATTCTTGGAGTAAAAAAGAGTATTAAAAACGTAAAAGCCATAATAGTCGGTGGTGTAAGAGAAGACAAAGAAGACTATTTTAATTCATTAAAAAAATTAATAAAAAAGTTAGATTTAGAAGAAAATATTAGTTTTACAGGAAGCCAAAATAAAATAGCTGAAGTATATGCCTTAAGTAATGTAGTTGTAAGTAGTTCAAAAAAACCAGAAAGTTTTGGAAGAGCAGTAGCAGAAGCGATAGCTTTAAATACACCTGTAGTTGCTACTAATCATGGTGGAGTAAAAGATATAATAATAGAAAATGAAAATGGATTTTTCTTTGAAATAGGTGATAGTGAAGAATTAAGTAAAAAAATAATAAAATGTAATCAATTAAAGTTTGATGGTTTAAATTATATAAAGAGTAATTTTTCTTTGGAAAATATGATTGAAAAGACTATTGATGTTTATAAAGGAATAGAAAATTAATAATATAGTAATTAATAGAAGTGAAAGTTTGTTCTTTAAGTTTTTACTAGTACTTTGGATAATATCAATACCATTTAAAAATGCTATTTTCCAAGGTTCTATAGGTTTAATTATACTTTTTTTTATATATTCTTTATTCAAAAATAAAGATTATTTTATTTTAATTGAGAATTTAAAAAAAGTTAAATATTTATCTATAGGGTTCTTTTTAATAGTTTCTTCAATGATTCTATCAAATTTAGTCAATCCTGAAAATTTAAGTCAGAAGTCATGGCATACTACTTTTATGTTTGTTATTAGATATGGTTTGATTTTTGTTTGTTTAGCATATTTTTATAAAAAAAATTATTTTGAAGAAAAGTTTGTTAAAATCCTTGTATATAGTTCATTAGTTTATTTAGCTTTATTAGGCTTATACGAGCTAATCTTAAATCCTTCTATTTTAAATGGCATTGGTATTCATGGTACTTTGAGTAATAGAAACTCTTTTGGTTTACATATGGGGATGGGCGTTGTATTAAGTGCAATTCTTTTTATGTATAATAAAAAAATAGCAGTTTTATTGTTTATAGTATTTACATTTCTTATGATGTTTTCATTTTCAAGATCTTCTTGGGTTGCTAGTTTTTCATCTATATTAGTATTGATGATATTTAATTATAGAGAAATAAAAATGAGTCATATATTATATATGTTTGGTTTTATTGGCTTTCTTTTAGCAGTTTATTTTTCTTCTGATTCTTTACAAGTACGTTTTTCTCAATTGTTAGAAGGTTACTCAAGTCAAAGAACGACAATTTGGTCATATACTATTGAATTTATAAAGTTAAATCTAACTATAGGATATGGGATAGATTCTTGGGCAAGTTTACCAAATGCCTATTTAAATAAATTCCCTGATCCTCACAACATGGTTTTAGAAATATTATTATATACAGGACTAATTGGCTTCTTTTTTTGTTTTTTAACTATTTTTATAATTTTAAAAAAAATAGTTAAAAGTAAGAATTATATTTATCTTTCTATTTCAATTTATTTTTTAGTTATTACACAATTTGATTTTGGAGCTTTTTTTACAAAAGAAATATTGAGCTTTTTAACAATTTTTGTTTTTCTAGTCTATAGCAAAAAATTTAAGGAACAATAGTGGAATTTTATTTATTAACTTTACTTTTTATTTGTTTAATAGTTTTTTCTATTAGATTTAAATGGTGGAGAAAAAATATTTCTTATATTTATCCTAGAGTTTTAATGTATCATATGATTTCAAATCATTTGCCGAAAAATAAATCTAAATTTAATAGGTTAAGAGTAAAACCAGAAGAATTCGAAAAACAGTTAATTTGGTTGAAAAAAAATAATTTTAAAAGCTTTACGCTAAGTGAATTGATTTCCTTGAAAGAAGTTCCACAAAAAGCTGTTGTTATAACTTTTGATGATGGATATGAAGATAACTTTACAAATGCATTCCCTTTATTAAAGAAATATGGTTTTAAAGCAACTATTTATGTGGTTTTAAATAGATTTGATAAAAATTGGGCTACTGATAAAGATTTAAAGTCAAGTTCTGATGAATTAAATAGTGAAAAAATGTTAAGTAATGACCAAGTTAATAAGATGCTTGAAAGTGGAATAATTGAGATTGGTTCTCACACTTTAGATCATGTAAATTTACCTTCATTGAGTTTTTATGAAAAAAAATTACAACTTTTAAAATCTAAAGAACAAATAGAAGAAATATTTAATATTAAATGTACATCATTTGCTTATCCTTTTGGCTTTCATGATGAAACAGATGTTAAACTAGTGGAAGAATTAAACTATACCAATGCTACAACAACATATAATTCTGTTTATAATAAAGAAAAGTTTTCAAATTATAGAATTCCTAGAATAATGATAAGTGGAAGACAAGGAATATTTGCATTTATATTAAAAATGAAAAAAGGGCGAGTTAGATGAAAATTTGTTATTTTACATGTTCTGCAGGTTTTGGTGGAATGGAGAAAATAATTATAGATACTTTAAATGAAATTAATGATAATAATGAATACTCAATAATAATCCCCAAAAACTCTGAATATAAAAGTAAATTATCTAAAAAAGTTAAAATAATTGAATTTAATTCAATGAATAAAAGATTTAATATTTTTTTATATTTTGAAATTTACAACTATATCAAAAATTATAAAATAGTACATACTCATGGTGCTAAAGCTTCTAAAATTATTTATTATTTGAATAAATTACTTCCTTTCGTTCATATCGCTACAAAACATAATATAAGAAAAGGCAAAATATTTAATAAAATAAAAAATGTAATTAGTGTTTCAAAAGAGGTTGCAAAAACAATAAATCACCCTAGTAAAACTTTATATTTTGGTATAAGAAAGGTTTCTGAAATTAAATCTAATAAAGAAGATATATTCACTATTGTTGCGGTTGGAAGATTAGATCCAATAAAAGGTTTTGATTTATTAATTAAGCAAGTATCGAAATTGAACTTTGACTTTAAATTGAATATTATTGGTGATGGTCCTCAAAAAGAAAAATTAGAAAAATTAATTATTGACAATAATTTAGAAAAAAAAGTTTTTCTTTTAGGATTTAAAAATAATATTTCAGAATATTTAAGAAACAGTCATTTACAAGTTATTAGCTCTTTAAGTGAAGGTATGCCTTTAACTTTAATAGAAGGGATTATGTCTAGCACTGTAATCATTTCTACACCTGTTGGTGGAATAGTTGAAGTACTTGATAAAGATTATTTAGAAGATGTTGATAATTTTTCAGATAAAATAACTAATATTTATAAGAATTATAGCTTTTACTGTGATGATTTTTATTTAAAACACAATCACTTTAAAGAGAAGTTTGATTTTAATAATTATTCAAATAACTTAATTCAGTATTATAAGAGGTGTGTAAATGAATAAAAGTTTTAAAATTGTTCATTGTGGAATATTTAATGAAAAAGAAAATGGTAATTTTTTTTATGGATTAGAAAGAAAGATTAGTCATGGTTTAATACAAAATGGTCATTTTGTATATGATTTTAGCTATCGAGATATTGAAAGGAATTCACGTTTTTTAGGTATAAAAGATAGTGGTTTAAAAAAAATGAATGAAAAGTTAATTGATATTTGTAAAAATATAAATGCAGATATTCTATTTTTAGCAAAAGCTGAAAAGATTGACAAAAATACACTAATTAAAATTAAAAAGATTTTGCCAAATATTAAAATTGTACAATGGTATGTAGATCACTTAGTTGAAAAAGATGAGTTTTTTAAAAAATTAGATTATATTGATGTTTTTTATTATGCAAATGCAAAAGAATTGGCCAATCTATCAAAAAAATATAAGAATACTTTATTTTCATTCTTTCCAAATATTTCAGACCCTGCTTTTGATAAAAAAATGGAATTAACTAAAACAAATGATATAATTTATATAGCAAGAGATTATAAAGAAGATGTAAGAACTAAATTTGCAGTCTTGTTAAAAGATTTTTGTGATAAGGAAAAAATAAACTTAAAAGTTTACGCATCTTTAGGTAATCCTACTATTTTTGGAAATGATTTTCAAAAAGCAATATCTGAAACTAAAATTGCAATTAATTTTAATAGAGATGACAACTTAGATAATGTAAATAAAGATAAGGTTTTAGGAGCTTCTGATAGAATGGCTCAATTTCTCGGGTGTGGTATTTGTACTTTTTCACCAAGGATAAAAGGCTTTGAAAAACTTTATAAAGATCAAGAAGAAATTATTTATTTTGATTCTCCTAATGATTGTTTCAAGAAGTTAAAAATTTATTTAAAAGATGATAACTATAAATCAATTGGAATAAAAGGTCAAGATAAAACTTATAAAATTGCAAATGCAAAAAGAGTAACACAGTTCATGTTAGAGCTATTATTTGATAATAATAACTCTAATAATTATGAATGGAGTGAATATAAATTTAGAGAAGGAAATCAGATATGATAATATTGCAGACATTACATTGGGTACAATTTGCAGGGACTGAAAAACTGTGTGTAGATTTGTGTAATGAATTGTCAAATGAGCATACAGTTTATCTATTAACTAATGATAAGATTAAACCTTATATATGTAATAATGTTAATTTAATTGATATTGATTTTAAAAAAAGTAGACGAAATCCATTCTTTTTATACAAATTGGCAAAAATAGTGGATGAAATCAATCCAGATGTTATTCATATTCATAATACAAAAGAACTTGAAGTGATGTACAATGCAAGGTTTTTTATGAAAAAGAAAATACCAATTATTGGTACGAAACATACATTAACTCCTAAGAAAAAATATAAATTAGCAGATTTAGCTGTTGGAATTTTAGAAGACACACACTCTATTATTGAGTCAAATAATTCTGTAATTATTAAAAATGGAATGGCATATAAAGAACCTGAATTATTGCCGAAAGAAAATAAATTTCATATTGTTTCCGCAGCAAGGCTTTCTCCTGCAAAAGGAATGGATATTATAATAAAAGCTGCTTCATTATTAACTTTTGAATTTAAATTAAGTCTTTTTGGTAGGGGTGAACAAGAACAAGAATTAGTAAAACTTATTCAAGATTTAAATTTAGAAGAGAAAGTTAAAATTGTAGGGTTTGTTGATAATTTAAATGATCACTTATTTTCTTCTGATGTGCAAATAATTGCATCTAGATTTGAACCATATGGATTAACTGCAATAGATGGTATTTATTATTCAAAAGTTTTACTTTCAACTAAAACAGGAATCTGTGAACAAATATTAGATGAAGAATTATTATTTGAAACTGATTATAAATCACTTGCAAAAAAATTAGAAGAAGTTTATTCTGATTATGAAAAATATGTAACTTTATTCTCAAAAGTTAAAAATACGAAAGATGAGTATAGTATTGAAAAAATGACTGAAAAATATTTAAAAGCTTATAATAGTTTATTAAAACAATAATTTAAAGTAATTCTATTTATTAAATCAAAGGTAAAAAATGACAAAAAACAAAAATGTAGTGTGTATTAAATGGGGAACTGTATATAAAGCAGAAGACGTAAATAGATTATTTAATATGGTAATGCGTAATACAAAAGAAAAAATAAACTTTTATTGTTTTACAGAAGACAGTGAAGGTTTTGAAGAAGGAATTATTGTAAAGCCTTTACCTGCTTTAAATACTATAGAAGAATATAAACTGAAATATGCTTATCAAAAAGAAGCTGGATTATGTGATGATAATTTAGGTGGTTTAAATGGAGAAAGGGTAGTTTTTTTTGACTTAGATATTGTAATAGTTGGAAATATTGATGATTTTTTTGATTACCCTGAAGACGATAAATTTTATATTATAAATGATCCTAATACAAAAGGTGATAATGTAGGACAAGCTACATGTTATTCTTGGGTAGTTGGTACTCTTGGCTATATAAAAGAGTATTATGAACAGAATCCAAAAGAAGTAGTTGATAAGTTTTATAATGCTTCTCAAGAATATTTATCAAGTAAAGTTATTGAAAAGTATGGAAAACTTAATTTCTGGCCAAATGATTGGATTTGTTCTTTTAGATTTGACTGTATGCCAAAATTCGGTCCATTAAGACATTTTATCACACCTTCTCTTCCTAAAAATAGAGCAAATTTAAAAATTGTTAATTTTCATGGTGATCCAAAAGTAAGGGATGCCATAAATGGTTATTGGTATATAAGACCAGGACAAGGATGGAAAAAGTTATATAAAGCATGTAAGCCAACTAAATGGATTGAAGACTATTGGTATTAATATACTAATTAATTAAAGGTTATCTTAAATGAATGAATATAAAAAATTATCTTCACAAGTAAATTGTACAATAGGTGTTGGAATACTTAGTTGGAAATCACATAAAACTTTAGAAAAAAGTCTTCAAAGTTATGAAGAAATTGGTTTTAAAGATTTTTTTGATGAAGTTAAGATTATATTTCAAGAAGTTTCTAAAGAAGACAAGGAACTTGCTAAAAAATATGGTTACGATTATGTTGGATTAGATTGTAATATAGGTATTCAGGGTGGACATAGATGTATTTATGAAAATTTGACAACAGATTATGTATTAGTTTTAGAAAATGATAATCCTGTTGTAGAATCACGTAATGTTACATATGAAAGGCTATTAGAATCTATTTTACTTTTGAATAATAAGACAATTGATATTATGAGATTAAGACATAGATGGAACTTTGGAGAAGGTTTTAGTTTAGATAAATATTTAAATTTTTTTGAAGTTAAAGAATTTCATAAAAAATATAGCTATATTAAAATTAAGCATAGTATTATTAATAATCTTTTAAAATCAATAAATAGAATATTTAGACCAGAGAAGGCTAAGAGATTAGCTGGTTATTCATTATATTGTGAAAAAGAACCTGAAAAATTATTTCCAAAAGATATTAAAAAGATTGGGAATGAATTATATTCTGTAAAGTCAAGTATTCTTACATGGACAAATCAAAGTGTACTGCTAAGTCGTAGTTTGTACGGATTTTTATTAGACTATGCAGATAAAAACCCATCATCAAGGGCAGCAAATGGTTTTCAGGATTTAGAAAAACCATTAAATAGTAAGTGGTGGAGAAGTCAAAATTATAATATTGGTGTAGGAGAAGGAATATTCTCTCATAATAGATATGATGATAGTTGGAGAAAAGATCATCCAGCCTTTAATAAAAAAATTATTTAAATGAAATCAAAAATACACTCAACTCTAATATATCCATTACTATCCTTATTTGGATATTTACTAAAAGGAAGTAAAGAAAACTATGATGAATTTTTAACTGATAATATAAATAAGTTAAAAAATTTAGAACTTTTAGAAATAAATACTAAAAAAGAAACTAATAGTTTTTTTAAAGATATAAAATACTTTTTTGATAAGAACTCACCCTTGTATGATAAAACTTTTGTGAACATCTATGTAGACTTAGAAAAAACTCCTGAATCAAGATGTTATGGTTTATATGATTTTTCTAAACTTGTTTCTATGTATTATTCTTCTTCTATGTTGAGTTCAAGAATTACAAATGACAATTTATACATGAAACTTATTTTCTCTAAAAACAGTTTTGGTGAACTAGAACAAAACAACTTGTTAAGATATATACTTTTGGCATATGCTTCAAAAAAAGTTGATTTTTTGTATATGGATAAAACAAATTTGCCCAAAAAGGCGATAGAAATAATCAATAATTTTGAAGACAAATTAAATAGTTCTAAGTTTATAAACTTTTCTAAATCAAAAGATTTACATGTACTTACTTGTGAAAAAAAGAAAGAGAAATTTGATATTATCTGGTCTAGTTCAAAAAGAGAGATTGAATTAACTGAATTTAATAAAGTTTTTGATAAATTTGGTCAAGAATTAAAAGGTGAGATTAAAATCACTAATAGTCCAATATATGCTTATCATTAAAAAAGAGTTTAAATGAATCAACTATCTATATCATACAAAACAAAAAGTAACTTGATTGAGGCTTTGTTACAGCAAGACAATATTTGTGAAATAAATACTAGTGGAATTTTAAAGAAATTTTCATTTTTAAAAAAAGAGTATGCTGATATTTATTTTCATACTGGAGCATTAGACGAGAAAAGTAAAGATAAAATATTAAATGCAAAAAAAGTAATAGTAAATTCAAAAACACTTAAAAAAGAAATTTTAAAGTCTGTAGAAGAATTTGACTCATCAAAGATTGAGTGTATTTATCCAAGTATTGATATAAATTATGTAAAGCCTAAACTTATGAAGAAAAAGGTTTGTGAAGCTTTAAATATAGATTCAAAAAAAAGAATCATTTTTTTTACTGCAAAAAACTTTAAAAATTCAGGTGTAAAAGAGTTTATAGAAACTTTATTTACATTGAACGAACAGAACGTATTAGGAATAATAGCAGGAGACAAAAAGCAGATCAATACTTTGAAATTTCAAATATCAAAATTCAATTATTCGTCTAAATTATTATTAGTAGAGGATTATGAAAATATTGATGAACTTTTTCTTGCTTCAGATATATTTTTCTTACCTACATATAACAATTATTTTGCATCAAATGTTTTAAAAGCAATGTATTGTAAAAATGTAGTTTTTACAACAGCAAATAACCATGCAAGTGAGTTGATTGATGTTTTTTCAACTATGGAAAGTCCAAATGATAGATCAGCATCTTTTAAAATAGATGCAGTTCTAATGGAAAAAGATGAAATGAAAAAAATAAAAAAAGAGAATAGAAAATTGGCAAAAAAGTTTGCTTTAGATATTAATTTAAAAAGAGTAAATGAAATCATCGATACTTTAAATAAGATTTAAGATTAATAAGATAAAATACGCAAATATTTTTCACTATATAAGGAAGACAAATGTCAAGAAGATGTGC
Source organism: Arcobacteraceae bacterium (assembly GCA_048268245.1). Lineage (GTDB taxonomy): Bacteria > Campylobacterota > Campylobacteria > Campylobacterales > Arcobacteraceae > Arcobacter_B. Next base: position 62,878 of record JBLWVX010000013.1, read on the forward strand.
AATATCAGGAAAAGGACCTATGGTTGGAAACAACGTAAGTCACGCTAAAAACAGAACAAAAAAGAGATTTTTACCAAACTTAAGAACTGTTAGAGTTACTTTAGAAGATGGTACAACTAAAAAAATCAGAATCTCAGCTAAAGAGTTAAGAACTCTTAAAAAACACTCATAAGAGAGCACTAGAAAAGTGCTTTCATGAGCATCTTTAGAAGAATCAAAAAAGCCCTTGGCTGGGAAATTCGAACAGTCAAACCAGAATACGACTTAAATCCATTAATATACTCACAATTAAAACCATTTAGATTACCATTTGTATTAGTTCAAATCATTATGATGATAGGTACACTTGGATATATTATCATTGATGACTTTTCAATTTTAGACGCAATATTTCAAACAGGTATTACATTTACAACTGTTGGGTTTGGAGAAATTGCTCCTATTTCACCTGCAGGTAGATTTTTTACTATTACACTTATTATTTTTGGTTTTGCAGTATTTACACTGTCTACTGCTGTTTTAATTGATACAGTTGTTAAAGGAAGGTTGTTTGACCTATATAAGGAAAGAAGTATGTTATATAAGATTGCAAGACTTAGAAGACATTTCGTTATTTTTTATCATAATGAGTACACTTCACAGTTAGCAAAACAGTTTAGAGAGAATCATATTCCTTTTGTTGTTGTTGATCCAAGTGAGGATATTGAACAAATTGCAAAAGAGAATGGTTATCCATATTTTGTAAAAGAAGAGCCTTATAAAGAAGTTGCTTTTTTGAAATCACATTTAAGTTCTGCAAAAGGTGCTATATCTTTATCAAAAAATATTTCAGACAATATTACTTTAATTGCATCTGTTAGACTTTATGAAAAAGAGCTTGGAAGAAGTCCTTTTTTAATTATATCAAATGCAGAAACACAAAATGAGAAAATCAGGCTAAAAAAGCTTGGAGCTGATAAAGTTGTTGCAACTCCATCTCTAATGGCAAAAAGAGTATCAGCTATGGCTATTAGACCAGACATGGAAAATGTACTTGATGAGTTCTTATATAAAAGAGATACACCTATTGATATGGAAGAAGTATATGTAAATGAAGAATCGTGGGTTGTAAATAGAGAGATTAAAGATTTACATTTAAGAGATAGACTAAAAGTTTCAGTTATTGGTATAACTGAAAAGAAAGGCAAGTTTATTCAAATGCCAAGGGGAACTATACTTATTAGTGCTAACTGTAAACTTCTACTTGTTGGTTCACAAAAAGGTATTTCAAGAGCAAAAAGAATAATAAATTTAAAAGAGAAACCAGAGGATATATAGATGTTTACAATATTACCAATAAAAGGTCACATTGATCAAATAGATGGCTTTAACTGTGATGGAATAAGTGCAGGATTAAAACCTAATGGAAATAAAGATTTAGGTTTTATTTATACAAATGAACCTTGTGATGTTCAATCTGTATTTACAGAGAACAGATTTCAAGCTGCACCATTAAAACACTATTTACAATATGAAGAAAACTTTAAAACAAATTTTGTATTAATAAACTCAAAAAATGCAAATGCATTAACTGGAAAAAAAGGTATTGAAGATATAAATACTATTTTTTCATCATTAAATTTTGATTTAGTAAACCCAATAATGAGTAGTACTGGAGTAATAGGAAATCCTTTACCAATTGATAAAATTGTAAAAGGTGCTAATTCTTTTGACTTAAATGCTAAAAATGGTGAAAATTTAGCAAAAGCTATTATGACAACTGATGCTTATGAAAAAAGCTGTATGTATGAAGTAAAACTTGAAGATGGAAGTTCATTTAAAATAGGTGCTGTAGCAAAAGGTGCAGGAATGATAAATCCAAACCTAGCAACTATGCTTTGTTTTATTTGTACAGATGCAAATGTACCTAGTGACAATATGAAAGAAGCTTTAAAAGTTAATACTCACACTACATTTAATGCAATTTCTGTTGATGGAGATACTTCAACAAATGACACAGTAATGCTTTTAGCAAATAAAAAATCAAATGCTTATGAAAAAGAAGCATTTATTGAAGCTGTAAGATTAGTGATGCATGATATGGCAATGTTAATGGTAGCAGATGGTGAAGGAGCTAAAAAAGCAGTTGCTTTTGAAGTTAAAAATGCAGTATCTGTAGAAGAAGCACAAACAGCAGCAAAAGCATTGTCAAATTCTTTACTTGTTAAAACAGCACTGTTTGGCGAAGATCCAAACTTTGGAAGAATTGCTTCAACAATAGGAGCATCAAAAGTTACTAGTGATGAAGAAAAGTTAGTTATTTCTTATAATGATGTTATTGTTTATAATAAAGGTGAACTTTGCTTTGATGAAGAACAAGAATCAAAAGCTGCAAAAGTATTAGAAAATGACAAATTTAAAGTTATTTGTGACTTAGGAGTAGGGGAGCATAGTTTTACAGCATATGGATGTGACCTAGGTTATGAATATGTAAAGATTAATGCCGATTACAGAACTTAAAACACAATAACTTCTGAAGTGATGAGATGTCACTTCAGTGTGTAAGAAAATACAAATTTAAATTCTCTTAAGTTCAAGGGGTGTATAATTAATTTATAAACCAATAAATAGGATGATAAAATGTTTCATGAATATAGAGATCTAATCACAGAATTAAAACAAAAAGATGCACATTTCCACAAGTTGTTTGACAAACATAATGATTTGGATGAAGAAATTACGGAAATGGAAAAAAGTCATGCAGATCAATTTGAAATTGAAGCAAAGAAAAAAGAGAAATTAAAACTTAAAGATGATGTTTATAATATGATCATCAAATATAAAAATGAAAAAGCATAAATAACTTTTATTAAATAAAAAAGGGACTGTTTCAGGTCTCTTTTTCTTCAAAAATAACTTACTCAACTTGCCCTAAGCACACTTTGGATATAATATCTAAATTTTATATTACAAAGGCCTTTTTTTATGGAAAACCTTTTTGAAAACCAAGATATTATTGACATAAATATTGAAGACTCAGTTAAAGCTTCATATTTAGATTATTCAATGAGTGTTATTATTGGTAGAGCACTACCTGATGCAAAAGATGGATTAAAACCAGTTCACAGAAGAATTTTATATGCTATGCATGATTTAAATATTTCTTCAAAATCTGCATATAAAAAATCTGCAAGAATCGTTGGAGATGTTATTGGTAAGTATCACCCACATGGTGATAGCTCAGTTTATGATGCACTAGTTAGAATGGCGCAAAATTTCTCAATGAGAGCTCCTTTAGTTGATGGACAAGGAAACTTTGGTTCAATTGATGGTGATAATGCAGCAGCTATGAGATATACAGAAGCTAGAATGACTAAAATATCTGAAGAGGTTTTAAGAGATATAGATAAAGACACTATTAACTACACTCAAAACTATGATGATACTTTAAAGGAACCAACAGTTTTACCTACTAGAGTTCCAACACTATTATTAAACGGTAGTGAGGGTATTGCTGTTGGTATGGCTACTAAAATTCCACCACATAATTTAAATGAATTATTAAATGCAGTTTTATATACAATAGACAATCCAGAAGCAACAGCTGAAGATTTAATGCAATTTATTCAAGGTCCAGACTTTCCAACAGGTGGTACTATCTTTGGTAGAAGAGGTATTATTGATGCATATAAAACAGGACGTGGAAGAGTTAAGATAAGAGCTAAGCATCACATCGAAACAAAAGGTAAAAAAGAAGTAATTGTTTTAGATGAACTTCCATATCAAGTAAACAAATCAAGACTTATTGAGCAAATAGCTACTCTTGCTAAAGATAAGCAAATTGAGGGTATTTCAGAAGTTAGAGATGAGTCTGATAGAGAAGGTATTAGAGTTGTTATTGAACTTAAAAAAGATGCTATGGGTGAGATTGTATTAAATAACCTTTACAAGTCTACGCCAATGGAAACTACATTCGGTATCATCCTTTTAGCAGTTCATAATAAAGAACCAAAGGTATTTAACCTACCACAACTTTTAAATATTTTCTTAGCACATAGAAAAACTGTAATTATTAGAAGAACAATTTTTGATTTAGAAAAAGCAAAAGCAAGAGCTCATATTTTAGAAGGTTTAAAAATTGCTTTAGACAATATTGATGAAGTAGTTCAAATTATTAGAGCATCTGCAAATGATGCTGAAGCAAAAGAAAAGCTTCAAGATAGATTTGGACTTTCACCAATTCAATCTCAAGCTATCTTAGATATGAGATTAGGAAGACTTACTGGTCTTCAAAGAGATAAATTAGAAGCTGAATATCAAGAGTTATTAGCATTAATTGCTGAATTAGAAGCTATCTTAAAGTCAGAAGAAAAATTAAATGAGATTATCAAAGAAGAGTTAATTGAAATCAAAGATAAATATTCTGATGAAAGAAGAACTGAAATTGAAGATTCATATGATGAGATTGACATGGAAGACTTAATTCCAAATGAGCCAATGGTAGTTACTATTACTCATAATGGATATGTAAAAAGAGTTCCTATTAAATCATACGAAAAGCAAAGAAGAGGTGGTAAAGGTAAAGTAGCAGTTACTACTCATGATGATGACTTTATTGAAAAATTCTTTGTTTCAAATACACATGATACTTTAATGTTTGTTACAAACATGGGGCAATTATATTGGTTAAAAGTTTACAGAATTCCAGAAGGAAGTAGAACAGCTAAAGGTAAAGCAGTTGTTAACTTAATTAACTTAAGACCAGAAGAAAAAATCATGGCTATTATCCCAACTGATGACTTTGATGAATCTAAATCATTAGCATTCTTTACTAAGAATGGTATTGTAAAAAGAACATCATTATCAGAGTTTAGTAATATTAGATCAAATGGTGTAAGAGCAATTGTTCTTGATGATTTAGATGAAATTGTAACAGCTAAAATTACAAATGTTGAATCTGAGTATATTATGATCTTCACAAGTTTAGGTCAATGTATTAGATTTGAAATTGATAAGACAAGAGAACAAGGTAGAAGCACTAGAGGTGTAAGAGGTATTAAGTTTAAACATGATACTGATTATGTTGTTGATGCGGATGTTATTGACAATGAAGAACAAGAGTTATTAACTGTATCTGAAAAAGGTATTGGAAAAAGAACACTTGTAGAAGAATATAGACTTACAAATAGAGCAGGTTCTGGTGTTATTTCAATGAAATTATCACAAAAAACAGGAAATGTTGTAGGTGAAGTTTTAGTTGATGAAAGTATGGATTTAATGGCTTTAACATCTATTGGTAAGATGATTAGAGTTGATATGCAAACAATTAGAAAAGCAGGAAGAAATACTTCAGGTGTTATTATTGTAAATGTTGATAAAGGTGATAAAGTAGTATCTATTGCAAAATGTCCAAAACAAGATGAAGAAATCGAAGTTGATGAAAATGGAAATGTAATAAGATACAATGAGGATGGAGAAGTAATTGAAGAAATTGCTGTTGAAGATAAAAGCCAACAACATTCACAATCATTAATAGATAATTTAGAAGAAAAAAAGGAAGATTAATATGAGAAAATTTAATGTCGCAGTTGTAGGAGCAACTGGTGCAGTAGGTGAAGAACTTTTTAGAGTAATGGCAGATTATGACTTTCCAGTTAATAATATTGTTCCATTAGCAAGTGCTAAAAGTGCTGGTTCAAAAATTGAGTATAAAAATAAAGAGTATACTGTTTTAGAACTTACTGAGACTGCGTTTGAAGAAAATGAAGTAGATATTGCATTTTTTAGTGCAGGTGGAAGTATCTCAGAAAAATTTGCAAAATATGCTGTAGAAGCAGGTGCTGTAGTTATTGATAATACAAGTCACTTTAGAATGGTTCCAAATATACCATTAGTAGTGCCAGAAGTAAATCCAGAAGATATTACACTTTGGAGAGAAACAGGAATTATTGCTAATCCAAACTGTTCGACTATTCAAATGGTATTATCTTTAAAACCTTTAGATGAACTATATGGAATCAAAAGAGTTGATGTATCAACTTATCAGGCAGTTTCTGGTGCTGGAAAAGCTGGAATGGAAGAATTAGTAACACAAATGCAAGACTTTTTTGCATTTAAATTAGATGAGAGTAAAAAAGATGCATTTGCACACCAAATTGCATTAAATGTTATTCCTCAAATTGATGTTCAGCAACCAAATGATTTCACAAAAGAAGAAATGAAAATGGTAAATGAAACTCAAAAAATTCTTCATAAAGAAGTGCAAGTAGCAGCTACTTGTGTTAGAGTTCCAGTTTTAAGATCTCACTCAGAGTCAATTACTGTTACATTTGATGAAAATGTAGATGTTGATGTAACTGAAGTAAGAAATGCATTAGAAAACTTTGAAAATGTTGAAGTTATTGATGATTTAGCAAACAATGCATATCCAATGCCAATTGTATCAACTGATACAGATATGACTTATGTAGGAAGAATAAGAAAAGATGTTTATGCTCCTAATATTGTTCATTTTTTCAATGTTGCGGACCAAGTAAGAGTAGGTGCTGCAACTAACTCAGTTAGAATTGCTTTAAAATGGATTGAAATGGAGAGCGATATTTAATGATTGAAAGGCTTTTTGAAAGTGCAATGTGGAAAACAAGATTTCTTGTTCTCTTCGCTGTACTTTTTGGCTTACTAGGTGCATTAGTATTATTTTTACTTGCAAGTATGGATATATTTGCAGTTGCAAAATATGCATTTAATACTATTATTACTCATGCTCATCCTGAAAACTTCCATGAAGATATAGTAAGCGGTATTATAGGTGCAGTTGATTTATATTTAATTGCAGTTGTTATGCTTATTTTTTCTTTTGGAATATATGAACTTTTTATCTCTCCTATTGATCATAATGAACAAACACAAGATGATTCAAAGATATTATCAATTACTTCATTAGATCAATTAAAAGATAAAATAGCAAAAGTTATTGTTATGGTTCTTGTTGTAAACTTTTTTCAAAGGGTTTTACATACAGAATATAATGGTGCTTTAGAAATGTTGTATTTTGCTTTAGCTGTAGCTGCTTTAGCTGTTGGACTTTTCTTTTTAGGAAAAGTTGGAAAAAAATAAAAAAGGTAAATATATGTCAAAGATATTTGTAGATGCGTGTTTTAGAAAAGAGACTCCTTACACTCCTGTATGGATGATGAGACAAGCAGGAAGATACCTTCCTGAATATATGGAAGTTAGAGGAGAAGCAGGAAGTTTCTTAAACTTATGTCACAATCCAGAAAAAGCTTGTGAGGTTACAATTCAGCCTTTAGATATAGTTGGAGTTGATGCTGCAATCTTATTTAGTGATATTCTTGTTATTCCTGATGAAATGGGAATGGATTTAGAGTTTATTAAAGGACAAGGTCCTGTATTTCATGACCCAATTAAAACGCAAGAAGATGTTGATAGATTAATTGGTGGTGAAGAAGCTGCAAATAAACTAACATATGTTTATGAAACAATTAAACTTCTAAAAGAGAAGTTACCTGAAGATAAAGCACTTATTGGTTTTACAGGTGCTCCATGGACACTTGCAACTTATATGATTGAAGGGCAGGGAACAAAAACTTATAATCTATGTAAAAAAATGATGTATTCTAATCCTGAATTATTACATAACATTTTAAGGAAAGTTACAGATATTGTTAAATTATATTTAGAAAAACAAATTCAAGCTGGTGCTGATGTTGTTCAAATATTTGACTCATGGGCCGCTGCAATAGAACCTGGAAGATATGATGAGTTTTCATGGAAATATATGGTTGAAATTGCTGAGTATATAAAAGATAAATATCCTCATATTCCTGTAATAATGTTCCCTAAAGGAATTTCTGCATTTATTAATATGGGTGGAGTTTATGGAAACTTTGATGTATTAGGAATTGACTGGGGAACTCCAATGGCTATGGCAAAAGCTAAATTAGGTGATAAATATGTTCTTCAAGGGAATATGGAACCTTGTAGACTTTACTCTAAAGAAGAGACTACTAAATGTGTAGAAAAAATTCATGAGACTATGCAAGGTGAGGGTCATATTTTCAATTTAGGACATGGTATCTTACCTGATGTTCCTGTTGAAAATGCAATTCACTTTGTAAAAGAGTGTCAACGAGTATCTAAAAAATCTTAATTAAAATCTCAATTATCTAATAAGTAGCTTTTGCTACTTATTAAAGAAAGTTTAAATCATGTCTTATTCAAATTCAATAACTTTTGGACCAATCGCTTCAAGAAGATTTGGTATATCTTTAGGAATAGATCTTTCTCCTTCATCAAAACAGTGTAACTTTGATTGTCTATATTGTGAATTAGAAGGTGCTAAAACAGTTTCTAAAATGACGGAATATCCAAGTGTTGAAGAAGTTATCTCTGAAATAAAAAAAAGTTTTCTTAAAAATGAAAAAATTGATGTTATTACATTAACTGCAAATGGTGAACCAACACTTTATCCTAAGTTAGATGAACTTATAGATGAAATCAATAAAATTAAAAATAATACAAAAACTCTTATTCTATCAAATGGTAGTACTATTTACAAAAAAGATATATTTAATACACTTCTTAAAATTGATACAGTCAAACTATCATTGGATTGTGTAAGTGAAAAGTGTTTTAAAAAACTTGATAGAACTGATAAAAGTATTGAGATTGATAAAATTGTTCCTTCTATGATAGAGTTCTCTCAAAAAACTAAAAATGATTTTGTATTGGAAATTCTTTTTGTAAAAGACTTAAATGATAAAGATGAAGAAATTTCATTATTATATGATGCAGTTAAAAAGATAAATCCTAAAAGAGTTGATATAGGAACTATTGATAGACCACCTGCTTATAAAGTTAAACCTGTAGATTTTGCAACTTTAGAAAAAGTTGCAAATGTTTTTGAAGGTATTAATGTTAATATTACATATAAAAATAGACCAAAACTACTAGGCTCATATTCAAAGGAAGAAATAGTACAAACATTAAAAAGAAGACCACTTACAATAGAAGATGTACAAAATCTATTTGATAAAAAATCTAAGAATAACCTTGAAGAACTAGTAAAAAATAGTAAAATTTCACTTGTAGATAGTAGTGGAGTTAAATTTTATAAAAATTTATAGATTTTTATAAAATTCCCTTGACAAAGGAAAAAATTTTTACTATAATTCCACTCCATTAAAAAAATGGTTAAATAATCCGGCATAGCTCAGTGGTAGAGTAGATGACTGTTAATCATTTGGTCCCTGGTTCGAATCCAGGTGCCGGAGCCACTTTTTTTAATACAATATCATAATTTATAGATTCCGGCATAGCTCAGTGGTAGAGTAGATGACTGTTAATCATTTGGTCCCTGGTTCGAATCCAGGTGCCGGAGCCATTTATAAATTTTACTTCAAATTCCGGCATAGCTCAGTGGTAGAGTAGATGACTGTTAATCATTTGGTCCCTGGTTCGAATCCAGGTGCCGGAGCCA
>JBLWVX010000014.1:0-62810 GCA_048268245.1 Arcobacteraceae bacterium
TAAAAGATATATATTAAAAATTAAGTTTGTATATTTAAAATAGGTTTTACTACTAGACAGTAATTTATAAAACTAAAATTGAAGAATAAAATTTTATGCACTTAATTATTTATGCATAAAATTACGTAGAATTATAATTGTTCTTATTACTTAATATATCTTGTAATGAGTTTTTTACAACATTACTTAGATCACTAGATGTTAACTGAGTATTTTTAGGTTTGTAGTTTTGAAATAAATCCATTGTTTGATTTTTTGCATCGTCATTTAAACTCAAAATTCTACTTGTATAATCTAAAATACCATTAAATATTATAATAAAATCACTATAAGCATCAAATTTGAAAGCACTTTATTTATTATATCAAGATTTTAGCTAAGTTAGATAAATAAAGATTTAATAGAAAGTCAATAGAGATTTTAAAAAAAAATTAAGTTAAACCATTATACAAAATTAACAAAATATATTAGTAAAAATACTATTAAAATGTTACATATTTTAAAATAAAAACAATAAAATTTAAGCCTAATTTACTTTTATGTGTAATCTTTAAAGGTCTATTTTTATTATCTTTATTTGCATTAGAGTCACTATTTTAAGGGGTTTTGATTAGTTTTATGAATATTTTATTTATCTTGATGAAGAGAAAAGATTTACTTTAAGTAAATCTTTTTTACCCTTGATATTGATTTTTTAGCTTGCAATATCAAGGGTGCTTGGCAAATTTTCTCTAATTTTTCTCTTTTTAACATAATTATTTAATCCAATATGATTATTATATCCAAGGAGTTTTGCTATCTTTCTTACTGATAAACCTACAGCTAGAAGCTCTTCAATTTTATCTCTTTGTTTATCAAATTTAGATTTTTGAATAGTACCTTTTGGTTTCCCTAAACTTGCACCACTTAATTTTTTAGCAGTTAAAGCCTCTTTTGTTCTTAAACTCATTAAATCTTTTTCAAGATTTACAGTCATCGATATTACACCTAAAATCATTTGAGTTAACATATCTTTGTCATCAACTAAATCTAAATTCTGGTTTGAAACAAGAATTCTAATCTTATTTGAAAGTAAAAATTTCACAATCTCTAAAATATTCTCTACAGTACGACCAAATACATTTAAATCTGCAACAATTATTGTTGAATTTTTTTCACAACTCTTCAAAAGTTCTAAAATATTTTTTTCATCACTTGAACTATTTATCTCAATCTCTATGCATTTATAAACATCGATTTTATTCTTTTGGATGTAAGCATCTAAACTATCTTTTTGTGCTTGTGTATACTTTTCATTATTTTTATTAATTCTTACGTATGTGAAATTCTTAGACATATTTTAACCTTTACAATAAGTATATTATTTAAATTAATATAAAAACATAGTGTTTACTTATATACATTTAAAATTTATACAAAATGTTATTATACATACACTTAATAATTGCTTAAAACATTATTATAAACAAGTGCTTTTTATTATTAATTTTCTTTGTTTGAATTCAAAGCTTTTTTTTGATATTATTTTTTTACTTTATAAACAGCAGAAAGGTTTCATTTGAAAATTACAGTTGCTATATCTGGGGCTAGTGGGTCTAATCTTGGGCTTAATTTCATAAAAAAAATCCCTGAAAATATTGAAGTTTTTTTGGTTGTTTCAAAAAGTGCAAAAACTGCACTAAAACTTGAAACAGGACTAAGCTTAAGAAAAGAGTTTGAACAAAAAGACAATGTCACTATTTTTGATGATTCAAATATAGCTGCACCAATAGCATCTGGTTCTTTTCAAGTCGATAAAATGATTGTAATTCCTTGTTCAATGAATACTTTAGCTAAGTGTTCAGTGGGAATTTCTGATTCTTTGATAACAAGAGCTTTTACTGTTATGCTAAAAGAAAGAAGAGAAATCATTCTATGTCCAAGAGAAATGCCTTTTAATCCTATAGCTTTAGAGAACATGTTAAAACTATCAAAACTAGGAGTGACTATTGCTCCTCCTGTTTTAGGTTACTACTCTGAACAAAAAAGCTTAGAGGATATGGAAAACTTTTTAATTGGGAAATGGTTTGATTTATTAAAAATAGAACACAATTTATTTAAAAGATGGGAATAGTAAAATGTCTGAAACACAAGATAATACAACATATAGAAAAGCTATTTATAGTGGAACTTTTGACCCTATTACAAATGGTCATTTAGATATTATTAGAAGAGCTTCAAATATCTTTGATGAAGTAATCATTGCAGTTGCAAAAAGTGAAAGAAAAGGACCTATGTTCTCACATGAAGATAGAGTTAAATTCACACAAGCTTCAACATCTCATATAAAAAATGTAAGAGTTGAAGGCTTTGATACTTTACTTGTAGAATTTGCTACACAACAAAAAGTTAATACAATTATTAGAGGATTAAGAGCCGTATCTGATTTTGAGTATGAACTTCAAATGGGTTATGCAAACTCTTCAATCAATAATAAAATAGAGACTTTATACCTAATGCCTACATTAGAAAATGCCTTTGTTTCATCTACAATTGTAAGAGAAATTATTAGGTTTGATGGAAAATTCCAACACCTTATACCAAAAGAAGTATTAGAATGTATGTAGTAATTGAAGGAATTGACACAGCAGGAAAATCAACACAACTTGCATTATTACAAAAAAAATATCCTGATGCAGTTTTTACAAAAGAACCAGGAGGAACTCCTATTGGTTCAAAATTAAGAACTATGGCATTAAATGGAGAAGCTAACTCAAACATTGCAGAAATGTTTTTATTTTTAGCAGATAGAGCTGAACATATAGAAGAAGTTGTAGTTAAAAATAAAGAAAAAGTTGTAATATCAGATAGGTCTATGATTTCAGGAATTGCGTATGCATCACTTTTTGAATTAGATAAAATGATAGAGTTAAACTTATTAGCAACTAATAACACTCTTCCAACTCATGCTATCTTATTGGAACTATCTCCTTCTGAGTTAAAACATAGACTATCGCAAAAACAAAATGATGCTATTGAGCTTAGAGGAATTAATTACTTATTAAACATTCAAAACAGAATGAAAGAAACAATAAAAAAACTAGCTATCAATCATAAATTTATTGATGCAAGTTTAAGTATAGAAGAAATAGAAAAACAAATAGAGGAATTTTTAAATGGCAAATAAACAAAACAATCAAACTATTCAAAGTCTAAGAGGAATGAAAGATATAGTAAATGATGAAAGTAAATTATTTACCTATTTCATAGATAATGCATGTGCCATTGCTAAGAAGTATGGCTTTTCATATATCGAAACTCCAATTTTAGAAGAGACTGCACTATTTAAAAGATCAGTTGGTGAAAGCTCTGATATTGTAAACAAAGAGATGTATAACTTTGTTGATAAGGGTGAAAACAATGTTTGTATGAGACCTGAGGGAACAGCAGGTGTTGTAAGACACTTCGTAGAAAAGAAGCTTGATAGAGCTGGTGGAACTCAAAGATGGTACTACTATGGGCCTATGTTTAGATATGAAAGACCACAAAAAGGAAGATTAAGAGAATTCCATCAATTTGGTTGTGAAGTATTTGGTGTTGATTCTGTAATAGAAGACGCAAATATTATTATGATGATAAAAGATATTTTAGACTTTTTCCAAATTGGATTTAAACTTCAACTAAACTCACTAGGTGATCATAACTGTATGCCTCAATATAAAGAGAATTTAGTTGAGCATTTAAACTCATTTAAAGATGAGCTTTGTGAAGATTGTCAAAAAAGAATTGAAACTAACCCTATTAGAGTTTTAGATTGTAAAGTTGAGTCTTGTCAAGAAAAACTTGTAGATGCTCCAAAAATTACTCATAATTTATGTGAGTCTTGTGATACTGATTTTGAGAAATTAAAAGAGATTTTAGACTTCAATGGTGTAGAATATGAAATAGATACAAACTTAGTTAGAGGATTAGATTACTACTCTAAAACTGCATTTGAATTTGTAAGTGATGAAATTGGTGCACAAAGTGCAATAGCAGGTGGTGGAAGATATGACAGATTAGTTGAGTTCCTAGGTGGAAGACCAACTCCTGGTGTTGGTTTTGCTATTGGAATTGAAAGACTACTTGAACTTGTAAAAATGAAAGAAGAAAAAGAGGATGTAATTTATATTGGAGCTTTAGATGAAGTTTCTTTAAATACAGCTATTAAACTTGCTATTCAAAAAAGAAAAACTACAAAAACTTTAGTAGAGTATACACCAAGAGGTTTTGGTAAACACTTTAAACTAGCAGAAAAACAAGGTGCTAACATAGTTGCCCTAATTGGTGAAAAAGAGTTAAATGATGGAACAATATTTGTAAAAGATATTGAAAAAAGAGAAGAAAGTACTATTAAACAAGAGGATTTTTAATATTGAATAATTATGGTATTGATATTTGGAGTGATGAGAACTTCATAATTGAAGATGGTTTAGCAAAAGTAAACTATAACTGTAAACCATCTTTAATCTCACTTGTAAGACAAATAAGAGAACAAGATTTTAAAGGTCCCCTACTTTTAAGATTTCCACACATTACAAAAAAACAAATAGGTACACTTTATGATACTTTTAATAACAGTATTAAAGAGTATAACTATAATGGAAATTTTAATGCTGTTTTTCCTTTAAAGGTAAATCAATTACCCAATTTTGTTCACCCTTTAATAAAAAATGGTGAAGAGTTTAACTATGGTTTAGAAGCTGGAAGTAAAGCAGAACTTGTTATTGCTATGACATACAATAACTCAAACTCTCCTATTACTGTAAATGGATTTAAAGATAAAGAGATGATTCACTTAGCTTTTATCGCAAAAAGCAAGGGCCATAATATTACTGTTATAATTGAAGGTTTAAATGAACTTGAAACAATTATTCAAGTTCAAAAGGAAACAAACCTTCCATGTCCAAATATTGGATTAAGAGTAAGACTTCATAGTGGAGGAAGTGGACTTTGGGCTAAAAGTGGAGGTATAAACTCAAAGTTTGGTTTATCTTCAACTGAGATTATTGAAGCTTATGAGTTACTAGAAGAGAATAAAATGCTTGAGTTCTTAACAATGATTCATTTTCATATTGGTTCAGATATGAATTCAATTAAACCTTTGAAAAAAGCTTTAAGAGAATCAGGGCATATTTATGCAGAACTTAAAAACCTTGGAGCAAGTAGTTTAAATAATATAAACATTGGTGGAGGATTAGCAGTAGAGTACTCTTCTTATGAAAGAACAAGATTTTATTCATTAAGAGAGTTTGCAAGTGATGTAATCTTTACATTAAAAGATATTGCAAAACAAAAGGGTGTTGAAGAACCAAATATCTTTACAGAATCAGGAAGATTTATTTCTGCTGGGTCAACTGTTCTAATTACACCTGTACTTGAACTATTCTCTTCTGAATATGATTTAAAACATTTAAATCTAAAAGAAAAAAATCCTCCTTTAATTGCTGAATTAAATGCCCTATATCGTGATATGGTAAAAAGAACAGCATATGAATATATGCATGATGCAATGGATCATATGGAATCACTTTTAACTCTGTTTGATTTAGGTTATATAAATTTACAAGATAGATCAAATGCAGAAATTTTAACTCATCAAATTATCAAAAAAGCAATTGCTTTACTTGAAGTTGAAGATTATGAAGATTTAAAAAAGCTTGATGAGAACATTCAAGAAAAATATCTTTTAAATTTTTCTATGTTTCAGTCACTTCCAGATTACTGGGGTATAAATCAAGAGTTTCCAGTGATGCCTTTAACTCATCTAGACAAAAAGCCAACAAGAAGTGCAAGCTTATGGGATATTACTTGTGATAGTGATGGAGAACTTCCTTTTAATTCTCAAAGACCATTATATTTACATGATGTAAATTTAGAAAAAGAAGATTACTTTTTAGGATTTTTTAATGTGGGAGCATATCAAGACACATTAGGTATGAAACACAACTTATTTTCACAACCAACAGAAGTAAATGTCGTTTTTAAAGAAAATGAGGTAAAACTTGAAAAAATCATAGAATCACAAAAGATTATTGATATTCTTGATGATATTGACTATGATACAAGAGAAATAAAAGATAAATTAAAAGAAAATTTAGATATTAATACATATCAGATATTAAAAAAATATTTAAATGAGAACAGTTATTTAAAAACAACATGGAGTTAATCATGAATGAAGAAAAAGACATACATGAACAAATAAAAGAAAAAATATTAAAAGAACAAAGTAAGATCAGTCTTTGGCAACAAATAAAAGAAGACTTTTCTGTACCAAAACAAAATGACCCTGCGCTTAATTCAAATTTTGAACTATTTTTTAATTACCCAGGTGTTTGGGCAATTGTAAATCACAGAATCGCAAATAGATTATATAACAAAGGTTGGACTAAACTTTCAAGATTTATTGTAGGAATTAGTTCACTATTTACAAAAACTGATATTCACCCTGCTGCAACTATTGGAAGAAGAGTATTTATCGACCATGCTATTGGTGTAGTTATTGGTGCAACTTGTGTAATTGAAGAAGATGTATTAATCTACCAATGTGTAACACTTGGTGGAGTAAGTCTTGATAAAGGGAAAAGACACCCTACTGTAAAAGCAAATGCAGTTATAGGAAGTGGTGCAAAGGTTTTAGGAAACATCATAATTGGAAAAAACTCAAAAGTTGGAGCAAACTCTGTTGTAGTTTGTGATGTGCCAAAAAACTCAACAGCTGTTGGTGTTCCTGCAAAAATTATCAAAAAAGATAATAAAAACTGCAAGCTTGCCCATGGTGATTTACCTGATATTAATAAAGAGATGTTTAAATACCTTATTGAAAGAATTCATGTTTTAGAAGTAGCACTAAAAGAAGAAGATGGAATTGATGTAAGTGATAAAGATAAAAAACTTGAAGAAGATTATAATAAGTTTATTAATGCAATGAACTCAATAAAAAAGAAATAATATGTTTGAATTAGCATCTTTTGGAATATTAACTGGATTTATATCAGGTTTCTTTGGTGTAGGTGGAGGAATGATTCTTATACCTATGCTTTTAGTGTCTGGATTCATGATGAAAGAAGCTATTGCTATATCTATTATGCAAATGGTTTTTTCATCTATTTATGGTACTTTTTTAAATACAAGAAAAGCAAAAAATATTCTAAAAGATGGTCTTATAATTGGTATTGGTGGTTTTGTAGGAGGTTTACAAAGTGGATTTATCGTATCAAATGTATCAAATCTTACTTTACAATACTTATTTATAGCTATTTTAATCTTCTCAATTATAAAAATATTTATAACGCCTGCTGAACATAAAGAAGAACCTCAAATAAAAAATAAGTTTACTCTTTTTATGATTGGTTTCTTTACAGGAATTATTGCTATGAGTATTGGAGTTGGTGGTTCTGTAATTTTAACTCCAATTTTGATAGGCTTTCTAAGATATGATTTAAAAGCAGCTACAGCTTTAGGTCTATTTTTTGTAGTATTCTCATCTATTGCTGGATTTAGTTCTTTATCTTTAAATGGGCATATGCTTTTTACTGAGGGAGCTATAGTTGGACTTGCATCACTTGTGGGTGTTTACTTTGGTATTAAAATTAAAAACATAGTTCATTCTAACTCATATAAAAAATATATTCTTTTACTAAATACAATTATCTTAATTGTAATGTTGTACAAAACTTTATAAATTAGATAAAAAATTTGATTTGTAAACTACTTTTCAGTACTATTCGTTGTAAATAAAATATAAGGTTTAATTTGAAAAATAACTTTTTAAAATTTATTATTGAAAATAGTAGTGATATAGCTTATGAAATCAATTTAGAAAGTAAGAAAATAAAATGGTATAAAGACTTAAATGCCTTATTAGAGTATGATAAGAGTAAAAATTTATCAGATATTGACTCTTTTATTCAAATAATAAAAAAAAGTCATCGTAATATTTTTTTGGAAAAACTTACTATAAATGATGCTGAAAAAAGAAGTCTAAAGTATAAAATCAAAAAAAATAATAAAGAATTCCAAGAATGGATTGATACTTTTATAAAAGATGGAAACAAAATATTTGGTGTTTGTAAAATCAATTACAAAAAATTATCTCTTGAAGTAAAAAGAAGTAAAAAAAGATACCAAAAACTTTTTGAAGCAAATAAAATTCCAGTACTTGTAACATCTCTAAAAACAGGTAAAATTATAAAAGCAAATAAAGCTGCCAATAAATTTTATGGTTATACATCAAAAGAGTTTAAAAAACTGCATATTACTGATATAAATACCCTGCCTTATGAAGACTTACAAAAAGATATCCAAAAAGCTTTAACTGATGAAAAAGAGTGTTTTAACTTTAAGCATAAAATCAAAACAGGAAAAATAATTGATGTTGAAGTTTATACAGGACCAATAAGTCTAAAAAAAGAAAACCTTATTTATTCTATTGTTTTTGATATTACAAAAAGAAAACAAGCCTTAAAGAAACTAAAACTATCTGATACTATCTATGAAAATACTAAAGAAGGAATTTTTATTACTGATTTAGATACAAGAATTCTATCTGTAAATAAAGCCTTTGAAGACATCACAGGATATAAAGAAAAAGAAGTACTAAATAAAAAAGTAAGCATTTTAAAATCAAACAAACACTCAAAAGCCTTTTATAATAATCTATGGAGTTCTATAAAGTCAAAAGGTTCATGGGAAGGTGAGATAATAAACAAAAATAAAAGAGGTGACTTTTTCCATCAATGGGTTACAATAAATTGTGTTTATGATGATAATAATCAACCTACAAACTATATCTCTGTATTTACAGATTTTACAAAGTTAAAAGAACAAGAAAATCTTTTAAGAGAAAAAGATAAAATCATGTTCCAACAATCAAAAATGGCTTCAATGGGTGAGATGTTAAAAAACATAGCTCATCAGTGGAGACAACCTTTATCTGTTATTACTTCATCTGCATCAGGTCTTAAACTAAAAAAAGAATTTGGAATGTTAAGTGATGAAGATTTTAATGAATTTGCAGAAGGTATTTTAAAATCAGCAACTTATCTTTCTCAAACAATAGATGACTTTTCAAACTACTTCAAAAATAGCTCAGACCAAGAAGTGTTTTTAGTAAATGACGTAATAGAAAAAGCTATTCAATTAACTGATTCATCTTTAAAAAGCTTGGATATAAATGTAAATACAAACTTTGAAAAAGATAGTAAAATATTTGGAATTAAAAATGAACTTATTCAAGTTTTACTAAATATTATAAATAATTCTAAAGATGCTTATAAAAACTCTAAAGATATAAAAAAGACAATTGAAATTGAAACAAAAGAAGAGTTACTAAATGCGAGTATCACAATCAAAGATTTTGCAGGTGGAATTGATGAGGGGATTTTAGATAAAATATTTGAGCCATACTTTACAACAAAACATCAAAGCCAAGGAACAGGAATAGGACTTTATATGTCGAAGCAAATTGTTGAAGATAGATTAAATGGCTCTATAAATGTTCAAAATATAAATGAAGACAATAAAAAAGGTGTAATGTTTAAAATACTTATTCCTATAAATGAGAAGAATTAAAATAGAGGTTTTCTAAAGTTCAATATTCTATTATATATATGATAAAAGCAGTAGCTATTAAATGGCTATTGTGGATTATTATTCTTTTTATAATTGATTTATAGACTTATTCGATAGCATAGTCTCCTAAGAAAAAAAATGCTAACATATATTATAAATCATGGATATATTTCCAAAAGGTTAACATTGAAAATTATATTAATTTTTCTATCAGTAATAAGCACTTTATATTCAAATATAATTATAGACAATGATATTCGTAAAAAAGATAATTTCACTCTAGAAATGTTTTACGATGATTCTAAAAAACTTACAATTGAAACCCTTCAGAATAAAACATTTAAAAAAATACCTAGTCAATTTACTTTTGGACATAAAAGAGGTAATTTTTGGTTCAAATTTACAATTGAAAATCATAGCTCTAACAAAGATTTTATTTTAAATTTTAGCGAACCATATTATGAAGAAATGAGTCTTTACAAAAAGGTAAATAACTATTGGGTAGAAGAGAAAAATGGTTTAATAAAACCTTTAAAACAGCGAGAGGTTTTAAACCACAATCCAAGTTTTGAGCTAAAAATAAAACCAAACAAAATCAAGACTTTTTATATTAAATCAAACTCTAAATTAACTACATCAGGAGAGCTTGAAATATATAAAAAAAAGTATTTCAATTCTATAGATGGCTATTATCATGATAACTTATATATGTTTTACTTTGGAATACTCTTTATTATTACAATAATAAATTTATTTATCTATTTTAGATTAAAAGAAAATATTTATCTTTATTACAGTGGATACACATTTTTTTATCTTCTATGGGTTAGTGCTTATAGTGGGTTGATTTTATATACTCCTTTAGAAGGGTATTACTATAATTTTCTTATGGTTACACCTATGTTTATTATGTTCTTGATTCTTTTTTCATCTGAGTTTTTAAATGTAGAAAAATATTTACCAAAAATCTATAAACCCTTAAATATCTTTGGATATATTTTTGGGGTGTTAGCACTTCTAATAGCTTTTAATTTTGAACCTTGGTTTGAAATCATGAATAAATTAGCTTCTGTATTATTTTTAGTTTTATTCTCTGTAGCTATTTATATTTTAAGAAAAAAGAATAATATAAACACAAAATATTATCTTTTTGCTATGAGTATTTACATGATAACAATTTCATTAATGTCTGCAATGGTAAATGGCTGGATTGAGAACAATGACATCAATAGATACTCATTCTTATATGGATCAATTTTTGAAATATTGTTTTTCACAATGTTTCTTGTAAATCGATTTTATGTATTTCAAAATGAAAAACTTACTATACAAAAAGAACTTTTAGAGTTGAAAGATAAAAATGAGATTATTTTAGAGGCAAAAGTACAAGATAGAACAAATAGCTTAACAATTGCAAATGAGGAGCTGAACCATTTAATGCAAGAAAAAGAATTGTTACTCAAAGACTTAAAACTACTTGCAATTACTGATTCAATGACAAAGTTATATAACAGAAGATATTTTACTGAAGTATCAGAAAATATTGTATCTTTATCTAGAAGAAAAAAAGAATTATTGTCAATAATTATGATTGATATTGATAAGTTTAAAAATATAAATGATACATACGGACATCAATCTGGTGATGATGTGATAATATTATTATCAAATATACTTATTAAGAGTCAAAGAAAAAGTGATATTATTTGTAGATATGGGGGAGAAGAATTTGCAATATTACTTCCTTATACCTCACTTGATTCAGCAGTAGCTGTAGCAGAAAAAATACGCCTGCTTGTAGAATCCTCAAGTATTACTCTTTTATCAAATAAAGATTTTCATTTTACTATAAGTTCAGGTGTATCTCAAGTAAACCTAGAAAATGAAAATTGTATTGAAACTGCTTTAGGAAGAGCTGACAATGCACTCTATCAAGCTAAAAATAGTGGTCGTAACAAAGTTTGCATAGGATAAGTTTACAATGGTTCCTTTTTTACTAAAAAAAGGTACAGGTGTTGAATTGTGAATTTAGTTTTAAAAGTGGGAATCATAACCTGACCTATATTTTTCAATGATTTGTGATAAGTAAGTTATTTAGCGAAAGTTTTTTAATATATAATTTCGCCCTTTGCCATTTAATGCAAATGTAGTATTCTCATTAAATTTGTCATAACGTTGCAAAAGATTCAAATTATGTGATAATTTTAAGACTGATTCTTCTACTCTTAACATATCATTACTGTTTACTAGTCTTTCTATTTCTAAAATATCAAGTCTTCTGCCAAAATTTCTATTATTGTCAAAAATTGTAAGTATCTTCCTATCAAGTTCTGTTAAACTTTCCATTTCAATATATTCTTGTTTTTTTTGATTCTTAGCATATAAAAATAGAATTCCCACTATTAATATAAAAAATAGAATTAATTTCCATATTACTACTTCATATGTAATAATGAAAATTAGACCGTTAAGTAGATAATTGTAAGAAGTTTTTATATATTGCCATAATGTATCAAATATTGTTAAACTAACACCTCCTCCAATTAACAAAAGTAAAATTCCAGATAAAACAGGATGCTCTGTAATTTTCAAAAGTTTATTCAGCAAAAATCCTTTTTAATTATTCACTTATAACTATTTATTAAACTTACATTATATACAAGATAAGCTAAAAATTAATTAATAATATATTTTATGTATATAAGATATTAAGAACGAAGGTGTCAGGTGTTGAATTATAATTTAGTTTTAAAAAGTGGAAATTCAAGACCTGACCCTTATTTATTTAAGTCCTTTTAAAGTGATGGCTGCCCCTATTTTTCTGCTATTTTTAAAAAGATCTATTTATTAACTCAAATACATGGATTTATCAATCATTAAGTTACTATTAAGTATATTTCTAAATTATTTTCAAATAGGATTATTAATGAAAAAGTTTTTATTTATACTTGTATTATTTTTTGGTGGATTGTTTTATTCAATTTATAATTTTGGGTTTAATTATTCATATCTAAAACTAGTTGGGCTCTTCACTTCTACAGAACAATACTCAGTGAAAGTAAAAAAGTTTATTACTGATGACAAGATGTATGAAAGAACATCTTTTATTTCTTTTATTACTGAAAAAGATTATGAAACTATTAAATATATAACGAAGAAGAAAAAGCTTGAAAATGAAATAATTGATGAGCTAATAAAACTAAATAATACTGATATAATAAAAGATTTATTAACTAATAAAGATTTAATAAACAAAACAATTACAAGACTTATAGCTATTGGAAATAAAGAGCAAAAAATACTTGTTAGTAAATATGAGAATATTCCAGAAGAAGCTATATTAATAATGTTAAATCAAAAAGAGTTTTTTCTAATCAAGAAACTACTTAATAATAAAGTCGTATTTCCAACTTTTTTAAAAGCTTACAAAAAGTATTTAAGTAATAGTAGAAATATGGATTTTATTAATAATAAATATATAGACTTTAATTTATTTAAAACTATAACATTAGGTGATTATGAAGATGTTCTATTTTTTACCGTTGCAAATGAAAAGACAGGACTATTTGAACTTATATATATTCAGAATAATAAAATTATCATTAATGATAAAAATATATTTAGGTATGGTATTGAACCAAAGTATGCAAAAGGTATAGAATATTTCTCACCAGGATTCCAAAAAGCAAGAAAAAAAGCTGAAACTTTCGGGATTAAAACAAATAAAAAAGTATTAAAAAGATTAAATAAAATTGGTGAAGATATTAAAAAACATACAATAGCAGAAACATCATATGAAACTGGACAACTTAGTATACCAACTCTTCTATCTATTGGTCTAGCAGCAGGAAAAACTTATCTTAATAGAGAAAAAGCTATTAAAGAAGCTCCAAGAAATAGAGAAACTGTATTGAAATATTTAATTAAAGCAGAAGCATATCAGACTTTAAAAAGAAAATTTCAAAAAGCTTCTACTAAAGAAGTATTACTACTTTGGAAACAGTTATTAAATGCTAATGATGATGCGATGTACGGTTCATTTGTTATTCAATTATCAAAAATGAAAAAAATCAATAATACTATTCTTAATGAAATAGTTAAATCAAAAGTTAAACCTATGTATAAAATGATGGCTGACCTAAAAAATATACCAAGAAAGTATAAAAAAATATTTGCCAACTACGAAAATATAAAAAGTGAAAATTAAATGAAAAAATATGAAAACTTTTTTTGGTTTAGTATACTAAGTCTCTTTTTATTCTTATTAAGTATAGCTTCAATTGATACTATCTTAAAAATAATTAGTATTTTAAATGACACAAATAATGATAAATCAACAAGTGAATATATAGTTGTTACTCTATTTACACTTTTTGCTGTAATCACATGGACTTATTTGTGGACAAATATGAAATATTATGAGAAAAAATGTGTAGAAGACTGGGAAAGAATTAAAAAAAAATAGAGATGTTATTTTTGGTATTGAGGGTACAATCTATTTAATACTAAGGTCAAGTATTGAATTGTGAATTTAGTTTTAAAAAGTGGAAATTCATGATATACAAAAATAACTTATAAAACAAATAATCTACCTATTCAACAAGTAGTTTATAACACCTTTATTTCTAAAATACTCTAACTCTAAATCATTCAGAAGTTTTACTTGAACCTCTATAATCTCAACCTCATCAAATCTTTTTATTTTTATTTCTGTTTTACTATTTGAAGTTATATTTTCACAATCTATTGAAATAGTTTCATGACCTTTTAGTTTCAAACTATCAATATCATCTTCTATAAAACATAAAGGAAGAATTCCCATCTTTACCAAGTCTGCTCTATGTTCTTCATCAAAAGATTTAGCAATCACACAATTAATTCCTAAAAGTTTTGTAGCTTTAGCAGCCCAATCAGTAGACTCTCCTACTCCATAGTTCTGTCCTGCTATCAAAACTAAATCATGGTTTTGCTCTTTCATTCTATGGCAAAACTCATATATTGGTAAAACTTCATAAGAATCAAAATCTTTAGTATATCCACCCTCTTTTGGTAAAACCATTCTATTTTTTACACCAATATTCGAAAAAGCTCCTCTTTTTAACAACTCACTATTTGATCTTCTTTTTGAAAAAGTATTAAACTCATCTGGTCTTAATCCCTTATCCAATAAATAAAAAGCAGCAGGAGAGTAAGGAGTGATATTTTCACTAGGTGAGATTAGCTCACTTGGAATATCATCGCCTAATAAAGCAACAATCTTTGCATCTTTTATTTCTAAGTTTTCTTTATCTATTATATGATAATCAGATTTTTGGATATAACTTGAATCTTCACTCCAAGGGTAAGTTTCACTTTGCTTATACTCTATACCTTGCCAGTAATCATCGCCTTTAAAAATATCCTTATATACATTTTGATACATTTGACTACTAATTTTTGATAGATACTCATTTACTTCTGAGATACTAGGCCATAAATCACTTAAAAATATATCTGTATTAACTGGCTCTTTTGTAACAGAAAAATTCATATTTCCTTTTAAACAATAAGCAACAACTAAAGCAGGTGACATCAACCAGTTTGATCTTACTTGATCCCTTGATAGAGTTTCTAAGTCAACTCCTGAATTTACAGAAGATACATTTAGATTAAATTTTTGTATATCTAAAACTACACTTTCTCTTAGCTTATGTGAGTCATTTACTAAATCTAAGCTATTTATATCAACTATTTTAAATCCTAGTTGCTCAAAATACTTCAATAAATCCAACTCTTCTAAATAGTTCTTGATTACAAGTGAGCCTAAAATCAAACTTCTATTAATATTTTTATTTATTGTAAGATTTAGCATACAAGCTTTTTTAGCTAATAAACCTGCTTGAATCAACAAGGTAGGATTTGAAGTTAAAGTACATGAAACAATATTTGCTAAAACAATATCATTGTCTTTTACAAAGTTTCCTATTTTAAAAGATTGAAGTTTTGATGGTACATGCTCAACTGTTACTCTTTGCTCTTCAGTTTTTGGACCTGAAACCAAAGGTTTTATTTTTGAAAGCTCAAAGATAAACTTTTTATCATAATCAAAATCCCAAATATCTATAGAGTTATTGAATAAACCTTGTTTTTGAAAATAAGTTTTTATTAAAGTAGCATCAACACCTCTTGTTTTCTCAATAAAATCGATTGTATTACTATCAATACAAAAGTATCCACAAGCAGCTCCACACTCAACAACTATTTGAGATAAATAGGCTCTATCTTCAACTGAAATATTTTTTATTCCAGGTCCAAAGAACTCTATTATTGTATCGCTTAAATCATCTTTTTCTAAAAGAGTTGATAGGTTTAGTGTTGCATCTAAGATACTAACTCCTTGAGCTAGTGAACCTACAACTTCTACACCTATTACTTTTGGAATATGCATTTTTACTTTTGGCTCTAAAATAACAGCTTGAGTTTCTAAAGTATTTAACTTCCAAGCTAAAATACCTAAAGAGTTTGTCATAATTGCATTAAAATCCGTTCCTACAACACTTTCAGGATATAAAACTATTTTTTCTTCTAAGGACTCTATTGAAACCATTGTTACTAAGTGTTCCAAGTTCACTTGATGATAAATACCAAAGCCAGGAGGTACAACTGTTAAATTTTCATATCTATTTTGACACCATTTTATAAAATGATGTCTTTGTTTATTTCTTTGTAAAGATTTATCTCGATTATCATTTACACTATCTTTTACTACTAAATCTAGAGGGATTTTTGGTTTTATAAAGTCATTTTTTTCTAAATTTGATCTATCTTCATTTAACGAACTTAAATCAACTAATACAGGAACGCCATAATAATCATCCATTATTGCTCTATTTGGATAAAAGCTAACTCTTCTAAAACTATTTCTTTTAATAAAAGCATCAAGAATATAATTTAAGTTTTCTTCTTTTTCATTTCTAATATTTGCTTCTAAAAGTAATTTTAAACTTGCAGGCAGTTTTCTTAAAGATAAATCAGAGTCAATTATCTTTTTTAAATCATAATAAAAAAAAGTATTGCCATTAAATTCAAAACTACTTATAAACTTATTCAAGAGTATTCCTTAAATTACTATATATTATTAATATTAAGATAACTAAGTTATGATTAATAACTATTTAAAAATATTAGATAATATTGAGTAAAGAAAAACAATAAAGAAAAAAGATACAAGAACTATTAAAACATCTAGTAATATCTTTTTGTTCTCTTCTTTTCTTGTAGATGAGACATAAAGTTTTTTTAAAAAGTCTTGATTTTCTTCTTCTTTTAGAATTTTTAAACTATTTATTTTTCCTAAAGAAGTATAAGAAATAGTTTTAAGTAAAGATATCCAAAATGATAATATCATAGGTAAAATCAACCAATCTTGTTTGAAAAAAGCAATCAAAAAAGATCCAATAAAACCAGTAATATAAAAATAGATTACTGTTTTATATGAAAAATAATAGTTTCTTCTTAAAAAGAAAAACATACTAAAACATACCAGCATTAAAATAGAGCTAATACCCACTGCTTTATATGTAGAGTAATCTAAAATTTGAAAAATTGCAACTGTTAATGGAACCATTGCTATTAATGCATAAGGCCATTGTATTTTAGTGTTTAAATTCATTTTAAGCCATTCTTTTATTATTCTCTATTATATATTTTATTTTATAAAACTTCCTTTATCGATAATTATACATATGTATCATATAATACTAGCTTCAAAAATTCAAAGGTTATATTAATGCAAGATACTATTAAGATTTTTAACGCAAAAGAAAACAATTTAAAAAATATAAATTTAGAGATACCAAAAAACAAGCTTATTGTATTTACGGGACTTTCAGGGTCTGGTAAGTCTACACTAGCTTTTGATACATTATATGCAGAAGGTCAAAGACGATATATAGAGTCACTATCAGCATATGCAAGACAGTTCTTAGATAAGGTTGGTAAGCCTGATGTTGAAAGAATTGAGGGATTAACACCTGCAATTGCTATTGATCAAAAAACAACATCAAAAAACCCAAGATCAACTGTTGGAACTATTACAGAAGTTTATGATTACTTTAGACTTTTATATGCAAGAGTAGGAAAACAACACTGTCACCAATGTGGAGAGCCTATTTCAGAAATGAGTGCTTCTGATATTATTGATCAAGTGCTTAAACTTCCTGAGAATTCAAAAGTTGTGATTTTAGCTCCACTTATCAATAGAAAAAAAGGTACCTTTGCTGACTTACTAGAAAGCCTTAGAGGAAAAGGTTATGTAAGAGCTATGATTGATGGAGTTATGGCTAGACTTGATGAAGATATAGAATTAGAAAAAAATAAAATGCACACTATTAAAGTAGTAATTGATAGAGTTGTAGTAAAAGAAGAAAATAAAGAAAGAATCGCACAAGATGTAGAAAAAGGTCTAAAAGAGTCTTATGGGGAACTTGAAGTTGAAGTTTTAAATCACGAAGACGTTGGCTGCGAAAAACATATACATTATAGTGAACACATGGCATGTTTTTCTTGTAAAATCTCTTTTGAACCTTTAGAGCCTTTATCTTTCTCATTTAACTCACCAAAAGGAGCTTGTTCTTCTTGTGATGGCTTAGGAATAAGATATGCTTTAGATATGAAAAAAGTTGTAAATGAAGATTTACCTTTAGAAGATGGAGCTATTAGAATTATCTATGGATTTAATAAAGGTTTTTATTTCAAAATGCTTATAGCTTATTGTGAAGCTGCCCAAATTGATACTACTATTCCTTTTAGAGATTTACCACAACATCAACAAAAAGCCGTTTTACATGGTGGTGTTGAAGAAGCTAAATTTACTTGGAAAAGACATAATCTTACTAGAAAATGGGAAGGAATTGTAAAACTTGCCTATGACATGATAAAAGATGAAAAAGATATGGCTGAATACATGACAGAAAAAGTTTGTGATTCATGTAATGGTAATAGACTAAAGCCC
Organism: Arcobacteraceae bacterium; assembly: GCA_048268245.1. GTDB lineage: Bacteria > Campylobacterota > Campylobacteria > Campylobacterales > Arcobacteraceae > Arcobacter_B. The sequence goes on from JBLWVX010000014.1 coordinate 18,587, forward strand.
TCTTCTCAAAGTGTAATTGTAGCTAACAAAACAATAGGTGATATTATAAATAAACCTATCGAAGAAGCCCATGCTTTCTTCCAAGATGAGAAGAATTTCGAATACTTCAATCCTCAAGAAAAAATGATTGCTGCACCAATTCTAAAAGAGATAAAAGAAAGAATATTCTTTTTACATGATGTGGGTCTTGGATATATTACTCTAGGTAGAGATGCAAGAACTATTTCAGGTGGTGAAGCCCAAAGAATTAGAGTTGCAAGTCAAATTGGTTCTGGTCTTACAGGTGTTATGTATGTATTGGATGAACCTTCAATTGGTTTACACGAAAGAGATACAAATAAACTTATCAAAACATTAAAAGCCTTACAAGAAAAAGGAAATACTGTAATAGTTGTTGAACATGATAAGGAAACTATTGAAGCTTCTGACTTTATAGTTGATATTGGTCCAAATGCTGGTAAATATGGAGGGGAAGTTGTATTTGCAGGTACTTTAAAACAAATGCAAAAAGCAAAAACTTTAACAGCAAAATATATGACTGGTCAAAAGAAAATTGACTATGTACATAATAGACCTCAAGAAGAATTTATTAAAATTAAAAATGTAACTATCAATAATATTAAAGATTTAGATGTTCAAATTCCACTTAAAAACCTTTGTGCAATTACTGGTGTTTCAGGAAGTGGTAAATCTTCTCTTATATTACAAACACTTCTTCCTGTTGCAAAAGAGCTTTTAAATCATGCTAAAAAAGTTAAAAAAGTTGATGGAGTTGAAATTGAAGGTTTAGAAAGTCTTGACAAAGTAATCTACCTTGACCAAAGCCCTATTGGAAGAACGCCAAGAAGTAATCCAGCAACATATACAGGTCTTATGGACGAAATAAGAACACTATTTTCTAAAACAAAAGAAGCTCAACTTAGAGGTTATAAAATAGGAAGATTCTCATTTAATGTAAAAGGTGGAAGATGTGAGAAGTGTCAAGGTGAAGGTGAAATAAAAATTGAAATGCACTTCCTACCAGATATTATGGTTAAATGTGATGATTGTGGTGGACAAAGATATAACCCTCAAACTTTAGAGATTTTATACAAAGGAAAAAATATCTCTGATGTATTAAATATGAGTGTTGATGAAGCCTTAGAATTCTTTATTAAAGTTCCAAAAATTCATGCTAAATTAAAAACACTTTCTGATGTTGGTTTAGGATATATTACACTAGGACAAAATGCAGTTACACTATCAGGTGGAGAAGCACAAAGAATCAAACTATCTAAAGAGTTATCTAAAAAAGATACTGGAAATACTTTATATGTATTAGATGAGCCAACTACTGGACTTCACTTTGCAGATGTTGATAGACTTACAAAAGTTTTACATCACTTAGTTGATTTAGGAAACTCCGTACTAGTAATTGAGCATAATTTAGATGTTGTTAAAAACTCTGATTGGGTTATTGATATAGGACCTGAGGGTGGAAATAAAGGTGGTACACTTGTTGATGAGGGAACGCCTGAACAACTAGCTTCAAGACATAAGAAAACTGGTTCATATACAGGATACTATTTAGAAAAAGAACTTGAAGAAATGAAAAAATAATGAAAATAGACTATTCAATATTTAATCAAAAAACAGCAATAGATAGATTTATCTTTGCTGTTGAAGAAGGTTATTATAGAGAAGCACATGAGCTTCTTGAAGATGATTGGAATGAATATAAAAGATTAGGTTTAAAGAAAAAAGCTTTAGCACTTAAAGGTTTAATAAATGGTGCAACTGCACTTGCTTTGTATCATATAAAGAAAAGACCTCATGCTTACGAAAAAGTATGGCCTGTTTTTATAAAATATATGCCTTTATTAGATGAAGTTGAATTAGAAAATAAAGATAAGTTTTATTATGCAAGAGATTTATTAATAAAACTTAATAAAAAAATAAAAGTCAAGCTATATTAACTTGACTTTTATGAAGCACTCTCTTTAGCTTGATTCATTAAAAAAGCTTTTAGTTTCATCATATCTTCTGTAGGAAATTGATTTTCAGACTCCCCTCTTTGAGTTCTTACATAGAAATCTTTTGAAGAATTATTAAAACCAAAATTCATATTAGTTAAAGTATATTCATAACTATTAGTTGCTGTTTCATTTTTTACTTTTTCAATTTGAGCTACTTCACCTGCTTTTAAGAATTCTTCCCTTCTTAGCTCAGATAAATTGTTTCTTTCACCAAGTTTTGAAGTTTCTGTTGATGCGTGTACTTGTTCTAATTCTAGTGATCTAGTGTCTCTAAATTGATCAATTTTTGGTATTAATCCATATTCCATAACATACTCCTTTTATTAAAACTCGCTTAATAAATTTATTATACACAATTTTGCTTATGATTGTCAAAAATTAAGTTTATTTTGATATGATTAGTTACTATTTTTTAATTTAAAGGAGTCTTTATTGGAAGATAATTCCCCGAGGTGCAGTTTAATACAAAGTGAGCCCCAATGGAAATTTTAGTCTTACTATTCTTAGTAGTTGTTGGAACATCTTTCTTATGTTCTATTTTAGAATCAATCCTACTTTCAACTAATGTATCATACATTTCTGTTCTTGAAAATAAGAATCCAAGTGCAGGAAAGCTTCTTAAAAAACTTAAAACAGATATTGACAGTTCTATTGCTTCAATTTTGATTTTAAATACTATTGCAAACACTTTAGGTGCAACTGCAATTGGTGTTCAAGCCCAAAATGTATTTGGTGGTGATAAAACTTTAGTAATGGTAACTTCAATTGTTTTAACTTTCTTGATTTTGTTTTTTGCTGAAATAATTCCTAAAACAATAGGTGCAGTTTATTGGAAGCAACTAGCTCCTTTTGCAGCAAGAATTATAAATATGTTTATTTTCGTAACATACCCTATTATTAAAATTACGCAGTTTGTAACTAAAAAAATAGGTTCAGATAACAGTGACTCAATATCAAGGGAAGAGCTTATACACTCCACTCTACTGAGTGAAGAGGAAGGTGTGATTGGTGATTTAGAATCTGATATTATTGAAAATACTTTAACTTTAAACAATATGAAGATTAAAGAGATTTTAACACCTAGGTCTGTAGTATATGCAGTGGATAAAGAAACTTCAATAAAAGATATTATTGAAGACAAGAGAACTTTCAAGTTCTCAAGAGTTCCTGTATATGATGAAAGCATTGATAATATTGTAGGTTTAGTTCTAACTAAAAAACTATTCAAGCAAGCTATCATTGACCAGGATGTTAGTATTGAGTCAATAATGAAACCTGTAATTTCATTAAATGAAAACATTCCTGTTTCAAAAGCATTAAATATGTTTATCCAAAAAAAGGAACATATGTTTATTGTTGCTGATTCTTATGATCAAACTGAAGGTATTCTTACATTAGAAGATTGTATCGAGACACTTCTAGGATTAGAAATAATGGATGAGTCTGATACTACAGCTGATATGAGAAGACTTGCTTTAAATAAAATGAAAGCAAAGAGAAAAGAGAAGGAGAGAGAAAAAAATGAGTTCTAAAAGCACAATAATTAGTATTTTTGTTGTATTTATTGTAGCATTAATGTTGGCTGATGGTGAGCCAAAGCCACTAGCACCATGGTCTTATTCAGAGGATCAAGGTCCTTCGAAATGGGCTGAACTTGATGAAAGATATGCTATGTGTGAAAATGGTTTAAACCAATCACCAATTAACATTACAAATACAATTGATGCTAATTTAGCTGCATTAAAATTTGAAGGTAATTCAAAAGGAACTGTATTTGAAAATACAGGTAATGGAGTAAAAGTTTTATTTTCTGGTGGAAATAAACTAGTAGTCGATGGTCAAGAATATTCTTTAAAACAAATACATTTTCATACACCAAGTGAAAATACAATTGATGGTAAATCATTCCCAATGGAAGCACACTTAGTTCATACTAAAGGTTCAAGTTTAGCAGTTGTTGCTGTTATGTTTGAAGTGGGAGAAGATAACTTAGTATTAAATAAACTATTAAGAAACTTACCTGAAACAGAAGGTGACAAAAATGAATTAAAATCTGATGTTGAAGGATATGAGATTTTATCAGCTAACCAAGAATATTATAGATTTAATGGTTCTTTAACAACTCCTCCTTGTACAGAGGGTGTTAAATGGTTAGTTTTAAAAACACCAGTAGAATTATCTCAAAGCCAATTAAACGATTTTGAAGCTGTAATGGGTCAAAACAATAGACCTGTTCAAGATATTAACGCTAGACCTGTTCTACACTAAACTTATACATTAAAGGAGAAATCCTTTAATGTAAAATCTTTTATAAAACCTACACTTAAACTATTTCATGTTATAACTACTTCAAATTTAATATAAGAAGTAATTTAATGAAAAATGAAAAGCTAATAGAATTCCTTGATTCATTTAAAAGTATCATCATAAACTCTTTAGATGAGAATAAAAACCCTTTTTCTTCATATGCACCTTTTGTAAAATATGAAAATGCATATTATGTATATTTATCTGGTATGGCAAAACATTCACAAAATCTAAAACAAAACCCAAAAGCAAGTATTTTTTTCTGTGAAGATGAAAGCTCTTGTGAAAATATATTTGCAAGAAAAAGAGTAGTTATGCAGTGTGATACAAGTGTATTAGAAAAAAATAGTTTACAATATGAAAATATACTTGATTTATTTGAAGAAAAATTTGATAAAAGTATGGTTCAAACACTAAGAGGAATGAGTGATTTTAATCTTTATGAATTTAAAGCCTTTTATGGGGAAGCTGTTTTTGGATTTGGTAAAGCCTATAATCTAGGTGGAGAGAACTTTAATGAGTTAGTTCAAAGAGAAAATACAAAAGGTCATGGACATAAATAAAGTAGTTTAAAGACTACTTTATTTTATAGTAAAGACTCAAATTTCTTTACAAGATATTCGATTTTTAAATCATATGCTAAACTTAGAGCACTATTTCCTAACATATCCTCATGCTTAACACAAGCATTATTATCAACTAAATAATCTATACTTTGTATTTTATTGTACAAAACTGCATAAATTAAGGCTGTTGATTTTATATCATCAAGTTCATTTAAATCTATACCACAACTTTTTAGGCATTTTAAAACTTTTATATCATTCTTATAAACAGCATAATTTACAGCACTTAGTGAACTTGTAACCTTAGTATCTATACCTAAATTTACTAGCTTTTTTATTAGGTTTGTTTTTCTATAATAAATAGCCCAAAATAATGCATTTCTTCCTCTTGTGTCCCTAGCATTAATGTTTGCACCTAGTTTTATCAAATCATCTATTTTTTGCTCTGAACCTTTTGATATTGCAGTAAAAAGTTCATTACTTAGAATGTTCGAAAAGTCTTTATTGATTAATATATTATTTGACATTTTTCTTCTCTCTTTATTTAATATTGATAATTGTTATCATATATAAGTTATTCTTAAAAAGAGATAAATATATAAAAAGACAAAAAACTAATTATTGTTTTTTGTCTTTTTTATTAGGATCAAAAATCTTACCATCTCCTGAGATAAGAATTGCTAAGCCTTTTGTATTTTCAAATTGAGACAAGATGATTAGTAAAATCATCATTAATGGAACTGATAAAAACATACCTACCGTACCCCACATAGCACCCCAAAGTACAAGTGATAAGATTACGACAAATTGAGAAATATTTAGTTTATTACCCATTAATCTTGGATAGATGATATTACCAACTGTAAACTGCACTACGGCTAAGGAAGCTAATAAAAATAGTACAGGTGATAATTCATTAAATTGTACTAATGAAAAAAGTGTTGGTATAACAACAGCTATAATACTTCCTATTGTTGGTATAAAGTTAAGAATAAAAGCTAAGAACCCCCAAAGAACAGCACCTTGTAAAGAGAAAAACTCACATATAAAATAAGTCAGTATTCCTGTAAATAAACTTATAATTGTTGTAATTGATATATACATTCTAATAGTTTTTGAAATAGATTCTAAAACCTCTTTTGCTTTTGCTCTTGTATCATAGTTTTTAAATAAAGCATTTATCTTAGCATTAAAAAATCTTTGATCTATTAAGAGAAATAGTACATATAAAAGTATTTGCATTATATTACTTACGATAGAACTAAAAGCAGAGATTACTTTATTTATAAGAGATGCTAAACTAAACTGTTCAAAAAGTTTTTCAAACTTTTGTGACACATCAAAACCTGCCATTGATGACAACTTTTCTATTATTGAAGTGAATTTACTATCTAGTTGTGATATTGTACCACTTAATTCAACCATATTTGAAGCAATAAAACTTCCTATTTCAAACATAAGATAAACAATAATAACCAAAGATAGAGGAATAGCAATAGTATTTCCTATATTTGAGTCAAAATAAGGAAGTTTTTTTATTTGATTTGCAAGAGCATTTATTAAAAACCAAATTAAAACAGCAATAGCTAAAGGTGTTAAGATATTATTTAAAGTAGATAATGTATAAACTACTAAAAACATAAAAGCTAAGAAATAAAATGCTGAAGCAAAATTTGTGTTATAGATTCTGTCTTCTGATTTTGTTTTTGTGACAATATTTTTATCTAAATGATCCAATATATTAACCTTGTATTAGTTTTAGCTAATAATAACAAATTAAATATTTAAAAGATATTTTAGTTTTCTAAGTGTTTTGATTCAAGTTCTTTTTGAAAGTCTGTTTTTAGCATCTCTTCAATTTTTTTATCAATTATATCAAGAGTTTTAAACTCTGTTTCTTTAGAAACAGCAGGTAGTTCTTCTTGGAAAAGTTTTTGAGCTTCAAAGAAACCGTCTTCTATTCCTTGTCTTGACTCTTTTAAAGCTTGAGGTTCATTTCCAGTTAAAGTCTCAACAAATTTAACTAATCTTTTTGAAGTCTCTTCTGAACCAAAAAAACCTTCATCAGAAAGTAATTCTTTAGCTTCTTCTTTTGTAAGTTGAGATAAAGGTTTTCCTGTATATCCCATCTCTTCTAAAGTTAAAGTTTTTTCAAACTTTCTACCTTCAAAAAAGTTAACATAATCAACCTTTCCTACTTCAAGATTTGATAAAACTTGTTGTGCATTAGTGTTTCCTTTTGAAAACTCTGCACTTTTTACATTTAAATAGTTTTGGATATTGTGTGTAGAAATAGAAATAGTTACAGCTGCATTATGAAGCTTACTCTCGCTTACTTTATCAATATAGTTAGAAGCTGTTATATCTTTATTATCAAGTAATGTTGTGTTCTTTTCATTAAAATTATTAAGATTCAAACTTAATTGATCTAGTCCTAAGCCGTACATTATGTATCCTTTATGATACTATATTATACTTTTACAATTCTTATTTTTTTCTTAAAGAGTTTTTAAACTCTTCAATCTCCTCTTTCATAGTATTTGTATACCCCTTTGCACTTGTATATAAATAGAATATTGATTGAATCATAAAGAAATAAAATGCATTTGTATACCCTATATAAACAAATATTACATCTGCAACAAAAAAACAAATAAATGCAATTCCTCTTGTTTTATGATTTTTACTTGATAATAAAAAGCTTCCATAAATTGCAATAGCTGATGCAATTAAATCTATAGGGAGTAGTGTAAAGTCAATATTTGACATATTTGGAAGAACTTTTAAATATAAAACAAAAAGATAAATAAATAAAACTATACTTATTAAGGATACATCTCTTTTTCTTTCATTTGTTAGTTTATATATACCTAAAACTGCTGTTACAAAAAAGAGAATCATTTGAACAATTACAGGGACCTTTCCTTTTAAAGTAAAGAAAGTTAAAAGTGCTAAGTTTGAAATAAAGAAACTAACAAAACCCCAATAAATTGGACAAGTATTAGCTTTTGTACTTCTTGACATTAGATATGCACCTATTATAGAAAAGATAGCCCCTATTGCTTCTAGTATTATCATGTATTCACTTTTTTATTAAATTTTTGCAATTATATTCAATTTAACAAAAATTATAATAAATATAATATGTATTTAACTATAATTCTAAAAAAATTTAAAGATTAAAATTAATGAATGAACAAGAATTTAAAAAGTGCTATAAATGTTTTAGACCCAAAAGCTCATGTAGTTGTAAAAATATTGAAACTTCCCTTGATACAAATACAAAATTTGTAATCCTTATGCACCCAAAAGAGTTTAAAAAAACAAAAAATGGTACAGGATATATGACTAAAAATTCTATCAAAAACTGTGAAATAATAATTGGCATTGACTTTTCTAAAAATAATAGAGTAAATGAACTAATAAATAACAAAACTTATAGTCCATATCTTTTATATCCCCATGAAAACAGTATAAAAGTCAATAAAGAAATTATAAATGAAAATAAAAAGCTTCTTATATTTATACTTGATTCAACATGGCCTTGTTCTAAAAAAATGCTAAAATCAAGTTTGAACTTACAAAACATTCCAAAACTTAGTTTTGAACATGATTTAAAATCAAACTTTAAAATTAAGGCCCAACCAAAAGATTACTGTTTATCGACAATAGAGTCTACTTTTTGTTTACTTCAAGAACTAAATAATCAGAATTTAGAAGATATTAAAAAGAAAGATCTAAATATGTTTTTGCAACCTTTTAATAAAATGGTAGAATATCAAGTAAGTTGCAATAAGTTGCATAGCTATTAAAGATATATTTGTATATAATTTAATAAATCAAAAGGATTATACGATTTATTATGTTTAAAATTTTACTTACAATTTTTATATTACTTAATTTAAGTGCTTATGCAAATGAAATCACTTACGAAAATGATACACAATTAGAAGAAGTTAAAGAACTTACTTTTAAAGAAAAAAGCCAAGAGACTACTAAAAAACTTTTAAAAAACAAAAAGACAAAAACTATGTTTTTATCAAGACACTCTTTGAGAAAATACTATAAACAGTTTGATTATCAATTAATTTGGGTTGATGAAAATGGAATAAAAGATATTGCAATAAATCTTTTAAAAACAATCAAAACAGATCCTGTTTTAAAACCTGAAGTTGAAAAAATATTTAGATTTAAAACTCTTATAAAAAAACTAGATAAACTAGATAAAAGTCCTGAAAAATATATTGAGAATATAGCAAAAATTGATTTTATGCTTATAAGTATTTATAGTAAATATATGACTTACTTAGGAAGTGGATATATAGATTGGAAAGGTTTTAAAGCAACAATTAAAGAGCTTGAAGAAAAAGATGACATTCATGTAGGATGGGAAAAATACAATATTAAAAAAAACAAAATTAAACTACTAAAGGAAGCTTTAGAAAAAGATGATTTAAATATTGCTTTTAATGCTGTAAACTATACTTTCCCTCAAGCAAAACAATTAGAAAATAAAATAAAAGAGTTTGAAAATCTTGCTTTATCAGGTGGCTATATAAAACTACCTAAATTCAAAGTGCTGAAAGAGGGTTCAAAAAGTAATGCAGTAAAGATTTTAAGACAAAGACTTCAACAAAGTAATGACTTAGTAGAAAATGAATGTGAAGTTACAATAGATACAGAAAATCTAGTTACTAACACAATTGTAAAAAACAATTCTTTAGATACAAATTTACATAAAGAAGAGATTTATACTCAAGACTCAGATATACTAGAAAATGATTGTTATAATGTTTTTGATAAATATGTAAAAGAAGGTGTAATATCTTTTCAAAAAAATCATGGCTTAGTTGCAGATGGTGTAGTTGGAGCTCAAACAAGAAGAGCTTTAAATATGTCAGTTGAAAAGAAACTTGTAAAAATGAGATTGAACTTAGAGCGAATGAGATGGATGCCAAGAACTCTAGGAGAAAAATTTTTACTAGTTAATATACCTGAGTACAAACTAAGAATGTATAAAAACAATGAAGTAGCTTTAGATATGAATATAGTTGTAGGAAAAAGAAAATACCCTACTCCAATTTTTTCAAATAAAGTATCTTTTGTAGTTTTAAATCCATATTGGAAAATTCCTGAAAGTATTGTTGAAAAAGAGCTTATCCCAAAAGTTTTAGAAAATCCTAATTACCTAAAAGAAAAAGGTATTAACATTCATGAAAACTGGGATTATAAATCAGATACATATGAGCTAAATGAAATTGATATTAAAGCTATGTTACCAAAAGAAGAAAATGATAATATGGATGAAACAAATCTTGAAGATGAAACATTTGTTCAAAACCAAGAAGTTATAGAAGAACAACCTAAATATAGATTTATACAAGTTCCAAGTGATACTAACCCTCTTGGTAGAATGAAATTTATGTTTCCAAATAGATACTCAGTTTATTTACATGACTCTCCTGTTAAAAAATACTTTAAATATACTAAAAGAGCATATTCACATGGTTGTGTTAGATTAGCTGAACCTAAAAAACTTTTAGAAGCTATATCAAAAGACAATAATTTTGATTTTGATGAAGCAAAAGAAGTGTTAACTCAAATTGATAAGAAATCAATTGACTTAAAAAAGCAAATACCAGTACACATGGTATATTTAACATCATGGGTTGATGAAAACGGTAAGTTACAATTTAGAAATGATATTTATAAATATGATAAGATTCAAAAAAAGCTTTTATATAGAATGTAAAAGCTTTTTTATTTTTTGATTAAAAAAATTTTGTCTTTTATAAAGTTGATATTTTTTACATAAAGTCTATGTTTGTCTTCTAAAACTTTCATAAAAAATCTTACTTCTGCATTTGTAAAACCATCTGGTTCTTTATCTTTTATAGACACTTCACAATCTTCCATAAGTCTTATTCTTTTCAATACACCACTTGTAAGTTTTACATAGTATACAATATCAAGTTGTGTTTGATTTACCTTCTCAATTGTTACAATAACTCTATTGTCTCTGGCACTCATATTAAAAGCAGGATATAAAGTAGTAAAATCTTCACTACTTATATATCCAATATAAAGTTTAGTATAAATATCAAAATAAAGTCCTAATTTATAAGAAGAGAAGAATTTTAAATCAACGATAAACTTAGGATTAGACCTTGACTTTGTCAAAATCCACTCTAATGTTGGGAAATACTGAAACTTTTTATATCTTACATTTAAAGCCTCGATAAACTTTTTATGAGTAGGAGGCTTGAGAGTTTTTATATTTTTTTTATTTCTTTTTGAAAAGATAATTTTTTTAATTAAATCTTCATCAGATAAATCTTTTGTAACCCATATAGTTGCATAATCTGGAAAGTTTCTGATTCCAATAGAACCTTGTGTTAAAACTATTAAAGCTCTTATTTGTAAAGTAGGAAAAATCATTTTAAGTAAGGCGTATTTTTTTGCAAGTCTTTTATTTAGACTTGAAGTTTTCTTTGAAGTACTCATTTCAACAAAATAAACTGAGTCTTTTGTAAAAAACATTGCATCAAACTCACTTATATCTTTATAAGCAGATTTATAAACTATTTGAGAGCTTCTATCTATTAAAAGTCCACTTTTAATATATTTGTTTTCTTTATCTTGATATGGACCTTTTACTACAAATCTAGTAATAAGCTCTTCAGTTTGAGCAAATTCCATTAGCAATTCATAAACTATATTTTCGTAAACTTCTCCTCTAAAACTTCCATATGCTGATATATAAGAAGGATCATCTTCTGATATATTTTTTTTAAATAAAGCCCTTAAGCTCTTACTATCATAAGAGTAGTGAAAAAGATTGTTTTTTATATTTGATATATCTAAATTTTTTATTTTTTGTGTAATTTTAAATTGATGCAATTGTCTTTAAGTCTATAATAAACTTATTTCCTTTTTAAGTTGAAATTATTATATCTAAATAGATTTTAATAAAGATTAACATAATATAATACACTAAATAATACATATAAAAGGTACTTAATGTCAAAAAATATTTTAATCACAGGATGTAGTTCAGGTCTTGGTTTAGCCTTAGTAAACTTGTATTTGAAAAAAGGTTTTAAAGTTTATGGAATAAGTAGAACTAAACCTGAAATACAAAATGATAATTTTATTTATAAAAGATTTGATTTAGCAAATGTTGAAGAGATAAAACCTATACTTCAAGAGTTTATACAAAGTATAAATGATATTGACACAGTATATTTAAATGCTGGGATGTTAGGTGAAATAAAATCTTCAATAGAGTTAAAAGTATCACAATTAAAAGAAGTATATGAATTAAATGTATATGCTAACAAAGAGCTTTTAGATATATTTTCAACTATTAAAGTGAATAATATTATTGCTATTTCTTCAGGAGCTTCTGTAAATGGATCAAAGGGGTGGGCTTCATACTCTTTATCAAAAGCAGGAGTAAATATGCTTATAAATCTTTATTCTAAAGAGTTATTAGATACAAAGCTATTAGCTGTAGCACCAGGAGTTATTGAAACACCAATGACAGATTACATAAGATTTGATATAGATGATGAAAAATTTCCTTCAGCAAAAAGATTAAAAGAATCACATATTCAAAAACCTGCTCAAGCTGCCCAAAGATTAGATAATGTAATAGAAAATATTAATAAATTTACAAGTGGAGAATTTATTGATGTGAGAAACATCTAAGTATTATTTATTTGATTCATTTCATATGAGACCGTTAAATCTTGTTTTACAGAGTTATTATTAAATCTTAAAATAATATTCTAAATATTAATAAGTTGCAATATAAAATCTTTGTAAAATAAGGTTTCTTATACAAAAAACTTTCAAAAACTACATATTCTCAATTAAAATTCTGTTGGTATAAATTATATTTATTATATATTTTATTTTTAGTACATACTTGCATACCACCTTAACAAAAGAAGAAGCACTAAACTAGTGCTTCACTTAACATCCCAATAATAAAACCTAAGTTAACTCCAATAGCTAGAAACCTACTATTTTTAATTCTAATTGATGGAGCAATATCTTGAAAAATCAAATATAGTATTCCACCTGCTGCAAAAATCATCAAAGCTGATGTTATTTCATAAGTATCTTTTAGTAAATAGTATCCTATCAAAGAAAAAATCACCCCCACAAAACTTAAACAAAAAAGTATAACTAATGCTTTATATTTTGAAAAATGAGAACCTCTTAATTCTATATAAGAGTTAAAAGACTCTGGAAAATTTTGAAATGCAATAAAAATAGCAAGTAAAATACCCACATTATGATCATATACAAAAAGTGCACCTAAAGCTATTGACTCAGGTATAAAATCTAAAAGCATCGCTAAAACCTGAGGAATATTTGCACTATTTTTTTCAATAAAACTATCTAAATAATAAAAAATAAAAGCACCAAGCAAAAAGATAACAACACTAGATACTATATTTAAACCTTCCATACCCTTGGGAATTAAAACAAACGCTACAGCTGATAACATAATTCCTGTTACAAAGGCAGTTAAAAAATGCACTACTTTTCTTTTTAAAACTCTATTTGTAATAGTTTTTTCAAAAAAATAAGAACTAACACCACCTAAAAAAACTGTAGTACCCGCAATAAATGAAAAGAAAATAACTTCAAAAAGCATAATTTAACCCTATAAATATAATATTTTTATTATACCATAGAGTTAATTTTAAAGATTAATTTTTTTGTTTTTTCTTTTTTTCAATACTTTTAATATTTATAAGCATTAATATGGAAACTATAAAAGCTACTACAAAGAACCCTGCAAATACATATAATGTTTGAGAGTAAGACCCTGTTGAGTCTTTTACAAGAGATATGATTAAAGGACCAACTAATCCTGCTGCTGCCCATGCAGTAAGAATATAACCATGAATAGCACCTAATTCTTTTGTTCCAAAAATATCTCCAATATATGCAGGAATTGAAGCAAAACCTCCACCATAACAAGTCATAATAAAGTAAATAACCACTTGGAAAATAATAATCTCAGTAATAGAAGGAAGAACATAGAATGCAATTGCTTGTGTTAAAAAGAAAATTATATAAACAACAGGTCTTGTTAAATAATCAGATAATGAAGCCCATACAATTCTTCCTGCTCCATTAAAAATCCCCATAAGTCCAACAGCTGCAGCTGCTGCTATTGCTGAAATACCTATAACTTCTTGAAGTAAAGGTGAAGCAACACCTATTAATGCAATACCACATGTAACATTTATAAATAGCATTATCCAAAGACCATAAAATCTTGGTGTTTTAACTGCTTCATTTAAAGATAATGAAGCTAAATCTTCTTTTAGTTTTTTCTTACCCTCTTTTAGTTTCTTCTTAAACTTTTTAGGAAGATAGTTCTCTTCTGGCTTTTCTAAATATAATGCAGAAGCAAACATAACTACAAAATAAATTGCCCCCAAAATGAAGAAAGTCCCAGAGATTCCAACTTTTTCAATTAAGATTTTTATAGTAGGACCCCAAACAGCAGAAGCAAAACCAAAGCCCATAATTGCTAAACCTGTAGCCATACCTCTTTTATCAGGAAACCATTTTACTAAAGTTGATACAGGTGAAATATACCCTATTCCTAATCCACATCCACCTAAAACTCCATAAAAAAAGTATAAAAGCAATTTTGATTCCATCATAATTGCTAATCCTGAACCAGCTGTTCCTAAACCAAAAAGTGAAGCTGCAATTATTGCAGATACTCTAGGACCATTTTTTTCAACAAACTTCCCCATAAGTGCTGCTGATAATCCTAAAAAGAAAATTGCAATACTAAATGCAATTGTAACATCAGTTAATGTCCAAGACATTTGCTCTTGTATTGGATTTACATATACACTCCAAGCATATACAGACCCAATACAAATATGTACACCTACAGCACTAAGTGCCATAAGCCATCTATTTTTTTCAACCATAACTCTTCTTTCTTATAAAATGTAAACGAATTTTATAAAAAGATTGTATAAGAGTATATTAAGTATATGACTTACATAAGTAAATCATTTTTTAAAAACTAAGTTTTTAAGACTTCTTTCATCATCACTATTTGGGAAAGTGTCTAAATTACTTAATCTTTTTACATATTGAAAATCTGGTGCATTTTTTGAAAATATATCTTTTAAAAATTGAACATCTAGTTCTGGTGCATTTAAACAAGCTAAGACAACACACTCATCATTTGCTAATTCATTAAGTTTTTTTATAATCTTTTCATAATCTTTTGTAGCTGCAAAACTTCCTTTTTGAAAACTTGGGGGATCAATTATGATAATATCATAAGGTCCTTCTTTTCTTATTCTACTCCATGATTTCAGAATATTATATGGCATAAATTTAATATTTTTTGTATCTAAATTATTTAGATGATGGTTTTTACGACCTTGACTTAAAGCACCTTTAGACATATCTACATTTACTACTTTTGAAGCTTTAGCACTACTTGCTACAACAGAAAAAGCACAAGTATAAGAAAATAAATTTAAGACATTTTTATTTTCACAAATTGAAGAGATAAATTCACGACCTTTTTTCATATCAAAAAACAAACCTATATTTTTGTTTTTAAAATTTAATGAATACTTCAAAGAGTTTTCAACAGCAAAAGAGTCTTCTTTTAAATCTCCTTTTAGAAGTTCTATTTCACCATTATTTAAAAATCTTTTTTGAAATAGAAGAGATTTAAAACCATATTCCTCATATATTTCAAAAAATAGTTTTTTTAAATCCTCTTCTAAGCCTTGTGGAATATTTTCATATAAACTAATAAGTAAGATTTTATCAATAGAATCAACAGTCAAAAAGTTATAAGCACCATAAAAGTTTCCCCTACCATGAAAAACTCTTTTTACTTCATTTGTATTATTCTTCAAATTGTTTTTAATAATTAATTGTAATTCATCTATATTCATTGTTTACCTTATGACAAAGATGCCATTTTTATATCTATAATTTCATATTCAAAATTTTTAGAGTTTATAGTAAGTTCAATCTCATCATCTAAACTTTTACCAAAAAGTGCTTTTCCTAATGGAGATTTTATAGAAATCTTATTTTCACTTGGATTTGTTTCATATGTCCCAACTATTGTAAACTCTTTTGTTTCATCATTTTCTAAATCTAAAAGTTTTACCTGTGAACCAAAATTTACTTTTTGATGATTCAATGTTCTAATATCAATAACTTCAGAATTATTAATAATTTTATCTAAAAATCTCAATCTCTTATCTATATTTCTTATTTGCTCTTTTGCACTTATGTACTCTGCATTTTCACTTCTATCACCATGTTGGGCTGCTATTTGTTTTTCTTGAACCCAATAAGGCTTCTCTTTTTCAAGTAAGTTTTTAAACTCTTTGAGGATTTTGTCATATCCAATTGAACTAATTAATTCTTTTTTCATTCCCTTATTATATTTAATTTTTCAAAAAAAGGCATAAAATTTGTGTTTAAACTATCTTTATATTAAAATAATTTTAGTACTAGATTTTATATTTAAAAAATATATTAAAATACAAATAGGTATACTCTAAGATAAATACCATGAAATCTATATTTTTCAAACTTATTACTACACTACTTTTAATCAATACACTATTTGCAAATTCTAGAATACGAGAAAATAATGAAAATATAATATTACAACTTCAATGGAAAAACAAATTTCAATTTGCAGGATATTTTATAGCAAAAGAGAAAGGTTTTTATAAAGACTACAACATAGATGTAACCATAAAACAAAGAGAATATGGACAAAATGTTGTACATGAGATATTAGAAAGAAAAGCAGATGTAACATTATACAATATCAAAGAGAATGGAAAAAACTCTATTACCTTTAAGGATGATTTACCTAAAAAGTAGGTAAATCAACATAAAAACATGCTCCTTCTTTTCCATTATAAACTCCGATCTCACCATTGAAGTGTTTTTGAATAATTG
Organism: Arcobacteraceae bacterium; assembly: GCA_048268245.1. Classification (GTDB taxonomy): domain Bacteria; phylum Campylobacterota; class Campylobacteria; order Campylobacterales; family Arcobacteraceae; genus Arcobacter_B. The sequence continues at coordinate 35,469 of JBLWVX010000014.1, forward strand.
TTTTACACATATAAAGACCTAATCCCGTACCTGACTTTTCATCTTTTGTACTAAAATAAGGTTCAAATAGTTTATCAATTATATTTTCTGGAACACCACCTGCATTATCACATATTGTTGTTCTTAAAATCTTATCATTTAAAGGAAATATTTTAACTGTTATTACTCTTTGTTCTTTTCTATTTTGAACCAATGCTTCTTTAGCATTTTTAAGTATATTTAAATACACTTGAAGTAATTCCCTTGAATACACCATTACTTCAATAGAACTTGCCTCATCAATAATAAGTTCTATTTCATTATTTTCTAAGGCTTTCCCCATGATTTTTAAAGATTCATCTAAGACTTTAGAACAATTTGTCTTCTCTTTTTCTTTATTTGGTCTAAAAAAATCTCTAAAGTCTTCTATAGTTTGAGATAAATATTTAGTTTGCTCTAACATAGACTCTGTATTTTCTTTTAGCTCTTCGTTATCAAGCATTTCAAGTTCTATATCAGCTAAAGTATTATTTGCAGCCATTGCAATTACAGATATAGGTTGTCTCCATTGATGAGCAATCATTGAAATCATTTCACCCATAGCAGCATGTCTTGACTGTGCTATCATAATCTCTTCTTTATCTTTTAATTCTTGTTTTAACTCTTCTATTTTTGTAATATCAGCATGAACACCAAGCATTCTAACAGCTTGACCATTATCATCGAAAATTGTTTTCCCTTTATCTAAAATATAAACCCATGAGCCATCCTTATGCTTAAGTCTATGAATATTCTCATAAAACTCAGTTTTACCTTCTTGATTTGCTTTTATACTAGATATTGCTTTTTGCTTATCCTCAGGATGAATATTTTTATCCCAAGACTCTAATAAATTAGGCAACTCTTTGTCTTCATAACCTAACATTTTTTTCCAAATCTTTGAAAAATAAACTTCATTAGTTTTTAAATTCCAATCCCATAAACCAAGATTTGATCCAGTAACTGCATAATCATATCTATCGTAAAGAATTTTATATTTGTTTTTTAACTCTCTTAGGTGCAACTGGTTTTTATAAATTCTATTTATAATGAAAAATAAAATAAAAAAGATAATAATTGCAAAAATAACAACTAATACTCTTTGATAAGTATAGTTTTCATTTAATATTTCAAAATTTTCTTCATAAACATTTAAAGGTATAGTAACTCTAATTCCACCTCTTGTTTCACCTAGCTTATAGCCTTGTACTGCATGACATTGTAAACAGCTTTCTTTTACTGTTAACTTACCCATAAAATTAAAAACTTCATTTTCTTTATCCAATTTTGTATAATAATTTATATCAGGATTTTTATCAAACTGACTCAAAGCTTCTACTTCAAAACCATAAGCTTTATTGTCAGGATTCATTGGCTTTAAACTTGTAATTTTATAATTAAAGTTAGTTAAACTATTCATCATCTCTGAAACTTGTTTTGTCATCCAAGCAGGATTAATTTTGATTAACCTCTCTCCTTCATTTGTAAATAGTTGATTATTTACTAAGTACTTATTGGGTTTTATACCTTCTTGTTCTTTTACATAAACACCATTGTATTGAGCATTCCAAGCTCTAAATACTTTAAAATACTCAAAATGAGTTTGTGCTTCTTGAAATATCGTTTTATTAAAATACTCTTTATTAGCTTCATGTATTTTTTTCTGATATGTTAATATTTGAAAAGTAAAAATAAATACCAAAAGGAAAACACTTAAAATTATTAGATTTTTAATATTTTTCATTTTAATCCTATGAATATTGGAACTTATCTTTAAATTCTTCGATTAACTCTGCTTCTCTTTTAAAAATATACTTTTGCAATATAGCTTGAGTCTTACTATCCTCTTCTTTTATCAAAACTCTCATATCAATACTATTATTGTCCTGATGTTCAATTTTAAATAAAGTAACATTTAAATTTAAATACTCAATAGGTTTTAGGTTTTCATCAATTGATAAAACAAGTATTAATTTTAATACATCATGTTTGTCATATATAAATTTATCTTCTTCAATATTTAAAAATAGTTCTTTTTTTGAAATACCTAAAACTTTAAGCTCTACTCTTGTTTTTGCATCTTTTAAAATATAAGCTTTCATAGACTCATGGGGTTGTACAATAATTTCATCTCTTTGTTTAGAATCAGGATAAAAAACTTCTTCTTTTTTTAATATTACTTCATAGTCATCATCTTTTATCTCGACTAATGAACACTTTATATCTTCACTAACTAGTGAGGAATCAAGAATAGCAAAGCCTTCTTCTTTTATTGCTAGAAGTTGTATATTTGTAGTTCTTAACGTAATATTATTATCTTGAATTTCAACTATCTTTCCACTATTTATAATAGGAACACCTTTATAATGGTTTACAATATCAAGCTTTGTTCCATTTTCATAAAGGAAATTTAAAATTTCAGTACTATTTTTACTTAACTCTCCAACTCCTCCTGCTAATTCCAAAAACTGATACTCTTTTCTTTTTAAATTTGATAAAACTTTTAGAAATACAGCTATCATTTTTGGAGCACTTACAGGTTTGGCTATAAAATCACTAACTCCTATATGAAAAGACTTCATTAGAGTTTCACTATCAGAATGAGCAGATAAAATTATAATCTCAGCATCAGGGTTTATCTTTTTTATCTCTCTTATCATTTCATGACCTGTCATCTTTGGCATAGTAAGATCTGTCAAAATTAAATCAGGCTTTTTATTTTCATACATAATTAAACCTTCTTGCCCATCAGAAGCCACATAAACTTCTTTAAATAGTTTACTTAAAAACTTCATAATTTGCTTTTGTAAAGCCTTGCTATCTTCAACAAAAAGTATTGTATGGTTTTGTGCAATCTCTTTTAATTTAACTATATGTTCCATATTTTCCATGTTTCAACCCTTATGCTTTATATTGTTTTTCTAAAATATCAATTACATCTTTTAATTTCATTGTATCTAAGCCAAAATTTTCACTAAGTTCTAATGCTTTTAAAATATTGTCTTTTCCAAATGGTTTTGAAAAATCACCTAAGGCACTCAAAACTCTTAGAACCCTACTCTCATAAGTTGTATTTACATCATCTAAAGACTCAATTATACTTATAAAAGAGTCATTCAATTCCCACTTTCTTAGTATCTTAGCACTTAATTCATTTGATTTTATACCCACAAAATTCTCTTCAACTTGATAAGCATTACCCTGATTTATTAAAACACTAAACTTTGTACTTTTACCTTCTTTTACCAAATAATCAGATATAAAAAACTTACCAATATCTTTTAAGAAAAGTGGTAAAATCAAATTCTCTTTTAAAGAAGCTTTATCTTCATTTATCCAAGAGAAAAGTGTTTTAAATAAAAAATCATTCAATTTTGTAAATTCGCATATTTGGACACCATAAGGTTTTAGATTAAATCTAAGAGAGTTTAATATTAACTCAACTACACAAACACAAACTGTAAAATTTAAACCAAATAAGCTTGAAGCCTGAGTGGCACTGTAAATTCTATTTGTAAAACCAAAATGTTGCGAGTTTGCCAATTTAAGTATCCTTGTAGATAAAATTGGATCATACTCAATAATTTGTGATAATTTTTTTGTATCATAATTTCCACTACTTTTTATAGCTAAAAGTGTGTTCACTTTATCAGGTAATATAGGTAGTTTTTCAAGTTTTTTGGGAATATCTAGCATGATGTTATACTTTATTATTTTTACTAATAATAACATAATATTTTTTACTTTAACGAAAAAAAAGATAAGTTTAGTATTATTGTACAATTTATTGTAAAGGTATGTAATGAAATTTGAAAAACTATATAAAGGTAAACTTGTAAAAAGATATAAAAGATTTTTAGCTGATATTATTTTAGAAAATAAAGAAGAGATAACAGCACATGTACCAAATAGTGGTGCTATGACTTCTTGTATTGAGGAAAATTGTCCTGTTTGGGTTACTCACCATGATAATCCAAAAAGAAAGTTAAAATATACACTAGAACTTACAAAAATGGGTAATAACCTAATTTGTACAAATACAGGAGTTGCAAATAAAATAGCAATTGAGGCAATTGAAAACAAAACTATAAAAGAACTGCAAGGTTATGATACGTTAAAGCCAGAACAAAAATATGGACAAAATAGCAGAATTGATATTTTACTTTCAAATGAAAATGATGAAAAAAAATGTTATGTAGAAATAAAAAGTGTAAGTCTAAGACTTGATAATACATTAGCATTTCCTGATGCTGTTACAACAAGAGGAACAAAACATCTAAATGAGTTAATGGCTATGGTAGAAGAAGGTCATAGAGCTGTTATGCTTTATATCATTCAAAGAACGGATGATTTAGGATTTGAAATTGCAAAACAAATTGATCCTAAGTATTTTGAAGCTTTCCAAATTGCTAGGCAAAAAGGTGTTGAAGTTTTAGTTTATCAATCAGATATAAATTTAGATGAGATAAATGTTGCAAAAAAAGTAGAGTTTTAAACCCTATAAAAATATAATATAAGTAATTCCTAATTTTAATATAACTATGACTAATTCTTATTAAATTTAATATAAGTTATATAAGTTATAATTATATCATAAAATAAAAAAGGAATTAAAATGAATAAGTTTGATAAATTTAGAGCATTTTGTAGACCGTTTAGAGTTGTTATTGGATTAGTTCTTATTGCAATAGGTTTTTTTACAGGGATTGCTTGGTTTTATTTAGGAGTTATTCCACTTATTGCAGGACTATCTGATTTCTGTCCTTTATGTATGATAACAAAAAAGTGTACACCAAAAAATTTAAATTAGATATAAAAAAAGCTTAGCATATGCTAAGCTTTAATTTAATTCTACCCCACAGTTTTGACAATTTTTCCTAAACCATCCACGTCCTGGATACTTACCACATTTTGGACATTTCCACATCAAAAACATAAATCCAAGATATATAACAAATCCTGCAATTGAAGCATTTAGCCATGTATCTTTTGGCAATCCAAACATTTCTGTTTTTTCTTTCACTGTAAGTACTAAACTTGGAGTGAATAGTATAAAAAATAGTGCAGCTGTTATCTTAGCATTTCTAATAACCTTTGCAAACTCTTTTTTTACATCTTGATCTTTCATTCACTTCCCTTAAAAAAATTTGAATATTGTATCTTTTTATATTTTTTTTGTCAAAATAAACATAGAAAATGATAGAATTATGAAAATTCAAAATAATAAGGTAAATATAAATGTTGATGTTGACATATTTCCTAATAGCAGTAGGAATATCATTTTTATGTTCAATACTTGAAGCAGTATTACTATCAATAACACAAGCTCATATCGAAATAGTAAAAAATAAAAACTCTACACTTGGTAACTTAATGCAACACCAAAAAGATAATATTGATTTATCAATTGGTGCTATTTTAACTTTAAATACATTCGCACATACACTAGGTGCAGCAGGAGTAGGAGCAGAAGCTGTGAAAATGCTTGGGGAAGAGTATATGTTTTATATATCAGCTATTCTAACTCTACTAATTTTAGTATTTTCAGAAATTATCCCTAAAACGCTAGGTGCTTACTATTGGAGTTCACTAAGTGGGATTTGTAGTAGAATAATAAAAGTATTAGTTCTTATAACTTACCCTCTTTTAATAATCATGAATAAAATGACAAATCTTCTAACACCAAAAGAAAAAAGGGATAAAATCACAAAAGAAGAGATAAATGCAGCTGCAAATATCGCCCAAGAAAATGGAATCATAAAAGATAAAGATAGTGATATTATTGAAAACCTTTTAAATTTAGAAGATATTAAAGTAAAAGATATTCATACACCAAGAAGTGTAATGGTTGCTTTTGATGAAGATGAAGTAATTGAGAGTTTTGAAGATGATGAGAAAAGCTTAGACTTCTCAAAATTAAAAGAGTACTCAAGAATTCCTGTATACTCATCAAATGTAGATAATATCGTAGGTATGTTTTTCTCAAAAGAGTACTTCCATGAGTATGTTGAAAACAATATGAAAGATAAAAGTAAAATTATCAAGCCTATTTTCAAAGTAAATGAAAATATCCCTATCTCAAAACTTTTAGATTTATTTTTATCAAGAAAAGAACAACTATTTTTAGTAGTTGATAACTATGGACAAACAGAAGGAGTTGTAACTTTAGAAGATGCAATTGAAACTCTTTTAGGTATTGAGATAGTTGATGAGCATGACAAAAATATAGATATGAGACAAGTTGCAAAAAATAGAATGAAACTTGTAAGAAACAATATCCTTAAAAAGAAAACTAAATAAGATTTTTTGGTAAAGAGATTTTAAAAACAGCTCCCTCTTTACCATTTTCTACACTAAGTTCACCCTCAAAATGTTTTTCAATTATAGTTTTACACATATAAAGTCCTAATCCTGTACCTTTAAACTTATGTTTAGTTGTGAAATAAGGATCAAAAACTTTCATTAAATTTTGCTCACTTATCCCACCTGCATTATCTTCAATAATGATTTGTACATATTTTTTACTTTGTAAAAGACTTAGCTTTATAAATCTATTGTTTTTTATATCATTTTGAACAAAAGCATCTTTTGCATTATTTAATATATTTATTAAAACTTGAGATAACTCCTGACCAACAATTTCTAGTATTACTTCATTTTCATAATCTATGTCTTTTATAAGTGTGATATGGTTGTTTTTTAAAGAGGCACTAACTATTTTAATACTTTCATCAATTCTTTTTTGAAGAAGTTCTTGATTTTTAACTTTCTTTTCTTTTATAAAATCTTGAAATGTATCAATTGTTTCTGATAAATATTTACAATTAGATACAATAACATCCATACTTTTGGGAATATCTTCTTTTTTAATTAATTCTAATTCATGATTTAACTTTACACCACTTGCAACTGTTGATATAGTACTTAAAGGCTGTCTCCATTGATGAGCAATATTTGCTATCATTTCTCCCATTTGTGCCATCTTAGACTGTTCTAATAGCTGTTTATCTTTCTGTATTATTTTATTGAAATTTTCTCTTTGTATAAGTCGCTTTAGATTTTGTTGATACACTACAAAAACAATTAATGCAATTAAAATAAACAACATAAGTTTTATCATTTTATAGTACTCATTTAAAGCTCTTAACTCATGCCCTTGACTAATAATTGCTACAAATGCTAACTGCTCATAACTTATACTATTTAGTATTGGTATAGTTGTGATAATTACATCATCACTATCTAAAAACATTGAGTTAATAGTTTTTCTTTCAGCCTGAGCATAAATAGTTTTGGATGTGTTTTTTGAAGGCTTGATTTCTGTTACACTTTTATTAGCTACTTTTTGAAGTTCTTTTAAAATATTATTATTATGTAAAAAGCCTTTTTGGTGAGCTTTTTGATATATATTAGTTTTTTTCAAAAACTCTTTGTCAAAATATTTTTCTTTTATGACTATATTACTTAGGACCTTATAGTCTCTCATTAAAAAAGAAGTTAAAAACTGTTCTGTAAAAGAAATTTCCATTAAGCCTATATATTCATCATTTTTAAATATAGGGTAAACTGAGCTAAATCCTGTACTATTGTTTTCAATATCATAGGTATGAAGTGGAGTTTTTTTCTTATAAACATAACTATAAAGTTTAGAGTCCTTATTTATTTTACTTGTACCAATGAAAAAATCATGTTTAAAAGAAACTAACTTTATACTTTTTACAAAAATTTTATCTAAACTATTTACTCGTTTTTTTAACTTACTTAAAACTGTATTATTAATATAGTTTTTTTGTTCTTGAGTTTTGTTTTTATAATTTAAAATAATGTCTTGAAATTCTGTTATTTCTAATATCCCTAAATAAATAACTTGTGATAGTTGTTTTTGTTGTGAAATAATATTCTTATATGCATTAGTATATACTTTTTGTACATCTTTTAAGTATTTTTTATTGTTTTCATTTTTATTAAGCCCTACTATTAGGTAGCTTAAAATAAATGTAATTATAAAAATGATAAAGAATTTTATTTTTAAAGATAATTTATTCCGTTCGATAATAATCCTTTAGAAAATTACTTTGAAATATTATAACATTATTTTGTGATTTTTGAAATGTAAGTGAAAGAATTGGTTGCGGGAACAGGATTTGAACCTGTGACCTTCGGGTTATGAGCCCGACGAGCTACCGAGCTGCTCTATCCCGCGTCTTGTCTTTGTATGATGGGATTGTAGCTGTTTAAACTTAAAGGAATATCAATAAAGACTCTTTTATCAAGTAATTTGTGATATTATTGCAAATTCGCAAAAAAAGGATTGAAATTGTCAAAAGCCAGTGCAAGACACATACTAGTAAATAGTGAAAAACTAGCAAAAAAGCTAAAAAAAGAGATAATTGCAAAAGACATTACATTTGAAAAAGCTGCAAAAAAGTTTTCAAAATGTCCATCAGGGAAAAGAGGTGGAAATTTAGGAACATTTTCAAAAGGGGAAATGGTAAGAGAGTTTGATAATGTAATCTTTACTAAAGATGCACAAATAAACAGAATCCAAGGTCCTGTAAAAACACAATTTGGATTTCATCTAATAGAGATTTTAGCTAAATATTAAAAAGAAGGTAAAATAAAATTCCTTCTTTTTATATTTGTTAAGAGTTATGTCCACTTCCAGCTGCTACTAATACAGCTAAAATTGGTATTAAAATTAAAAATAGTAATTGAACCCTTTGAAACATGATTATCTTCTTTGGTATAACAACTATTTCATCTGTTGTATTCTTATTTTTAAGATAAAACATTGTTGGAACTATTGAGAAAAGCCCCATAAGTACAAACATTGTAAACTTCACATGAAAAAGTGCGTTTGAACTATAAAAACTAGCTTCTTTACCAACACCTAGCCATAATAATAGACCAGTTATTAATACAACTAAAGCACTTAAACCATAAAAAATGTCAATACTACATGCATTTTTAAAGTTTGCATTTGTAACATTTCCTCTTAAAAGTAAATGCTGAACCGTTAAAGTACCACTTAAAAATATAATTCCGATAAAATGAAAATATCTAACAATTAAATCTTCCAATAAAAATTCCTTCTAATATTTTGGTTTTAAAAGAAGTATTTTACCACTATCTGTAGAAAAATAGATTAAACCATTTGGCGATTGAACTATATTTCTTATTCTTTCATTTAAATTTTCAAGAATTCTTGTCTCTTTTACGATATTGTTTTTATCATCAACTGTTAAAATATTTATATGAGTTAGCTTTAAAGCTCCTGCTAAAAGCTTACCTTTTAACTCTTTATATACATCACCCTTATAGATAATAAGTGAACTTGGAGCAATTGAAGGGACATAATACGTTATAGGTTGAAGCATGCATTTTTTATGAGTACCCTCACCCACATCAAGTGGTACCCAATACTCTTTTCCATAAGATATTACAGGCCAACCATAATTAGCTCCTTTTTGTATAAGATTTACCTCATCACCACCTCTTGGCCCATGTTCTATTGAGAATAAAAGATTTTTCTTTTTATCAAAAAACATACCTTGAGGATTTCTATGACCATATGAATATATCTCATCCAAAGCATTTTTATCATTTACAAAAGGATTGTCTTTAGGAACTGTTCCATCTAAATTAAGTCTTATTATTGTTCCAGCATGATTTGAAAGATTTTGAGCTTCATCTCTTACTCCTCTATCTCCTACACTAAAAAATAAATGTCCCTCTTTATCAAAGGTTATTCTACTTCCAAAATGTCTTGATGTTGAAGTATTTGATTTTGTAATAAGTAAATCCTGATGATTTACAAAACTATTGTTATTTAGTTTTGCTCTTGCAAGAGTAGTTGAGCCTTGGTTATTGATATTTTTTGAATATGTAAAATATATCCAAGAATCTTTTTTATAGTTTGGTGATACTTTTATATCAAGTAAACCACCCTGCCCTTTATAAAAAACTTTAGGAATATTTTTTATTTTTTGTAAAGCTTTTGCTTTTAAATCTAAAACAAAAACCTTTCCATCTTTTTGAGTTAAAATAAGTCTATTTTTATCTAAAAAATCCATACCCCAAATAACACCAAGATTTGAGACAATTTCTTGAGTTTTATAAGTTGTACTTGCAAATACACCTAAATTTAAAAGTATTAAAAAAACTAAAGATTTTGATAAAACCTTCATAGTAACTCCTTTTATTTACTATTTGTTTTTCCTTGTTGTTCTCTTAATTTATCTTTTTTACTCTTTCTTTTACCTTTTACAGGAGCTTTGCCTTTAGGCTTTGTAAACTCTCCAATTAACTCAAACCCTTCAATAGTTTCAAGTTCTAGATTTATTTTTGAACGCTTTTGTATTAGTTTAAAATGCTCGTAATTATTTAATGTAATAAAAGATATAGCAATACCAGTTTTTCCAGCTCTAGCAGTTCTTCCAATTCTATGAACATAATCAGCAGGAGACCTTGGTAAATCATAGTTTACAACACAGTCAATATCATCTATATGTAAACCTCTTGAAGCAATATCAGAAGAAAAAAGAATATTTATTTTTTTAGCTTTAAAATCTTCTAAAGTATAGTTTCTCTCCTCTTGATCTAAATGCCCATGAAAAGACTCTGCATTAAAACCATATTTTCTAAACTTATTTGCTATATTATCAGCTGCTCTATTATTTGCCATAAATACTAAAACTTTTTTATACTTATTTGTCTTTATCAACTCTCTTAAAAGAGCTGATCTATTTTCTTGATTTACTTTTATAGCTCTTTGATTTATCAAGTCAACTGTTTCATTTTCTTCTAAAATAACTTCTTTATATTTTGAGCTAATCTTTGAAGCTATTTGTAATATTTTTGGTGAATATGTAGCTGAAAAAAGTAGATTCTGTCTACTATTTGGTAGTTCCTTTAAAAGTTGTTCTAACTCTTCACTAAAACCTAAATCAAGCATTTTATCAGCTTCATCTATTACAAACTTTTCTACTTTTTCAAAAGTTATTTGATTTTTTCTATAAATATCAAGTAGTCTTCCTGGAGTTGCCACTACTATATCACAGCCTTTTTGTACATCCAAAAGCTGTTGAGAGATACCCTCTCCACCTATAATAGTTACAATTTTAGGTGTTTTTTTGAAGTATTTACTTAAAATTTCAAAGTTATTTGAAACCTGTAAAGCTAACTCTCTTGTAGGAGCTAAAACTAGTACTTTTAATTTTGCTTTTCCTTTATAGGGATTATTTAGCCAATCATTTAAAATAGGAAGTGTAAAACTAGCTGTTTTTCCTGTACCTGTTTGTGCTTTTGCTAATATATCATGACCTTCTAAAACTAAAGGTATTACCTCTTTTTGTATTTGTGTAGGGTTTACGTAGTTATTTTCTTCTAAAGTTTGATTAAATAAAGAAGATAAATTAAATTGAGAAAATGCCATATATGATTGTCCTTTTAAATCTATATGGCATTTTAGAGTTTTTTTCCTTTAATATACTCTTATATCTACTTTTTCATCCATTTATCAATTAAAGTACTTAAATCTTCTGGCACTTCCAAAGGAATGTTATGACTAGTACCCTCTCTACATATTACTTTCATTTTATGCTCTATAGTATCAAGTCTATGAATTGAGTTTTGATTTAGTAATCTATCATCTTTACTATAGAAGAACCAAATAGGTATATCTAAGTGCGTTAAATCTTCAAACAAATCTTTTCTGTAAAAAGTTGATGTAAGTTGTGTCACAAAAGTCTCTTTACCTAAATCCAAAAACATATCTTGAATTATTTTTATAAGTTCTTCATCATCTTGTTTTTCCACTAAAGACTTTGCTTTTTCATATGTAAGTCCTTGAAAACCTTCTTTTTCTATTACAACAAACTTTTCTTTTCTTCTCTCAATTTCTGCTTCTGTTGAAGCCCCTGGAGTTGCTGCTACTGTAAAAAGTCTGTTTACTCTATTTGGATAAGTAATAGCAAAATATGAAGCAATATAACCACCTAAAGAAAAACCTATAAGATTTACTTTTTCTTCTGTAAACTGCTCAAATAATATATCAATAATCTCATCAAAATCTTCACTATGAGGAATAGGAGTATGTACTATTTCATATTTATCTTCTAATAATGGCGTTATTCTACTCCAAAGTCTTTCATCAGTCATAAGACCTGGTATCATATAAATTTTTTCTTTCATAACAATCCTATACTTTATAATATTTATAATGTTGTATCAAAAATATTATTAAAATAGTTTTAACATCAAAAAATTAAAAAATAAAATTTCATATAAATAATCTATTTATTACATAAAAATTGCTATATTGTAATTATCAAAACATTAGGAAAACTATGGATAAACTTTTAAAAAATGAAGAGTTTAAAGATTATATTCTTATCACCTTTGCCTCTATTATTTTAGCTTTAGGTGTTGTTGGATTTTTCACTCCAAATATGATTATTACAGGTGGAACAGCAGGTCTTTCACTTCTTTTATATTATATAACAGATTTAAGTATTGGTACTTTAATTGTAGCTGTTAATCTTCCCTTACTTATTGTAGGCTGGAAATACTTAGGAAAAATGTTTGCAGTAAAAACTGTATTTACTATTGCTATTATCTCTTTATTAATTGATTTTTTTGATAAAGTTTTAAATCTTAAAGCTTTTGTACAAGATCCAATTTTAGGTTCAATCTTTGGTGGTATTTTCATAGGTATAGGATTAGCACTAGTTATAAAAGCAAATGCAAGTGCAGGTGGTTCAACTATTGTTGCAAGAATAATAGCATCAAAAAGTGAGATAAAACCCTCAACTGTGATTATGGTAATAGATTCGCTTATTATTCTTTCATCTTTATTTATCTTTGATGATACAGCAAGAGTTTTATATAGTATTGTAAGTATCTATGTAAGTTCTAAAATAATTGATACTATTTTAACAGGTAGACTAAATAAAAAAGTTGTATACCTTGTGACAAATGAAACAGAACTTCTAAGAAAACTAATCACAAAACAACTTGGACCTGAAGGAACTATCATAAAAGGTGATGGTTTATATCAAGATCAAGAGAAAAAAATGATTTTACTTGTTGTAGAGGTTGGTAAACTTCAAGTCTTAAGGCAAATTGTAAAACAAAATGACCCTGATGGTTTTCTAATCATCACAGAAGCTACTGAAATGTTAGGAAGAGGTCATTAAGACCTCTTTTCTAATTTCGTAAGTTTGAAACTTCATCTTTAGCATTTGCCATTCTAGCAGCTTGTGCTACTTCTTTATCAACTACTGTTTTTCCAATAGGAGCTAAAGATATCGCTGCTAGTTTTAAATGTTGTATAGAAAAAGGGATTCCTATGATAGTGATAAAACAAGCAATTGCAGAAATTATATGACCAATTGCTAACCAAATACCTGCAAAAATAAACCATAAAATATTTCCAATAAGTCCAAACTCACTAGTTCCAATATCTTCTTTATGTGTTAGCTCATCTCTTGAAATAGCTTCTCTTCCAAAGGGGAAAAAAGAAAAGCCAGATATCACAAAACAAGCCCTACCCCAAGGTATTCCAATAATACTTACAAAAGCTAAAAGACCAAAAAATGCCCAAGCAATTCCCATAAACACTCCACCAAAAATAAACCAGATTATATTTCCTAGTAGACTTAACATCAATTTCCTTTTATTTTATAATATCATATATTATCTAATTAATATTTAGATAAAATACAAAAAATAAAACAGAAAGGTAAATATGAAAAATTTCTTAATTTTAGCAACAAGTATATTTATAATCTCACTATTTAGTGGATGTGCAAACAGTATGTATTATGCAGGAATGGAAAAAGCAGGTTTCCATAAAAGAGATATTATGGTAAGTAGAGTACATAAAGTACAAGAATCACAAATTGAGACACAAGAAGAGTTTAAATCTGCACTTGAGCAATTTGGCTCACTAGTGACTATAAAAGATACTAACTTAAAACAAGCCTATGAGAAATTTAATAATGAATATGAAGATGTGAAAGAAGCAGCAGAAGATTTATCTACTAAAATTAATAAGCTTGAAGATGTATCTCTTGCACTATTTGAAGAATGGGAAGAAGAGCTTAATTTATATAAAAATCAAAAGCTAAAAGCACAAAGCCAAAAGAATCTAAAAGATACAAAATTTAGATATACAAAAATGATGAAGTCAATGAGAACATCAGAAAAAAGTATGAAGCCAATACTTGATACACTTCAAGATAATGTACTTGTATTAAAACACTCATTGAATGCTCAAGCTATTGGAGCACTTCAAGGTGAATTTGGAACACTAAAAAAAGAGATTTCAAATTTACTTGATAAGATGACTATATCTATTAAAGCATCTGATACTTTTATAAAAGAGATGAAATAAAAAATGACTCCAAGAAACCTTTTTATAATTACATTTATTGCAATTATTAGTGTATATTTATATGTCTTTGGAGAAGCAAAAACAATAGAAGTGTTAAAAGAAGAATATCTCTTTCTTTTAGCATTAGTTCCATTATCACTAGTATTTGTATTTTTTAGAGTTAAGCTGAAAAACTATGAATTAATAGATTTTAATAAAAATAGTAATCTATCCCTAAAAACTACTATTATATTTTTCTTAGTATTTCAAGTAATTGACTATATATCTTATGATGGTTTTATAGGAATGATAAGTCAATGGATTTTATACTGGATTATGGGACTTATTGCCCTATTAGTAATAGAAAATATAAACTTTTATAGAAATTATAAGCTAATCTATAATAAGTCTTAAAGACTTGTTATTTTAACTACTTTATTTTGATAGGTAGTAAACTTAAAAAGCTTAAAGCCTCAGGCAAAGAAAATACTGCATTTTCTATATCATTTTGTTTGGGGTTAATTAAATAGTTTTTTGAAGTCTCAAAATTTGCATTTTTTAAATCATTGTTATAAAAAGTAGCAAGTTCTAAATCACAGTTTTGAAATACTGCTTTTTGTAAATCACACTCTTCAAAACCAGTATCTTTAATAAGTGAATCTTTAAACTTCATACTTCTTAAATTCATAAGATGAAAAGAATTTTGAGAGATATTACAATTATTGAAAGTTATATCATAAGGTTCATCACAAGAACTCCATGAAATGCCAATTAGTTTAGAGTCTTTAAACTCTACATCATTAAAAGTACAGGATTTTAAACTTGTAAGGGATAAATCACAATTTATAAAAGTACATTCTGTAAACTTACAGCCTTGCATAATACTCTTTGTGAAATCACACTTTACAAAAGTACATGAGTCAAAATATATTTTATCAAACTTTTTTTCTTCAAGTTGAATAAACTCTTCTTCCCAATAATCATTAGTTTTAAACATGCAAATCTTTTTTATTTGGATTTTAACATATTTTCAAAAAAGTCTATTTAAAAAACTTCCTAAACTCTTCTATTACTTGTGTTGCTGATTCTTCTGCTAAAAAGTGACCACAATCTAAACTTTTGCCTTCAACATATGAAGCATACTGTTTCCAAATATCTACTACATCATAAGTTTTTTCTATAAAACCTTTTGCTCCCCATAAAACAAGTAAAGGCATTTCGATTTTTTTTGATAAATCTTTTTCATCATCTTCTAAATCAATAGTAGCTGCAGCTCTATAATCTTCACATGTTGCATGAATATCTTCATAAGTTTTAAAACATCTTATATATTCATCAACTGCTTCTTTTTTGAAAGTTGAATTATTTGAGCTCCATCTAAAAAGTTTTTCCATTAGATAATACTTAGGATTACCACCAATCATATTTTCAGGTAAATCATTTGGTTGTATTAAAAAATACCAATGATAATAACCTGTTGCAAAATCTTGGTCTGTATTTTTAAACATATGATATGTAGGAACAATATCAAGCATGCAAGCTTTTTCAATCATTGAAGAATAATCTTTAGTCATTCTATGTAAAACTCTAGCTCCTCTATCGTGTCCTGCTGCAAAAAACTTATCATATCCCAAGTGCTTCATTAAAGCTATAATATCTTTACTCATATTTTTTTTACTATAAAGTTCATGATTGATATCTTTAGAGTTAGGTTTTGAACTATCTCCATAACCTCTTAAGTCAGGACAAACAATATGATAATTTAGATTTAATTCATTTGCTATGTGATGCCACATTACATGAGTTTGCGGAAAACCATGTAGTAAAAGTAATGGCTTTTTTCCGTAATTATCATTGTGTCTAAAGTTTATAATTATATCTTCTTGTACTTCTAATTGTTCAAGCTTAAAATTTTTTTCAAATAACATGATGACTTTCTTTATAGTGTTTGTTTAAATATGATTAGAAGTTTATAAACTTTTATAACTTCACCTTTTATATAACCCAAAAAGATTATATAAAAGGATTGTAGCAATAAAATAGTAATTAGTTATATTTCTAATTTCTTAAAGTAGCGATTAGTCTATTTTCATCTTTTATGTATGCAAAAACATCAAAAATACTCTTAACTAAAATATCAGAATTTAGTAGAGTTTCAGTACATAATCCCTCATCTTGTAATATAGCAATTCCCAATACTGAATGCTTTAACATAAACTTATCATTTCGTCCATTTCCAACACTTAAAGTATTTTTTGCACCAATACTTTCTATAAACTCTTGCTTACTTTTATCTTGATTGTTTTTATCTATTGTTATAACCTTACAATTTGTATTCTCAAGCTCTTTTTGTACGCTTCCATATGTATCAGCAGTTATCACATAAAAGTTGAAACTATTTGCAAATTCATTTATAGATTCAGATACACCTTTTATTAATTTTCCATCAATAGCAATAGTACCATTGTAATCAAAAACTATATTTTCTATTTCTAAAACTTCTCTTCCTGGAATTTCTATTTTCATCATTAACCTTAAATAAGATTTTTAATTTATATTTTTCATTTTAAATATATATAAAAAAAGAGTATACTAAATATTATGAAAAAGTTATATTTAATAATTTGCGTTTTACTTTTAAATTGCAATATTATTTATGCTTTTACTTGGGAGGATTGTGTAGAAAGATATGAGAAAGTAAAACAGTTTAGTGATAATATCCGGTTATCATATCTGTATTTAAAATCTACAAAAACTTGTTTAGTAAAATTCAAAACTATTTTACTACAAAATCCCAACCCAGATTTTACAGTAGAAGCTATGAATGATAATATCAATATGATTGATAAAAATATAAAAAACTTATTACCAAAATATATACACCCTAAAAATAGCTTACTAGATATTCCAAAATATATAAATATAAATACAAAAAAGCCCTTAATAAATGAGAACTTTGCTTATATAAAAAAGTTTAAAAACTGCAATGGCATACATGCAAATGACAAAATATACACAGCAAAACATTGTAATATCAAAGATTCAAAAAATCTTCATTTTGACCTTGATTATATAAAAACAAAAAACAATTCTAAACTAAAAATAGGAAGACTTGACTTAAATAAAACAGGTGTTTTTAAATACTACTCCATGTCAAAAGCAGGAAGATTTTATACAACTCCACTAAAAGAAGAAAACTGTAAATTTTATGAAGCTAAAAATAGTATGACAGGACTTAATCTTACTCTTGATTTAACTGATCTTAGTAAAAAAGTAGAGATTAGAAGTACTTGTTTGGCAATTCCTTCAAATAGTGGTGGTGGAGTATTTCAAAATGGAAAACTTGTTGCTATTATTTCAAAAACTGTTTTTAATAAAGATAGGTTTTTATATAGTGTTGTTGAACCTATTATTCCAACAAGTTAAATAATAGCTTCAAATTAGACTATTTCTTACTAACTAAAATACCACCTAAAACAATAAGTGAAATTCCTATAAATGTATACATATCAGGTAATGAGTCACCTAAAATAACCCCAAAACCAATAGCAAATGGTATATTTGAGTAACTTACAACTCCAATAATACTTGCCTTACTTAAACTATATGCACGAGTCAAAAACCATTGTGAAGCAGTTGAGATTATAGCCATAAAACAAATCAAAGCCCAAATAAAAGGGTCTGTATGTAATTTAAAATCTGCATAAGGAGTAAAAAATAAAGCAACAGGAATAATTATTCCTATCCCCATAAATGAAAGCATAATCAATCTTGCATCATATATCTCTTTTATTCTTTTGATAGTTGCATAAGCTGCTGCTGCAAAGAAACCACCTAAAACACCTAAAATATGTTCAAATGATACCTCAACACCAAAAGGTTTCATAATAAATATAATTCCTAAAAAACCAATAATTAAAGCAAAAAAAGTTCTAAGGTTTATAGATTCTTTCATCAAATAATATGCAAGAATTGTTACAAAAAATGGCGAAGTTTTATTTAAAACAACAGCCTCACCTAAAGGAATTGTAGCAATTGTATAAAAAAACAGTACCATAGCAAGAGCTCCAAATACTCCTCTTAAAATTAGTAAATGAACCTTTGATGTATCAAAAGAAACACTTACTTTTTTTAAGCTATAAAGAACTATTAAAACCCCTAAAAAATTCCTATAAAAAACAATTTCCATAGGGTCCATGCTTTGAGATAAAAACTTAGCAACTGCTCCATTTAAAGCACCAATTAAGGCACTAAGAAGCATAAACAGTACGCCTTTGTCTATAGATTTAAAAAATGATAAATTATTTGTATTTTCTGACATTAAATTCCTTTGAAGATGGAATTGTAGTCAAAATTTATAAAAAAAGAGTTTTAACTACAACTCTTTTGATATTGCTCTTGAAAAAATGAAGGCATTACTTCTAGTGTAAAAGGATACTCTTTTAAAATCTGAATTAATACATCATAAATAACTGTCGTATCTTCAGAGGCATATTTGATTTGACTTATACTTAAATCTTTTGCTTCCCAGTTTGATTTTGACATTTTTTTAGATTTTTGAAGATTTTTATCTAAAATTATTAAGGCTGCTCTTTTTGCTCCTAGTTGGTTCTTTGAAGATAGACTTTTGAAAATATTTTCTAAATCAATAGTTGATTTTAACTTTAATCTAAACTGTGTATAAAGTGCCTCTTTATCACCTCTTAAACCACTACCAACTTTTATTATATTTTCATCTTCTAAGATAGCTATAAGTGGCTTTAAATCTCTTACTTGTTTTGTTTGAATAATATAACATTTTGATTTTGTTGCAAGTTGAATAATAGATATACCATGTGAAGCTTGTCCTTTTTTAAATGTAGGTTTTTGCTCACTATCAAAAGCTACAAAAGGAGTATGTTCAATAGTTTTCATAGCATTAGCTAATTGTTCTGAGGTGTTGATTATCTCAATAGTTCTATTTCCTATATTATAAGAAGCTTCGTTTGGATTTATTTGCATATCGTGGGCATTGTCTATTAATGTGAAAAGTTTTATCATTGATTTTAAAGACTCTGAACCATTTGCTATAAGTTCTTGTAAGTTTTTTTCTACTTTCTCTTCAAAGTCATCATTTGAAAACTTCTGAATAAGATTTAATCTATCTTTATTAAATAAGGTATTTGCTATTTTGATTTGATACTCCTAAATAGTTTGGAAATGTTTAGTGTATTGTAGCATAAATTAGTAGTTTATTTTTTAAGAAATAAGGAAAAACAAAGAGGAAAAGAGATATTTCTCTTTTTATCTTTGATTATACAAATTTAGATGATAATTCATTTAAAATTTTTGGTGCTTCTAACGACTCACCATTGTATTTTACTATTTTTATACCTTCACTTGTAAATGACCTTGCAGTATTTTTACAAGCAGTTTTAACTACTATATAATCACACTCAGTTAAAACTCTTCCCATTTTATTGTGCTGTTCTATATGTTCAGCGTCATCTGAAGAGTGATCACAAGCATGATCTTCTTCTGGATTATCATGGTCTATATCATTTCTTGGGTTTTGTTTTATTTCATTTAGATTAAACGATTTAAACATCCCAGCTCCAGCCATAGTGTATACAGCAAACTTTGGAGTATGCCCTGCATTTGGGAAAAAGCTTAAATTTTCATCTTTTACTGGAATTGCTATTTTCATTTTTTATCCTTTTTTTTAGTATATTAATTTTATCACTTTTATTTTATAAAATTATTAATTTTTTAGATTTTTTAAAAGTAGTTTTTCTTCTTCAAGAGACAAAAACCTATGCTCACCACTTTTAATATCTAACTTTAAAGAACCTATACTTACACGAGTTAAAGTTATAACTTTTAAGGGTGTTCCAAACTTATGGTCTTTTAAACTTCCAAAAAGCCTTCTTATATGTCTATTTTTGCCCTCATCTATTTGAACTCTTAGTTTTGTTTTTACACCACCCATACCTATTTTTTCAACTTTTAGGGCTTTTAGTAAACCATATTTACTATCAACTCCTTTTAACGCTTGCAAGATATGCTCCTGTGATACATGACCTCTAACCCATATTTCATATATTTTCACACAACTTCTAGGTTTTGTTAAAGCATTGTTTATCTGTCCATCTTGACTAAACAACAAAAGCCCTTTTGATTCTAAATCCAAACGCCCTATTGGCATCCATTGATTATCATATACCCAGCTAGGTAAAATATCATAAACCGTTTTTCTTTTTAAATCATCAGATCGTGTAACTAAATAGCCTTTAGGTTTATTTAACATAAATAGTTTTGTACTTGAATTAGAAGTATTATTCATATAAAGTATTCCTTTTAGTTTTAGGAGTTAAAAACTAGGATTACTTATAAATAATAATAGTGAGATTCTCTGTATTAGATATATTATAGTGTAATTATTCTATTTATACTATTATTCACCATTTAAAACAGACATTACTGTAGCTCTACTTGTTTTAAGTTCATTTGTAATCTTTGATATATCTATATCTCCACTTGGGGTGTAGTACTCTTCATCATCCAGCATTCGTAAGATTGCATCTTTTTTTTCAATAATTTGTTGTGATGTTGATTTTTTTTGAAAAGTAAAATCCTCTTCACTCATAGTCTGCATAGCTTCTAAATCTCTTTTGATAGTAGGCACTGTAACTTTTAGCTCTTTAGCTAAATCTTTTGGGTCTTCAACACCTGCGTTTATCAGTTCTCGCAGTGCTATTCTTCTTGTTTTTATTTTTCTTCTTCTATGATATGAAATCTTCATTTTTCTTTATTCCATAAGTTTTTTTCTATTATATCATCAAAAAGAAACAGCCAAATTAAAAAAATAAGGTTAAGAAGATATAATTTTATAAACATAACTACGGACGGATAAATGAACTTAAAAAAATGGATATTTATAGCAGTACTTTTAGTAATATTTTACTATGCATTTATTGTTAATTTTTTTATTACTCTTTCAATTATTGCTTCTTTATATATAGCATTTAGAGTATATAAATTTTATGCAAGAAAGAAGCTAAATAAACTATCAGCTTCAAAAGAGGTATTTAGAGCAAGTGAACTTGGACACTTTATAGCACTTGTTGCAAAAGTTGCAAAGGCAGATGGAAGAGTAGATGAACTTGAAGCTCAACTAATAAGTATGATGTTTGATGACATTACAAAAGTTTTCGATGAAAAAGATAAAACTAGAGCTATCATGAAAGAAATCTTCAATGAAGAAAAACAAAAAGAAGATGACACAAAGCAAGTAGCACAATCTTTAAACCAGCTATTAGGCAAAGGTTTACATAAAAGAAAACAATTTGTAGGTTTTTTGATTCAACTTGCATTTATAGATAATGGAATAAGTGAAGAGGAAGATAAGGTCCTAAGAGTCATCACAAATGAGCTTGGAATTTCAACAGAAATTTATGAGTCTATCATAAGAAACTTTGAAAACAAGATGAAAAATAAACAGCAAACTATGAGTGCCCAAGAAGCCTATAAAATTTTAGGTGTAAATGAAAATGATGATATAAATAAAATCAAAAAAGCATATAGAAAACTAATAAGAGAATACCATCCAGATATTATAAGTTCACAAGATAAAGACGAGGCTTATATAGAAGAAGCTACAGCAAAAACTCAAGAAATAAACCAAGCGTATCAAGTAATCAAAGACTTAAAAGGGAAATAAACTCCCTTTTAAACAACTATATATTTACAGTTGTAAGTATCATCAGATAGTATTTTCATTGCAGACTTATGCAATACAGCAGGATATACTATCGCATATCTAAACTCTACTTCTTTATCTTCTAAATCATTTTTTGGAATATAACTCTTTGCATCTTTTATAAAATCTTTTATATCTTCTGCTAAGATTGATTTTGATTTATTTGTATTATTACATTTTATAAGTAGTATTTTATTGGCTTTTGAACAGTATACATCTATGTCTTGTTGTTTATCATATGAAACTTCATAATCTAAATCTTCGTATTTTTTCCCTACACGAAACTGTAAACTTAAACCTTGTTTTTCGTGGTCTTCACTAATTTTGATTCTTCTTTTCTTGTCTTTTGAACTTAGAAATTTTCTAAACAATATAATACCTATAATTATTGGTATAATATGCCAAATTTTTAGGAAGGATGCGATTACCATATCAAGCATTGGGACTCTCTTTTTTATTCTTGCGATTCAGTAGAATTGTCAGGTTCTTTATTCTCTTTTGCAGTTTGTTTCTTAAGACGTTTTTCTTCTTTTTTCTTTTGTTTTTCTATCTCACGAGCTCTTTTTTCGTAGTTGTAATTTGGTTTAGCCATTTATTTCCTTCTTTCTATTTAATAAATAGAACAATTAATAATCTCTAATAAAAGGAATATACCAAATGCCCTAAAAACTAATGTTTTTATAATATATTGAGTATAACAAAGTTTTTAATATTTTATCTTAACTGAAATACAATTTTTGTTTTAATAACCTTTTTTTACATCCACAAAGCTTGGTTTTACACCCTTTTCATAATACTTGCAAATATGTTTAGCAGCTATTCTTGAAGCACTTTTTATATTTGTAGGAGCTGAGATATGAGGTAAAACTGTTATATTTTCATTTTCCCATAAAGCAGAGTCTTTATGCAGTGGCTCTTCATTAAATACATCTAGAACAGCATGAGATAGCTCAGAGTTTTCAAGCTTTTGTAGTAAATACTCATAATCAACAATAGCACCTCTTGCAAAGTTTATAAGACTTGCACTTGATTTAAGTAAATCTAGCTTTTCTTTATTTAATAAGTTTTTTGTTTCACTTGTTAGAGGTAATAGACAAACTACAATATCTGCATTTTTAAGAGCTTGCGTTAAACCAGTATCTTCATGATAAGTAGATATACCATCAATATGCTTTTTAGTCTTTGACCATCCACTTACACTAAAACCATTTTCTTTAAGTTTTAAAGCACTTAATAAACCTAACTTACCTAAACCTAAAACTAATATACTCTTCTCTTCAGGGAGTAATTCTAAATGCTGTTTCCATAACTTTTGGCTTTGTTGTTTTCTATATAAAGGCATATTTTTATGTAAGTATAAAGTCCATGCTAAAACTGATTGAGCCATAGTATCTGCTAAAACAGGGTCAGTCATACGAGCTATTTTAAAAGAAGCATTTGGAATATCCAAAAGAAGTTTCTCAACTCCTGCCCAAAGACTTTGAACCCAAACTAAGCTTTTCATCTGTGAAATATCAGATGGCTTAGGGTTTGCCACTATTGCAACTTGGGCATTTTGTATTTGACTTTTTGATAAATCTTTGAATAATACTATTTCGTATTCACTCATTTGATTTTGTAAGTACTCTATCCATAAAGAAGTTGAAAGCTCATCAATATCACTTACAAAAGGAATTATTTTTTTCATTAAAGCTATTTATCCTTTGATAAGTTATCTTTTATCACCGTATAAAGTCTATCAATATCAGTTTTTCCTACGAAACTATCTGCTCCAATTTTAGCCATTCTGCTTTTTACTGCATTTGTTGTCATAGAAGAGTTTATTATCACTGGAATATTTGAATATTTACTATTTTGTTTTATAAAAGAAGCAACTTCGTATCCATCAGCACCTGGCATTTCTATATCACTTATTATTACGCCAATTTCATCAAGGTCTATGTTTTCTACCCTATTCATAAGTGATTTACCATCATTGTATATTTCATAGTTTGCTTTTATTTTATCTAAGAAATCAATAATCACACTTCTTGCAATAGCTGAATCTTCTGCAACAAGTATTTTTTTATCTGATTCTAAAATTACATTATCATACTTCTCCATCTCTTTACTTACATTTTTTTCTAGACCAATATCTTGAAGAAGTTGTTCTGCATTGAAAACTGTACATAAAGTAGGTTCTTCTTCAATATCTACATAAGTTGTATGTGTAACTTTTGAGTTTCGCTCTTCTGAATATCTCAATTCATTTGTAGCTTTTTCAACAATATTTACCATATCTTTCACTAATAAACCTACATGCTTATTACTAAACTCACAATAAATTATAAGTTTATATTCAGACATATCTTTGGCTTTATTTCCTAGCCAAACATCTAAGTTTACTAAAGTAATTGGTTCACCTCTTATTGTAGCTATTCCTGCTATTACATCACTATCTGAGGGGGTGTCATTTATCATAACATCTGAAGTGATTATAAAAGCTTTTACCTTTGCAATATTTATAGCATATACACTATCATCACCTGTATAAAATACTGCAAATTGTTGAGTAACATTTTTTAAAACTTTTTTCTCATGTTTATTTCTATTTAATGTATTTATCATGACAACCCCTTTTATTAACTATTAAAAATATTATATCAGCTTTCACTTCAAGTTATTTTATTTGTAAAGTTTATTTTTATGTTTTATCCATCCTGTAACGTGTCTACCTCTAGGGTCATGATGTGTCCAGTGTATAACTCCACCTTTTGAATTCCATTCATATTCCCCATAAAATTCAACTTTATCACCATTACTAAGGTTTTTAACTCTAGGTGATAAATCAATATTATGAGCAACTAAAACAGTTAAAGAATTATTTAGTCTTAAAATAAACCTTTGATGTTTTATTCCTTTTGTATCATCTCTCAAAATCTTCACAACTTTTCCATGACCTTGGACTTGTAAATCACTGATTTTATTTGAGTAAGCTTTTTGTATATCTTGGTTACTTGCAAAAAGTAATGTAAATGTTGATAGTAAGACAAGTAGTATTTTTTTCATAAGTTTCCTTTTATTTTTATTATTGTTTATTAGTTTAGTGCATTATTAACATCAGGTAGACAAACTACTTCACCAGGTAATAAATCATCAATATGAATATCACCAATTCTAACTCTAACTAATCTTAGAGTAGGAAAACCAGCAGCTGCTGTCATCTTTCTTACTTGACGTTTTTTACCTTCACAAATTGTGATAGATGCCCAACTAGTTGGACCATGTCTCGAATTACGAATATTACGTCCACGACTAGGTAGATTTGGTTCACTTTTTAAGGTGTATGCTTTGCAAGGTAGAGTTAAATACTTTTTACCACTTACAGTAATCTCAACACCATTTTGTAGCTTTGATATTGCTTCTTCTGTAATCTCTCCATCAACTTGAACGTAGTACTCTTTTTCTATACTTTTGTTTCTTACTTTATGACTTGATATACCATTAGTTGTAAGCAGTAGCAAGCCTTCTGAGTCATGGTCTAACCTTCCAATAGCCATAGTCTTTTGTGGAAAATCAAAGAAATCACCAAGTAAGCTTTTGTTTTTCATCTTTTCTTGAACAAACTGACTTAAACATCCATATGGTTTAAACATCTTAAAATGATGATGAGTATTGTCTAAATCATTTTGTTGTATTTCATTTTCTTGTTTTGAGATAGTTTATTCCTTTTGATAGTTTTGTTATAGATTTTTTGATTTGGAATAATATTTAAATTAAATAGTTTAGTCAATGTTACTAAAATATAGAATATAAATTTGACATCTAGTTAGTTTTGATATATAATATTTATATATTAATTTATAGGATATAAATATGTTATCTTTAGAACAATTAGAAAAACAACAAGTAGGACTTAGGCTTCCTAAATATCTGATAGATGAATTAGATGAGCTTACAAAAGAGTATTCACTAAATAGAAGTGATTTAATTACAGAATCAGTTAAAGCTTTTTTAGTTGAGCAAAAACAAAAAAAATTTTATTCAGATTTTGACCAATCAGCAAAAGAATTAAAATCAATTTTAAATAAAGAAACAAATGAAACAAGTTTAGATGAGCTAATAAATGAACTTTAAACTTATAACCACTCCACAATTTGCAAAATCAGTTAAAAAGCTTTCCAAGAAATATAAACAGATAAAAAATGATTTACAAAATATACAAAAAGAAATAGAAAATGAAAACTTCATAGATTTAGGATATAGCTGTTTTAAACTAAGATTGGCAAACTCATCTATACCTACAGGAAAAAGTGGAGGTTTTAGAGTAATCTACTATAAAAAAATAGAAGATAAAATCTATCTTTTAGAAATATACTCTAAAACAGAGTTAGAAAATATTGATGATTCTAAAATCATTGAAATTTTGAAAGACAATGATTTATAGAAAGTGGAAATTCATGACCTGAGCCTATTTTCTTGTTATACACTTCCTTCTTTTTCTATTACTAATATTCTTGCTTCGCCAATAGGATGTGCATAATGTTCTGTTCCTAATGTTGCATAAAATATATCACCACTTTCTAAAATCATAAATTCTTCAATACCATCTTTTTTGTAAAACATTTTTACTGTCCCATCTAAAACTGCAAAAACTTCTTCACCATCATTAATGTGCCATTTATATGGTTTATCAGTCCAATGTAATTTGGTAGTAATACCATTCATATTTGCAATACTTTGTGAATCCCAAGCTTTCTGGGGTTTGAAAGTTTTACTTTTTATGATTTTCATTGTATATTTTCCTTTGTGTATAATGGTGGAATTGAAAAACGAGGGAAGATTTCATCTGTTAATTCAATAACACTTTTAAATTATACTTACAATTTATCAGTTTAAAATTGCAAGTACACCCTCGTTTTTCTTTCCAATGTTTTGTTAAACTTTCTTAAATTTTAAAGTTTCATTTCGATTAGTATTTGTTATGTCATAGTCCATAAATGATTTTTTAACAATAGCTCTATTTGTAGCAAGCCATAATGGTAATTTAAATGAATTTATACTTTCAACTTCCCATTCTGAGCCATCTATAAGTTTAATTCTATTTTGTGATAAATCAATTGATATTATGATTTGTTCTTTTCCTTCATTAATATACATATTTTACATCCTTTTTGTTTTTTAGTTTAACTATTTATTGAATATACATTATATAAATAAAGTACTTAAATCC
>JBLWVX010000015.1:0-59693 GCA_048268245.1 Arcobacteraceae bacterium
CAACTTAGTATATTTTTCAGTGAGATTATGGAAAAATATACTAAGTGATTAAAAAGTAACTGGTGGGTTTACACAGTCTCAATCAATACTTTTGATGATATTTGTAACTTCAAAAATCTTTGGAAAGGTGTTTGTCTCACTTTTATCATAAATAGTTTTTTCATCTACAATAACTCTAAAGTCACCGCCATTACTTTCAACTAACTTTATATTTGCACTTGGGAAGCTTTCCCTTATTTCCTCTTCTACCCTAGAAGCTCTTGGCAAATAGTTTCAAGCTGTACAATAAAAAATCTTTACTTTCATAAATAAATCCTTTTAATACTGATACTATCGTACTAAAGTATATATTATTAAAGCTTTCTAAGAGCTTTCCATGCTCCTGCATTGTGAACATTATTAAAGCCTTTAGCCTTTAAAGAAACTTTTGCTAAAGCACTCCTACTTCCACTTGCACAACAAAGAATTATTGGTTTACTTTTATCAAACTTTTCAACTTTACCTTCTAGTTTATTTATAGGAATATTTATACTTTCATCTTTATGAGCCAAATTAAACTCATCTTCTGTTCTAACATCTATAATAACCCCACCCTCTTTAAGTAAAGTTGGTACAAGTTTTAATACTTTATATTGCATATATTTTTTATAAGCAAAGTAAGCTATAAATAAAATAAGAATGTAAATCATATTTTCATTCATCAAAATCCTTTAGTATTATATATTTATTATTATACTAATAAAGGATTAACATCCACAAGAAACACTACTAGACTTTCTAGCATTTAATCTTCTGTTTAGTACCCATCTCTAATCCATCAATTACTACAATATTTTGCTCTTCTTTTAATGCAACACTTAAGTCCCATGAATCTATTTCATACTTTAATTTGTCTCCATAAAATTGATAAAGAGTAAAGCTATTTACTAAATCCAACAAACCTTAGCAGTATCAATATTTACATTTATTTTATCCCCCGGAAGGAAAGTTTGTTCTTGCATTAGTTTTCTAGTAATTTTACAATTAAAACTAATCCCTGAAATATTAAACTCTATTAATAAATCTTCTATACTGTTAAGTTGTTGTATAGAACTTACTTCAGCAATTAATGTATTTTCATCTTTCATATCTTTACAATCAACTCTACATATATTTATTGCTTCACAATTTATCATGGCAACAGAATCTCTTTTTTTACTTACGCTGTTTTTTATTTCCAATCTTTGTCCATCTATAAACTGTTTTACTAAGTTACCTTCATCATTTTTTTGCCAAGGTGAAAAAAGAAGATTAACTCCTCCTGCTTCAACTAAACTTCCATTAAATAAAGCAACTTTTCTATCACAAATGTGATTAAGCCAGTTATGGTCATGACTTGAGATTAAAATTGTAGTATTATATTCTTGTTTAGCAGTTAATATAGCCTCTTTTATTAATTGAGCTGAGTTTGTATCAACTCCTGTAGTTGGCTCATCAAGTATCAAAACTTTTGGTTTTAGTATAAGTCGTGCAGCAAGAGCCACTCTTTGAGATTCCCCACCTGAAAGTTGACTCCATTTTCTTTTTGAAAATGAACTATCAAGTCCTACTAAGCTCAAAGCTTCTAAAACCTTTTCTTCTAAATTATTTGTTCTTTTTCTAAGTTTTAAACCATAAGCTATATTTTCATAAACTGTTCTTTTTAAAAGATATGGATTTTGAGGTACCATTACTACACTTTGTCTTGTTTCAAAATCAAGTTTTGTATTACATAGTCCATTAAAAGAAACATTTCCTAATGTTGGTTTATCGATAAAAGATAAAAGTGAAAAAAGTGTTGATTTTCCACTTCCATTTGGACCAAAAAATCCTATTATTTGATTCTCTTCTAATATAAGATTATCAATTGATAAAACTCTTCTTCCATCATAGTATTGTTCAACATTATTTAACTTATATAAACTCATTGTGTCCATTTCCTTTTCAGCATTGATAATGCAATATTCACCATAAGTGCAACAGCAAAAAGCACAAGTCCTAATGCAATTCCAGTTACAAACTCACCTTTCCCAGTTTCAAGTGCAATTGCAGTTGTAACTGTTCTAGTGTGATACTTGATATTTCCTCCAACCATCATAGAAATACCAATTTCTGTTACAATTCTTCCGTATGCAGTAACAGCTGCTGTCATAATTCCAAATCTTGCTTCTACCAAAGTTGCATTTAATATCTGAAAAGATTTTGCACCTAATCCTTTCAAAGAGGTGTAAAGTCTTTTATCAACTGCTTCGACTTGTGTGGCTGTTAAAGCAATAATAATAGGCAAACCTAAAACTATTTGACCTATAATTATAGCTTTTTGAGAAAAAAGTAAATCATACTCACCAAATAGCCCAACACGAGATAACATTGTATAAGCCACTAAACCAATAACAACTGTTGGTAGAGCAAGTAATGTATCAACTATAGTTCTAACCACTGGTTTGCCGGGGAAGTTATAATATCCCAATGCAAACCCTAAAGGAAGACCTATTAGTAGACTTATTAGTAAAGACCAAGAAGATACAGTAACTGTCGTAATAATCGCAGAATAAACACTCTCATTCCCAGATACAAGTAATTCTATAGCCTCATTAAAGCCATCAGTAAAAAGATTCATCCAGTTCTAACCCTAAGTTTAATTTTTATTTATTTACCAGCATTAGGAATAAATAAAGCTTTTCCTAATAATCTAAAGTCAGCAATTGTTTGTTGAGTTTCAGGTTTAACAATCCAGTTTGTAAACTGTTCTGCTAATTCTGGCTTAACGTTCGAACATTTTTCTTTATTTATTGATACAACAGAGTATTGGTTAAATAATGTTTTATCACCTTCAACTACAATTTTCATTGTATTTTTATCACCTTTTTGTGATTGATATTTAATCCAAGTTCCTCTATCAGTCATAGTATATCCACCCTTTTCAGCAGCCATATTAATAGTTCTTAACATACCTTGACCAGTTTGAACATACCAAGATGCCCTTTCAGGAGCTTTAGTTAAAGCTTCTTTCCAAAGTTTGATCTCTTTTTTATTTGTACCAGAGTTGTCACCTCTTGAGAAGAATTTAGCTTCTTTATCATTGATTTTTTTAAGTGCTGCTGCTGTTGCCATACCTGTTACCATTGCAGGGTCTGCTTTTGGTCCAATAACAACAAAGTCGTTATACATAACTTGAGTTCTATTTACACCATATCCTGTTTCAACAAATTTCTTTTCAGCACCAGGTGCATGAACAAATAGAATATCTACATCACAATTTCCACCCATTTTTAAAGCTTTTCCAGTTCCTGTTGCAACCCATTTTAAAGTTATACCTGTTTCTTTTTCAAATTTTGGTGCTAAATAGTCTAATAATCCAGTATTATCTGTACTTGTAGTTGTAGCCATCATTAAATCTTTAGCGTTTAATCCAGATACTAGTACTGCACTTAATCCTAATGTTAATAAAGTTTTTTTCATCATTTTTTGCTTCCTTTTTGTTTTAACTAATTAAATATATTTGTTTGATTTTTTACTAATTTGTTATTAAATTTAATAACATAAACCTCGTGACCTACATCTATACCTGATATCTCTTCCCTAGTCACAAGTATAGAATTACTCTCATACAGTGCAGTTATCATTCCTGAACCATATTTATTATTTCTTGTTACCTTAAAACCTCCATTTTCACAAGTTCCAAGTACTACATTTACTCTTCCTTGTTTTGTTTTGAAATCTTGATGATTCATAGCAAAATTCACATCATGATAAAAACTACTACTTCCTTGTAATTTATGTAAAACAGGTACTGCAAATAAGTGCATATTTACCATAGCAGTAAGTGGGTTACCTGGTAAACACATTACAACAGTATTTTCCATTTTTCCCATCATAATTGGTCTTCCTGGTTTTACATTTACTCCATGAAATGCCGTTTGTAAACCATTATCTAAAAAAGCTTGCCCTACAAAATCAGCATCACCCATTGAAATTCCACCAGTTGTAATAATTACATCATAGTTTTTCATATTTGAAATAAACTCTTTTGAAGCATCTAAACTATCAGGTATTACTCCACTGTAAGTTGCATCAAACCCATTCTCTGTTAATAGTGATACTAAAGCATAAGAGTTACAGTTATAAATCTCTTCTTCATCACTACTTTCCCATGGCTCTTTTAATTCATTTCCAGTTGATACAACAGCAATTGAGATTTTTTTGAAAACCTTAATCATTGTAAGACCTTGTGATGCTAAAAGTGTCACATGAGAAGAAGTGATAATCTCACCTTTTTCAAATAATATATTTCCTTCTTTTTGCTCCTCACCTTTTAATCTTAAGTTTGCACCCTCTTTTACATTTTCAGGAATTCTAACCGTTTTATCTGTTACATCAAAACAGTTCTCAATTGGAATAATTGTATCAACATCACTTGGAACCTTGGCTCCTGTCATAATCTTGTAACATTCATTATCCCAAAGTGACTCTTTTACAGCTTCACCTTTGTCTCCTGCATAAATCACTTTATTTATGTTTAGAGTTTTACCTGCATCTTTTGCTTTTATTGCAAAACCATCCATAGCAGAGTTATTAAAAGCAGGAAGATTTTTTACACAAATTACATCTTCACTAACAACTCTTCCAATTGCATTTGCTAAAGGAATAATCTCAGTAAAACTTGTAGATTTTGCTAAATCTAAACTTCTTTTTACTGCTTCTTCAAAATCTAAATATGTTAATTTATTGCTCATTTAAAACCTTTATTTGTCTATATTTTTTAGCAATTATTTTTGCTACTTTTTCAATAATATTTGCATCTAACTTTTCACAAAAAGTAAGAGATATTGCATTTCTACTTGTAGTCTCATCATATCCCATAGATTGGATAATTCTTGAAGGTTTAGATAAACCTAAGCTACATCCTTCACCATTTGTAATATGTATTTCATCTAAACTAAGAGTTCTTATAAGTTCTCTTGCTTTTATATCTTTTAATGCAAAATGAAGTGAATAATCCAATGTATCATTAGAGTCAACAAAATAGTATAAGTTATCACCAAGTGCAAGTTCAAGTTGATTTTTAAAACTCTGTTTTATTGAACTTTCAAAACTTTGAGTTTTTAAAGCTTCAAATATTGTATTTACAGCAATACTATCTATAAAACCAAAAGGCTTTTCCTCAAATAGTTCCCCATCAAAAAGTAAAACACCAGATGTTGTAAATCCAGTTAATTTGTAAGCATCAAAATATACAGCATCACTATATTTGCTAAAATTTGCACTTGCATTTGATATAATTTTCGCACTTGTAATTTTTTTTATTTCTTCTACATTTGTTTTTACAAAAGTGTCCATTACATAAGATGAAAGAAATAAAAAGTCGATATTTTCACTTTCTATTTTTTGAGTATCTACTTTTCCATTTTTTAATAACTCAAGCCATAAAAGCTCAAAACCTAAAGACTCAAATGTCTTTGCTGCTTCATAAACACTGTGAGTTTCACCTTTACAAACTGATATCTTTCCTTTTTTTGAAAGTTCTAAAAACAATCCTAGGAAACCATCTTTATCAAAACTAAAAGTTGTTAAATTAGTTTTAGAATATTTAGATACAAACTCTTTTTTTAAATCTAAATAGCTTTCATTATTACTTAATATATTTAATGACAATTCATTGTTTATATGCAAGTTTTGCATATTTTTATACTGCAAAGAGTTAAGCTTTATCACAACACTCACCTTTTACTTTTATAATCTCTTTATTATCTTTCAAAAACAGCTCATCAAATCTTTTTTTTGCATACTCTTTTATATCTTGAGATAAGACTTCATAAGTATCTATTATTTCCCTTGCTTTAGGAGTAAGTGAACTTCCACTATCTTCACCTCTTCCTTTTTTTGTATGAACTAAATCATCTTCTATATGCTCTTCTAGAATCTTTATATGTGTCCAAGCTTTTTTATAATTCATACCTACAATTTTAGCTGCTTTAGAAATAGAACCCGTTTGATCTATATATTTTAAAACTTCTGTTTTGCCACCACCAAAAACCAAGTTGTTTTCATCGTCATCAATCCATACTTTAACTTTTACTTCCATGGTTTCCTCTTCTTTCTCTAAATATACCTAGCTGACAATGTGTCACTTGAATATCTGAATTTTTAACAGTTGAACCTACCGTATTAAGTGTTGACTTTTGTGCTTCATCCCATAAAACTTTACACTCTAATCTTTTATGCCCCATATAGTTCTCTTTTAGTCTATTGTAAACCTTTTCACTGGAATTTTCAAATCTTAGTTTTCCAAAAACACCTAACTCACAATTAGTAATCTTAATACCAAACTCACTTGTAATTTTTGCCATTTGCTTAGGATGCTTTCCATCTTCATCTAAATTTGTAAATAGAAGCTCTTTTTGAACTTCATCTAAACTACACATCAATTCTTCCTTGATGTGTATAAAGATTCATTTTCTTACCTCTTGCAAAACCAATAAGTGTTATTCCATGTTTATGAGCTGTTTGTACTCCCAGATAAGTAGGAGCTGTTCTTGAAACAACGATAGGAATTCTATGCATTACAGCTTTTGTAACCATTTCAGAACTTAATCTTCCAGATACAAATAAAACAGATTTAGTTGTATCTAATCCTTTTAACTTACACTTACCAATTGCTTTATCTATAGCATTGTGTCTTCCAATATCCTCAGCTGTTATTGTTGTTCCATCAAGTAAATAAATCATTGCTTTATGAACACAACCTGTTAAATTATAAAGTTCACTCTCTCTGTAAAATATTCTAATTTCATCTGAAATTGTTTGGGGTTTTATTTTAAATGCTGTTTGATTAAAAGGAATTACAAGCTGACTACTATCAGTTCCAGTAACTCCTCCTCCACAACCAGAAGTAAGTGTTTTTTCTTTATATAAATTTTGAAGTGACTCTTCATTGATTTTCGCTTTTACATCAACTCTTAATCCTTCTTCACTAATTTGTATATCTTCAATATCATCAATAGAAGAAATAACATTCTCACTCATCAAGAAGCCAATGGCATGAGCATCTTGATCTTTGGGAATTGTCATCATAGATATAGTTTTTTCTCCATTTAAATATAAGTTTAATCGTGACTCGTCTATTGTCACATCTTCAATTTCAGTTGCTTCATTTTCTATAAGTTTGTCTATTACTACTGTTTTTAAATATTTAGTGTTGTCCATATCTCTTCTTTCTTAATATGCTAATTTAGCATATTTGATAATATCAAAATTCTAATATGCTAGTTTTGCACATTAGTAAATAAATAGAAAAAGCAAATCAGTTTCCCAAAAGGGAAACATGATAGCTTTTCTATTTTCTTAAATTCTCTTCTTCTAGAACATCAGGTCTTAACTGTTCTAGATACTCAACTGGTAATTTTCCTGTAATTACTCCAGGGATGTATCCTTTTACAGATACAAAGTATGAATATACTGTTTCAAATGTAAAGAACGAAATAATCGCACTTCCCATAAAGTGAATAAATAGAATAAATCTTTTGAATTGAATAGTTTCTGCGTGAGTTTGATAATCTGGGAATAAATACCAAATAATAAATCCACTAATAACTAATTTAAATCCAAAAGCAACATACATATAGTAGTTAATTCTATCCATATGCTTATATTTTCCTCTTAAGAAAATTTTATTCCAAATTTTAACACTTGGTCTTATGAAAAACTTATGATCTTTAAATGCAATGATTGTCATTAAGAACCAAACTGGAATCCAACCAACACCAACTATTTCATGTGTTGCTCTCATAAATCTTGCAATCTCTCCACCACCTGTCCAGTTTCCAAATGTAATTGAGAAACCTGTGATAAAAAGATAAATCATAATAATTATATTTAATAAAATTACAATTCTTTGAAATAAAGAGTACACTTGTACTTTGTCATCATGTCTTGTAATCTTAGCTTGCTTTCTACCTTTTGCAATAATAAACATTATTAAAAATAAGAAAAACTCCACAGTAAAAACTATTGGTAATAAATGTTGTCTTTCTTCAAATGCTCTTACTACTTCAGGAGCTATAGCATCATACTCTGGACCAAATAGTGTAACTTCCATTTGTTCATATTTAGTTAATGACTCGTATGGAATTACTTGACCAGTAAAATTACCCTGTGCCATTTGCAACAAGAAGTTATAAACATAGTTTATATCTGCAATTGTTGCTAACCAAAAATACCAATAAGTAAGAACTACGAATAGTAGGCCTATAATTAAATAGGCTTTATATTCGCTAAGAAAACTCTTATTTTCCATATGCTTTGTCCCATCCGTACGGTTTAGGAGCAGATTGAACGCCATGTCCGAAAGACAGAACTCTTTCTCTATAAATATTAGAGATAGATTCAGCATCACCAACTAGTAAAGCTTTTGTTGAACACATTGCTGCACAAACTGGTACTTTACCTTCAGAGATTCTGTTTTGTCCGTATAAATGTCTTTCATGCTCTGAGTTAGTCTCATCTGGACCACCAGCACACATTGTACATTTATCCATTACTCCTTTTGTACCAAATGCACCATTTTTAGGGAACTGAGGAGCTCCAAATGGACAAGCGTATAGACAATAAGAACATCCAATACACTTATCTTTATCATGTAATACAATTCCATCCTCTCTGATATAGAAACAATCAACAGGACATACTTGTTCACATGGTGCATCAGTACAATGCATACAAGCAACAGATAAAGAGAACTCCATCCCTTGCTTTCCTTCATTTACTGTAATTACTTTTCTTCTCGAAATTTCTACTGGTAATTCGTGAGCTTCAGCACAAGCAACAGAACAACCATCACAGTGGATACATCTGTTCTCATCGCAGTAAAATCTCATACTTGCAAAATTTACATTTAAATTATTACTACTCATTTGCTTCTCCTACGCTCTTTCAATTCTACATAAACCACCTTTTGTTTCAGGAATCTGCGTAACAATATCATAACCATAGTTAGTTACAATATTTGCATTATCACCGATTGCAAATGGTAGTGTACCTTCAGGATATTTATGAGATAGATCTTCACCTTGCATTACACCAGAGAAGTGGAATGGCAAGAATACTCTATCATCAGCTACACTGTGGCTGTATTTTGCTTTAACTTTAATCTTAGTACCATTTGGTGAGTGAACCCACATCATAGCACCATCTCTAATACCGTGTCTTCCAGCTAAGTCAGGATTAATATCACAGAACATTTCTGGTGTTAATTTAGCTAAATATTTAGATGCTCTATTTTCAATACCAGCACCATTCATATTTACAAGTCTTCCCGTAACTAAGTTAATAGGGAATTCTTTTGCCCACTCTTTTGCAGTTTGCTCAGAAACATATCTAGTATCAACTCTATAGTGATTCTTTTTATCTGCAAATGATGGATATTTCTTAACTAAATCTTGTCTTGGAGAGTGTAATGGCTCTCTATGTAAAGGAATTGGATCTGCAAATGTCCATACTTTTGCTCTTGCTTTTGCATTTCCATAAGGAGCAATTCCTCTTTCCATACATTTTTCAGCAATAATATTAGAAGTATCAACTTTCCAGTTTTTACCAATTTTCTTTTTCTCTTCTGCAGTTAATTTAATACCTAGAACTTCTTCAATGTTATCTCTAGTAATTTCAGGATAACCATTAGGATTAGCTGAACCTTTAGGAGCAGAACCTTTTCCTGCTAATAAATCTTCACCATCATGCTCAAGTCCAAATCTATTTCTGAATCCCATACCACCATCTTTAACACTTCTGTTAATGTTGTATAGTAATGGAGAACCACAATGATCTTCTGTCCAACAAGGCCATGGTAATCCATAGTATTCACCAGCCATTTCTCCGTATCCTCTTAAAGATACTTCATCAAACATGTGCCAGTTCTTTTGATGCTTTTTAAGTCTTTCAGCCGTCCAACCAGTTAAACCAATTGTTTTGATTGTTCTAGCAATTTCATCTGTACAATCTTCAGGCCATTTGAACTCTTTTTTGTTCTCTTTTACTAACATACCTGCTGTTAATTCATCATAGAATCCAAGTCTCTTAGCTAATTCGAACATAATGTCGTGGTCAGTTTTTGACTCATACATTGGTTCAATAATCTTATCTCTCCACTGTGCTGATCTATTTGTAGCAGTTACAGAACCACTAGTTTCAAATTGAGTAGCAGCAGGTAAGATATAAACATCATCTTGTTTATCAGTAATAATTGCACCCTCATTTACAAATGGGTCAACAAATACTGCGATATCTAAATTATCTAAGGCTTCTTTTACTTTTACTTGTTGTGCAGTTGATGTAATACCATTTGCCATAACAAATAAAGCTTTTAAGTTTGTTCCTGCATTATGAATAGCATCTTCTCCTGGCTTACCACCAAGAACTCCAGCCCACCATCTAGCAAGTGTGAAACCCTTTTTATTCATCCATGAAGGATCTTTAAATCTTCCTTTTAACCATTCATAATCAACATTCCACATTTTTGCGAAATATTTCCATGAACCATCACTTAATCCATAGTATCCTGGTAATGTGTGTGATAAACAACACATATCAGTAGCACCTTGAACGTTATCGTGACCTCTTAAGATGTTTGTTCCACCACCTTCAATACCCATGTTACCAAGAGCTAATTGAACGATTGGAGCAATTCTTGTATTAGAAGAACCGTTATTATGTTGCGTTAAACCCATAGCCCATACTAATGTACCAGGAGAGTTTTGAGCATATAACTTAGTGATTTGCATAATTAAATCAGCATCAACACCAGTTACATCAGCAACTCTTTCAAGTGGCCAGTTTTTAGCTTCTTTTTTAATATCTTCCATACCGTAAACTCTATCTTTGATAAAGTTTTCATCATGCCATCCATTTTCAAAGATGATATTTAACATACCATACATAAATGGAATATCTGTACCAGGTCTTAAACCTGCATATAAATCTGCTTTTGCAGCAGTTTTAGTAAATCTTGGATCAACAACAATAATTTTTGCGTTGTTTCTCTCTTTTGCTTTTAAAAAGTGCTGGAAACCAACTGGGTGATTAACCGCTGGATTTGCTCCAAAAATAATGATCGCCTTAGAGTTTTGAATATCCCCTAAAGAATTTGTCATAGCACCATAACCCCATGTGTTTGCCACCCCGGCAACTGTTGAGCTATGTCAAATTCTAGCTTGGTGATCTATATTATTAGTTCCAAACATTGCAGCGAATTTTCTAAAGTAATATGATTGCTCAGTATTAAATTTCGCTGATCCTAAAAACATTGTTGAATCTGGCCCATCTGTTTGTCTTAAAGATTCAAGCTTATTAGCGATATTGTCTAATGCTTCATCCCAAGAAATTCTTTGCCATTTTCCACCTCTTTTAACCATTGGGTGTTTAACTCTAACTTCTGATCTAACCATATCAATCATATCGGCACCTTTACAACAGTGACCTCCAAGTGATACAGGGTGATCTTGAGCTACTTCTTGTCTTACCCATACACCATTTTGTACTTCCGCTTCTACACCACAACCAACTGAACAAGCTGTACAGATAGATCTAACCATCTTTGAACCAGGGAATGGATTTTTAATCTCTTCCTCAGTAGCTTTTCTAGTTGCAGTTGTACTAGCAAAAGACGATGTAACACCGAATGCAGTAGCTACTGCAGCCATTTTCATAAATGACCTTCTACCTACTTTTGCATTCAGAGTTTCATATGTATTTGCTGACATACGCCTCTCCTACTCTTTTAAATTATTGTTACTTTGCAGTTTTGTAGAATTGCTCCCACGCTGCAGTTTTTCTGTAAAGAATCTCTTTCTTTCTAGAAGACCCTTTAACAACACCATTATTCGCATCATCTTGAACTGATGAATTACCAGTAGCAGCCAATACACTAGTTCCCGCAGCAACTGCAGCACCAGCTGTAACAATTGCAGTTTTCTTAGCGAAATCTCTTCTGCTTTGTTCCATGACTGACCTCCTTATAGAAAAATAAGCCCCCGAAAAGTGCTTTTTTTAAACCTACGTTAAAAAAAACACTTTTATTTAGAGACTTTATAAAAAAAGCTTTGCTTTCTTTATAAAATCCCTAAAAGAGAAACTCTCTTTTAGATATCCTCCTCAACATCATAATGAATGTCTTTTGGTGTTTCCTCTTTTGGTCCTAAAGCTTTTAATGCTTTATTTCTTGCTCTTCTTTGCTTCTCTTCTTCAGATATTTCTTCCACAGCACAAGAAGCCTCTTCTTTTGCTTGCTTTGGTTTAGGTGCAGGTTTTGAAACCTCTAAATAAAGTCTTTCAAACTCTATAAAAGAGTTTAAAACAACCATTAAATCTCTATAAATATCCGCATTTTCATGCTCATAAATCTCTTTTCCTATTTCATCAATAAATTCATTTAGAATTTGTGCAAAAATACAATGAACAGTATTTTCATATATTTTTTCACCTTGAGAAATCTCATCAGTTAATTGAGCCATTAATGAAAAAATAAATCCAATTGAATCTTCATACTCATAATAGTTCTTTTCATCTCTTCTTAATTTTGTTTTTGCAACAAAATTAATCATTTCAACTCTTTTTTTACCAGATTCTATTCCCTCATCATAAAATGATGCTGTTGTTCTAATAGTTGTACTTGTTGGATTATGAAATAGTTCATCAAACTCTTGTAGTAAAGCAACATTCGAGCTTGGATCTAATTTTGAAGAAATAGATTCTAAAGCTTTTCCTGATGAGGGTTCTAAAGGATTTTCTTTTAGTACATTCACTAGTCTTACTAACTCTAAGTATGTTGCAGTATCAGGTGAGGCTACAAAAAAATTTGCAAAAAGATTGTAGTAAAGTGCTCTTGCTTTGTTTATTGCTTGATTATCTTGCATTTGGCATTCCTTGCTTTTTTTGATCATAATAGTTTTGCATCATAATTTTTGGTTTACAGTCTGCACAACAGTATAAAGATTTCTCTTTTACTGGATCATTTGCAAATACAGGCCCCATGATAGCTGCTATTTTTTCAACTGACTTTTTAGTTGCAAACTCTACTCCACACTCTACACATGCAAAAAGTTCATCTTGAGCTAATACATTCTCTTTAAACCACATTGGTTGAAGTTTAATAACGTCTCTTTCAATCTCTAAACAATCACTCTCAGGACATGAAACTTCACAATATCCACATGATGTACATAAAGATGGATTTAATCTAAGTGTATTATCTCTTGCATCTGCTTGAAGAGCATCTACATTACAAGCTCCAACACAAACTAGACATAAAGTACATTTATCTTCATTTACTTTTACAAGACCATAATGAACATGTTCACCTGTTTTAACTTCACCTAAATCTTCATCACCAACTAGCTTTTGTAATCTGTGAGAAAAAATCTCTCTTTTTTTAAGCCCTTCTTGATTAAAGTTAAAATTTGAACCTTCAATAAATGAAACTTCACTTAAAGCCTCTTTTAACTCTTCTTCATTCATTGCTACTAAAATTGCATCTTTTCCATACTTTTTTTGATAAATATCATTTACAATTCTAATAGCATCTCCACTTCCTTTTGAAATAAAGTCTGTATAAAATACAAGTTGAGAACCAGATATTTGAGCAAGTGTTAAAAATGCAGTTTCATCTAAAAACTTTTCACCCTCAATTGCAAAAGGTAAAACACCTTCTTTTAATTCAACTTCTAAAGAAGAGATGTTCATTTTCTGTGGAGTGATTAAAGGATGAGTATTTGCAAAAGCTTTACTCATTTCAAAAAGAGATTCTCTATTTGATGGTGCATAATCAAGTGCACCACTTGGACAAACAGAAATACATCCACCACACCCATGACAATCTATTTGAGAGAAAGATAATACTTTTGTTTCATCATCTTTTGTTATTGCAACACTAGGACAAACCTCTTCACATTTTGAACAAATAACTTCTCTTCTTTCATTGTATTGACAGATTGTTTTATCATATGTAGTGAATTTCTTGTAAGAGTAAGAGTTTATATTCTCTTTTAGTAAAGATACAACTTCTTCTTCACTTGATTCATTTGGATCAAAACATCCACTTTGCTTGATTCCTTCTTCTTTAGCATCGTACCAAACAATTTGAGAAACATTTAAAGTTACGTCCT
Source organism: Arcobacteraceae bacterium (assembly GCA_048268245.1). GTDB lineage: Bacteria > Campylobacterota > Campylobacteria > Campylobacterales > Arcobacteraceae > Arcobacter_B. The sequence goes on from JBLWVX010000015.1 coordinate 14,172, forward strand.
TACCTTCATCATCAACAATAACAGTTAAATTTCCAATATGTCCTGAAATTGATTTGATAATATTTTCTTGTACAAAAAATAGTTCAAAGTCTTCAGGCTTAATACATGCTACAAATTTTTCATAATCTTCTTTAGTATTTGCAACTAAAAGTAACTGATTTGTAATTTCTTGTGAGTATGATATATCTTGTGCAAAGTCATATTTATTAGCAGCTATTTCATATAATTTATAAACATTTTCAATTCGAGCTGCTATTGAATCTTTTGTATTTTTGATATAAAAATCTATTTCATCAGCTTTTACTTCTGTATTTACTTCAGAAGTGTTAGAGATTAAAAAACTTTTTTCTTTTATTTCATCTAAGTTAGTAGATACTAGTATCTCTTCGCTAACAGGGAAATCTAAACCCTTTGGGTTGTAATATATAAATTCTTGCATAACCTATGCCCTTATCAATGGTAAAAAATATTTTACCTAATTTTAATAGTATATTTTTAAATGAACCTTAAATATTAAAAAACTTTTTACCTATTTTTTGAAGGGTGTTACTATTAAGGACTATGTATTTTTACAAAAGATATAAAACTTTTATATTTAATGTATTAAAGCTATATTTTGCACATATTTTTGTAAACTAAAGTATGATTAAAAGATTACCAATACTACTATTCATATTCATCATTTTTTATATATATTTTAAAGATGAAATTTTTCCAAGTAACACTATAAAAATAGGTATGTCTGTTCCTAAAAGCGGAATTATTAAAACATGGGGAGAGTCAGTTGACAATGGAGTAAATGCTTACTTTAAACATGTTAATGAAAACAACATTCTAGGAAACAAAAAAATAGAACTTTTGATGTATGATGATAAATATGAGCCAGAACTTACAATAGAAAATGTAAATAAGTTAATATATACAGATAATGTTTATGCCCTTTTTGGATTTGTTGGGACACCAACAGTTAAAAATATCTTACCAATTATACATGATGAAGATATACCATTTTTTGGTGCATTTACAGGGGCTTCATTTTTAAGAGACACAAAAGATGATAATTTTATTAATTTTAGAAGTTCATACCAACAAGAAATAGAAAAGATTGTTGAGTATTTACATAGGCAAAAAAAATTAAATAGAATTGCTGTTTTTTATCAAAATGATGATTATGGAGAAGAAGGATATATTTCACTACTTCAGGCATTAGAAAAAAGAAAATTACCTTTAGTGGCTGAGGGTTCTTACAAAAGAAACACTCTATCCATAAATCATGCATTTAATGAAATAAAAGATGCACAACCTCAAGCTATTGTAATGGTTGGAGCTTATAAAACAAATGCTTTATTTATTAAAAAAGCTAAACAAAATCCAAATTTAAAAGATGTAATTTTTTGTAACATCTCTTTTGGTGATGCAAATGCTATGGTAAAAAAACTTGATGAGCTAAAAATAAGCTCAAAAAATCTAATCTTTTCACAAGTAGTTCCGAACTATATGGATAATAAAATACCCATTATAAATGAGTATCAAACACTAATGAGGCGATACTATCCAAATGAAGAGTTTGGCTTTATTTCACTTGAAGCATTTATGGCTTCTAAGATTTTAGTAAATGCGATTTCTAGAATAAAAGGTGATAGAACAAGAGAAAAGTTAATTCATATGCTTAAAACTACACCACCTGATTTATTAAAAGGCTTACATTTAAAGTATAGTAATTCTCAATTATTTAATAAAACATATTTATTTAAGTATGAAAACAATAAATTCAAAGAGATAAAATGGTAGTAAGTAAATTAAAAAAGATAATTGCATATTTTGATGATTTAAGTTTTAAATACAAAACTTCCTTTTTAGTTTTTATTATTGCAGGTGGTATGATTTGTATAGTTATTTTATCTCAGATTTCAACTTTTACTATCAAACAAGACTTTGATGTACTTTTTGATAAAAGAACAAAAAGTTTAATCAAACTAGAAAACATTAAAGACACCTATAATGTAAATATTCAAGCTACAATCAAAGACTTAGAGAATGATGAACTTACATTAGCTCAAGCAAAAGATGTTTTGCTTTTAGCCCAACAACTTATAAATAAAAACTGGAATTCATATAAAGAAGAGTTAGAAAAAAAAGGTGATAGATTTTATATAATCTCGTTTATAAAAAAGTTCTTTATAAATGAAGAAAACTATTTTGAAAATGAAGTTCTAAAAAAAAATATTATGAGAAATGTTGATAAAAAGATGTTTCAAATAAAATATGATTTAAACTATATGATTGAAAATAAAATAGACTATGATTATACTAATCTAAACTTAGAAATAAATGCTATTTCTATTTATATTACAAGTTTAATTAACTATGATTTATCACTTGCTATAAATGAAAAGAGAAATACCCAAAAGATTTTTAATATTATTATGATTTTCTCAATTATATCTATTATTTTAGTGTTTTTATTTTCGATTATCTTGTCAGTTTATATAATCAATAATTTTAAAACACTACATGATACCTTAGAGCAAAAAGTAGAAGAAAAGACAAAAGAGCTAACAGAGTTAAATGCTTATCTAGAAATAAAAGTATCAAAAGAAGTAGCCCAAAATAGGAAAAAAGATATAATCATGTTCCAACAAGCAAGACTTGCAAGTTTAGGTGAAATGTTAAATAATATAGCACACCAATGGAGACAACCTCTAGGTTCAATCACGATGATTATTCAAAGTTTCCAAACTAAAATGCTAATGGGAAAACTAACTGATGAATTTGTTGATGAAAAAGTAAATGACGCTTTACTTCTAGCAAATAACATGTCTCAAACCTTAGATGATTTTAAAAACTTTTTTAGTCCAAATAAACAAAGAAGTAAGTTTCTAATCAAAGATTGTATTGAACACTCTATTGAACTTTCAAAATACTCTTTAGAGAAACAAAGCATTCAAATAAAACTTGAAATCAAGCAAAATGTAGAGCTTCATACTTTCTATAATGAGCTATCTCATGTATTTTTAAATATCATTTCTAACTCAAAAGATGCTTTATGTAGTACTATTGATAAAAATGATAGAATTATAAAAATAATTGTAAATAAATATAAGCATAATGTTGTAGTAAACCTAATAGATAATGGTGGTGGAATCAATGAAGAGATTCTTCCAAAAATATTTGAACCATACTATACTACAAAATACAAAAGTGCAGGAACTGGTATTGGTTTATATATGTCCAAGCAAATAATTGAAAAGCATATGAATGGCTCAATCTCATATAAAAATATTGTACATAAAATAAAACCAAATGATGACACAAACTTTAAATGTTCCTTATTTACAATAAAAATCCCAATTTCAAATAATAAAGAGGCTACAAATGAATAACAGAGATTTAAATATCTTACAGCAATTTAATATTTTATACTTAGAAGATGATGTAAGTCTATTAAAACATACAAAAGATGTATTAGAAGACTTTGTAAACAATATCTACGCAGTAAAAACTTCTAATGAAGCTATGGATATTTTATTAAATAAAAAAGTTGATATTATTATCTCTGATATACTACTTGAAGATGAAAATGGAATTGATTTTTTAAAGCATATAAAACAAAAAAATATCACTATTCCTACTATTTTAACAACAGCTCATACTGATACAAAATATTTACTTGAAGCAATAAAATTAAAAGTGGAAAACTACATAGTGAAACCTATAAATATAAAAGAGTTACTAAATAGTTTACATGATGTATTACTTCCAATAGTTCAAAAAAAAGAGATTCAAAAAAACTCAAATGTAATTAGAACAATTTCAGCTATTACAGATAGTAAACAAGTTGATATTGTAAAGTTTATTATCAATAATCTAGATAATGAAAATCAATTTACAGCTTCATATAGTGATATTATGGAAGAGTTTTCTATATCTAAACCAACACTTATAAAACTTTTTAAAGAACTAGCAGAAAAAAATATTTTAGTTAAAGTTCAACATAAAACATATAGGTTTAATGAGTCTGCACTAGAGCATATCTAATGCAAAAATATGATTTGAAAAATACCTATGTAATCTCTGATATACATGGGTGTTATTATACAATGCTAGCTTTAATAAAAAAGCTTCCATCAAATGCAAACTTGATTTTTGTAGGAGACTTATGTGATAGAGGTCTTTATTCAAAAAAAGTAATTGAGTTTGTAAAAAACAATAATTATCCATGTATTTTAGGAAATCATGACTCTTATCTTTTAGATAATATAGAAGCTTGTTTAAATGGTGCTAAGGTTAGATGGAATACAAAAGAGTATATGGGTGGACTTGTAACTATAGATAACTATAAAAACGATTTGAGTACTCTAGAAGAGCATCTAACTTGGATTAAAACTCTGCCACAATATCTAATAGTAGAAAACTATTTCATAACTCATGCTTTTTGTATGCCCTACTTTAAAAGAAGAAATGATAAATCAAAAGCCCATGCCATGATGACAAATCGAGTTTCAGATAAAGATGAGTGGGAATGGGATTGGGAAAAAGACTGGAAAAGCCATAAGTATATAAATATATACGGTCATGAATCTTCAAGAAATGTAGTAAGAAAACACAACTATATTTGTATTGATACAGCTTGTGTTTATGGTGGAAAACTTACTGCTTTAAATTTAGATAGTTTAGAAGTTATACAACAAGACTTAATAAAAAAGGATGTGCTACTTTAAATCGCAGCCACATCCTATTAGTTTTTCATCTGTTCTTAAATAATCTCTAACTTTTTTTGAAATCAAATCAATAGAAATATTTAAAAGTGCAGTAAAAAATAGCAGTATTACAACTTTGTCTAGTCTTATATCTGCTATGGCTGAATCTATATAAAAACCTAAAGTAGCAATTCCTAAAATACCTAGAATTGCTGATTCTCTCATAATAACTTCCCATCTATAAAATAAAAAAGCTAAAAAAGAACTATAGAGTTTTGGTAGAACTTCATAAGCATAAAGATTTAGGTGTGTTGACTTATCTAGTACATACTCAATTTCATTTGATTGTTTACCAATTATAAATGCAATAATTGCTCCATTATGAAGCATTAAAGCTAAAACCGCAGGAAGCATAGAAGCTCCAAAAATAGATAAAAATAAGAAAGCTAAAATATACTCAGGTGTTGATCTTAACACTACTAAAAATATATGCGAAAAAAACCTTCCTACGTTTCCTACAAATTTATATGAAATCAAAGGAAATAAAACTAAAGCTAATATAGCAGTTGCCACAAGAGAAATTTGTGTTAAAACTATAGTATTAAAAATACCTGGAACTATTTCGTTTATAAAGATTTTGTAAAACCAGTTTATTCCTTCAATAAAACTATACTCATTTCTTATTGGACTTGGAATAATATCACTTGTAAAAAATCTAATAAAATTATCATAAGAAAATGAAGATACAGACATTGGCATTTTTATAAGTGAAAATATAAATAATGGAATTATTGTAAATTTATTAAACCAAAATTTGATAGTTGCAATTAGAATATAAAAGATTATAAGCATCAGCCAAACTTCATTATAATAACCTTGGTTAAATGAAGAACTTAAATAATAACCTAAAGTTGTAATACCTACAAAACCTAAAATTGCTGAAGATTTCATAGCACACTCAAATCTATATAAAGTATATGAGATTAGATGTGGCATGGCATTGGGAAGCTTTGTATAAAAAAACAAACAAACCTTTGATACTTTACTTGAAATAGTTCTTTTATCAAAACTATCATACTCTTCAAGTATTTCAAAATAGACTTTTGTAAGTATTGCACTATAGGGTAAAACAATTGCTAAAATAGCTGTAATAGTATTTAATCCAAAGATTTGTAAAAATATCAGTGCCCAAAAAATTTCATGAATAGCTCTTATATATGATAAAAAAATTCTAACAATTAGAAACTTAAAATAAAAACTTAAAACAAATCCAATTACTGCTGATAAAACTATTGAAATCGTTGCAATATATATTGTTTGTAGTGAAGCATCTAAAAGCAAATCATATGATGAAAAATTTATATCTTTAATAGCAATAACAAACTTTGAAAGTTCTAAAAAAGGTTCATATGCACTTATTTCTAAATCAGCAAAAAATAGGGAGATAAAAAAGATACTAAAGAAGATTAAACTTACATTTAGTTCTTTTGAAAGTTTATTGGGCAACATAATATAATTTTTTTGTATCTTCACTATCTATGTCAACTGATAGTTTATCTAAAACAATTTGACCATTTTTTATGCCAATTACCCTATCAAATGATTCAATAGCTATCTTTACATCATGAATAGCACAGACTATTGTTTCAAAAGATTTATGAAGTAATGCAATAGATTTTTTACAAATATATTCATCTAAAGCAGAAATAGGTTCATCAGCAAGTAAAACTTTCTTTTGAGAGTAAATTGATTTTGCGATTGCAACTCTTTGTTTTTGTCCACCTGATAAATTTAAAGACTTAATTAAAAGCTTATCTTCTGTTTCAAGCTCTTTCAAAATCTTAGTTATTTCATCCATGTTTTTCTTAAAAGGTCTAATAAGATTAACTAAATTATAAATAGTTGATTTCTGCTCTAACCTTGCTGTATAAATATTGTGGTAAGCACTTAGGTTATTTACAAGTCCTAAATCTTGTGGTAAATAAGAAACTTCATCACTTTTTAATTCATACAATCTTTTTAAAAGTGTAGATTTACCACTTCCACTTTTACCAAGAAGAGCTATTTTTTCACCCTTCTTAATTGATAAATTAATAGAATCTAAAACTTTTTTATTCTCGTAAGAGATTGTCTCATTTTCTAAATTGAAAATCATTAGTCGATTAACCCAATTTGTCTTGCTGTTTTTAATACTGGGTCAAAATCTCTATTTTCAGCTTTGATAAAACTAGCTCTTGGAAATGCACTTAAAATAGTTTTATCTTCTAACTTGATTAAAGCATCTTGAACTTTCTTTGTAAATCCAGCTCCATAGTTTTTATCAACATCTGCTCTGATTGTAAAATTATAATCAGGATATGCAGGAGTTTTATAAATAACTTTTACTTTTGAAGTATCAATATTACCAGCTTTTAGCTCTCTATCCCATACTTTAAAGTTTACAGCACCTACTTCATAAGCACCACTTTGAACTAATGAAATAGTTTTAGAGTGATTTCCTGAAAAACCAACTTTTTTAAATACATCTTTTGGTGCTTTATTAAAAGTCTCTCTAATAAAATACTCTGGCATTAATCTTCCAGAAGTTGAACCTTTTGAACCAAAAGTAAAAGTTTTACCAGCAATATCTTTACTTAAGTTATCAGATTTTTCTAAACCCGTACTTTTATGAGCAATAATATAAGAGTGGAAATTTGGATCTTCAACACCTTGTGCGATTGCTTGTGAATCTTTTACTAAAAGTCTAGCTTTTACACCTGATAAACCACCAAACCATGCTAATTGAACTTGATTATTTCTAAAAGCTGCGATTGAAGCTGCATAAGACTTAACTGGAATAAATTTTACATCAACATTAAGTTCTTTACTTAAGTATGTTGCTAGCTTAGAGAATCTCTCTTTTAGCTTTGTTTCATCCTGATCAGGAATAGCTGTAAATGTAAATGTTTGTGAGAATACTGTAGTTGCTAATAGTGCAACTAAAACAAGAATTTTTTTCATAAAAAAAACCTCAAATATTTGAAGCATTAATGAAGAAATAAAGATAGAAAATTATACTTTATGTCCAACCTAAACCTTAGGTCTATATGCTAATTTATGTCGAAATACTATAATATCTTGTATAAAATAAAACTTAATATAACACATAAAAGTAAAATTGTCTTTACTTTTTAAGCTTTTTAAAAATGAAAAATCTGTATTATAAAAGATATAAATTATAGTAGAATATTATCTTAAAATAAGGAGTTTTATGAACAATGAATATAAATTAACTAAGTTCGTTAAAGCTGCTGGCTGAGCTGCAAAGATGGGTCCGGGGGATCTTAAACAAACAATTTGCAATTTAAAACCAAATGACAGCAGAATTTTAGTGGGCTTTGATACAAGTGAGGATGCTAGTGTTTATCAAATAAATGATGATCAAGCTATAGTTCAAACACTAGATTTTATTACTCCTGTAATTGATGATCCATATATTTATGGACAAATAGCAGCTGCTAACTCTCTATCAGATGTATTTGCTATGGGAGCAGAAGTTAAAACTGCTTTAAATATAGTAGGATTTGATAAAGCTAATCTATCTTATGAAGCTTTAGGAGAGATTCTAAATGGTGGAAATGAGAAGATTAAAGAGTGTGGTGGACTTTTATTAGGTGGTCATACTATTGAGTCACCTGAGATGTATTATGGTTTATCTGTTACAGGTATGATACATCCAAATGAAATAGTAAGAAACAATACAGGAAGAATTGGTGATGTTTTAGTTCTTACAAAACCAATAGGAATGGGTATTTTAACAACAGCTATTAAAAGAGATTTATTAGAACCTGCACTAATTAGAAAATGTGCAGATATTATGGCTAGCTTAAATTATCTTCCTTCAAAAATTATGAGGAAGTATAAAGTTAGCTCTTGTACTGATATTACTGGTTTTGGACTTTTAGGTCATGCTTTAGAGTCTGTAAATGAAACTACATCATTTATGATAGAGTGCTCAAACGTACCTGTAGTTGAAGAAGCTATTGCTTTAGCAAATGATGGAGTAGTTCCAGGTGGTACTAAGAAAAATATGAAATACTTAGAAGATAAAGTATCTTACATGAGTGGTTTATCACAACACTGTAAAACACTACTTTGTGATGCACAAACATCAGGTGGTTTACTAGTAGCAATGCCAAAAGAAGACGCAGTTGAGTATATAAAAGAGCTTGAAGAATTAAGCTTTGGTTATGCTTCGATTATTGGGGAAGTTATTCCTAAAGGTGTTAAAGATATTATAGTTCACTAACTATAATATCTTAATACATACTACTTATAAGCTCATCCTTTTTTTCATGAGCTATCTCAAAATCACAAGCATATAAAGAGTTTGATTTTAGAAATACAATTGAGTCATTTATAGTTTTCATAGCGTCATTTGTAAGAAGAAAATACTGCATAACTCCCTCATGAATATCAACAGCAACTAATTTCAAGCTATCACTTTCTTCTAAAGCTTTTAAGTGATTTTGTTCAAATGCAGTAAAAAAAGCCAAACAAGCAGGATCAGGAAACATAATATCATCACTTGCATGATACTTATGCTTTATAGTTACTAAATGACTATAACTTTCTAAAGTATTTTTTATATTTATATCATTTCTGATTCTTAACATCTGATTTAAACTATCAGTTACTTTTAGTTGCCAAATCTCTTCCATTTATTTTCCTCGTAAAACTTATTTTATTTATTTAGTCTATTTGTAAAGTTTTCTCCAAAAGCCTGCTCTATATAAGGTGAGATTTGCCATTGGTTTTTAAACTCTATGTATTCATTTACTACTTTGCTTATATTTTTTGTGTCTTCAAAAAAGGCTCTAATCATTATATTTTTTGGAGTATGTTCCATATCTATGAACTCTAAAACTTGAGTTCTATATCCCATAATCTCTAAAACATTTGCTCTTAAGCTATCAGTAAGTAGTGATGCAAGTTTTTCTTTGATGATTCCGTATTTCATCATAGGAGCCATTTTTTCATTTTTGATTTTCTTTAACAGCTCATGTTGACAACAAGGCACTGCTAAAATAACCTTTGCACCCCATCTTACTGCTTGAGATAAAGCCTCATCTGTTGCAGTATTACAAGCATGAAGTGAAATAACCATATCAACCTCACCATACTGCTTAAAACCTTTAATATCCCCTTGTTCAAACCTTAAGTCATCATAGTTTAGTTTTTTTGCTAGGTTTGAACAAAACTTGATTACATTTTCTTTTAAGTCAAGTCCTACAATCTCTACATTGTAACCCATCTTTAACACTAGATAATCATAAAGAGCAAAAGTTAAATATGCCTTTCCACAACCAAAATCAATAATTCTAATAGTTTTGTTTTTATCTAAATAAGGAATACAATCAGAAACCAACTCTAAATAACGATTTATTTGTTTAAACTTATCGTATTTTGATTTAATAACCTTTCCTTCTTTTGTCATAATTCCAAGCTCTATTAAAAAGGCTGATTTTTCACCCTCATTTATAATATACTTTTTCTTTCTATTATGACTTATCTCTTCAAACTTTCTTGTGGCTTGCTTTTTGTTTATCTTTGCTTCACCTTTTTTGTTTACTAAAATATGATAATCCCAAGAACTTGTATGAATAAGAGCTTGTTTAAAATATGTTTCAATAAGCTTAGATAACTCTTCTTTTGTTTCGTCATTGTTTAAGTTTTTATGTTCTACATTTTTGTCATAAAAGTATTCAAATTGGTATTTTTCTTCATTTTGAATGATTACTTTTTTTATTGTTACTTTGTTGAAGGTTTTTTCTACATTTTTTTGTATACCACTTAAAACTGAGTGTATTATGGCTTCTTCATCTACTATATTTTGTATTGCTTGAGTTATGCTTTGCATAGTGTTTTAAACTCCTGTTAACTTACTGCTAATTTATAAGACTATTTTTTCGTATAATATCTAAAGTGAGTTCATTTATATATTAATCAATGAACTCATTTTTGTTGCCTTGGATTTTTTCTATTAGTTTGTTTCTTTGTCTTTCCCACTTATCTACTGGATCTAGTTTATTCCAAGCTTCTAATATCTTTTTATCTTTTGGTGAGATTTTCATGTCATAAGTCTTTTCAAAATAAAAATATGTTCTTGCGATATTTCCTTTTATCTCATCTCTTGGCTCTACTACTCTTCTTTTGAAATCCACTTCAAAATCCACATCTTTTCCATACCATCTTCTCTCACCTTCGATTTGCGAAAATCTAAAGTTTGATCTATCAGCATTTAACTCACCAATGGCTGGAACTAAATTGTGTAAATCAGCTTGCATAAATCTATACTTTTGATTTACTTTAGTACAGCACTTTCTTCCTTTGTAAGACTTGCCATTTTGTTTTACACACTGCGAATCACCCTCATACCAACATGAAAACTGTCTACCAAAGTTTTGTGCAGGTATTACGTGTTCCCACTCTATTCTTCTAGCTCTTTTATTTTGCTTGCCTTTTTTTGTGTACTCATTTCTTGGTGTATAACCACATGAACTTCTATCAATCATATTTGATTTATCTTTATAGTTGTATTTACAACCTGCATAAAAAGTAATCTGATTACCTTTGTAGACTTTCTTTAAAAGCTTTTTTGACTTACTAAAAGAATCAATAGTAGAATTTGCATACAGAAATGCAAAAGATAGAATAAAAATAAAAACTAAACGCATAAACTCTCCAAAATTTTTGAAGAAGTATAACGTATAAATAATTTCTATAGATTTATAAAAATGGGAAGTTTTAAAATAAATAATATTTTAATATGTTTTATATTTATATAGTTATTTATTAAAAATATATCTATTTATAAGTTAAGGAAATAAAGACTAAAATCAAACAACTATATCAATTTTAGGATTAACATGAATAGTAATTATGAAAAACGAGCTTTGATAAATACAAACAATCTAGAATGGCAAGTTCATGCTCAAAATGTATTTAAAAAAGTTTTATCAACAAAAGATGAAGAAGAAACATACATAAACAAATATGGAAAATTTCCTAAATTACTTATCTCAAACCTAGTAGAGAAAATGAATTTTTAGTAAAAACAGATGATAACTGTGTATTTTTTAGAATATGATAAAAGTAAAAAATAAATTTGACTATTTACCCTCTAAAGTTTTAGAAAATTTAGAAAATGTAGAAAGAAGTAATATCTCAATTAGCTAATTTTTTGAAAAGGATCCTAAACCTTTTTTTACAAATACACAAGTATCAGAAGTTAGTGAAAAAGTATATTCATAAAATATGATAAAACTAAATTCTCTTAAATTAAAATTTGATTAAGAAGGATGTAAAGATTATCTTCAATCTCATTTAAATTCTATATCTACTTCTCATACAGCAACAGGATAATCTTTTAATAAAATTGGTTAAACAGATATTATTATTCAAAATAAAAATGTTGAAAATACTTTTATTTGTGAATGAAAGATGTTAAGGAAAATAGCATTTCTAAAACCTGTAGACAAATTACTTGAAAGATAAGAGATGAATATACTTCATTAATCATATTCAATAAAAATAATCAAAACTTCTCATAAGTAATCAAAATAACAAAGGAATCTTAAAATTTTTTTACTTTTAATATCTATAAGTTTTTTACAAACTTCAAAATTTCACACTCTCAAATTCAAATTAAATATACTAATTATTAGACTCACTAGCAGTCAATAAAGCTAATAATTTTTCATAAGAACGAATCTCGTTATAAACTTACAAGAGTGAAAATAAAATTATTTTAATATTTTTTTGATAAAATAATAATACTTTATATTAACAAAAGGATAAATTATAATAAACTTACCATCTTATACTCACTTCAATTTAGGTTTTGGTTTTAAATACCAATATTTATTATCTATGCTACTTCATTATTTTCTTACAAATGAATTAAAACTTGAAGATTTACAAAAAGAATTGAATAAGATAATTATTAAACACAATAAAAAAAATAAAAAAAATAAAATCCATGTAAATACATATATTTTTTTTAATCAGTTATCACAAATTTTAAATAATATAAAGAAATTAAAGTATAAAAACAATTGCTTACTAATGTTAGAAGGAGAAAATTCTTACTTTGAAGATATAAATTTATTTGAAAAGAACTCTCAAAAATCAAAAATTTCATTTATTCAAGTTAAAGGTTCAATGGCTAATAATTCAATTGGTAGTTTGGATAATGCTATTATTTCAACAATTGCCAAATTTATTAAGAACCCTAACAGAGAATTGGAAAGTGAATTAATTTTAATGATTAATAAATCAAGTTCTAGTTATTTAAAACTAAATTCAGACTCTGACAAAAAAGAAGCTATTATTAAAATACTTAGAAATTTAAAAGTCATCCCTTACAGTCGAAGTAAGGCAAAGTATGAAGGACTTTTTAGAATTATAGATGACTATATTGATAATAAATACTTTAATAAAAATGATATTACTATTGCAGATTACTATGTAAAACAAACTAATATTAGTTTGTACAATTTTTATAAAGATATTTTTAATGAATTAAATTTAATGAAACTAATTAATGAAATCAATAAAACTTTAAAAAAAACAAAAGTTATTGAAAATTTAGATCATAGACTAATTTACGTAATTTTAGTTAATTACTATGGAAAAAATAAATTTCACAAAATACTTTGGAATATTGAAATGAAATGTATTGATGCAAAAAAAACGAATATTAGTTTATATATAAATTACTTAACAAATATTAATTTTGACAAAAATACTATTTTTAAAATTAAATTTACAGAGAATAAAAAGGTTTCAATTGGTAAAATTCTATAATATAGGTTTTGGTGATAAGTATAATGGTATTTTATACGGGAAAAAACATTTTGATAATGCATGTACTTTACTGAGTTCACATTCGTTCACTTCAGTAAAGAACACGCATTATAAATTTAGGATATTAAATGTCTAATAGCAAAACCTATATTTTTGAATACAAAAAAGTAATTGATCAAATAAATTTGAAAGTTGAAAACTTCTCTTATACTATTGATGGTTGTTTTTTTATACCTCCTAAATATGATTATTATGATAAAATTATAATTAGTCACAAGTCCCTATACAAAAAGATAATTGTTAATCAAAAAAATAAAAAAAGAATTTTATTTGAGCCTTTTAGTACTTTAAAAGTAATACAGCAATATATTTTACATGAGATCCTTTACAAAAACTCTCTAATATACAATTTAGATGAATGTGTTACAGGGTTTGTTCCAAATATTACGATTATTGATAATGCTAGGCCTCATTTAAATAAAAAAGTTTTAATAAAAATGGATATAAAAAATTTCTTCCCTTCAATCACAAGAAAAAGAGTATATGATATATTTAGAAAACAAAATAAATTTCCCTACGAATATTCATATTTACTTTCAAAGTTAGTAACTTTTGAAGATAAACTACCTCAAGGTTCACCTACAAGTCCTTTTCTTGCAAATATTTGTGCAAAAGGTATTGATGCAAAAGTTAACACATTAATAAAAAAAATTATGAAAACAAAGAATATTAAAATAAACTATACAAGATATGCAGATGACTTAACAATTTCACTTGATTCTAAAATGAACTATGACTATATTATATCAGCTATTATTAATATAATTGAATCAGAAGGCTTTACTCCAAATTATAAAAAAATTAAAGTCATAAAAAATTCACAATGTCAACTTGTAACAGGAATTGTTGTAAATAGCGATAAACCAAAAATTCAAAAAAAAGAATTAAATAAAGTTAAATTTATATTACATATCTGGGAAAAATATTCACTTTCAGAAGCTGTTAAACTGTGGAATAAACACAAATTAGGAAAAGTATTTTTAAATAGTGAAAATGCAGAAGAACAATTAATTGATATCATTCAAGGGAAAATTAGTTTCTATGTAAAAGTAAATAAAAATCAATCAGCTTTTCTGCTAGATAAATATAAAGAATTAAATAAAAAACAATATGAAATAAATTTTTTAAATAATTAAGTTTAATAAGTTCTTAATATAGAAAATACTTCATACATTTTTAGAGATATTGAATACTTTTAATAAAAAACAACTTAAATCCCAACTTTTATGATAAAAGTTGATGAAAAGTGATAAGAATTAATAAAATTTGGTCATACATAATAGTAAAATAAAATTTACCATTTTATTAAGTTAAAATGAATTATATATTAGATAAAATCTCTGAATTATTTTGTAAGAAAATATGATTTTAAGGGGAGTTTAGCCATTTTTAAATGGCGAGAAGGTGTAGGAATCGAACCTACCGAGGCGCGTACACACGAACCTCCGATCAGGGTTGAAGCCTGCGGTGTCCACCAGGATCACATACCCCCCGCTTAAAAGAATTGAAATCTTACACCATTTTATTTTAAAACTATCTGAAAGGGTAAATATGGGTTTACTTAAGAACCTTCCAAAGGTTGACAAGTTTGTCAACAACAAAGCTTTTGAAGAGCTTTCAAAACAGTTGATTACAAGTATTTCTAAAGATACTATAAATCAGTACAGAAAAGACATCTTAGATGAAAAAATCCAAGATTTTACACAAGATGACATCATAAATGATGTACTTAAAAAGTACAAAAACATCACAAAACCTTCACTTCAAAAAGTTATAAATGCTACAGGTATTATCGTGCACACAAACTTAGGTAGGTCTTTGATAAATCCTGATAGTTTTGATAGAGCAAAAGAAGTTGCTACTTCATACAATAACTTAGAGTATTCTCTTCAAGAAGGAAAAAGAGGTGAAAGATATGAGCATATTGTATCTACTCTTCAAGCTCTTACAGGTTGTGAAGATGCTATTGTTGTAAACAACAACGCAAGTGCTGTATTTTTGATACTAAATACTTTTGCTAAAAACAAAGATGTAGTTGTTAGTCGTGGTGAACTTGTGGAGATTGGTGGAAGTTTTAGAGTTCCTGAGGTTATGAGCCAAAGTGGTGCAAAACTAAAAGAGATAGGTACGACAAATAAAACTCATCTTAGAGATTATGAAAATGCCATTGATGAAAACACATCTATGCTTATGAAAGTTCACAAATCAAACTACTCTATTGAAGGTTTTACATCAGAAGTTTCTTATGAAGATATCATAAAAGTAGCTCAAGAACGAAATGTTATAGACTACTATGATATGGGAAGTGGTCACATGATAGACTTACCTTACAATCTTGACTTAAGTGAACCTTCACTTATAAAATATATGAAACACAAACCAAGTTTGCTATCTTTCTCAGGGGATAAGCTTCTTGGTTCAGTTCAAGCAGGTATTATAGTTGGTAAAAAAGATTTAATAGCAAAAATCAAAAAAAACCAACTTCTAAGAATGCTAAGAGTTGATAAAATCACTTTAGCAATACTTGAAGATAATCTTACTTCATATCTAAAAGGTCAAACACAAGATATCCCTACTTTAAAGATGTTACATGAAGATGTTAAAACCTTAGAGCAAAGAGCAAACACTCTAAAACAAAGCATTGAAGATATTTGTAAATGTGAAGTTATAAAAACTCAATCTTTAATAGGTGGAGGAACTACTCCAAACAAAAAGATACCAACAATCGCCCTTACTTTAGAGTACAAAGACTACAAAGCAAACAAAATAGAAAAACTTCTTAGAAAACAAAATTTGATAGTTAGAATTGAGAATGAAAAAGTTCTAATAGACTTCAGAAGTATTCAAGAGCATGAAGTAAAAGAAATACAAGAGATTATAAAAGGAGTTTTTAACTAATGTCAAATATTATTATAGGAACAGCAGGACATATTGACCATGGGAAAACTGCTTTAATCAAAGCTTTAAACGGTTATGAAGGTGACTCTACAAAAGAGGAACAACAAAGAGGGATAACTATTGACTTATCTTTTTCTAACCTTACAAGAGGTCAACAAAACATAGCTTTTATTGATGTACCAGGGCATGAAAAACTTATCAAAAACATGATTGCAGGTGCTTTTGGATTTAACTGTGTTATGTTTGCTATTAGTGCCCAAGAAGGTATCATGCCTCAAACTGTTGAGCATATTGAGATTATCAATCTTTTAGGTATCAAAGATATTGTTATTGTTATAACGAAAAAAGATTTAGTATCACAAGATGAGTTAAAAAACCAAGAAAAAAGAATCCAAGAGTTTTTTGAAGAGTATGATTTTGATATAAACTTCATACAAGCTGTATCAGTTTATGACCAAGACTCTATTGAGTCTCTAAAAGAAAAACTATTTAGTATAAAAAACAAAGCTAAAAAAGAAGAAAACTTCTTTAGATACTATATAGATAGAGTATTTTCTCCAAAAGGTATTGGTACTGTTGTAACAGGTACAGTTTTAGGGAAGCCTTGCGAATTAAATGAAAAAGTTTTTTTATGTCAAGGTGAAAAGCAAATCAAAATCAAAAACATCCAAGTGCACAATGAAAATGCCCTAGAAGCAAACATCTCAAATAGAGCTGCTTTAAATCTACAAGGTATAAATGCAAATGCAATTCAAAAAGGTGACTTACTTAGTAAAAAAGGTTTCTTAAGAGGCTTTGATATGATAGATGTTTCTTTTAACACTTTAAAGCAAAAAGAGTTAAAACACAATCAAAAATATACACTTTTCATAGGTTCAAAAAAACTTGAAGTTAGAGTTTTACTTTTTGATTCAACAACAAGTCTAAAAGAAGGCTTTGCTACTATAAAAGCTGATGAAAAACTATATACTATTTTTGGTGAAAAAATCATCTTAAGATTAGGAAATGACACTATTGCAGGTGGAAAAGTTCTAAATCCTATAGCAGACCCTATGAAAAAAAATCAAAAAAGAGAACTTTTAGAAGCTCTAAAAGAAGAGAACTTTACTTATGCTTACAAAAAGCTTCTTGAAGCTCACAAAAAAGGTTTAGGTCTTATTTCATCTTCACAAAGATTTGCTTTAAGTCACGAAGAGGCTATCGAGTTTGCTAATAATTTAGAAGATGTATATATTGATGAAAAAGAGCTTACGATTTATCCTATTGAAACAAAACAAGTTATTATTGACTTTATCAAAGAGATTTATACAAAAAACAAATATGCCCTACTCTCACCAGCTTCTATAAATCTTAGAATCAAATGGGCAAGTGAAAGCTTCATTGAAGATGCTTTAACTCACTTAGTTGATGAAGGATTTTTAGTTAAGAACAATAAACTTTATAAAAGTAAAGATATTGAAGAAGATTATGAAGACAAACTAAAAAACATAGTTTTAGAAAGACTTAAAAAAGAGCATATCACACCAACAGCACCTTATAATATCTATGATGATTTAGACTTAGATAGAAAACTTGGAGATAATATACTTAAATTTTTAACTTCAAAAAAACTTGTTATTAGACTTCAACATAATCTATTTATTCATAGTGAAAGTTTAGATAGTATCGTAAGACAAATGAAAGCTATCATTCAAGAAGATGGATTTATTGAGATTTCAAACTTCAAAGAAAGACACCCTTTAAGTAGAAAATATCTTATTACTTATCTTGATTATTTAGACAACTTCTCAAATATTAAAAAAGATGGAAACAAAAGAGTATTAGCCTAGCTAACACTGCTTTAATTATAAAATAAGTACAATTCCAATCTTATAAAAATTTAGGATAAAAAATGGAACTTGTACTTATTGCAATTGCATTAGCTATGGATAGTGTTGCAGTATCTATAGCTAGTGGAAGTAAATATAAAAATATAAACTTTTCAAACACAATAAAAATAGCAGCTTTTTTTGGTATAGCTCAAGGTTTGATGCCTCTAATTGGATACTATTTAGGTGCTTTATTTGCAGATTTTGTGGATAGTATAGATCACTATATAGCCTTTGTAATTTTAGTATTTTTAGGTTATAAGATGATACAAGAAGCAAGGCAAGATGACTTTGAAGATGAAGTAAAAGATTTAAAAACCAAAACACTTTTTATTTTAGCAATTGCCACATCAATTGATGCACTTGCTGTTGGTGTTACTTTCTCTTTTTCAAATACTGATATTTTTTATGCAGTAAGCCTAATCACACTTATAACTTTTGTTTTATGTATAGTTGCTGTTTATATAGGTAAATATCTAGGTGGTTATTTAGAAGATAAAGCTGAGTATCTTGGTGGGTTTATTTTAATAGCTTTAGGATTTAAAATACTAATAGAAGGATTAGCTTAATATAAATGAACTATACAAAAGAACAAGAAGAGATTATCTACTCAAAAGAACCATCTTTTAAAATAAATGCTGTAGCAGGAAGTGGTAAAACTACTACTCTTTTAGAGTATGCAAAGCAAAACAACCATCTAAAAATTTTATATCTAGCATACAATAAATCTCTTCAACAATCAATCCAAAAAAAGCTAAGTGAATATAACTTATCAAACATGAGTATTAGTACTATTCACTCTCTTGCTTATAATAAAATAGAAGCATATAGATATACTCTTGCCCATGATTTAAAAGTACAAGTAATTGAGAGAGTTTTATGCTCTTTTGAACAAACAGTAAATCAAAGAAACAACTACTACCCTATTCCTGAATATATTGCACTTATGAAAGACTTAGTAAACTTTTACTGCAACAGTTCACTAATAGCTCTTGATTTAAAACTAATAGAAAACTACAAAAAACAATCAGACTTAAGTGCAAAGATTTTAGAGCTTATAAACAAAGATACTTCAAGGGTTTTAGCCCATCTAAAACATATCTTATCATCTATGAAAAACAAACAAATAGATGCAACCCATGACTTTTATCTAAAGATGTTTTACCTAAATAAAAAAATCAGTTCAAACCTTGGCTATGATTTGATTTTAGTGGATGAGGCACAAGATATTTCAGATGTGATGATAGGAATAGTTGAATCACAAAACTGTAGAAGGGTTTATGTAGGAGATTCTTTTCAACAAATCTACTCTTTTAGATATGCAATAAATGCTTTAAATAAAATAGACTTGCCAAGCTATAACCTTACAAAAAGTTTTAGATTTTCAAATGAATATGCAAAAGACTTACAAAGAAAAATAAATAGTCTATATGAAAAAAATAGTACTAAACCACTAAATATTTCAGGTATTGACTCAAAGACTTCTTTTCATAAAAACTGTATTGATGAAGATAAACAATATACTATTATTTCAAGGTCAACTTTTGGTTTAATTCAAGAGTTGGTTCATCATATTCACTCAGATAAAAAGTTTTATTTTGAAGGTGGATATAACTCTTATTCATTTATGAATCAAACTGTTTACTCTATTTTTTATTTAAAAGAGAAAAAAAACGACAAGGTTACACTAGATGAAATCAAAGACTTTGAATCAATCTATGAATTAGAACAGTTTGCAAAAGACACAAAAAATCAAGACTATTTAAATATCATAAAGTTTATCAATACTTACGGAGATAATATCTTTGATATAAACAAAAAAATCAAGGATAGACTTACGACAAATAAAGAAGAAGCCGATATTATTTTCACAACAACTCATAAATCAAAGGGTTTAGAGTATGACCAAGTTTTAATGACAAATGATTTTATTACAAAAAAAGAGATAAGCAATCCAAAAAGTAAACTATCTCACATGCGAATAAACGAAGAGTTAAATATCTACTATGTTGCAGCTACAAGGGTTAAAAAAGCTATTGATTTAGCCTCTTTAAATCTTGATTATACTTACAAAGAAGGTGATGCAGTAAGCTCAATTGCAAAACCTAGATATGCTAAAAAAACAAGCGATAAAAAGATGAAAGATTTACAAGAAGAGTGGCTTAAAAAAAATAGAGTAAAAAAAGTCGATGCGTTTTAAAGTACTGATTATAATAGCAGTTTTTATAGCTATTATAAGTTCATATTTTATATTCATTCAAAAGCCAAAAATAGAAGTGTCTTTTTATCATTGGAAAAATAGCTTCAAAGAAGAGAATATAAAAGAAAAACTTTATATAAAAGTTTTAGATATTTCATACTCAAAAAAATTAGAGTTTGAAAAAACAAGATTTATAAATAAACCACCAAAAAACTTCATACCTACAGTTTATATCACAAATGAAGCAATGAAAAATATAAACTACAAAAACATAAGTAAGCTTATATTGGAGCAAACAAAAGCTTATAACTTTAATGAGCTTCAAATAGATTGTGACTGGTCACTTTTAAGTAAAGCAAACTATTTTGATTTATTAAAAGAGCTTAAAAATAAATCTCAAAAAAAAATAAGTGCAACAATAAGACTTCATCAAATAAAATACTACGCAAAAACAGGAGTACCACCTGTTGATTATGGAGTTTTGATGTACTACAATATGTCAAATATTACAGATATAAACACTAAAAACTCTATTTTAGATAATAGTATTGCAAAAAAGTACCACTACAATTTTGATGAGTATCCTTTAAGATTAAAACTTGCACTTCCTTTGTATAATCAAGCAGTTAGGTTTAGAAAAAATATGCCTTTAGATATATTTGAAGGATTAAAAGAAGAGGATTTTAAAAAGCACTTTCTCAAAGTTGATACAAATATGTATAGAGCTAAAAAAAGTACCTATTTTCAAAAAAAGTACATTTATAAAGGTGATATCTTTAGGTTTGAGCAAAGCTTAGAAAAAGACTTAGCTGTAGCTATAAATGACTTTTTTTCATTAGCCAAAAACCCTTTTAATGAAATCATTTTTTATAGATACTCTTATAAAAATAGATATAATTTAAATCACATAATCAAGGATAACTTATGATTTTAAAGATACTTTCTTTTGTTTTGTTTTTTACAATAAGTCTTTTTGCTTGTGCTTCTGGCTGGAATTTTCATGATAAACAATTTGTGTTTTTAGAGCAAAGAGAACTTCCTTTTTCTAATCACTCAGGAAACCTAAAAGACTCAGCTATTTACAATCAATTACATAGAGATTATGAAAAAAGAAATAAAGAAGCCAACTTAAAAGAGTGGCAAAAACAGTTTAAAAACAAGCTTACTTTAGAGCAAATTGAAAAAATAGTTTATAAAAGAGAAAACTTAAATCTTATTAAAAACCAAGAGGTTTTAGGGTATCTAAAGTTTATAGAAAAACAAGAATCTTTAGTAGTGCCTCACTACTATTACTATAAAAAGAAAGAAGAAAAACTAGACCCTCAAACTTTAATAAATCAAGCTTTAACAAAAGTAGAAGAAATAGACTCCAACTATTTAAAACTAAGATACTTTTATTTAGCTCTTAGACTAGCCCACTACAAAAATAAAAATGCTTTAGAAATATATGAAAACTATAAATATCTTTTAGGCAGTAACTCTAAAACTATTGTAAAAGACTGGATTGAAGCACTATATGCAGGAGTTTTAATCAAAAACAAACAAATAGCCTTAGGAGTTTATAACTTTTCAAAGCTTTTTGATAAATCAAAAGTAAACTGGCAATTAAGTTTTTATAACTTCTATCATATAAATACAAATGAACTTTGGGAAGAACTACAAACTTTAGCAAAATCAAAAGAAGAAAAAGAGAAGTTTATAACTCTAAGAGCTTTAAATACAAATGCAAATACTCTAATAGAACTTCAAAATCTATATGAACTAAATCCTAATTCTAAATGGTTTGACTTTTTACTTTACAGACAGCTTTTAGATACTCAACACTTCTTTGATGAACATACTTTATACGAAAGGGATTTTCAAATAAAAGAGTATATTAACTTTTTAGAATCTATTTCAAAAGATGATATGTATTTGATTGATTTATCACTTGCATATTTTTATTTATATGATGGAAACATCAAAAAAGCCAAAGAGTTCTCAGATAAACTACTAAAAATAAATAGTAATCATGAAACAAAAACTTTAAGTTATTTAATATATTTAAATAAGCTAAAAGAAATAAACTTAGAAGATGAAAACAGTATCTATGAAAGAATGTCTCAACTTTTAAAAGAGCATAAAGAAAAATGCCAAAACTCTGATTCTATTCATAACTATACTTTCAAAAAACTAGAAAAGCTTTATAAAGCTCAAAATGATGAGTTAAAAATGATTTTAAGTGCAAGCGTAAACTACTTAAATTCTACTATATTTGATTTAAAAAGTATAGAAGAGTTTAAAACTTTTATAAATAAAAAGCCTCAATCAAAACTTGAAGAGTACTTAATAAAACAATATAAAAAAAGAGCTTATATTTTAGAAGAAAAAGAGAGTTTTATCTTATCAGAAAACCTAAAAAACACAAATACAAAGCTACTTATAAATAATCTACAATTTAAAAAAGCTCTTGACATAAATGCAAAGCTTTTAAGTGAAAAAATCAGGTTTAATCCTTTTAATGTAAATATCAAAGGAAACAATAGAGAAGGTAAACAATATACTTACACAACTAAGCAGTTTTTAGAAAAAATTCTAGAAATCAAAAAACAAATAGCTTTAAACCCAAAAAGTGTAATAGATAACTATTTATATGCAAATGCTTTATATAACTTAAGTTATTTTGGAAACTCAAATAGTTTAACTACTGTATATAGAAGTGTTTACTCTTTTAAAGATAAAGACCTAGAAAAGCAAAAAATAGACTTATCAATAAAACACTATAAGCAAGCACTAAAATACGCAAAAAATAAAGAGTTTAAAGCAAAAATAGTTTATATGTTAGCAAAATCTGAACTAGCTTCTTTTGATATAAAATTTTCACAAAAAAGAGAACCTTATTATATAACAGACAAAGAAAGCTATGAGCCTGGGAGATTTTGGGTATACTCAAAATCAAAAGTCTATAAAAAATACTTAGAAAATGGCTATGGCGAGTTTTTTAAAGAATTAGACAAAGAGTATTCTAATACAAAATACTATGAGGAACTAATCAAAGAGTGTACTAACCTAAGAATATATAAAAAAGAAATTAGATAACATTCAAACATAAATATACAAGGAAAAAAATGCAATATTTTGGAACATTTGAGACTAAATATGAAGAAGTTTTTTTAACTTCAAGTTATATGTATTTCAACTATGATGAAGATGACGTAATAACAGCAAAAGATTTAAAACAAAAAATCAAAACAAATAAAGATAGAAAGAAAAACATTATAGGTACAGTTTACTTATACAATCCAGTTGTAACTCCTGTAGGTTATGATTCAAATACTTTTCTTTTAGATCAAGACTTTGATCAATGGGGTGATTTTGTAGAAATTAAAGGTGAAAACTATATCACTATTTTTAAACAAGCTATGAAAGAGCAATGTAAAGGTAAAATTGTAGAGTTTAAAAATCTATTTAATCTTGTGGAGCAAAATATTGATGCTTCTTCACTTCTTATGAAGTTCAACTCAGACTTAGAAAAATACAACTCTTTCCAAAACACAGAATTTGATAGAGATATTATGTATTTAGATGCAGCAAACTTAATACCAAATGGAAAGTTTGTATTTTTTGCATGGGGTGATAAGATTAGAGAAAAAGAATTTCCTTATATCAATGACTATGCAAAGCTATTATATGAAAATGTTTTAAAACTTGGAAAGAAAGAAGCTTTTGTTTTTAAAGAAGAAAAAACAAAAGAAGGTGCTATTGAGTACTTACAATTCTCAAATCCAATGCAAAATATAAAAAACAAGAACTCAATAAGCGAAGCAATTAAGAAATCATTCGAACAATTTCCACCTGTTCCGACACCTTATAAGTAAAAAAGATTATATAAAAATAGTCTTTTTTGCTTATTTTGAAAAAAAATAAATTTAGACAGAAATTTCAGGTTACTTTAATAAACAACCTATTATAATTTCACCCACTTAAACGGAATGGGGTATCGCCAAGCGGTAAGGCAACGGTTTTTGGTATCGTTATTCGGGGGTTCGAATCCCTCTACCCCATCCACTAAGTACGTTATTTTATATCTCAATGGTGAGGTTGGAGAGTGGTCAAATCCTGCGGATTGTAAATCCGCCGCCTACGGCTTCGAAGGTTCAAATCCTTCCCTCACCACCACTTAAGTAATGGTTCGATAGCTCAGTCGGTAGAGCAAAGGATTGAAAATCCTTGTGTCGGCAGTTCGATTCTGCCTCGAACCACCACTTAAAAAATTATACACTGTGTGCGAGTGTGGCGGAATAGGTAGACGCGTGGGACTTAAAATCCCATTCCGGTTTCGGAGTGTGAGTTCGATTCTCACCATTCGCACCACCTTTTAAATAAACAAAAATCAAACATTCAAAACCTACTTGATAAACTCAATAATCATTAAATACTTAAATATATTTTTATTAAACTATGATAAAATATAATATCAAAATAATTTATTATAAAGTGAACTTTACTATGACTTCGTCTGATAACATTGATAGCATAATTGAAAGCCAATTCTTTAACAGCTGCCCTACTTCAGCTATCATATATAAAGATAAAGAGTTAAAAAAAATAGTTAATGTATCTAGGAATATAAAAGCATTAACTTCTTATGAAAAAAATGAATTTCTATCAAATAATATTTTAGTTGAAAATCTTATCAATAAAAATGAGTTTAAATTAATTTTAAAAGAAATCTCAACAAATACAAACAAAGAGTTTGAACTTCCAATCTTTTCAATAACAGATAAAAACAATAAAAACAAATATATAAAAGCAAGTATAAATATTAAAAATGGCTTTTATATTATGTTTTTAAATGATATTACGAAAGAGTATCAACAATCAAAAAAAGTAAATGATTTAGACTCAATACTTCATCTTCTTCCTGATTTACTTTGGATGAAAGATAAAGATGGAGTTTATCTAACATGTAATAAAAGGTTTGAAGAGTTCTTTGGAGCAAAAAAAGAACAGATTATTGGAAAAACTGATTATGACTTTGTAGATAAAAAGCTAGGTGATTTTTTTAGAAAACATGATTTAGAAACTATGAATAGTAATACTCCTGTATCAAACTTTGAAGAACTTACATTTTCAAATGATAATCATAAAGAGTATTGTCTTACTATCAAAACAAAAATATTAGATAAGAACCAAGAATTATCCGGTATTTTAGGAATAGCTAGAGACATAAGTGAAATAAAACAACTACAAGATACACTAAAAGCAGAGAAAATAAAATATAAAAAACTCTTAGAACAATCTTCTGATGCTATTTTTATAGTTGATGAAAATGCAAAAATCATAGACACAAGTAAAGAGTTCTGTAAAATATTAGGTTATTCAAAAGAAGAAGCTTTAAACCTTTATGTTTGGGACTTTGAAACTCTTCACAAAAAAGAATTAATAAAAAATAATGTAAAAAAAGTATTAAAAGTTCCTATGGCATTTAAATCAAAATATTCTAAAAAAGATGGCTCAAAAATTGATGTTTCTATTAGAATTACAAGTATTGAAATTAATCATAAGACATATATTTATAGTTCATTTAGAGATATTACAAAAGAAAAAGAACTTCAAGACAAACTATTAAAACAAAAAGATGAATTTGAGTCAATCTTTAATTACTCACAAGATAGTATTGTAATTATTGATTCTAACTTTAAAATTTTGAATTTTAATGACGCTTTTATAAAACTAACTGAATATGAAAAAGAAACACTGCAAAATCTATCTTATAAAAATTTGATTATAAAGGAAAATAAATCTAAATTTTTAAATGCAATCAATGATGCTTCAAAACTTGGACATAGTGAATACTTTGAAAAAAGTATTCAATTAAAAAACAATAAGAGAGTATTAGTTAGTATTTGTATTTCTTCCTTACCAAATAAAGATAAGTTTTTATTAACTATAAAAGACATAACAAGCAAAAGAACTTTAGAAAAACAATCAAAGTTAGCTTCTATGGGAGAAATGATAGGTAACATAGCTCATCAATGGAGACAACCTTTAAGTGTTATTACTATGCATGCAAGTGGGCTAAAACTTCAATCTCAATTAAATACTTTAGAGCAAAAAGATATTGATATTTGTGTTGAGAGTATTATGAAACAAGCAAAATATCTTTCAGATACTATTG
Source organism: Arcobacteraceae bacterium (assembly GCA_048268245.1). Taxonomy (GTDB): domain Bacteria; phylum Campylobacterota; class Campylobacteria; order Campylobacterales; family Arcobacteraceae; genus Arcobacter_B. The sequence continues at coordinate 40,905 of JBLWVX010000015.1, forward strand.
ATAACTTTAGAAACTTTATCAAAGGAAACAAAGATGAAATATCACAAATTTCTATTAAACAAGTTATTGAAGATACTATAATCCTAGTTCAAGCATCTCTTCAAAATAACTATATTCAACTTATTTTAGATGTTGAAGATTATGAGATTTATGGAAATAAAAATGAACTAATAGAGGCTTTTATAAATATAATTAACAACAGTAAAGATGCTCTTAAACAAAATATAGAAAAAGAAAGTGATAGATTTATTTTTATAAAAACTATTAAACATAAAAATGAACTTGAACTTTTAATTTATGATAGTGCTAAAGGAATTCCTGAAAATATCATAGATAAAATATTTGAACCATACTTTACTACAAAACATAAATTAAATGGAACAGGATTAGGACTTGCTATAGTTGACAGGGTCTTAAGACAAAGACATAAAGCACAAATTAATGTATTTAATAAAGAATTTACATATAATAATATAGCGTATAAAGGCTGCTGTTTTAGTATTATTTTTAAAGATTAAAAACTTGATACCATTAAAATACTTTTTTTATATATAATTTTAGAATAGATAAAAGGATTAACTTGAAACTAGAAGATATGAATATTATTTCCATTGATGATAATGAAAACAATTTATTTTTAATTGAAGCTTTTTGTAATGATATGGGTCTGAATGTAAAGAGCTTCAATGAGCCTTTAGATGCACTTTTACATGTCTTAAATAACCCTGTGGATATGATATTAATAGATTATATGATGCCTCAACTAAATGGCCTTGAATTTATCAAGGAATTTAGAAAAAACAATACTAAAACACCTATTATTATGATTACAGCAGCAAATGATCAAGATATTCATAGTGAAGCCTTTCTTGCAGGAGCTAATGACTTTTTAAATAAACCTGTAAATTCAACCTTATTTAAAGCAAGAGTTTTAAACTTACTAAATCTATATAAAAATACTCTTTTAATAGAAGATAAAGCAAAACTTCTTGAGGAGGAAGTAAAAATCGCAACAAAAGAGTTAATAAACAGAGAACATGAAACACTAAATATTTTAGGAAAAACAGCAGAATATAAAGACCCCGAAACAGCTTCACATGTATCAAGAGTTGCTCACTATTCTAAAATGTTAGCAAGAGAGTATAAACTTGATGAAAAAGAGCAAGACATTATATATTTTGCTTCACCTTTTCATGATTTAGGAAAAGTTGGAATTGAAGATAGTATTTTATTAAAACCTGGAAGATTAGATAAAGAAGAGTTTGAAGTAATAAAAACACATGCTCAAATTGGTTATGAAATACTAAAAGACTCTAAAAGTGAATATCTTCAAGCAGGCGCTATAATTGCTATTAATCATCATGAAAAATATGATGGTTCTGGTTATCCTAAAGGTTTAAAAGGTGAGGATATTCACATTTATGGAAGAATAGTTGCAGTTGTTGATGTATTTGATGCTTTAACCTCTCATAGACCATATAAAAAAGCATGGACTTTTGAAGATGCTTTAAATCTTTTAATTGAAGAAAAAGGCAAACACTTTGACCCGAAAATTGTTGAGCTTTTTATTAAAAATATTGATGAAGTAAAAAGTATTTATAATTCATTTCAAGAGGAAAACTAATGAATTTATTAAAAAGAATTTTAGGCCCTTTTTTTAATCCTTTTACAGGTCCAATTTTTGTAATTACGATAATACTTACTATATCTATAATTTTTATAATCCCAAAATATACTGATCAAAACAACAAAGAACAAATGACGCAAAAAGCTGAAGAGCTAATTGATAATTTAAAAAAGACAAGAGCATACTATACTAAAAATGTTATAAACAAAATCAAAGGACATGAAGGTATAGACATAAATTATGACCATGAAACAAATGCAAAAACGGTTCCCTTGCCTGCTACATTTCTACATGACTTAAGTTTAATTTTGCCCCAAAATGAAATTGAAATAAAGATATATAGTAATTATCCTTTTCCTAACAGACAAGATAGAGTTTTAAAAGATCATGAAAAGATGACACTTAGTTATCTTATAAATAATCCCACGAAAATTTATACTCAAAAAGTTGAATTTAATAATATTAAAAAATATAAAGTTGCTATTGCTGATACATTTACTGATGTGTCTTGTGTAAATTGTCATAATACAAGACCAGACACACCAAGAAACGATTGGAAAATTGGTGATGTAAGAGGTGTTATTGAAGTTAGTATGCCATATAAAAATGAGTTTATTTTAACAACTCAACAAACTTTAATAATGGTATCTATTTTAATATTCTTTATTCTCATTTTAGCTATTCACTATAATATTATTTCGGAAAGAAATGAAAAAGAACATAAAAAAGCAAAAGAAACACTTGAATCAGAAGTAGAAAATAGAACTCAAGATTTAAAAAATGCCAATAAACTTTTAAGTCAATATAAAAAAGCTGTTGACTTAAGTGCTATAGTATCAAAAACAGATAAAAATGGAAAAATCACTTTAGTAAATGATGAATTTGTTAGAACTTCTAAATATGAAAGAAATGAGTTAATTGGCGAAGACCATAATATCGTAAGACATCCTGATATGCCAAAAAGTTTATTTGAAGAGTTATGGAATACAATTTTAAATAAACAAATTTGGAAAGGACAGATAAAAAACAAAGCTAAAGATGGCAGTGCTTATTACGTAAATACTACTATTGTTCCTATTTTAAACTATGAAAATGAAATAGAAGAGTTTTTAGCTATTAGGCTTGATATTACTGACGTAATAAATTCTCAAATTAAAGCCCAAAAAGCGGATGAGGCGAAGTCTATATTCTTAGCAAATATGAGTCATGAAATTAGAACACCTTTAAATGCTATTATTGGTTTCTCTGATATCCTTTGTAAATCTAAATCTTTGGATATTCATGGGCTTAAACAAGCTAGAATCATTCAGTCTAGTGCCAACTCACTACTATCTATTATTAATGATATATTAGATATTTCTAAAATTGAAAGTGGCAACTTTGATATTACTATTGACACTACTGATTTATATTTTATCTCTGAGCATGTTATTGAGCTTTTTTCTAAAAATGCTATTGAAAAAAATCTTAAACTTATTTTTAATATTGACCATAAAATCCCTCTGTGTATTTTAACTGATGGTGTTAGAATCAGACAAGTTCTTTCTAATCTTTTATCTAATGCTATTAAGTTTACTCCTCATCATGGTAAAGTTGAACTTAACATATTTCTTAAAAATATGATTAATAACAAAGCTACTATTAACTTTGAAGTTAAAGATACTGGTATTGGTATCCCTGGTGACAAACTTGACAATGTATTCAAACCTTTCATTCAAGTTGACCATAAATCAACAAGAGAGTTTGAAGGTACTGGTTTAGGTTTAAGTATTTGTTCTCATATTATTCAAGCTTTAGGCTCTAAAATTGGTATTGAAAGTTCTATTGGTTTAGGAACTAGATTCTTCTTTGATTTAACATTTGATATTTGTGATGATTCTATTCATACAAACAAAGACTATTTACATCATTTAAATTTCAAAGTGGAAAATACTGACAATGATTTATATCATTATATTAAAAGGTATTTATCTATCTTTGGAACTATCAATATTAACAAGTCTTCATCTAAAGATATTTATATCTTTAATTATGATAAAGATGGCAATTTAGATGAGTTTAGAAATGTTAATAAGGACAATCCTATTTTAATTTTATTTGAGTATGAAGAGGATTTATCGAAACTTATTTTAAATGAAAATGAACAAGCTTTATCTTTACCTTTTTATGCTTCTAAGGTTAATGATGCTCTACAAGATCTTCAGAAAAAAGCTGTTGACTCTATACCTTCTCTTAGGGAAGATACTTTAGCACAATCTTTTAATGGAAACATTTTAGTTGCTGAGGATAACCTTGCTAATCAGGAACTAATCTCTTATATTTTAGAAAGTTTCGGTCTTAATTATACTATTAAACCTAATGGCAAAGAAACTCTAGATGAGTTTATCTCTAATCCTGAGGCTTATGATTTAGTTTTAATGGATATTAATATGCCTATTATGGATGGTATTGAGGCATTTAATGCCATTAGAGAACATGAAAAGCAAAATGCCTTAGGTACTATTCCTATTATTGCTTTAACTGCTAATGCCATTAAAGGTGATAGGGAAAAATTCTTAAATATTGGTATGAATGAGTATTTATCTAAGCCTGTTAATACTAATGATTTAAAGTTTATATTTGACAAGTTTTTAAATATTCAAAAAGATATCTCTTCTAATATATCTAAAGAAGATATTATTACAAACAATGATGAAGTATTTAGAATTGATATTAATAAGGTTATTAATAAGCTTGGTGTTTCTGAGAATATAGCTTTAATGATTATTAACAAGTTTAAAAAAGAAATTCACAAGGATTTAGATGAACTTCAATCTTTTATTGAGGATAATGACTTTGAAAACATATCATCAAAAGCTCATTATATTAAAAACTCTTGTTTAAATCTTGCTTTAGATGATATCTGTGAAAAACTTCAATTACTTGAAAGCTCTTCTAATTTATCTACCTCTGAAATCAATGATTCTTTCAACTATTTAAAAAAAATTCTATCTAACATAAAGGACTAAAATGATAGAAAAAGTGATGTGTATTTTATAATATAAAGGATATTTTTTATAATTACTTTTTATTGTGTATCTATTTTATTATAATTTAATTAAAATCATATAACAATTCCACTTTATTAGTAATAAATAAGATATACTTTTAAAAATATTATAAATTATAAGGAATTAAATATGTCAAAAATTGGTATATTAGTTGCAAGTGCAAATAACAATAGAAAATTAGGTGATAAATTAAAAGAGCTTGCTATAAAATCAGGTTATGAAGTTGAACTAATCAATTTAGTTGATTTAGATTTACCATTATATAGTACAGTAGAAGAAGAAAGAAATGGAATACCAGAAACTGCTTTAGATTTAGCAAATACAATTTTAAGTTTAAAAGCATTTATTGTAATTGCTCCTGAGTATAATGGAGTAATGCCTCCTGTATTAAACAATGCTATGGCATGGACTTCAAGATCAACAAAAGATTGGAGAGATGCTTTCAATGAGAAAGTTGTAGGATTAGCAACTCACAGTGGTGGAGGTGGAGCAAAAGGTCTTCAAGCTATGAGAATCATGTTCCAACACTTAGGTGCAAATATCTTAGCTAGAGAACTTTTAACAACTTATGAAAAACAGTTAAATGAAGATAGTGCTAAAAATATGATTGAACAGTTAGTAAAACTTTCAAAAGTTTAAAATATAGGCATTTTGCCTATATTTTATAAAACGGGAGTTTTAACTATTAATGTCTTCTATAATATCAGGGAAATTACTTAAAAAATAGAGTGCTATTAACTCTTATATAAAAAAATTATCTAAATTTTAGTCAAACCTTTTCAACCTCCTTACCGTAATAAAAAAGTATACTTTAGTGTTTGTGACTAAAGTTACTGTAATTATAAATACATATAACTTAAATTTCAATAAAATTTAGCACTCAATAGACAATAGTGCCAATATTATTTTTTTGGTAATCTTAATATAAATTGTGCACCTATATACTTTTCATCTTCAAACATAAACTCTTTATTCTCAACCTCAATTAGTCCTTGCATATGTTTTTTTACTATAGTTTCACACATATAAAGCCCTACTCCAGTACCTTGTGATTTATGTTTCGTAGTAAAATATGGATCAAAAACTCTATTTATTATAGATTTTTTAATTCCTCCTGCATTATCTAAGACTTTTATAAATAAATGTTCATCATTTTCATAAGTTTCAATCATTATTAGTTTTCTTTTTTTATCACCTTTACAAAGCTCATCACCAGCATTATTTAGGATATTTAAAAGCACTTGAATAAGTTCATTTTTAAAAGTGAAAACCTCTAAATCTATAATATTCTCAACTATTTTTATGTTTTGAGATTTAAAATTTGTTTTAGTAAGATTTATTGTATATTCAATAACTTCATTGATATTAAATGTTGTTTTTTTATAACTTGGTTTAAAAAAATTACTAAAATCATCAATTGTTTTAGAAAGATACTGAGAACTTGTATTTATATCATTTAATCCATTTGTTAAAGTTTGTTTATCAAGTGTTCCCGTATCATTTTGTATTTTCATTCCTGTTGATAAAACTGAAATGATTGATAAGGGCTGTCTCCACTGATGTGCTATATTTTCTAACATCTCACCCATTGCTGCCATTTTAGCTTGTCTTTGCATGATATTTTCATACTCTGTAAGCTCACTTTTTATTTTTGCAACTTCTTCTTTTAGTGTATTATTATAGTTTTCAAGTTTTCTATTTAAAGCTTCTCTTTGTTTCTCAATCTCTAATCTTTCACTAATATTTCTAGAAATTGCCATAATATAATCTTTACCATGATAACTTTTTAAACTTAACGAAGTCTCAACAAAAACACTGTTATTATTTTTGCCAATATATTTACCATATGTAATCATACTTTTCTTATTTTTTATATCTTTAAAAATTTCTGGTATTTCTGCTGAGTCTAGAATACCTTCTCTTAACTGGGAAATCCTCATAGTTTTTAACTCTTCTAAACTATAGTCTAAAACTTTGCAAACTTTCTCATTTGCAAACTCTATTTTTTGACTTTGAAAGTCAACTAAAAAAATCATATCACTTGATTCTTTAATAAATTCAAAATAAAGCTTTAATTCCTCATCTTGTTTAACCCTATGGGAAATATCCAATACATATGATATTAGATGTTCTTTACCATCAATTTCAATTAGTCTTGAACTTATCTCTACGGGGAAGGTACTTCCATCTTTTCTTCTATGTATGGATTCTATTACTGAAGCACTAGCTGGATTATTTTGCTTAAATAATTCAAACTTTTCTTTATACTCTTCTTTAGTTTTGACTAATACATCCACATCAAAAACATTTAAAGTTGATACTTCTTTTTTATCATACCCTAAAGCTTGACAAGCTGTTGTATTAGCTAAAAGGATTTTACCATTTGAGTCTATTAAATAAATTGCTTCATTTGCAAGATCCAATGAAGTTTTTAGAAGATTTTTAATATTGTTTCTCTTAAATTTTGTCACAAGAAAACCTATAATTATTTATTTTTTAATAGTTATTTTTAATGAAAATTATTATAGCCAAAGTATAGTTTTAATGCAAGACTGTTATTATTTTGTAACTTATATGTGCTAGACTTTTTTTATGAAAGATAAAATATATGTATTAGACACAAATATCATTTTACAAAACGTTCAAAATCTTTATAAAATATCTGACAATAAAACCAACCATATTGTAATCCCAGAAACCGTTTTACTAGAACTTGAAGATAAGAAGAAATTGACAAATGAATTAGGTTTTTACTCAAGAGAGTTTGCTAGATTATTAGCCAAAATGAAAATAAAAGAAGTTGATTATAAAATAGGCTTTAAAGTAGTAAAATTTTTTAATAATGAATTAAATTTACATATCATTTCAAAAGATGTCTATGACACACAAATAGAGCAAATTCATATAAGTGAAAGTAATGACAAAAGAATCATTGAAGTTGCATCTATTGCTCAAGAATACTATAAAGGGTTACAGACTGTTTTTCTATCTCTTGATGTTTATGCTAGAACCTTTGCTTTATTTAAAGGTTTAAAAACAGAGACTTTACATGATGATAAATCAACAGTTCCAAGCTTTGAGTTTGTTAAAAAGCTTGACTTTGATTCAAGTAATTTTAATAGTTTAGATAAAAAGAATATATTTAATGTAGACGAACACTACTTATATGAAAACTTTTCATATAGTTTTGAAAGTCCAGATGGAAACTCTACTTATGGTATTGTTTATAATGGTAAACTTGATGTTTTAAAAGAGAGTGACTTTAAATCACTAAACGTAAAGCCTGTAAACTTAAAACAAAAACTATTTACAAAAGCTATTTTATCAAATATGTATGATTTACTTGTAATTGATGCAAAAGCAGGAAGTGGTAAAACACTTATGTCAATAGTAAGTGCAATTAGACTTATAGATTTAGGTTTATATGATAAAATAGTATATGTAAGAAATTCAATAGAATCTCTTGATAAAGGTGCTGATATTGGTTATCTTGCAGGGAATGATGAAAAGTTTAGAATATATAATATGGCCTTGCATGATACTTTAGAATTTATAGCAAAAAAACAGCTGAAAAAAAGTGAAAATACAGATAATAAAGAATCAATTGAATCAAAAATAAGTGAAATACAATCTAAATATTGTATTGAAACTTTATGGCCAGGAGAAGCTAGAGGAAGAACTCTATCCGGAGCAATTGTTATTATGGATGAGTGGCAAAATTCAAGTGAAAAAACAACTCAACTAATTTTATCAAGACTAGATGAATCTTGTATGGCAATTGTTATTGGGTCAAACCGACAAATTGATAATTTATATTTAAATAAATACAATAACGGTCTTACAACTTTATTAAAACAAACAAGTAGTAAACATGATGAATTAAATATGTTTGCAATTGAACTTGATAAAGCAGTAAGAGGTAAATTTGCACAGTTTACTGAGCGAATTTTTGAAAAGAAAAAAGAGAATTAATAAGGATTTAAAATACAAAATAGATTAATAAATGATACTATCTATAATCATATAGAGTACACAAAATTAGAAGATAAGTTATTACAGACAAAAATAGTAAATAGATTACAATTTATCACACAAAATGCATTAGCATATTTTTCTTACCCGTCTATTACAACAAAGAGGTTTATACATTCACTTGGGACTATGCATTTAGCTTCATTTATGTTTAAAAACTCTCTTTTAAATGCAAATAAAAAAACAAAAAACGATTTTTTAGATTCACTAAAAGATGTAATACTAAAAATCATTGAAGAAGAAGCTTTAAAACTTGATTTAAAAGATATGGAGTATTTTGATAACAAAGCTTTGTATCAATTTAATATTCCTACAAAATCAAAAGCTCATAGAGTTTCATACTGTATTGTTTTACAGACTATTAGAATAGTAGGACTTTTACATGATGTAGGACATCTTCCTTTCTCTCATCAAATAGAGTATGCCTTAAAAAAGGTTTATAGAAAGATTATAGAAAAAGAAGTGAATAAAGAGAGCTTACTTAAAAAAGAGCTTGAATTTAAAGCTAAATATGAGGAAATAACTCAAGACTCACAAGAAGTACTTCATGAAGCAATAGGAAAAAACCTTTTAACACTTCTTTTTGATTATGAAGTAGAAGATTTACTTAAAAAAAGTATAGATAAAGAGTATATAAAACTAATAAAAAAACTATGTCTACTAATACTAGAAGAAAAAGTTTATAATGGTTTTGACTTTAAAGTTTTACATAATTATATAGATAGTACTGTTGATGCTGATAGACTTGATTATGTAAATAGAGATATGCTTGCAAGTGGATATATTACAGGACCAAGTGATCATATTAGAATCACAAAACAAGCTGTGTTAGTTGAACAAAACAATAAATTCTATTTAAGTTTCTTTGATATGTCACTAATTGACATAGAACATATGTTAGAAATGAGATTTAATTTATATAAAAAAGTAATTTATAATCATGGTATTGCAAAAACAGATGCTCTTTTAGAAAATGTAGTTTTATATTTATCAAACAACTATTTTAATGACAAAATTAAATCTGCAAATAATGAAGATAACATATCAATGCTTTGGAACTTTAATGAAGATAAAGATGTAGAAAAACAACTAGATACTATTTCAATGCTTGATGAAAACTGGTTAATTTCACTATTCAAGAAAGAGTATTTTTATATCAAAGATAAAAAAATATTAACAGCACAAGACAAGAAATATCTTTGCTGTTTTGAAGAAGTACTTTTTGGAAAAAGAAGATTTAAATCACACTGGAAAAATCTAAATGAGTTTTATAAAGAGCTAGGTTTTGAAACAGTTCAAAGATATAAATTTAGAGAGAGTTTTGGATATATAACTGAAAATAGAGCTAAAACACTACAAAAAGAGTTAGATGCATTCACTAAAAGATGGGAAAATAAAAAAGATGAACTATTTTTTACTTACCAAATAGTATCATTTAAAATTGGTATTCAAAAAGATTTCTGCTTATATGATGGTGAATCTTTAATTGATATAGATGAAATTTCAACTCTTAGAAAAAGACTTAAACACTCTATGTTAAATACTGTACCTTTTTATATTTACTCAAATAAAAAAACACTAAATGAAACTATGAAAAAAGAGCTAAAAGAGATTATCCTTAAGATTTTCGCTTAAGCTCTTAAATCTATATTTCAATCTGTAATACTTTATACAAAAATAAACTTTTTTTGTTAAAATTCCATCAAAAAATAGGATATTAGATGATATTAGGAGAGTGCCCTTACTGCAAAGGAATTGTAAGCTCAAGAAATATTACAGCACAAGGTAAAAAAATAAAACTTTACTCATGTGAAAATGCAAAGAAAGAGTATGATGAAAGTGAACAGTACGTATTTACTGCTGATTCTACATGTAGATTTAGAGTTTACTCAAATGCTTTTTTAAGATGGAATAAAAGAAGTTTTAGTGAAAGAGAAATGAAAAAATTATTACAAGATGGTCAAACTATTATACGACTTCATGGAAGAAAAGGATCAGGAGAGTATTTTAAATATGTAATTCCTGATGAAGAGTATGGAGTATCTATTTTATGGGATGAAGAAGTAGAGAATAAAGATACTTATTAATTATATAAAACATATTTTATCAAGTCTATTTTATAGCAACAATGTTATAATCTTCATTATATTTAAATATATGGAGTCTATATTGAAGTACTTATTATTTTTTACACTATTATTTTGCTCACTTTTTGCTAAAGATGACATGTCAAAAAAAACTATTAAATTTACAGGAGAAGTAAAAGAGCATATAAAAAAAAGAGTTTCTATAAAAGAGATTGAAAAATTAGGACTTCAAACATATAATGTTTTAGACCCATACACAAAGAAAAAAACAAACTACTCAGGTGTTGATTTAAAAGTATTTGCAAACTACTTTGGGAAAAATAGTGTAAAAAACATTGATTTTAAAGCACTAGATGGATATCAAATTACAATAACAAAAAAAGAGTGGGAAAAATATAATATCCTTTTAGTAACAAGAATTAAAAATAAAATTGTTGGATATGATAAAAAAGGTCCTCTAAGAATAGTCTTTCCTAAATACCAAGTTGCTGATGAAAACTTTGCAAAAAATCTACCCAAATGGATTTGGATGATAAAAAGCATTAAATTTAAGTAGTTATATGAAAAGCAAGTTTTTATATATTTTATTTTTTATACTTTTTTTAGCAATTAGTGCTTCTTACTTTTGGTATGGATATACAAAATACGTACCTATGAAAGTAAATGAAGTAGGGAAATTTTTCATTACCAATGAATCAGTAAGACATATTTTAAAAGTATCTATCTTAAATGAAAAAGCTTATAATCTCGCAATTAAAGGCTTTTTGAAAAATGATGAAGATTTAATTTATGATAGTTTAGACTATCTTGAAGCCTCGCTTGGTTTTTTATATGCCTTTGAATTAAAAAATTATAAAGATATAGATAAATTAAAAAATCATATTTTAAATTCAATTTCAATATTAGAAAAAAACTTACTTAAATTAACTTCAAATAATAGAAAAACTCTTTTTCAAAATAAACAAGAAGTAAATAAGATAGTTGAACATATTGAAAAAATTAAATGGAATCAACTTCATAAACAAGTAGTTGTAGATGAAACTAAAAAATTTAAGATTATAGTTCTTTTAATATATACACTTGTTTCTATAATAATATTACTTATTATATTAATATATATTTTTAAGAAGAAATCTAAACTAGAACAAGAAAGAATAAGAGACCAAAAGCTTCTATTAAATCAATCAAAAATTGCAGCTATTGGGGAGATGCTTGGAAACATTGCACATCAATGGAGACAACCTTTATCTGTGATTACAACACTTGCTAGTGGTACAAAATTTTCATTAGAAATAAATAATGAACTAAAAAAAGATGAGCTCATCCAAGCCTCTGATAATATCATAAAACAAGCAAACTACTTATCTAAGACTATTGATGATTTTAGAAGCTTTTTTATGGCTGATAGTGAATCTATGAATATTATAAGCATTAAAAAAGTGATTAATGATTTAGAATCTTTAACTAAAAATGTTTTCGAAAACAACTTCATAAAAACTCAGATTACAATCGATAAAAATCATGATTTATACTCAAATGAGAGTATCTTAATTCAAGCCTTTATAAATATTTGTAATAATGCAAAAGATGCCTTTAAACAAAAAGAGATAAAAACAGAAGACAGATACTTTTTTATTGATATTAAACAAAAAGACAAATACTTACAAATTGAGTTTTTAGATAGTGCAAAGGGAATAAAAGAAGAAGTTCTAAATAAAGTCTTTGAACCATACTTTACAACAAAGCACAAATCATTGGGTACAGGAATAGGCCTTTACATGTCTCATGAGCTTATCTCAAAATATTGTAAAGGCACTATTAGTGTTTGTAATCATCTTTATACACATGAAAACAAAAAGCTAAAAGGTGCAAAATTTACTATAGTAATTCCCCTATAGCATATGCCCAAAATGTTCTTTCTTAGTATTTAAATAGTTTTTATTAAACTCATTTACCTCTGTGATAGCAGGAATTCTTTCAACTATTTTTACACCTAAAGAGTTTATATATTCTATTTTCTTTGGGTTGTTTGTAATAAGCTTAATACTACTTATATCTAAGTCTTCAAAAATAAACTTAACTACACTATAATCTCTTTCATCTTCTGCAAATCCAAGTTCTAAATTAGCCTCTACAGTATTTCTTCCCTTATCTTGAAGAGCATAAGCATTTATTTTATTTAATAAACCTATATTTCGTCCTTCTTGTCTGTGATATATCACTAAACCACCTTGCTTTGAAATGAAATTTAATGCTAAGTCTAATTGATTTTGACAATCGCATTTTAAACTTCCTAATGCATCACCTGTTAGACATTCGCTATGTACTCGTACATAAGGATTTTCTATTTGAGTAAAATTTTCACTCATAATCGCTAAATGTTCTTGATTATCTTGCTTATAAGCTTTAATAAAAAACTTTCCATGTTTAGATGGAAGTTTTGCAATATTTGATTTTATAATTTCCATAATTTATTCTTATTTATTTTTTTGCAACTAAGTTGCATAAATATATTATAATAAGTTTTTCTTAAAGAGGAGTAAATCTATCTTGTTTTGAAGTATAAAAGAGAGTTAAACTCTCTTTTAATTAGTCGTTTCTAGCAGTTGTTTCTAATAAGTGGTATCCAAATTGTGTTTGAACTGGTCCGTGAACTACATTTAATTCATCATTAAATACTACTTTATCAAATTCTGGAACCATTTGACCTTGGAAAAATGTACCTAAATCTCCACCTTGTGCACCTGATGGACATTTTGAATACTCTTTTGCAACATCTTCAAACTTTTCACCATTTGCAATTCTTTGTTTTAATTCATTACATAATTCTTCTGATTCTACTAATAAGTGTCTTGCACTTGCTGATTTCATTTTAATTCCTTTTATTTTTTAAAAGCAAAATTCTAGCATAAATCAATTAAAAAACTCTACTGAGTTTTTACCTTGTTTTTTAGCTGCATACATTGCTGTATCTGCCTGTTTTATAATATCTCTTGCTGTTACAGAAGAGTCTTTAAATAAAGTAACCCCAATACTTGGAGTTGATATATTTTTATGTCCATGTATATACTCGATACTATTTAAAGACTCTTTTATTTTTTGAGCTAAGATAGCCAAATTCTCTTTTGCTTCATCACTATTTGATCCAATACAATCAACTAATACTATAAATTCATCTCCACCAATTCTAGCAATTGTATCTTCTTGACGTATACTTTCTTTTAACTTTTGAGCTACAGCAAATAAAAGTTTATCCCCTATATCATGTCCTAAAGTATCATTTATTTGTTTGAAGTTATCAAGATCAATAAAAATAAGACCCCCAACAATATCATGTCTTATAGTTTTTGTAATTGCATGTTCAATTCTATCTAGCAATAATAATCTATTTGGTAATCCAGTAAGATTATCATGAGTAGCTTGATATTCTAATACTTTTTGTTTATCTATTTGTTCACTAATATCAATATACTGCCCTAAATAGTGAGTTACTAGTCCTTCATTGTCTTTTATTGCTGTAATTGTTGATCTTAAAGGTATCTTTTTCTTATCTTTTTTTGTATTGTAAATTTCACCAGACCATGACCCATTTTTTGTTAAATCATACCAAAGTTTATTATAAAACTCTTTATCTTGATGCTTTGATTTAAACATACTAGGACGTCTTCCAATTACATCTTTTTTACTATATCCCATTACCTTACAAAAAGCATTATTTGCATTAATTATAAACGAGTCTTTATCTGTAATAATCATAGGTTCATTTGACTCAAAAGCATAAGATGCAAGTCTTAATTCAGCTTCTTGATCTTTTCTTGTTTTTTCATACTCAATTCTTTCTAAAGTATGACTCATGTCATTTATCATTTTTCCAAAAAGAATTTCTATTTCTTCATCAAAAAACTCTTTTTCATTTGAGTATAAAACTAAAACCGAATCAATTTTTTCAAATTTTTTAATAGGAAAAGCTGCAGAAGATTTTATATCATATGTTCCAGCAACATCAGTTAATACTGAAATATTATCTTCTTCATAATCATTAACAATTATATTATTGTTTGATTCTAATACTTTTTTAATTAAGTTGTCTCTTTTTTCTTCACGTCTAAGTTTCTCATTTAAAAGATCTTTAAGTTCACCCTCTTGAGCAATAACTTTAAAATTATTATGTCTTTTTATCTTATAAATAAACCCAAATGACATATTTCTATTCTCATAAATTAATTTACATATTTCAGAAAACAACTCTTTTTCATTATTGATTTTTATTAAAAACTTATTTGTTTTATTTAGAAGTTTATATACTTCTTGTTGTTTTTTAATTTTATTAAAACTCTTTTGTTCATTTGAAACAATATTTCTTAAAACAAAGAAAAGACTAATTAATGTTAAAAAAGACACTAATAGGAATGCTAAGCTAAATATCTGTGCCATATAAGCTTCTGTTTGTAAATCTTTTGAATATTTAGAAGTTTCTAGTACTACAAAGTCATAAATATCGTTTAGTACTTCAATTTTAACACTTGCTATTTCCCACCATTGAGTTAAAGTGATATCTGTAGGAATTTTATTATTTAATAAAGAATTTTTTACTTCATTTACTTTTTTTACTTCATCTAATTGTAAAAGAGAGTTTAACTTCTCTACTTCTTTTTTACTTGCTTTAATAAAAAATTGTTTTATGTTCTCTTGTTCTAAAACAATATTTTTTTGTAATTCATTTATTGTTTGTTGTTCTATATTATTAGAAGCAAAAGCCATAGCTATAATTCCTCTTTGAATAGCCATGTTCTCTTTTAAGACTAGTAGATTTACTAAATATGAGAATCTATTATTAAAATCTGTAGCCGAATTTACTGGTTTTATAGTTGTTAAACTATTTATTAAATAATTTATTATGTTTGTATAATCTCGAAAAATAGAACTTTTACTATTTTTATTAGCACTCAGTACACTTTGTCTTATTGGTTCAAGCTTATATAGTTTAAGTTTAATATCGTTTATGTTCTCAATTGTTTTATTATTTAACTCTAAGTTTAAAGTTCTATTCAAATAGTTTTCATAAGCACTATTTGTAAGTGCTTTTTGTTGGTTTAATTGTTCTAGATTTTTTTTCGAATGTATATAAATAGCACTTATTCCTCTTTCGCGCTGTAAAGAATGAATCAATTTTTGAGAGATTAATGTATACTGAATATTTTTTTGTACATTTTTTACTTCATTTAAAGTTTGTACTTTTTCATAAACTAAAACTGTACTAAAATAAAGCATACCTATTGCAGGTAAAGTAAAAACTAAAATAATTTTAAGGAAAAGTGTATTTTTAAGTAGAAAATAGTTTAAAATTTTATTTATCATATGTATTATATTTCTCCCAATTATTTAATTATATTAAAAAAGTTCTAAAAGTGAAGAATGAAAATACTCTCATCAACACTTTTAAAAACTTGGTTACTTTTCGAAATATATTACTTTATAAAAACTCTAAAATATTTTCCTTTAATTCTTTTATTACTTAAGCCATCATGTGCTTTTTTTATATCTTCTTTTTTTATTGCTACATATGAACAAAAATCATAAGATGTGATTTTACCAACACTTGTTTTATCAAGACCAAGACCTGCTGTTAAAGCACCTAAAATATCCCCTGCTCTTAATTTTTGTTTTTTTCCACCATTTATAAATAGTGTTCTGTATTCACTATCAATTTTAAAAGATGAGTTCTCTTTAATATTTGAGATTTCATTAAATTTAATATCATCAAAAAACTCTTTTAAATCCTCTATTTTTTCTTCTTCCCAAGTTTCATATAAAGATATTGCCATACCACCTTTACCAGCTCTTGCTGTTCTTCCAATTCTATGGGTATGAACTTTTTCATCTCTTGCTAAATCATAATTTATTACTAAATCAATATCATCAATATGTAAACCTCTTGAAGCTACATCTGTTGCAATCAAGATAGGATATGACTTACTTGCAAATAAAGTTATCACTTCATCTCTATCTCTTTGCTCTAAATCAGAATGTAGTGTTAAAACATCTAAATCTAACTCATATAATTCATCAGCTAACTCTTCACATTTAACTTTTGTATTACAAAATATTAGAGTTGTATTTGCTTCATTTGAACTAATTAATGATGGAATTATTGAAGTCTTTATAGCTTCATCTGCCTTATATACAATCTGTTTGATATTTACTTTTTCTTCATCTTCAACTTCTACTTTTACAGGTTCATTTAAAACAAATGAAGCTAAACTTTCAATTCCTTCTTCATAAGTTGCTGAAAATAGCATAGATTGTTTTTGTTTTGGAAGCTCATCAATAATTAACTTGATATCATCAAAAAATCCCATATCAAGCATTTTATCTGCTTCATCCAAAACAAATGTATTTAATGATTCAAAATTTATATTCTCTTCATTTATATGTTGCAGTACTCTTCCTGGAGTTCCTACAATTATGTGTGCCCCATGAAAAAGTGAAGCCACTTGTGGTTTAAAGGGAACTCCACCTGTTAAAGTTAAAACTTTTACATTATGAATATGACGTGATAACTTTCTTATTTCTTGCGCTATTTGATTTGCTAACTCTCTTGTAGGAGCCAAAACTAAGGACTGTATTTTAAATTTTTTAACATCTAACTTATTTACTATAGGTATTGAAAAAGCTACTGTTTTTCCTGAACCTGTTTTTGCTTTTGCAATAATATCTTTATTACTTAAAGTATGAGGCAAAGACAACTCTTGTATCTTTGTCATCTGTTTATACTCTAAAGAGTCTAAGTTCTTTACAAACTCATCTTTTAAATTTAATTGATTAAATGTAGAAATTTCATAGCCTTTATATTTTTTTGAAATAGTAAGAAACTGTAAGAAGTATTACTGCTACAATTCCTAAACCAACATATTTAAATTCATCTGCTGAACTTAAAATAACTTCACCTGCAGCATAAGAAGCATAACCTACTACACATGCCCAAAGAGCAGTTGCAAATATATTTAAAATAGAAAACTTAACACCTGAGTACTTTGTAAGTCCCATTGCAAGAGGTATTAATGTTTTTATACCATAGATATATTTTTGGAAAAACACTACAAATGAGCCATACTTTCTCATAAGTAAATGAGCCATTGCAATTTTTCTACCATATTTTTTCATCATATCTTTAGCATATGATTTATTTTTTCTAGCTAAAAAGAAAAGAAACTGATCTCCCAAAAAGTTTGATACACCTGCTACTAAGATACAAATATATAAGTTTAAATCACCTGCATAAGATAAAATCCCTGCAAATACTAAACCAACAAAGCCCCCACCAAATGAGTATGCAAAAAGGGCTAAATATCCCCAGTCTCTAATCAATTCTTCCATTTTATTCCTCTATACCAAAAAACTCACAAGCTTCTTGAGCATCTTCATCATCTAAATCAACAACACCAGTTTCAATATTTTTTTTAGCTTCTTTTATAATAAACTGTTTTGCTGAAACTCTTAATTCTTCTATATTATCTTCTATTGCAAAGCCACTAAATTGTATCTCATTATCATAACACACTAAAACACCTTCACAGTTTTCTTCTATGAAGTCACTAATTTGTCTATAATTAACCTCTAAAGCACTTGCATGCCAACCATAATCCTCTAAAATTGAATCTTCAAAGATTTCAACTCCATCACTTTGATGGTCAAAATAAAGCATTGTTTTTCTATTTAAATCAATAATCTCTTGCCAGTTATTTAAAGGCTTTATTTTACATGTTGTACCTGAGATTACAGGTTTATACTTTTCAAAAAGCTTTGTTCCTAATAATTTTAAATCACTTACATCTTTTAATTCATCAAGGTTTGATGCTTCAAATACTATAGCTTCTTTATTGTCATTTGTAGATAATAAATTACCTTTATAGTCAATAATTATTGTTTTATTTCCTTTTATAAATTCACTTAGTTGTATTAAATCAATATCAATATATAAATCTTTTATATT
>JBLWVX010000016.1:0-53730 GCA_048268245.1 Arcobacteraceae bacterium
TTCAGTGAGATTATGGAAAAATATACTAAGTGATTAAAAAGTAACTGGTGGGTTTACACAGTTTAATTTACAGGGTCGGAAATTACAATGGACATTTCAATTTTATATACAATGCTTGGTGCAGTTATTAGTTTTGGAGCTATTTCACTTTGTTCAATCTATTATATGGGCTTAAAGAAAAGATTGTAAATTAATATTTTAAAATATAGTAGGTATTGTAGTTAACTTTTTTAAGTTTCCTACAGTGAAGTTTCAAATAATTATTTAATTTTCTAATCCATAGGTAAACTAATATAAAACTTAGCCCCATTATCTGTATTCTTCACATAAATATCACCATTTAAACTTTTTGTGACTATATTGTAACTCATATACAATCCTAATCCAGTACCTAATGACTCATGCTTAGTTGTAAAATAAGGTTCAAAAATATTTTCTCTAATACCAATAGGTATTCCACCTGCATTATCTTCTATTGTTATTATAATATTTTGTTCTTTTAGAAATAAATCTATTTTTATATATGGAGATTCAATTTGTCTATCTATTAAAGCATCTTTTGCATTGGTAATAATATTTATAATAACTTGAGAAAGTTCTCCTAGTATAATATTTTTATATATTGGTTTATCATAATTAATTTTCTTTACTAATTCTATGTTATTATCTTTTAATGTATTACTTACTATATCCAAAGCCATATCTATTCTATTTTGAATAATTACTTCTTTTTGTTCTTTCTGTTCTTTTAAAAAATTTCTAAAGGTATTAATCGTTTCTGATAAATAGTTTACATTTTTTACTATAGAATCACAATATACAGGGATATCATTCTCTTCAATAGATTTTAATTCATTTTTCAACTTTAAACCACTAGCAGAAATACTAATAGTTGAAAGAGGCTGTCTCCATTGATGGGCAATATGCCCAATCATTTCACCTAAAGAAGCCATTTTTGACTGATGTATTAGTTTCATTTGTTGTTCTTCTAATATTTTTTTTGCGGTGATATCTTGCTTTATAGAAAAATACCCTACTTTTTTACCATCTTTATCATATTCTGGTTCAATATTCAATGCAACCCAAAAAACCTTTCCATCTTTTCTTAAGTTTTTTAATTCACCATTCCATGATTTATTTGACTCCAATAGTTTCCACATATTTTCATAAACTGATTTACTAACTTTAGGATGCCTAACTATACTATGAGGCTGTCCTATTAATTCTTCTTTTTTATAGCCAGAAACTTCACAAAATGCTTCACTGACTTCTTTTATTCTACCAGTTAAATCTGTTTTTGAATATACTATATACTTACTAATTAAATTAACATCTTTTTGTATATATTCTGTTTGTTCTTTAACTTTTATCTCTAATTGTTTATTTATATCTTCAAGCTCTTTTGGCTTATTTAAAAGTCTGTAAATGAAAAAACCAACCAACAGAGATAAAACAAAATTTAAAATATATAAAGTATTCATAAAAATATTTGAGATATATGACCCTGTATATTCAATTTCAAGATACCATTTTGTATTAGGTAAATTTATTTCTTCTGTAAATACTTTTTGAGTGGTAAAGTTTTTTGTTCCAGCAAAGATATCTATTTTTTTAGTATCAGGGTGAATTCTTTTTAATCGATAGTTATAGTTTTTATCTTTTAATTTTTCTAAATTTGTTGTTTGTATTAAGTCTTTTAAATAAATCAAAGTAGAAGAAAATCCCCAAAATACATCATAATTATTCTTCTTTAAATAAATAGGGTTTCTAGCTATTATTGCAACTCCGCCCTGAATCAAAGTAAACGGTCCTGCAATTGTAAGTTCTTTTGATTTCTTTGCTATAAAAGCCTCTTTTTTTCTACTATCTGATTTAAATATATCATGTCCCAACGCTTTTTCATGACCATCTAATGGATATATTCTACTTACTATTCCATTTGGAGCTAATTGTAAGTTTGTTATACCTTGAAGTGAACTAAACAGCACATGAGAAAATTTTTCAAAGTATTGCATACTTCCATTTACACTCTCTATATGTTTTCCAAGAATTTTTGCACTTGCAGTACTTTTCTTAATACTTCTTTCTAGGACTAATGATTGAGAACTAAGAATCTGTTTAGATAGCTTATCAATATTGCTTTCCATTGAATAACTATTATTTTTGAGTAAATAAATACCTGTAATCATTAAAGTAATTGTAATTAAAGTAGATACTAATAACTCTATTCTAAACATTTTATACCTCATTTAATAAAATTACTTTTTTATATAGTACACAAAATAATATAAATTTTACATTTTATTTTTTCATTATAAATGAAGTATATTTAACTATATAGTAAGTGAATTAATAAAGTCTTAGTTAATGTTGGATTGGATTATTGTTTAAATTTTATAAGAGGATTGTTTGAAAATAAATGGAGGAGCTAGTTTTCCTCTATAAACAACAAACAAAGTCCTATTTTAAGGGGTTTATAAATTTTAACTTCTTAAATATTCCTTAAATTTAAACAAGTGAAAAGATAGAAACTATTTTTATTTTTGTAAATAATTAGTTCTTTTTCTGTCTAAATCATATACTGTATTTACTTAAAATTTCATAATATTTTATATTTATCATTCCTACTCTTGAAATACATTAAAAAATTTCTTATATTTTAAATATGAAAGGTTTGTAGTTAAATAAACACAACTAAAAAAAAGAAAAATACTTAATTTCTGTAAGAGAATATAACTTAATAAATAGAACCTAACTTGAAGACTTACAGTTAATTACCTCCTTTCAATTTTCATACTAAAAAATGGAGATTGAAATTGTTAATATCATTTTCTAAATCATTACAAAACTCTAAACTTGAAAAAGAGTATAAAGAAATAAAAAAAGATTGTATTTTACATAGTTTTAAAAAAGAGAAATCTGTAAATAACTTCACTAAAAAGTTAAATGTATTAAATAAAAAAACTGGTGAATATACTAATTTAGATAATTCATATATGAATGGAATAAATAAAAGAAGTCATAATAATTTACAAAAAACATTAACTATTGAAAAAATAGCACTTGAAAAAGGATTAGTTCCTATTTATATAACTTTGACTTTACCATCAAAATTTCATCCATTTTCAAGTAAAACTTTAAAAAATAGAATTGTGTTTTTTAGAAATAAAAACTTTGAATATGAAACTATTAAACAATCAATAAAAGATGGATATACACTTTTGAATAAGATACATAGACACTACTATAAAAGATTAAAAAAGTTAGATAGTGAATTGTATTATATTAATTCAACTGAATATCATAAAAGTTTTATTCCTCATACTCATTTATTAATATTTGTAAAACCTGAACTTGTTGAAGAAGTTGAAAATATATTTAAACAACTAAAAAAGTTTTATAAACTTTCTAAAACAGATTTTCAAATAATAGATAATGAATTTAATGTTGAAATTGTTTCTTCTTATATTAGAAAATATATGTTTAAAAATTTAATTTTAAATGATGATGATACAAAAACAAAATCTAATAAACTAACAAGAAATAGGATTTATTTAGGTTATTGTTCTATCTTTAAAATAAGACAATTTAAAATGAATAATCTAAAACTTTCTCTTGATATATACAGTAAAGTTTATTACTCATTAAATAAAGATTTTAAAGAAAAAATCATTGAAGAAATCACACCATTAAAAAAATGTTTGTTTCAATTTATTATGGAAAATATAAAAGTTAAAAAAAGAGTTTTTAATGCTGATACTAACAAAAATGTATTTACTCAATTTTCATTAAGTCAGTCAAAAAAGATATTTGAAGTATTTGTAGAAACTGTTAAAAGTTCAAACACTTCAAAAGTTGTCAATTTTCTAATTTATCAAAATGGAAAATTAATATATAACAAAAAAGACTTTGAAGTCTTACAAATTTAAAGGTAAAAAAACAGATGTATTCACAAATTAAAATAGTTGGAAGCGTGCTAAAAGTATTAAAAAAAGAATTTGAAGGAAAAGAAAGTTATCAAATTCAAATGATGTTAAATTCTCCTAAAAAGGGATTTGAAGTTGTAAGTATAAAAATTGAAAAAGATTTTTATACTTCAGATATTAAAGAGTCAATGAATGTTGAAATCCCTATTTCAATATCAACTTATCAAGGTAATCTATTCTTTACTTGTATTGATAAAATTAAAATCATCAATAAAGGATAAGATTTGTATTTATTAATAGAATTTCTAAAAAGTTTTCTTTTTAGAAGTTTTATAATTGTTGGTTCTTTTTTATTAGTAGATATTTATTATAAAAATATAGAGGATAATATTTTATTATTTTTACTTGCTATATTGTTTGTTGAAAGAGTTATATATTTTATAAAGTATTTTAGATATATCAATTTACCATATTCATTAAGTTTATCTCAATCAGCAAAAGATGATTTAAAATTTAGAAGTTTCTTTGTTGATAAGTTTGTATCAAAAAAACAAAATAGGTTTAAAAGTTTAATTGAAAAAGTTGTTTGTAAAGATTTAAATTCATTTCAATTAGAGTATAAAAACTATATATCAATGGAAACAGATAATTATAGAAATAAATTAAATCAAATAGTTCATTATTTAGGATTGATAAAAGAGAACTATGAAGTTAAAGTTTATGAATATAAAAACAAAAAAGTATTATTGAATTTTTATAAATTACCTGAATTTTATGATATTTCATTTGAGTTATTAAAAAAAGATTTTTTCTTTTTAGGGATATATGAAAAAGGTTTATATTATAAAGATATAAATACATTAGACCATTTACTTTGTATTGGAAAGTCAGGTTCAGGAAAATCTAACTTTTTACAACTAATCATTTTATTCAATTTTAGTAAGTTTAAAAAACTTTATATGATTGATTTAAAAGGTGGGGTTGAATTAAAATCCTATGAGAATATAGATAAGGAAAAAATTGAATTTATTAGCTCAGTAGAGGAATTGAATAATATATTAGATTTAGTTTTAGAAGATTTAAAATCTACTCAAAAAGAGATGATTGAAAAAAAGGTTAGAAAACTAACTGATTATAGAATAATTTTATTTGATGAATTTGGAGCCATTTCAAGTTATCCTGATAAAAAGTTAAGGGACCAGGTATTTAATAAGTTATCTTTAATATCAATGCAGGGAAGAAGTTCAGGGATATTATTGTTTTTATTTGGTCAAAAGATTGATACTACAATTTTACCCAGTGGAATTACAAACAATTTACAAAGTAGGATATTAGGAAAAACTTCAAATGATTACAATATTAATATTATTGATTTAAAAGAAAATATTAGGGAAAGAATTACAAGGGTTGAAGTTCAAGATTTTAAAAAAGGAAGATTTATTTTTAAAGATGGATTAACAAGTGAGAAAAATTTAATTCAAGTTCCATACGTGCCTGATGATTTTTTACACTCATTTTTAAAATCAGAGATTTATTGTTTTTTATAAATTAATGAGTGTTAGAATTTATCTAACAACTCATTTCTTTTTTTATCATATTCATCTTTTGTTATAAGTTTAGACTTATATAATTTATTTAATTCTTCTATTTTTTTAGATAAATTATCACTATCAAGTACTATAATTTTTTGTTCAGTTGGTATAAGATTATTATTACACTCAAATCTAACTATCCATTTAGGCCAAATTGCAAATCCTGCTGGAATAAAGTCTTTACTGATTGGATGATAATTTTTATTCATACTTTTACACTTTTTTTTAGCTTCCTCAACAGCTTTTAAATAAATTGCTTGTGGCTGAGAAAAACCTGTATTTCCTTCAACTTCAATTTCATATTGATTAGCATAACCAGTAGAAGTTAAAGACTTCACTTTTTGACCACAACCAGTGATAAATATTAAAATTAATACCATTAGTAATTTTATTTTCACAAGAATACCTTTATAATTTATTAAATTAGTCTAACACAATTAAAATTACTTTTTTATTAATATGAATGAAATATAATCTTTGATTATATTTCATACTTGTCTTACTTAATAAAAAGTGTCATATTATTTTATACTAATAAATTTTTAAATCTAAAATTCTATTTGATACAACTTTTAAATTATCCATAATATCTTCAATATATAACTTTTCAATCTCTTTTTGTAATCTCATTAATTCACAAGTTATATATCTCTTATAAGACATTGTATTTTGTTTATGACCTGATAATCCATTAATTAATGCTTCTTCAACTTCTCCCATATGTAATCTTGTTATAAATGTAGTTCTTAAACTATGAAAATCAATTTTATTTAGTTCTAAATCTTCCTCTGTTAAAAACTGTGTTTTTAATCTATTAAATACTTTACTTACAGATGCACCATAACCATTTGACATATGTTTTTTATCCTCTAAATCAGGGAACAATAAAGAATTATTAGATAACTTATTAACATAATCTAAAATCTTTAATTCATTGATTAAAAATGAATGAATAGGAACTTTTCTATTTCCTTTTTTACTTTTAATATTTCTTGAATTATTATCTCTAATACTAAAATAAAATATCCCATTTTCATCTTTAACATCTTCTTTTCTTAAACCACATAATTCATTTAGTCTTGTTCCAGTAAATAAAGTAATTAAAGGAACTAAAAATATACTTGGTTGATTATGATAAATATCTCTAATTTTAAATATATCACACTCTAAAAACATTCTATTTAATTGATATGAGGTTATTATAGTTCTCTCTTTTTCTTCAAGAGAGAATTGTCTAATAGTATTATTTCCATACTCTTCTAAATCACTCAAATAATTTGTTTTTATATACTTCTTTGTAAGACAATAATTAAAGAAAGTTCTTGCTCTACCTACCTTTTCTTCAAGTGTAGAACAAGTTTGAGGAACGTACTTTCCTGATTTTTTACTTTCCTCAATAATTTTCCTACACTCTAATGGATATTTATTAAAAAAAGATTTGGCTTTTATACCATTTGGAGCTTCTACAATTTGATAAAAAATCTCATCAAAATCTTCTTCTGTATAATCCTCAAAATATACTTTATCATTTACATTTTCAATAATGTTTAAAACACTTTCATATTTACTTTTATAATTTTTTTTATTTCTTTGTTTATTTTTATAATGTTCTTTTCTATTATTTAAAATTTCAACTTTTGTTTTAGTTGTTAAAAGTTTTGGTTCTTCTTCAATTGGAATATATTGAATATTAGATGTTTGATAATCAGAAGAAAATCTCATTCTTGTT
This sequence comes from Arcobacteraceae bacterium, assembly GCA_048268245.1. Lineage (GTDB taxonomy): Bacteria > Campylobacterota > Campylobacteria > Campylobacterales > Arcobacteraceae > Arcobacter_B. The sequence continues at coordinate 7,248 of JBLWVX010000016.1, forward strand.
CTATTTAAATCCTTTCTTATTATCTCACCCTCTTTTTTAATTAGTTTAGTCATAAACTTATAAATATCAGGTTTTGAAGTAAGTGTTTTAAAATAGTCTTGAAGTTCAGGAGTTGTTCTTTTTAATAGTTTTCTGCCTTTATCAATAATCTTATCTTGTTGAGTATCAAAAACTAAATCTTGAAATATTTTTAGGTTCTCTTCAATAGTATCAGGATGTCCTCCATCTTTTCCTTTACTTGATAAATCTTTATGTCTTTTCTGTTCTAATATATCATCTTCAATTAATGCTAACTTTTGGTAATTATCTAATAATTCATTTACCTTGTGTAAATCTATCAAACTTATGCTCCTAAAAATATATTCTGTATTCTTTAAAAAACTACTTACAATTTTTTTACCTATTTTACAATTTTTAGTCTTCAATGAAAATTTATATATTCTATTTGTTTGTCTTATTCTTCTTACAAAATAATAGTATCCATATTCATTTTTTGACATATATTTTGGTAGTTGTTTTTTCTTAATTGTTTCCATTTTGTTCCCAGTTTGTTATCAAATGAAAAGAACTAATTGTTTTTTAGTTGAGAAATAGTCTATTTTTTAGTTAAATGTTAATATTTTAAGTTTTTTGATTATTTAAGAATACCATAAAAAGGGGATTGTTTGAAAATAAATGGAGGAGCTAGTCGGACTCGAACCAACGCATACCGGATTTGCAATCCGGGGCATTACCAGCTTTGCTATAGCTCCAATGTTAGAAAATCATTAACAATGATTAAAGTTAGATGATTTTGCTTGATTAAAAAAGAAGTGGCAGAGAGTGGGGGATTCGAACCCCCGGTGCCGTTAAGCACGCCGGTTTTCAAAACCGGTACTTTCGACCAACTCAGTCAACTCTCTACAATTCTAAAAAAGTGGTGCGAATGGTGAGAATCGAACTCACACTCCGAAACCGGAATGGGATTTTAAGTCCCACGCGTCTACCTATTCCGCCACACTCGCACTTTTAAATTTAAGTTTTATCGGTTTTTGAAGCCGTTCTTCTTAAATTGGACTGGAATTATAATAGATTTTTTTTTCTTTGTCAAGGGTTTTTCAAAAGAATTTCAAAATTTTTCAAAATTTAATGATTTTAATAGAAAATGAAAATCAATAAATGTATAATATCTACCATAAATATAAGAAGAATTTAAAGGATTATAATTGAGAAGTAATGAGATAAAAAAAGGATATGATAGAACTCCACACAGGTCTTTATTAAGAGCTACTGGATTACAAGATGAGGATTTTGATAAACCATTTATTGGTGTAGCAAACTCTTTTATTGAACTTATCCCTGGACACTTCTTTTTAAATAAAGTTGGTGAGATTATAAAAGATGAAATTAAAGCAAATGGTTGTGTTCCATTTGAGTTTAATACAATTGGTGTTGATGATGGTATTGCTATGGGTCATGATGGTATGTTATTTTCATTACCTTCAAGAGAATTAATTGCAAACTCAATTGAAACTGTAATGAATGCACATAAACTAGATGCAATGATTGCTATTCCAAACTGTGATAAAATTGTACCAGGTATGATTATGGGTGCATTAAGAGTTGATGTTCCAACTGTATTTGTATCAGGTGGACCAATGGAAAAAGGTTATACACAAGATGGTAAACCTATTGACTTAGCTACTGCTTTTGAAGCTGTAGGAAAACACGAATCAGGTGAGATGAGTGATGAAGAGTTAAAAGATATCGAATGTAATGCCTGTCCAAGTGGTGGTTCATGTTCTGGTATGTTTACAGCAAACTCTATGAATACACTTATGGAAGCTATGGGTATTGCTCTTCCTGGAAATGGAACAATCTTAGCTTTAACTCCTGAGAGAGAAGAGTTATATAGACAAGCAGCTAGAAGAATTTGTGAAATTGCAAAAGATGAGAAAGCAAGAGAAGATTACAAATTAAAAAATATTTTAAATGAAAATGCAGTTAGAAATGCTTTTGCTGTAGATATGGCAATGGGTGGATCTTCTAATACGGTATTACACATGTTAGCAATTGCTAAAGAAGCTGGTGTTAACTTTAACTTAGAAGATATTAACTCTATTTCTAAAAGAGTTTCACATATTGCTAAAATCTCTCCATCATTATCTACTGTACATATGGAAGACATCAACAAAGCTGGTGGTGTAAATGCAGTAATGAAAGAGATGTCAAAAAGAGGTGATGATATTTTGCTTGACAATCCAACTATTGGTGGGATTTCTACTTTAGAAAAAATCAAAGACTCTGAAATTAAAGATACAAATATTATTCATACTGTTGATAACCCATATTCAGAAGTTGGTGGATTAGCTATTTTATACGGTAACTTAGCGCAGCAAGGTGCTGTTATTAAAACTGCTGGTATTACTGGTGATAGAGTATTTACAGGTAAAGCTGTATGTTTTGATGGACAACCAGAAGCAATCGCTGGAATCGTTGGTGGAAAAGTTAAAGCTGGTGATGTTGTTGTTATTAGATACGAAGGTCCTAAAGGTGGTCCTGGTATGCAAGAGATGCTAGCTCCTACTTCACTTATCATGGGTATGGGACTTGGTGATAAAGTTGCATTAATTACTGATGGTAGATTCTCAGGTGCTACAAGAGGTGCAAGTATTGGTCACGTATCTCCTGAAGCTGCTGAAGGTGGAATGATTGGATTACTAAAAGATGGTGATGAAATTCACATCGATGTTGACCAATATATCTTATCTGTAAACTTAACAGATGAAGAAATCGCAAAAAGAAAAGCTGAATTTACTCCTCTTAAAAAACCTCTTAACTCTTCTTGGTTAGGACAATATAGAGCACTTGTAACAAATGCAAGTTCTGGAGCAGTTTTAAAAACTGACTTATAATCACTAAAACTAGGGCTTTGCCTTAGTTTTAAGTATTAACTATTTATTAACTATTTATTGAAAAATAGTTTACAAACCTACCCTACAATTGTATTATCAAAATTCGAAAGGATGAATTGTGAAGAAAAAACTTTTATTCGCCTCAGCAATGATTGCAAGTCAATTATTTGCCCAATCAATTGACTTTGAAATGATGAATAAAAACCCTCAAAGAGTGGTTCCTAATTCTACTACTGAAATATTCTCATTTAATAAAAATATTGAAAGTTCTATGCATTCAGTAGTAAATATATCAGCAAAAAGACATGTAAGTACAAATGTAAATAATTTACCATTGGAAATGTTCAACGACCCATTCTTCAAAAGATTTTTTGGAGAGCAGTTTGGGAATCAATTTAGACAAAACAGAATACAGCGTTCTCTTGGTTCTGGTGTAATTGTTTCTAAAGATGGATACATAGTAACAAATAACCATGTAATAGAAAATGCAGAAGAAATCACTGTAACAATAGGTGATGACACAACGGAATACAATGCAAAACTAATTGGAAGAGATGCTGATAGTGACTTAGCAGTTATTAAGATCGAAGGTAAAGATTTAGAACCAATGAAACTTGGAGATTCAACTTCTTTAAAAGTTGGTGATGTAATTTTTGCTATGGGTAATCCATTTGGTATAGGAAGTACAGTAACTCAAGGTATCATTTCTGCTCTTAACAAAAATAAAGTTGGTATCAATAGATATGAAAACTATATTCAAACAGATGCTTCTATAAACCCTGGAAATTCAGGTGGTGCCTTAATAGACTCAAGAGGTGCTTTAATAGGTATTAATACTGCTATTTTATCAAAAAGTGGTGGTAACAATGGAATTGGTTTTGCTATTCCTGTAAACATGGTGAAAGATGTAGTTAAAAAACTTGTAGCAGATGGTAAGGTAACTAGAGGTTACTTAGGTGTTGCTATTGGTGATTTAGATAAAGACTTATCTAAAGTTTATAACCATAAAAAAGGTGCTTTAGTTCTTGATGTATCACCAGGAACTCCTGCTGAAAAATATGGTATTAAAAGAGGTGACTTAATTTACTCTATTAATGGTAAGAAAATCACAGATAGAACTTCTTTACAAAATGTTGTAGCTTCATTTAAACCTAAACAAAAAGTTACAATTTCCCTTGAAAGAGATAGAAAAAACTTAGAACTTGATATAGTTTTAGGAAATAGAGAATCACTAATAAAAATCTCTTCAAATAATAGTAAAGTTCTTGGCGGATTAAGACTGAAAAATATCGATATGAATATTAAAAAGCAATATAGACTTCCATTGAGTGCTCAAGGTATCCTAATCTCAGATGTTGAACCAAAATCGAAAGCTGAAAAAACAGGTTTCCAAGCAGGTGATATTATTATCCAAATTGAAGATATTGAAATCAAAGACTTTGGTGATGTGGAAAAAGCTTTAAGTAAGTATAATAAAAAACACAAAAGAGTTTATGTAAATAGATATGGTCAAACAATTCTATTTGTAATTAAATAAAAAGGATTCGTCATAATTAAAGTACTAATGATAGAAGATGATTTAGAGTTAGCTCAAATCATCACTGATTATCTAGCCTCATTTGATATAGAAGTGACAAATACAGATAGCCCTTACAATGGGCTATCAATGTTAAGTATAGATAAGGATTATAAACTCCTTATCTTAGACTTGACACTTCCTGAAATTGATGGTTTAGAATTAATCCCTAAAATCAGAGAAAAGAGTGAAATACCTATTATTATCTCAAGCGCAAGAGATGATATTTTAGACAAAGTTATGGGATTAGAAAGAGGTGCAGATGATTATCTTCCAAAACCATATAACCCAAGAGAACTTCAAGCTAGGATCAAAACTATTTTAAAAAGAGTTGACACAAATACAGCTGATGTGAGAAGTGATGTAAAAGCAACAAACTCTGTATTTGAAATAAAAGAAGATGATATGCAAATCAACTTTAAAAACAATGCTTTGACTTTAACTCTAGCAGAGTATGACATCTTAAAACTTCTTATTCAAAGAAATGGTGGTGTTGTATCAAGAGAAGATTTTATTTATGCTAGTGACCATATTGAAGATGATTCATCACTAAAAAATATTGATGTAATTATTTCAAGAATTAGAACAAAATTAGCAAAACTAGATGATACTCAAACATATATCAAATCAGTAAGAGGTATTGGGTATAAGTTAATATGACAAAAAATATCTCTATTTCTGCATTTATAAATATCATTTTTTCTTTAGCTTTTATAGCTGTTATGATTACCTTTGCGTTATTTGTTAGATTTGATCAGCAAAGACATGAAATAACACTACAAAACAGATATGAACTAATTGCAGAGAACTTTTTAAGTGCCTTTCAAAACCAACCAACAGTTGAAACACTTGAAAATCTTTTTAAAAAATTTAAAGTAGAACCAATAAAAAAAAGAGATGCCAAGCTTGAAATCATCAAACAAGCACAAGAACTTACAATCACACAAAACTATTTAGGAACATATAGAGTTTATAAGTACGATGAGAATTATTATATTTATGTACAGCAGTATGGATATAATATCATGCTAAAAGACATAAGAAATCATAACTATAATGTAGCTATTATAATCCTAGCTATGGTTTTATCTTTAGTAACTTTACTATTTTTATATGTAACTTTGAAAAGAAAGCTACTTCCTTTAAAACTTTTAAATAAACAAATCATAGAGTTTTCAAATGGCAAAAAAGATGTGAAAATCAAAAGTGTAAGTAATGATGAAATAGGAACTATTGCAAAAAGCTTTAATGAAGCCGTAACAATCATAAGTAATCAAACAAAATCAAAAGATTTATTTATGAGAAATATGATGCATGAACTTAAAACTCCTATTACAAAGGCTATGTTTATTGCTGAGACCTTAGAAGATGATAAAGCAAGACAAAACTTGCAAAAAGCATTTAAAAGAATGGATGATATTATCAAAGAACTTGCAACAGTTGAGAAAATCACTTCTCAAAATAGAGTTGTGTATAAAGAACTAACATCTTTCTTTAATATCTACAATAAAACTTTAGAAATCATGATGATAAACCCTGAAAACATTACTTCAAAGATTAGAGACTTTAAATTTGAGGTTGATACATATATGTTTTCTATCGTCTTAAAAAATCTTATAGATAATGCTATAAAATTCTCTCCAAATAAAAAAGCAATAATAAATGCTTCAAAAGAGCAAATCATAGTAAGCTCAAAAGGTGAGCCTTTAAAACATGAACTTGAGTACTACACAGAAGCTTTTTGTCAAGAAGAAAAAAGAAGTGATGGATTTGGTCTGGGACTTTATATAGTTAAAACTATTGTAAATCTACATGGATATAAATTGAAATATTTCTACAAAGATGAAAAAAATCACTTTGTAATAGACATGAAAAAAGAGAAGAGTTAATCCTCTTCTCTTACATCTTTCATAACTTCAAACCAATCTCTTGAAAACTTGTTTTTAATATACTTTTCCCTATGAGGAACTATACATCCTGAACAATTTTGATGAATATAATCTTCACCAATATACTGAGCCCCATCTTTTGAGTTAATACCACATTTTGAGAAAAGTGTCTTCCCATCAACTTTCTCAAAACCATCCATTTTAAATCTAAAATTAGGACAGGCACATAAATAACAGTTTAAATCTTCATAATCATGGCATTTCTTATTGTCTTTATATAAAGGACAAAAGTCTGGTTCATTTTTAACCATGTTATCAAATCTAAAGTACTCTATTACCTCATCTATTGATTTATCTTCTAATTTTTTCATTACATTTGCGTGTAGTTTACCTTGTTGGTTAAACCACTCTTCATAAGTCATCATAATACTCCTAAAATTAATACGCTTATTACTAATATATCTAATCTAGTTTTTATTGAAATAGCTTTTATTACATCACTATTTTCTATTTGTTCTCTACCTCTTCCAAAAAATGGTTTATCTTTTATTTTTCCAAAGTAAGAAGTAGAACCTCCAAGTTTAACACCTAAACCTAAAGCAATAGCTGAGATAGGAAGTCCAGCATTTAAACTATCATGTTTTTTACCATATTTCCCAAACTCCAACAAAGCCTCTTTTGAGAAGAAAAAAAGTGCTATTAACACAGCTGTAATACGAGAGGGAATATAGTTTACTATATCATCTACTATAGCACTTACTTTACCAAATTTTTCATACTTTTCATTTCTATACCCAACCATAGAATCAAGAGTATTTATAGCCTTATATACAAAAGCTCCTGCTATTCCAAAACATAAAAGATAAAAAAGTGGTGCAATTACTCCATCACTTAGATTTTCGCCATATGTCTCAATAGCTGCTTTATTTACATCACTATTATTCATACTACTTGTATCACGACTAACAAGATAAGATATTTTTTGTTTTTTTACTTCAAGGTCATCTGAACTTACTATATCTTTTACACTATCATATAACATTTTAGATGCTAAGGTAAAAGAAGCTAAAAAACCTTGAACAAAGATATTATCAATCATTGCTAAAATAGATGTGATTATAAATACAACAGTTACTAAAGAGATAGTTAAAAGCCCTCCTCTTAAAACTGAGTCTTTATAAAATCTCTTTTCAAACCACTTGATATAATCTCCCATAAAAATAATAGGATGTTTTAAAAACTTTAGCTTTTCAAACTCTCCAAAAACTAAATCAAGAACATAGGCTATTAAAGCGATACTATAAAACACTCTGCTCTATCCTCTTTACATCAAGTCTACTTTTCATCTCACCTATAAAAGCATCTAAAGTATCTTTTTTATACTTATCAAACGAGTAGCCTATATATTGGCTATTTATACTCTTGAAGTATTTAGTTCTAAAAGCATCATTATCAAAAATACCATGAACAAATGTACCTTTAAAATTATCTTTTTCATAAGATAAAGGATATTTATCACTCATACCATGATGTATCTCAAAACCTTTGATACTCTCTCCAAAAAGCTCATAACTTTGTTTCTTTAAAACTTTTTTCTTTTCAAAAACTATATTTGAAGGTATTACACCAAAACCCTCTTCCACTAAAGGTTCACTATTTTCTAAAGCATACTTATCATCAAGTGTTTCAAACATCATTTCATATCCACCACATATGGCACAAATATGACCTTTGTAGTTTTGTATTTGCTCATATAAGCCCATATCTTTTAACCACTTTAAATCTTTGATTACAAGCTTAGAACCAGGTAATACAACTAAATCAAACTTTTCTAGTGAGATATTATGGTTTACAAACTCTACAAATACCTCATCATCTGCTATTAAAGGCTCTATGTCATTGTAGTTACTCATATATGGATATGATATAACTGCTATATCTAGTTTTTTGTTTTTTGGCTTTTGAATGAAGTTTTGTAAAGATGCACTATCTTCAAAACCTAAATTAAATGGAATATAAGGTAATACTCCTAAAACTGGTATTTTAAACTCTTCTTTGATGATTCTAACACCCTCATCAAATAAAGTTAAATCTCCCCTAAATTTATTTACAATAACCCCTACTACATTCTCTCTTAGTTTAGGAGGTAATAAGTGATAAACTCCATAAATAGAAGCAAAAACACCACCCTTTTCTATATCTGCTACTAGTATAATCTTTGTATTGTATTCATCTGCAATAAAAATATTTGATAAGTCTTTATCCATAAGATTTAGTTCCACAGGACTTCCAGCACCCTCACTTACAACAACATCATACTTTTCATCTAAATACTCATAACATCTCTTAACAGCAGGCTTTAAAAGGTCTAAATCTCTATAATACTCTCTTACATCTTTGTTTGTAACTACTTGACCTTCTACTATAAGTGAAGCAGAGTTTCCCCTACCTGATTTTAAAAGAACAGGGTTTAGATGATAAGAAGTTTCAACTTCTAAAACTTCACTTTGAAAGTATTGAGCTATTGCTATTTCACTTCCATCATCACATACATGTGAGTTATTTGAGACATTTTGAGCTTTAAAAGGAGCTACACTATAACCTAAGTCTTGAAGTATTTTTGCTATTACAAAAGTGATAGTTGATTTACCAGCATCTGAGCTAGTTCCGAAGATAGAGATATTTTTCATTTTATTCCTGCGATTATATTTTGTGACATTATAGTAAAAATAAAATTAGAGTAATCGAGGAATAAAAAGAAGTATATCAAAACATAAAAACATTTTGGTTACGCAGTTTGTATAATAAATAGTTTTTTAATCTTCTAATATTCCTGTTTCTATGAAATTGTTGATTTGGGTAATAATATCATACTTTTCAAAACTATTTATTTCTAATAGTTCTTCTAAGCCATAGTTATATAAAGCATATATACTTTTAACTAAAAATTTATTTTCTTCTATATATTTTAATAAAGAAGTTTTATTAATCTTTGAACCATAATCATTATAATTTCTAACTATAGATTTAAGACCTTCAATATAATCAACATTTTCATATTTTCTAGAACTTTGTATACAGCTAATCAATCCCTCTTCTTCTAACTCAAAATCAACTATAAAAAATCTCGTATTAAAATCTTTATCTTTTTCAAAAATTTTTAACTTGAAAATATAATGGTTCAAAATAAAATTTATATTTACAAAAATAAAATATTTAATAAACTTATCATCTGTTTTTCTTATTCTATCTATCCATTCATCTAAATTGTCTAAAACCTGAATATATATTCTTGCATTAAGTTCTTCTGTTTTTTCTAATGTTTTTAAAATTGTTTTCGCATATTTTCTTAATCTTGAATATTTAAACTTTTCATTATCTTTTTCAAGAAATATAGATTTAAACAACTCTCTAATACTTGGCTCATATTTTAGATACTTAGACACTGTTTTCTCTTTTACATTTGAAAAAATATCTTTTTCTTCACCTTCAAATACATCATCATTTAAAATAATCACTACTTTACATTTGAAGTTTATAGTTAGCTGAGTTATAAAACCAAAAAGCTCATTTAAATCTATATCTTTTGATTTTCTCTCAAAGTCATCAAAACATATAATTCCACCATTTTCAAGTCTTTTTAATGCTGTTCTTTCAATATTATCTCTTTGTTCTTCTTTTAATCCAATCGCAACTTTTTTAGAACCAAATCGTTGCATTCTTTTTGTGAACGTAGAAAAGCCTTTTGTTACAAAATTTTCTCCACCAATAGCAGAATAATAAGCTTGTGAAAAGATGTCATTTTCTATCTCTTCAATAGAGCTTTTTCCATATAAACTTATATATGAATAGACTTGTCCTTTTTCTTTTAACTCTATTTTAAATTCATCACTTGCAATAATATTCTGCCAAAAATGAGTCTTACCACTTCCCCACTTTCCAGATAGCATAATGACTTTACCATTTGAGATTTCACTTTTTAAATAGCCATCTTTATTTTTATTGCCTAATAATAAATAGTTTTTTAGTTTTTCTTGATTTGACATTTTTTCACTTATGTTTTATTTTTTATACTTTATCAAAAAATATTAAAAAACGTATTTAAATATATAAAAATACAATTTCTTTATTTTATATACACATAAAACTATTATATTTAAAAAATATTTGCTAGAATAGAGTACTAATGATAGGATTTTATTATGTTTTTAAAAATAAAAAAGCTATTTGATATGAAGATCATTTATACTATTGTTTTTATAACTCTTGTCTTCTGGGCTTTTTTTGCCTACTACACAATGAGTACCCTAATAAAAGAGCAAAAAGTATATGCTAAGATAATCAATCTTAGTGGTAAACAAAGAATGCTTTCTCAAAAAACAACTTTGATTGCTAAAAGATTTTACGAATCAAACGATACAGAACTAAAGAAACATCTTGAAAACCTAATAAAACTTATGGAAAAAGAACACAAGTTCATAATAAATAATCTCACCTCAAAAAATAGCAATAAGATATATTTTGATAAACCTCATAATCTTAATGAAAAAGTAACTCACTATATCTCCATGCTTAAAAGTTTTTATAAACAAAATGATATAAAAACCCTTGAAGAAATACAAAATTATTCTTTCTCTTTATTGCCTCTTTTAAATGATGCAGTTTATCAGTTTGAAAAAGAGAGTGATAAACTAACAAAAGATTTACTAGGAAGAGAAATATTTATACTTATAGGTACACTTTTAACACTTTTCTTAGAGGCTATTTTTATTGTTATTCCATCAATCAGACTAACAGAGAAAAAACAAAAAGAGCTTAAAGAATTAAATTCAAAGCTTAAAGAAAAAGTTCAAAAAGCTATAGAAGAAAACAACCAAAGAGAAAATATTCTAAAACACCAATTTAGACTTGCTCAAATGGGAGAAATGGTCAAAAATATAGCACATCATTGGAGACAACCCTTATCTATTATTTCAACTTTAGCTAGCTGTATGAAACTTGAAAAAGAGATGAATACTCTAGAAGATAAAAACCTTCTAAAAAATCTTGATGATATAGTAAGTCATACTCAAAAACTATCAAATATAATAGATGATTTTAGTTTATATACAGAGGAATCAGAAGATTTTATATATTTTAATATCACAAAATCAGTAAACCTAACTGTAAATCTTCTTGAAGCCTCACTTCAACATGAAAACATAAAGTTAATAAAAGAGTACGAAGATAAAGAGCTTAAAATAGAGGGGAATAACATAAAATTTAGACAAGTAATTTTAAATATATTAAATAATGCAAAAGACTCTCTTCAAAAGTCTAACAAAAAAAATAAATACATAAAAATAAACATTAAAGAAAAGAAGAAATCAATTATTTTAGAAATTAAAAACAATGGAGAAAAAATTGATGAAAGTATTATTGATAAAATCTTTGATATCTACTTTACAACAAAACATAATTCACAAGGAACTGGATTAGGACTATTCTTATGCCATGAAATAGTTACAAGATACTTCAAAGGAACTATTCATGCAAAAAACACTAAAGATGATGTTTGTTTTAAAATAGTCCTTCCAAAAGTTCATGCCTAATTTAACTCATTGCTATCTATTATAAAAGTTACGGGACCATCATTATGAATATACACATCCATATAAGCTCCAAACTCTCCTGTTTGAGTGTGAACTTCTAAAGACTCAAACTCCTTTACAAACTGTTCATACATAGCCTTTGCAATATCAGGTTTTTCACTACTATCAAAACTAGGTCGTCTTCCTTTTTTCACATTTCCTGCAAGAGTAAATTGAGAGATAATCAAAGCTTCACCTTTTACATCTAAAAGAGATAAATTCATCTTTCCTTCATCATCAGAAAAAATTCTAAGGTTTACTATTTTATTTACAAGCTTACTTATATCTTCTTGTTTATCGCCTTTTTTTACACCAAGTAAAATATTTAAACCCTGCCCTATTTCTCCAACAACTTTTCCTTCAACAGTTACACTTGATGAACTAACTCTTTGAATTACTGCTATCATTTATACTCCAACTTTTCAATTACTAACTTTTTATTCTCAAAAGGATCTATTATCGCTTCTATTTCTTCAAACTTATATTTTAATCTAAAGCCTATTTTAGAACCTGTTGCTGTACTTTCTAGGATGTAAAATCTTTTGTCATTTACATATAAAGCTTTCTTATTTGCTATTTTTTCTTTTAGATTTACTATTACAAATATGTGTTTTGGTACTAGTACAAAATAAGCTTCATAACCACTTACTTTAAGAAGGGAAATTAAAAGATTTGATTTATCATCACAATCCCCAAAGTTTTGTTTTACTACTTGTTTTGCACTTCTTGCTACTGATTCATTTATCTTATATGGTATTGCTGTTGTGAAATCAAGCATTGCTTGAACTTCACACTTTTCATCACCTTTGATACAATCTTTTGTTAAATATGAAGCTAGTCTTTTTGTGTAGTCATCTACTCTTACTTGATTTACATATGTACTATCACCTATATCTATAAACTGGTTTTTTACTATAAAAAATGAAGTGATTATCATATAAATCACATAAACTATAAATATAAAAGATAAAATAAAAGAGAAGTATTTTAAAAATTTATTATCTATTAACATATCTTATCTAGTGCCTCTTTAAACACTTCATTACTATGTGAAGACTTTACAGCAATTCTTGCATAAGTACCATCTAAAAAGTCAAAGTTACTACAATCTCTTATCATGATTTTATAAGGCTTTAGTTTTTGTTGGAACTGTTTTGCTGTTATGTTTTTTAGCTTTACAAGAACATAGTTTGCACTACTTTGATAGATATGTTCTATTAGATTACAAGATTGTAGTATCTTTTCTAATTGGATTCTATTTTTTACATTTATTGCTTTTGCAATTCTTTTAAAAGTATAATCTTCTAAAGCAGCTTGCAAATAGTTTGAATCAAACTGTGATAGTTTCCACATAGGCTCAAATCTTCTTAAACTATCTATATTTTGCTCATTTGAAACAATAGTTCCTACTCTAATACCTGCACTTGAATAGAATTTTGTCATTGATTTTAAGATATAAAGTTTGTCATATTTTTTGATATATTTTGTAGCTGATTTACCATCACAAAAATCTAAAAAACTCTCATCTATTAGAATAGTACAATGCCTTTTCATCCAGTACTCAATAAGCTTGTCTATATCATAATAAGTTCCATCAGGAGTTGATGGATTTACAAAAACCACTAAACTTCCTTCTTTTACAGGTAAAAAAACATTTTCAAATCTGTTTATAGTTCGAAGTTCATAGCCAAAGTTTATACAAGCTTTTTTATACTCCAAATAAGCCGGACTATAAATAGTACAATGTGTTAAATCAAGATGTCTAAATAAAGCAAAAATAGCACTACTTCCACCATTGAAAAGCTCAATCTCATTTGGCTTTACACTATAGTTTAAAGCTATTTTTTCATATAAACTGTCATAGGTTGGATAAGCTGAAATATCTAGTGAATTAAAATCCAAATTGATATTTGGTTTTATAAAGTTGATATTTGAAGATAAATCAATTATATCTTTTACTTCACACTTAAGCTCTTTTGCAAAAGCTTCCACTTGCCCACCATGTTCAAAAGTATTCATACGACTAAAGCCAATGCCACATTAAGTAAGATTAGTTCTACATGCTCTAAAGTAAAGCCTAAACAATCCCCATTTACAAAAACAAACTGTTTATCTAACTTCTTTAAAATCAAATAAAAACTAAGTAGTGAAACAAATAAAAGTACTAAAACATATGAGCCAATAAATAAAGCAAAAACTATATATAAAAGACTGAAAAGTTTAACTTTTCCTACCCCTGCGTCTTGAAAAGCAAGAGATAAAAAACTATCTTTAGCAAACTTAAAATAGCCAAGTAAATAAATAAAATTTAGCCTTGAAAACATACAAATTATAAAAAACAATACATACTGTTCTTCATAAAGTAAATATGTAATAGCTGCAACTTTTAATAATACAAAACTAAAAGTATATAAAGCACCAATAGCACCAATAGTTGGCTCTTTCATGATTTTATAAGCATCTTTTCCACCATGTGAAGCAAACCAAGCATCAACCACATCACAAACAGCTTCAAGATGTAAAAAACCATATAAAGCAAGATATATAACAGCACTTATGAAAGAAGCATATAAAGGATTAAATAGCTCATTTAATCCTAGATTTAAAACTATCACAAGTGTTGAGATAATAGCTCCAACTAAAGGTAAAAGAGCTAGTGTGTATTTATAAGTTTCGTTGTTTATTTCCATCTTTTTAACAAAAACTGGAATAGTTGAGAAATATGAAAGTGCAAAATAAAAGGCATTTAAAACTGTTTTCATTTTAGTCTTTTCTCCAAGCTATATTTCACTTCATAAACCTCATCACATTTTTGAGCTAAATATTGTCCTAAAAGACCTGAGATATCCACAAAATCTCTGCTGTATTTTTCCATAGGAATTATGCCATTTCCAATATCATTTAAAATAAAAATCACATTACAATCAAGTTCAAAAATCTTATTTAGTTGTATTTTCATATGATTTAAACCATTGTCCATATTATTTAAAATAAACATTGTCATACAATCAATCAAGTAAGTTTCACCCTCTTTTACAACTTTAACTAAATCCTTTGGCTCTTCAATAGATAAAAAGTCATCTTTTCTCTCTTTAATATGTCTTGAAATTCTCTCAGCCATAGCCTCATCATTATATGAATTATCATAAGTTGCCACATAATATGGTTTTTTATCTTTTGATAACTCTAAAGCTTTAGAACTAGCTTTTGATGTTTTTCCTGACTTTTGACCACCAAAGTAAAATATTTTCATTATAATCCTAAAAAGTTTTTAATACCTGTAAATACAATCTGAGCAGATAGTGCAGCCAAAAATAAACCTGTGATTTTTGAGATTACAAGAAGTCCTTGTTTTCCAACTACTTTTTCAATTATATTTGACATATAAAGCATAAGACCTATTACTACAACAGCACAAACCAATGCTAAACTTCCCATTAACATAGAAGAAGTATTATCAAAAGTAGCACCCATTACAAGCAAGATACCAATTGTACCAGGGCCTATTGTAATAGGAATAGCTAAAGGTACTACTGCTAAATCACTTACATTATCAACGCTTTTTTTGCTACCCTCTTTATTTCCTTTGATTAGATCAACAGCAGATAAAAATAGTAATGCCCCAGCTCCAATTCTAAAAGCATCCAAGGTAATTCCAAAAACTTCAAAAATATGTTTCCCAAAAAACACAAGAATTAAACTGATAATTACAACAGAAATAGTAACTTTTATAGCTAAAGCTTTCTTTTCTCTAACTGTTGCTTCATTTGTTACTGTTAAAAATACTGACAACACAAAAAATGGTGTCATAATAAAGAACATTTTTAAAAATGTTGAAATAAATACTTCCATTCTGTTATCCTAATAAACTTTCAATTTTATTTGTTAAAGCTTGTTTATCAACTCCATTTATAGAAGCATAACAAAGCGCACCGCCACAACCAACACCCTCTTTTGCTTCACCTTCATCATAAAGCTTTAATGCAGGATGTGAAGATAAACTAAAGTCAAAATCACTTGAGTAAGCATTTATTGAAAAACTTAACTGTTCTAGTAAAGCTTTGATATCTGAATTTTCATCTTCATGTATCCATTTTGTTGTACATAAAGCAATATTTTTAGTATCAACAACTCCACCCATTGCCTCAACAATTGAGTTTGCTATAAGTAAAGCACTTGCCATTTGAGTACCACCTGCAAGAACTACTTTTAAGTCATCTCTTCCAGTTGAACCTAGTATAAATCCTGCTGTAAAAATCAACATATTATCAGATACTTTTGATAATCTAGCAAAAACATCATCTTCTTCATTTATTAAAGCCATAGCTTCATTGATAGTTTTTGTTTTTATATCCTCAGGTGAGTTTTTAAATGAACTTGAAAAAAGTTTATCTGCTTCATATCCTAAAGCTTTAGCTGTAGCATGTGCTGTTGTTGTACCACTAGGAACTGATTCAGCTAAAATCACATAATCACTTCTAAGCTCTAAATTCTGAGCAAACTCCACACCTTTTTGGAAAACATCCATAGCATTTATATTTGCATTTTTATTTATAGCTTCACTTGGTTTTAAATCAAAGTCATGAACTTTAAAATACTCTAATTTAGGAAGTTCTTGTAAGCCTAAATTTAAAATCTCAATATTATTATAAGGTTTTAATTCATGAACTGCTCTTGTAATAAGTGCAGGTGTTGGAACACCTTTTGGTGTTTGAGCTATATTCTCTAAAGACCTTACTTGTTTTACACATAAAAACTCACTATCAAGAGTAGGAGTAAGGTATAGTTTTCCAGGGATTCCAGCTTGGGAAATATTTGGTATCTCACAAGTTTTTGTAACACTTGTATTTAATAAAAAAGAAGCTGTTTTTCCCCTAAGAGATTCAAGAAAGTCTACACTTCCTAAAATTGTATTAAAGTTCATAAAAAACCTTTATTTAAATTTTTAGGAAGTATAACAAATATTAGTTTTAAAGTGGTTTTTCTTAGAAATTCTTATTTACAATTTCTAAGAAATCTTTAGGGTTTTTATATCCTACAATCTGAGATGATTTAACCTCTTTATTGTTTTCATCCCAAAAGATAAGTGCAGGAGGACCTACAACTCCAAATTTTGCTTGTAGAGCTTTATCTTCATCTGTATTTTTTGTAACATCTGCTTTTAGTAAAGTAAACTCATTTAACTTTGCAATTACAGCAGGATCTTTAAATGTAATCTCTTCTAACTCTTTACAAGATACACACCAATCAGCATAAAAATCTAACATTACAGGTTTTGAAGAAGCTTCTATTGCTTCTTCTAACTCTTTTAAATTTTTCACATATTTAAATTTAATACCCTCTTCTACAGCTACACCTTTTGCTGATGTAAATTTAGAGTATGGTTGTAGTGGATTTGTAGCACCACTTAAAGCCCCTATCATTAAAGAAACACCATAGATAAAAATCACAACTGTAATAAGTTGAGCTAAAATATGCTGATATATTTTTAAATAAATAGCAGTTCCTAGGAATAATAAAGCCCATAACCACATTACATAAATAGGATCAAGTACTCTATCCAGCATCCAAATAGCAACTGCAAGCATTACGATACCAAATATTTTCGATACTGAATCCATCCAGCCACCTGGTTTTGGCATATATTTACCTGCACCTAATCCTATTAAAAGTAAAGGTACACCCATACCAATACTCATTACAAATAGTGCTGCTCCACCAAGTACAGCATCACCAGTTTGACCGATATAAACTAAAGCTCCGGTAAGAGGTGCTGCTACACAAGGACCCACTATTAAAGCTGATAAGAATCCCATGATAGCAATTCCTGATATTCCTTGCTTCCCATCCGTACTTCTTGTAATCTTATTTTGAAGACTTTGAGGTAGTTCTAATTTATAGTAGCCAAACATAGAGAATGCAAGTGCGACAAAAATACCTGCAAACACTGTTAACACATATGGGTTTTGAAGTGCTACTTGAATATTTGCTCCAAATATTGCTGCTACAACACCTGCAATTGTATATGCTATTGACATTGAAACTACATATACAAGTGACAATAAGAAACCTTTTGCAGGAGTTATTTCACTTTGATTCCCTGCTTTTACAATAATAGAAGATAAAATAGGAATCATAGGGAAAATACAAGGTGTTAATGAAAGTCCAAGACCTGCTAAAAAGAAAAAACCTAAGATAACAAAAAAGCTTCCATCTTTTAAAATATTTGCTATTTGATCTGTTTCATTTAAAGCTTGTGCTTCTTCTTTTGGTTCACTAGAAGTTTGTTTTTCAACATTTTGTGATGAACTTTTGGTACTTGATTCTCCAAATCCAACTAAGTCTAAAGTAAATTTTTCACTCATTGGAGCATAACAAAGACCTGCTTTTGAACATCCTTGAAACTGTACTTCTAACTCATAAACTTGTGAATCAATCTTTGAGCTTAAAAGTGAAATAGGAATATTTACATCTATGTTATTAAATTGAACTATCCATTCTTCATAAGGTACTGGTTTTGGAAGATTTAACTCTTTAGTAATTTCTATTTTTGATGGTTTTGTAATAAAAAACTTTAACTTATCATCATAAAGATAAATATCTTGACCTAATGCTAATTTAAAGTTAACATTCTCTTGTGTTTTAGTAAAACTTGTTTTAAAGGCTTCATCTGGTTCTAATATCACTCTTTTTTCAATAGCAAAAATTGATTGAAAAAGTAAGGCTAATAAAACTATGCTTCTTAATATATACATTTTATTGTACTCCTTATTTTAACTCAAATATTTTTCTTGAACTTTTTAAAAGTTCATCTGCAGATTGTATGCCAACTATAGTTTTTAAAGGTTTTCCATCTTTAAAATATACTAATGATGGAAGTTTTGTAATCTTATACTTTTTTGCAAGTGCTAATTGCTCATCAATATTTACTTTAAAAATCTCTACATTATCAGGTTTTATTATCTCAAACTCTTGAAGTTTTCTATTCAAAACTTTACAAGGAGGACACCAAACTGCATAAAAATCGATAATAGCATTTTTATCTTTTATCTTTGTTTCAAAATTATCAGTATTCAACTCTTCAAATGCAAAAAGTGAAACTACTGTAAAAAGAAATAAAATTAATATTTTATTCATATTATTTGCCTTTAAATAAATTCTTATTATATTAATGACATTATATATAATATTTATAAAGAGTTTGTTAATTTGCTTAACTTATATTATATTTATATTTTATTATAATTTTTTATTATATAACTAAAGGGATTTTTTAATGGATGAATTAGTTAATTTACAACCTAAAACTGTAGAAAAAATGATAGATGATTCAAGTGTTGTAATGATTGATGTAAGAAGAGAAGATGAATGGTTACGAACAGGGGTTATCAAAAATGCTCATAAAATGACTTTTTTTGATATGTATGGTAATCATAATGTAAAAAAATGGATGGAAGATTTTAAAAAAATAGTCCCAAACAAAAACACTACAATAGTTCTCATTTGTGCCCATGCAAATAGAACAAGAACTATAGGAAACTTCTTAATTGATCAAGGTTATAAAAATACTGCCCACTTGTTTGGGGGAATAGCTTTATGGCAACAAGAATTAAGAGAAACTATTAAGCATGAAGCTTAATAGTCTACAAAAATATTAAGCTTCTGATGCTTTTCTATCAGCACTTGCTTTTTGTAAAATTTCAATTACGTCATCTAAATTTTCATAAGGAATGTGTGCTTTCCACTGAACATCTTGACCATTTAATGAAATACCAATACTTACGATATCTGCTGTATCTTTTCCGTATGGCTCTGTTACATTTGAAACAGAAATTTGTCCTTTTTTTGTTCCCGCTAAAGGAAGTGAACCTAACTGTGTAATAGTTGACATTTTTAATCCTTAGTATTTAAATTTATCTTTGATTTATTTTACATAAATAAACTTTTGTTTAATTAAAATTAAACTAAATTTTCAGATGGTTCTCCTAAATAATAACCTTGGAATTCATTTACACCCATTTCAAGTACAGCCTCATATACTTCTTGACTATGAATAAACTCAGCAATTACTTTAATATTTAAAGCCTTAGAGAATTCAACAATTGACTTTACAATCTCATAAGAGTTTTTATCATCTGTTATGCTTTTTATTAAAGAACCATCAATTTTTATATAATCTGGTCTCGTCTTTAAAATATGAGCAAAATTTGAATAACCTGTTCCAAAATCATCAATTGCTATTTTTATTCCTTGTGCTCTGTATTTTTTTATAAACTCATCTAAAAGTTCGTAATCAGAAATATAATCACACTCTAATAGCTCAAAAACTAATCTTTGTTTATGAATAGTATCAATATGGTTTAAATAGTTATCTAACATCTCAATAAAATTTCTATCTTGAATATCTTTAAAACTCAAATTCAAACTTATTTGTTTATCACAGTTTTTTAAAATTTCAAAAGCCTTACCAAAAAGTTGATTTGCGAGATTTATATACTGTTTTGTTTTAATAGCAACATCTAAAAATTTATAAGGAAGGATATACTCTTCTTCATTATTTTTATTTATATCTTTTATTCTCATTAGAGTTTCATATTTAACAATCTCTTTTTTATTATTACAAATAGGTTGAAAAAATGGAACTATATTATCAGTCTCAATTGCATGCTTGATTTTATCTCGCCAGTATATAGCTTTTTTAATAATCTCTTTTGTATCAAATTCACTAGTATAAGAAACTGATTTGAGATTATTGCTTTTAGCCTTTTTTAAAGCAATTCCAGCAGTTTTTAAAGGTTCTGATTGTCCTAAAGAAATACCAATAGTAATATCAATAACAATCTCTAAATCTGTTTCTTCTATATAGATTGGGTTTTCTTTAAATAAAACACTAAGACCAGTTATAAAATTTTGGAAGTTAACTGTATCAATCATGTTATTTTTTACAATTGCAAATTCATTTCCATATATTCTATATGCAGTTGATTCATACTTAGTTGCAAAACTTTTTAATATTTTAGAGGTTTCAATCAATACTTGATTACCTACATTAAATCCATATAATTCATTTATGTCATTAAATGAATCAATATCAATCACTACTATAGAAACAAACTCTTCTTCCTTAATGCTCTCTTCTAAAGAATATCTATTCTCTAAACCTGTCAATTCATCAAAATAAAGCTTTTCTTGAATCTCTTTTGTCTTAGCTTTTACTTGAACTTCCATCTCTTCTTTATTGTTTTGTATTTGATGAACCATGCTATTAAACTGATTTGATAGAAAACCTATTTCATCATTTGCTTTTTTATTTGTATAAAGCTCTTTTAACTTTACATCTTTAAATTCGTTTAACATCTTATTTAAAGGAACAATAACCTTGATAGTAATAAATATCCCAATTATTGTTAGTACTGAAAAAAGAAGTAATGAAATATTTAGAAGTAATGAATTTATACCTGCTAGGAAGATTGAAAACTCTTCTTTGTATATAGAAGATACGATAAACCAATCATACTTTTTATTGTAGCTCATCCAAGAAATCTTTTCATAAGAATAGTTATTTGGATCATAAACTCTATTCCAGTTATATGTAAAAACTTTGTTCTTTGAGAAAGCTTCCATAGCCTTATCATACATAGATTTATTCTCATCAAACAATATAACTTGTTTTAGATTATTTGAACTAAAATCAGATGAAGGGTTTACTATTAATTTACCAGTTTTATCAAAAATATAAACATACCCATTTTTACCTAAATTGATAGTTCTTAATAAAAACTCTATATCACTTGTAAAGTTTTCTAAATTATTAGATTTTTTTGACTTCTCATTTATAGTTGATACAATTTTTTCAAATTTATCTTTAATTTGAATTTTTTGAGTGTTTGCAAGATATTCATTTATTTTAGGAGATAAGAAAAAAACCACAAAAAATAAATATGCAAGAAGTAGCAATATTAGCATCCATGCCACTTTAAAAAATATTCTATTAGCCATAACTTCCCTAATTATTTATAAGTTAAGGAAATTATATCTAAAGTTTTTTACATTTTAATAAAGGCTAAGCTTATTTGCTACTCGCTATTTTATCTGTATATTTTATATCTTGGTCTAAAAGATCTTCAAGTTGAACAAAATTCTTTTCCCAAAGCATCACAACTGTTGAACCCATTTTAAAATATCCCAAGCAATCAGCTTTATTTATTTCAATATTTTCGTATTCATATACTTTGATTTCTGATGTATCAATATTTGTTTCTACCCTTGGTTCAAATTCAAATACCATTTGACCAACATTAAGTGCACCTACAAAAACCATATAGAAATTTTTTCCATTTGCTTCACACTCTAAAATTACTCTTTCATTTTGTACAAAAAGCTCTAACTCTTTATTTAAGTATTTTAAATTTACAGGATATAGTTTTCCTGGTACATGAATAAGTTTTTTTAACTCAAAATCAAAAGGGGAATGGTATCTATGATAATCTTTTGGAGATAAATAAAAGTTCATAAAATCTCCATCTTTTAACTTATCAAAGTTATCTTTACAGTAAAAAGTTAGTAAATCTTCATAAGAATATTCCATTCCTTTTATTTGTAAGGCTAAATCTCCTTGAATCTTTCCACACTGTGTTACTAAACTATCAGTTGGTGAAATAAACTCATTTTGGGCACTTTTAACTTCTCTTGGTATTTCTAACTCTCTTGTAAATAAAGCATTTAAAGATTTGTAATGTTTTGGATGTTTAAACTCACTCATATTTAAGCCTAAAAACTTAACATATCCTGCGTTAATCACACTTTGAATAGGTGATGGGAATTGAGTTTTTGCAAACTTTCCAAAGTACTGAGAAATTACATTTGTAATGTGCATGATTTTCCTTTTGTAAATTAATAGGCGAATTTTATCAAGATTTACTTCTTAAACTGCTTTAATTAAGTATAATTAGTTAATGAAACTATTATTAGATAAACTTTTTCTTTGAAAAGTTTTGATAAAGTTTCATTTCACTTAACAAATATTAAGGATTATATTAATGTACAAAATTATAGTAGCCAATCAATGTGGTTGCTTTAAAAGAAGCGATTTACAAAATAATTTAACTTTTCCATCGAAAGATGAAGCTCTTTTAAAAGCAATAGAAATGAAAAATCATATGAATGAGAAATTCTGTAATAAACATGAATTTGAAGTTCAAGAGATGTACAATAACTTTGTAATCTCATTTTACAGTGATGCAAGAGATAATTGCTGTGGAAATGGATGTTGTTCGTAAGAGCAACATCTATATCTTAGGAACTAAAATAAAAAGTCTTCCTTTCTCTTTCATAAGTCCTGCTAGCTCCTCAGCACTATTACCATAACCAAAGAAAAAATCAGCCCTAATTTCACCTTTTATAGCACCACCTGTATCAGCAGCAACAACTAATCTATTTATAGGTTCTTTAGTTTTTGGATTTTTTGTTTGAATAAATACTGGCATTCCTAAAGGAATATGTCTTTTATCAACTGCAATATTTCTTTTTGCTAGAAGTGGAACCCCTAAGCTTCCTGTTGCTGTTTGCTCTTTTTTTGTAAAAAATATATAGCTTGGATTTGAGTTTAAAATCTCATCTATTTTATTTGGATTTTCATCTAAAAACTTTTTTATTGTTTGTAAAGATATATTTTCTTTTTCTAAGTAACCTTTTTCAAGCATAGTCTTACCAATAGCCACATATTTTCTTCCATTTTGATTTGCATAACCTATATTTAAAATTTCACCATTTTCTAATTGAACTCTTCCTGAACCTTGAATATGTAAGAAAAATAAATCAACTTTATTATCTACATAAACTATTGGCTCTAAATCATCTCTTTTCTCAATCTCTTCTCTTGAATCATAAGGATATAGAAGTCCATCTTTTACTTTTGCTTTATATTTAAATCTCTTAAAATTCATATACTTTTGATTATCTTTTAATGTGACTAAATCTTTTGGCGTTTTATAAATTGGATATTTGTATTTTTCACTTTTTTCTAAACTACCATAAAGTAATGGTTCATAATATCCTGTAATTAATCCTATATCACCTTTATTTGAAACTAATATCCTGGGAGTAAAGTACTTTGTAAAAAACTCTTTACCATTTTCATAATATAAAGAGTTTTCACATACATTTTTAAATATCTCTTTTTTTGATGCATTTATACAAGCTTTTTTAAAAACTACTAATGCTTCATCTAAATCATCATCAAAAAACCCATGCATATAATCATAAGTTGACTGTTTTAAAGTAGCAGTTATTTTTTCCTGCTTTGAAGAACAACCTGTAAATATAAAAATAAAAGCTGTGATTAATACAATATATTTCATTATATACCTATATTTTTTATTTGTTTTTGATTCTAACATTTTTGTGTTTTTATTTTATTTATTTTTATAAAACAAGCCATAAAAACCACAAAACAATAGTTATACCAATTGCAGCTATTAACGCTGGCATTGAATTATCAAGATTACTAATTGAACCTGCATAAGTTATCACACTTAAATAAAGAATTGTTCCTATACTCCATGCAATAAAAAACTTTTTAAAAGACATTTTACAAGTCTCTGCCAAACAAAAAGAGATTTCAGGAAGTAAAGAAACAGCCCTTGATAAAACAATAACTAAAACTCCATGGTTATTAAACAACTCTTTGATTTCAAGTTTTTGTGTTTCATTTGATGAAAGTTTATCTAAAACCTTCTCTCCATATTTTTTGATAAAAAATATCCCGTAAAAAAAATCACAAAAAAGACCAATAAAAGTATAAAATACAGCAAGTTCAAAACTATGAAATACCCTGCTAGAATAATAACAGTCATTATAGGAACTCCAATAAATAAATCAATAAATAAAAGTAAAACAATCAATAAACCTAAAATATAAGAGGGTTGAGATTTTAAATTTACAAATATTTCTTTTATATCTTCAACAGTTAATAAACTGCTAAACTTTATAATAAGTAACATACTAGTAAAAATAACAAATAGAATTAGTACTGATTTAATTAACAGTTTCATTTTATAATCTTTATTTTTTTGTGATTATAAACATAAAAGGTTAATGGTTTGTAATAAAAGTTTTTAAGCTTGAGAATAAACCTCTTTTAATCCACACTCTTTACATTTATACTCTATATCATTTACGCCAGAGCATCCTCCGCTTTTAAGTATTCTAGCACTAATTGCTTCCGATTTGAATGTAGTTTTTGTATTTTCATCATAAAAAGTTTTTGTACTTGCTTTGCAATCTGGACAAATACCTTGTTTTAGCTTATCAACACGAGAGTGCTTATTTTTGAAGTATAGTAAAACTGAGAATATTACTATTAAAAAGACTAATAGTAGAAAGATTAAAGTTTGCATGAAGTAGAGATTACTCTACTTCTGCATCGATAACATCGTCATCGTCTTTTTTAGCTTTTTGGTTTGGTTGTGCACCTTGTGCTCCACCTGCTTGTTGCTCTTTAGCATACATAGCTTCAGCTAATTTGTGAGAAGCTTCAGTTAAAGCTTTTACTTTTTCCTCAATTTGCTCTTTTGTTGCATTTTCATCTTTTAGAACTTCTTCTAATTCAGCTGCTGCATCAATAATTTTCTTTTTCTCTTCTTCAGAAACAGCACTTTCGTTCTCTTCTAAAGTTTTCTTAGTTGAGTGAAGTAAAGCATCAGCTTGGTTTCTAACTTCAATTACTTCTTTTCTTTTCTCATCAGCTTCTTTATTTGCTTCTGCTTCGTTTACCATTTTTTCAATTTCTTCATCAGATAATCCAGATGAACCAGAAATAGTAATTTTATTCTCTTTACCAGTTCCTTTATCTTTAGCAGATACATTTAAAACACCATTTGCATCAATATCAAATGTTACTTCAATTTGAGGAACACCTCTTGGAGCTGCTGGGATATCAGATAATTCGAACATACCTAAAGATTTGTTATCTTTAGCGAACTCTCTTTCACCTTGACCAACATGAATTGATACTGCTGGTTGATTATCTTCAGCAGTAGAGAATACTTGAGATTTTTTAACAGGGATAGTTGTACCTTTTTCAATTAACTTAGTCATAACTCCACCTAAAGTCTCAATACCTAAAGATAATGGTGTTACGTCTAATAATAATACATCTTTAACATCACCTTTTAATACACCAGCTTGAACAGCAGCACCAGCAGCAACTACTTCATCAGGGTTAACACCTTTATTTAAATCTTTTCCAAAGTACTCTTTAACTACTTGGTTAGCTTTTGGTAATCTAGTAGATCCACCAACCATAATTACTTCTTCAATTTCATTTTTATCTAATCCAGCATCATCAAGTGCTACTTTGATATGATCTAAAGTTTCATTGATTAAGTGCTCAGTCATAGACTCAAATTTAGCTCTTGTTAAAGATTTAACTAAGTGAACTGGTCCTGCATTACCCATAGAGATAAATGGTAAGTTAATTTCTGTTGAATCAGCAGAAGATAACTCTTTCTTAGCATTTTCAGCTGCATCTTTTAATCTTTGTAATGCCATTTTGTCATTTTTAATATCAAAACCATTTTCAGCTTCAAATTCACTTGCTAACCAATCAATAATCGCATTATCAAAGTCATCTCCACCTAAGAAAGCATTACCATCAGTTGATAATACTTCAAAAGTACCATCACCAATTTCTAATACAGTAACGTCAAAAGTACCACCACCTAAATCATATACTAATACTTTTTCTTCACCTTTTTTATCTAAACCATAAGCTAATGAAGCAGCTGTTGGCTCATTGATAATTCTTAATACATTTAAACCAGCAATAGTACCAGCTTCTTGTGTTGCTTTTCTTTGTGCATCATTGAAGTATGCAGGAACTGTAATAACTGCATCAGTTACAGGTGCCCCTAAATATTCTTCTGCATCAGCTTTTAATTTTCCTAAAATTTTTGCAGAAATTTCTTGTGGAGTATATACTTTATCAGCAATTTCAACAGCTGCTGCACCATTTCTATCAACGATTTTATATCCAACTTTTGATTGTGCTTCTTTAGCATTTTCTTCATCCATCATAAGACCCATAATTCTTTTAATAGAATAAATAGTTTTTTCAGGATTTGTAATAGCTTGTCTTTTTGCTGGATCACCAACTAATACTTCACCTTTGTCAGTGAATGCAACAATTGATGGAGTAGTGTTTTTACCCTCTTTATTAGAGATAACTTTTGCTTCTCCATTTTCATAAACTGCCATACAAGAGTTTGTTGTACCTAAGTCAATTCCAATTACTTTACTCATTTTTTTTCCTTATCAAATTTTTATTTTTGTTTTCAAATATACATTTTAAAATCTATTAGTTTTATGACATTCCGGTCATAGTTTTCCTGAAATAGCATATTTTAGGCTAGTTCAAGGCAGACAAGAAATCTAAAGGAGGAGCTTACTTCAAGTAAGTGAGTCTTTTAGATTTCGTAGTCGAACGCAGAAATAGTCAAAATATGTCTATTTCTTACAGATACTTACCATCGCTGGTCTTAGCAATCTTTCTTTTAATTTATAACCTTTTTGAAGCTGTTGAACTATTTGTCCATCTTCATGATCAGGGCTATCAATTTGCATTACTGCATCATGGAAGTTTGGATCAAACTCACCATCTGTTTCTACTACTGAAATATCATGTTTTTCAAATGCTGTATAGAAGTTTTTGATTGTTAATTCAACACCTTCTTTTAACTTTCCAAGTAACTCTTCAGCTGGCATATCTTTACCTGCTTCCTCAGCAGCTAAAGCCATTTCTAAAGTATCAATTGGAGCTAATAAATCTTTTGCAAACTTCTCACTTGCATAATCAATAGCTGCATATTTTTCTCTCTCAAGTCTTTTCTTGATATTTTCAAAATCTGCATGTACTCTTAAGTACTTGTCTTCTGATTCTTTTAACATAGCTTCTAATTGAGCTATTTTTTCTTCAGAACTTAACTCTTTTTCTTCACATGACTCTTCACAAGTCTCTTGAGTTTCTTGCTCAGTAACTTCTTCGTTTACAACTTCGTCTTTTTTTTCACTCAATTTTTTCTCCTATTATTAAAAGCTTCTAATTTTTTCATAAAAGAACTCATAATCTTTTGCAAGCTCTCCAATTACTAATATTTTTGCATCATTTCCTTCGATGCTACAACTATGGCATATTCCCATATAATCTTGAGGTAAAAGATTTTCAAAATAAAGTCCTTCTTCTACTTTATTTAAAATCTCACCTTTTAAAAAACTATCAATTGTTATTTCATCAAAGTTATAGCTTAATGCCAAGTTTAAAAACTCTTTGTAATTGAAAACCTCAAAGTTAGAGTTTTGCAATGTATAAATAATTACATTATATACTTCATATGCGCCTACATCTTTTGAGATTTTTAAAATATCTTTTAATGATAAGCTTATCATATCACTTAAAAATCTATAAAGTGCATTAGAATATTTTACATTTATTGCAAATGAAGTAAACTCTAATATCATATATTTATCTTCAACATTAATTATGTTTTGCAGTAAATCAGAGTCCTCTTTTTTTAAGAATACTGTAACTCCTACTTGAGATGCATAATATTGTAAAGCTTTTAAGTTAATCTCATTTAATTTAAAATTTAACTTACCTTTCCAATATTGTTTTAAAGCTTCAATAGTTGGTGTTCTACCACTACTGATATGCTCTTGAGCTAAAAAACCTTCATCTCCTAACTTTTTAAAGTATCCTCTAATAGTTGCAGGAGAATAAGTAATATCATACATTGATTTTAGCTGTGTAGAACCTATTGGCTCTAAATGCTCAATATATGCTTTTATAATAGACTGTAATAAAAACTCTTTTTTATCAATCATATCTCTTTACCATTTTTTGATTTTTAGCACTCGTTCTCTCAAACTGCTAAAGAATTATAACTTATTGAGTGCACCTTTGTCAAGTGGTATTTAAAATAAATTTAGAAATTTCTAGAAAATATACAATCTACTATATTTGTATAAATTTTATGATAGGACACTTTTTATACACAATAGTAAGCATTTTTAAGAATAGTTTCAATTTTTATATGATAAATTTAACATTAATTGTAATTTATATGCAATTTTTGCGCGATTAAATGTAATTGGTACCACTTGATTATTTTGTTATATGTGATATAATTATTGTGTGTACTTAAAATACATCTAATTTACATAAAAAATCAAAGGAGAAGAAATGAAAAAAATTGCTACAGCTGCTTTATTAGGAGCACTTACGATTCCAGCATTCGCTGCTGAATTTATTACTATTGGTACTGGTGGAGTAACTGGAACTTACTATCCAACAGGTGGTGCTGTTTGTAGATTAGTTAATAAATATAAAAAAGAGACTAAAATAAGATGTTCTGTTGAATCAACTGGTGGTTCTGTTTACAATATTAATACTATTAAAAATGGTGAGTTAGACTTTGGTATTGCTCAATCAGATGTTGTTTATCAAGCAGCACAAGGAACTAAAAAATTTGATGGAAAACCTGTTAAAAAATTAAGATCTGTTATGGCTATTTACCCTGAATTATTTACATTAGTAACTAGAAAAGATGCTAATATCAATGGTATCATGGATGTAAAAGGTAAAAGAATTAACTTAGGAAACCCAGGATCAGGTAATGAAGCTACAGCTTTAGCACTATTTAAAGCAGTAGGAATTAAAAAAGATGATTTAGCATTTGCAGGTGCTTTAAAAGCAGCAGAAATGCCAGATGCATTAAGAGATAACAAAATTGATGGTTACTTCTACATGGTAGGACACCCAACTGCAAATATTAAAGATGCTTCAAACTCTGTTGATGTAAAAATTACTCCAATTGTTGGAGATAAAGTTGATGCATTAGTTAAAGCAAACCCATATTTTGCACAAGCTGACGTTCCAGGTGGAATTTACAAAGGAAACCCAGAAGGTACTCCAACATTTGGTGTTAAAGCTGTATTAGTTTCTAGTACTGATGTAAGTGATAAAGCAGTATATACAGTAGTTAAAGCTATTTTAGAAAACTTTGAGACATTCAAAAAATTACACCCAGCATATGCTAATATTACTAAAGAGTCATTATTAGACGGTCTTTCTGCTCCAATGCATGAAGGTGCTAAAAAATACTTCAAAGAAGCAGGAATTTTAAAATAATTGTTTCTTTCTTAAGAGCTAATGCTCTTAGAAACTTCACATTTAGATAAGCACTTAGTGCTTATCTAAAAATCTCACACAAAGGATTTACTATGGCTATTTATGAAGAAAAACCTCATAAACTTAGTGAATTAGAAGAAGAACAAGCTAATGAAACTGAAGCTGTTGTTAATGAACTAGAAGGTCAAAGAGTTTTCGGAAGAGAACACTATGAGTTTTGGCTGATTTCATCAATTGCATTAGCTTGGTCTTTATTTCAGCTTTATATAGTAATTGAACCTGTTAATTCAACAATTACAAGATCTGTTCACTTAAGTTTTGCCATGATTTTAGCTTTTTTAATCTATCCAATGTTTAAAAAAGAATATTTTTTAAGAAAAATTAGATGGTTTGGTTATATGTTTGCAGCACTTGGTCTTATAAGTGCTGGATATATAGCTTTTATGTATAAAGAGCTTGCTTTAAGACCAGGTGATTACACTTCACTTGATATTTTTATTGCATTATTTGCAATTGTAATTTTAATAGAAGCAGGAAGAAGAGTTTTAGGTTTTGCCTTAAGTTTAATCGCAATTGTCTTTATTGCATATGACTTATTAGGTCCTTATATGCCTGAACTTATTATTCACAAAGGTGCAAGTTTAAATAAACTAGCTGGACATATGTACTTAACAACTGAAGGTATTTTTGGTGTTCCCCTTGGAGTATCAGCTGGATTTGTATTCTTATTCGTACTTTTTGGTTCACTTTTAGATAAAGCAGGAGCTGGTGAATATTTTATTAATTTAGCCTTTGCAATGCTAGGTAAATATAGAGGTGGTCCTGCAAAAGCTTCTGTTGTTGCTTCTGGATTTACAGGTATTATGTCTGGTTCTTCTATTGCAAATACAGTTACAACTGGTACATTTACAATTCCATTAATGAAAAAAACTGGATTTAGACCTGAACAAGCGGGTGCAGTTGAAGTTGCTTCCTCTACAAATGGTCAGTTAATGCCTCCTGTTATGGGTGCTGCTGCATTTATTATTGCAGAGTTCTTAGGTATGGCATATACAGATGTAATTTTTGCTGCGTTTATTCCTGCATTTGTTTCATACTTTGCACTATTTTATATTGTTCACTTAGAAGCATTAAAATTAGGTTTAAAAGGTATGGATGATGAGGACTTACCTCCAAAATGGAAAACATTTGTGCAAGGTATTCACTATTTAGTTCCTATTTTCTTCTTACTATATACTCTTATGGTATTAAGAGAATCAGCTGCAAGTGCTGCATTTAATGCAATTATGTTATTAATGATGTTAATGGTTGTTCAACACCCACTAAAAGCTATCATTACAGGTCAAAAATTAACTAGAGAAATTTGGTTATCAGGATTTATAGATATTTTAGCAGGTATGATTAGTGGTGCTAAAAACATGGTTCCTATTGCAATTGCGACAGCTTTAGCTGGTATTGTAGTTGGATCTATTACATTAACAGGACTTGGTCAAGTATTATTAGAAGTTATTGAGACATTATCAGGTGGAAACATCTTCTTAATTCTTATTTTAGCAGCTGTTATCTCACTTATTTTAGGTATGGGATTACCAACAACTGCTAACTATATTGTAATGGCTTCATTAACTGCACCAGTTATTTTAGTGTTAGCTCAAGATAATGGATTCTTAATTCCAGCAATCGCAGCACACTTATTTGTATTCTACTTTGGTATCTTAGCAGATGACACCCCACCTGTTGGTCTGGCCGCCTATGCAGCTGCAGGTATTGCAAAGGCTGATCCAATTAAAACGGGTATTCAAGGGTTTAAATACGATATTAGAACAGCTATATTACCGTTTATGTTCTTCTTTAACCCAGAATTACTATTAATTGCTGAAGTAGATGAATTAAACCCTGCAAACCCTGCTGGTTGGATATGGATTACAAACCCTATTGATATTATTGTAATATTCTCAACATCGCTTATTGGTATGTTGGCATTCTCATGTTTCTCTCAAGGATACTTTATTACAAAAGCAAATGTAATTGAGAGATTTATCTTTTTAAGTATAGTTCCATTTATGTTCTTACCTAAGATAGTTGAATCATTCTTAAATTTACCAACACACTATATCTCTTATGTTATAGGTATTGGAATTTTTGCTATTCTTTATGTTTTACAAAAAGCAAAAGATAAAGCTTCTAAAGTTTCAGTTCACGAATCGGAACTTTAAAAACTATAAAAAAAGGGGAAAGAGCTTTGCTCTTTCCCCTTTTTAATTCTAATATAAAAAACAGACTATTTAATAAATGGCTTTTCTATAATATATCCGTAACCTTTATGAGATATAACAAAGTCATCTTCAATAATCTTATCTTTTAATCTTTTCATTACCGTTCTAAATGCAGAATCATTTGTATCAATATCTCCCCAAACTTGTTCTTTGAAAGTCTCGACTGATACAACTTCTCCTAGGTTCTTAATTAACACACCTAAAATATCAGACTCTTTTTTAGAAAGCTTAACTATATTTTCTTGATTGTATAGTTTGTCATTTGCAAGATTATATGTATATGTTTTATTTAGTTCAATTAAATCACTATTTTTAGAACTATCTTTTTTATCTTCTAATACTTCTTTTTTAGCTTTTTGAAGCATTTCCATCATATTATCAATATTTAATGGTTTTACAAAATATCCTAAAACTCTAAGGTTAATTAATTTTAGTAAATCCTCTTCATTTTTATGGGCACTTACTATAATAAATCTTTGTTCTGGCACAAGTTTTAAAATCTCTTCAATCATATCCATACCATTTTTATTTGGCATTTTAAGATCTGTTAGAACTAAATCGAACTCTTTATTGTTTTGTAGATTCTCTTTAATAATAGAAAAACCTTCATCTCCATCATTTGCAACAACTACTTCATCAAATATAGTATTTAAATAAAAAGCAAGAGTTTTTCTTGCAACATCTTCATCTTCTACTAATAATACTCTTGTTTTATATTCACTCATATTTCTTCTTTCAAACTTCCCTAATATTATAAATAACTAGTATTATATCAAATTTTTCATTAAGCTGATAGTTTTATTATAAACTCTACACCATCATCTTTATTGAATGCTTCTATTTTACCTTTCATATTCTTTTCAATGATTATTTTTGCCATATAAAGACCTATTCCAGTACCTTGGTTTTCAAACTTTGTTGTAAAGTATGGCTCAAACATTCTATCTAATACCTCTTTTTGAACATTACCACAGTTATTAGAAATAGAAATAATGATATCCTCATTTTTTCTAATATCAATTAAGACTTTTGGATTAAACTTTTCTTCTTTCTTTTTTATAATTGCAGCATCAACTGCATTATTTAAAATATTTACAATAACTTGTTCAAACTCATTTTCGTAATTTTCAATTTCTACTTTATCCCCAAGTATTTCTAAATCAACACCATTTTGCTCAAAAGAAGTAGCAACAATCTTAGAGCTTTGAACTAAAGACTGTTTTATATCAAATATCTTTTTATCTTTTGTTGGTTGATAAAAGTTTCTAAAATCATCAATAGTTTGACTCATATAATCAATCTGAAGCTTAGCACTAGCAACAGATTCATGTAAATCTTCTTTAGTAAAGTTTTTAAAATTATCTCTTATAAAATGAAGTAAAAGGTTAATATTATTTAAAGGCTGTCTCCATTGGTGTGCAATATTACCAAGCATTTCACCCATTGAAGCCATTTTATTTTGTTGAATCAACATCCTATCTTTCTCTATATTCTTTTCAACTTCTTCTTTTACTCTTACTTTTAAATCTTCTTCATTCATTTTTATTTTAGTAATATCATTTAAATAACCATATAAAGAGGTAACTTGTCCATAATCATCTTTGACTAAAATTGTTCTATTATAAACCCATTTTATATTTTTTTGTTTGTCAATTACTCTATGAATACTCGTAAATGAAGATTCATCATTATTAATAGCTTTACTAATTCTATTTTGTAGTTTTAACACATCTTTTTCATATACGAAAGAGAAGAAAGCATTATTTGTATCAATAAATTCTAAAGGAGAATATCCATAAGTTTCAATACTTTTTGATACAAATTTAACTGTTAGATCATCATTATTTTGCCATCTAAAAATTACAATTCGCCCAAATTCTGTTAGAAGTTCTACATCTCTTAACTCTTTAGTTAAATTCATTCTATCATCAATATCCATTGACATCATAAGCATTCTGCTTTCATTTTCATCAATAAAAGCTTTTCCTCTAACTAAAACCCACTTGTAATCACCTCTTTTATCTCTTAACCTATATTCACATATAAAGTGTTCACTTTGACCTTCTACATGCTTACTAAACTTCTTTAAAACTTCTGGTTTATCATCTTCATGAACTAAAGTAAGCCATTCTTTAAAGTTTTGAATTTCATCACGTTTATAACCAAACATATTAAGCCATTTATTTGAAAAGAAGATTTTATTTGTTTTAAGATTTACATCCCATAATCCATCATTTGAGGCAATAATTGCAAGTTCATATCTATCTTTCCATTTAGTTAATAAAAGATTTTTTCTCTCTAGCCTTTTGTTATATCTATTGAAAATAGAATTAATAAACCTACCAAAAATATTGGCTGTTGTAATAAGTAAAATAGCTACAAAAAGAATTAAAAAAATACCAATTAACATTCTATTTTCTTGATCTAGTTTTATCTCTTTTTTTCTTTTTTCTATATAATTATTTTTAACTATTATCTTATAATTATATTTAGGAAAGGTATATACAAAGTTATTATTATCAAGTAAATCGAATCTATTTATATCTTTTACTAAAATTCTTTTATTTTTACCATTATAATTATAAACAACCTTCTCATTTATGTCATAGAAAACAAAATGCGCTTTTTTTTCTAACT
The DNA here is from genome assembly GCA_048268245.1 of Arcobacteraceae bacterium. Classification (GTDB taxonomy): domain Bacteria; phylum Campylobacterota; class Campylobacteria; order Campylobacterales; family Arcobacteraceae; genus Arcobacter_B. Next base: position 42,334 of record JBLWVX010000016.1, read on the forward strand.
TACTTGAACTTGATAATGAACTTAAAATAGCTTGCTTAGTAAGTGCTTTTAAATCATCTACTTTTGAGAAAACTCCAAGCATTAAACCATTTGGATTAATAAAATTAAAATAAGACAATCTAACTTCTCTTTTTTGATTATCTATCCAATAAGTCATATTATCATTACTGTTATATTGGATATTTCTAAGCATAAAATGATTAAACTTTTTTGATACAATCTTTGAGTTAGTTTGTTTTCTTAAATATTCTAAGATTGAGCGTCCATAAAGAACATTATATTTTATTGCATCAAAAAGAATAAACTCAACATTTTGAGTCTGCTCTAAATTATAGATATAATTTTCTAATATCTCATAATCAATTGCTTTATTACTTAAAAGAAAAGACCTTGTATAACCTTTTACTTCATAGACATATTTTATAAGATTGTTTTCTTGAGAGTCAATTTTTTCACTTCTTTTGATATTTATAAGACTTATATATTCACTTAAAATATTTTGATTATAAAAATTTTCTCTTTGTTCTAAAAGTTTTACTTTATTTATTTCTTGATATTTATAAAAAAAGAATACTACAAAAGATGAAAATATGGCAAGGATTATTACGAAAAGTAAAGGAGTATAAACTATTTGGTTTTTAATATCTGAGAGTGTATAAAACTTCTTTTTTTTAAAAACCATAAATTATCCTTCCTAATATTTTATTTTTGCCAAGTACAAGCCATTTGGTAAAGCTGGTACTTTGTATATATGCTTTTTTAAATTTAATTGTTCTATTAAATCTTCTTTTGTAAGTTTTTTTCTTGAAATTTGTAATAAAAAACCTACCATTAGTCTTATTTGTGAACGTAAATAAGAGTTTGCTTCAAACCTAAAAACATAAACTCCCTTATATTTATAAAAAGAAGCATTAAAAACTTCTCTTACTGTTATATCTTTATCACTTCCCATTTTATGGAAATATCTAAAGTCATGTTCACCTATAAACTCTTTTATAGCATCACTAATAAGCTCTTCATTTATATTTTCTTCATAAGTTACAAATTTATTATTAAAAGGAGTTGTTGGTTTAGTGGTTACTAAATATCTATAAACTCTTTTTTTAGCATGAAATCTAGAATGAAAATTTTCATTAACTTTCATAAGACTGTTTATTTTAATAGAACTTGGTAACTGCCTATTTAAAACATCTTTTAACTTAACAAAGTCACTCCAAAACTCAGGAATCTGACAATTAAAAACCTGCCCTGTTGCATGAACTTCTTTATCAGTTCGTCCGCTTAAAACTATTTTTGTTTCAATATTTATTCTTTTAAATACTTTTAGAAGTTCATCTTCTACAGTTCCACCCTCAGGTTGGCGTTGTGAGCCTTTATAAAGGGACCCATCATAGGAAATATTAAATTTTACATTCATTTATTAATACTCTTTTTTAACAGTTCTAGTAAAAATAAAATATCCAAGAGAAATCCATACTAAAGGTAATACATATAAACTATGTAATAATAGATTTTTACCTAAAGATTTTGCTACTATATAATAAATAACAGCTGCCATTATAGAATACATAACTGCTCTATTTTTTTCATATCTTGGATTAAAGTAGCCAAAAGAAACAACTAAAAATAGAGATAATAAAGGAAACATTGATGCTAAGATAAAGAAGGTAAAGTCATCAATATCCTCACCTTTTTTTATCTTATTATTCCAATAATTAATAGTAGTTGTAAACTGACCCATTCTACTGTTTGCAATAGAGTCATTAATTAGCATTGATTTAAAATTGATTTGATTTATCTCTTTTTCATCAATAAAAAAGGCTTTTCCTTCATCTAACTTGAAAGTTAAATCACCTTTATCATTTTTTAAAACGGCTGAATCACTTATTATAAATTGATCTTTGTTATATTGTGTTTTAAATAGTTTGATTTGATTATATGTTTTATCATCTTTGTCTTGAATATAAATCAACCAATCTCCAAACTTTTGACCAAATTCAGATGCTTTGATATTAAAATTAGCTTCTTTCTTTTTCACGTCTAAAAACTGCTTTGTTAAAAACTTTGTTTTCGGAATAAGACCAACAGATACAACGACTAATGCAATTGATAAAAGTAGTGTTAAAGGTAAAAATATCTTCATTACTTTTAATGGATTTAAACCAAATGAAGTAATAACTGTAAGTTCATATTCACTTGCTAATTTAGATAAAGTAATAACTAGTGAAATAAAAAATGAAATAGGCATTGTGTAAAATACAATTTGAGGTATAACATAACTATATAATTGAAATAACTCTAAAAAATTAATTGTGATAATTGATGTTAAAGAAGCAATTTTTACTAAAAATACAACTGATGTTATAAAATATAATCCAAAGAATATTGGGAAAAATGTAATTGCTAACTGAGAATATAAATATTGTTTTAATTTCAAATACTAACCTTTAAAAAATCTTCTATTATAAAAAAATATTCAACATAAAAACCTAAAACTAAATATGGAATAAAGGGAGTTTGAACATCTTTTTTTATAAAACTTGAATAAATTGATGGTATTATAGCAAAAATTGAGGCTAAAAATACAGCTATTACGGCTGCTTTTACTCCAAGAACTACTGCAATTAATGCTAAGATTGGGATATCCCCTTCACCTAAGGCTTCTTGAGTTCTTAAACTTTCATTTTTTGTAAGCCTTGATTTTATATTTTGTACATAAAATGTTAATACAAAATTTAATAAAACAAAAGCTCCTGAAAAAATAAAAGCACTTTTAAAAGCTTCCAATATAGGTTGAGTTGTTACAAAAAAAGATAGAACTAAAGCAATAAGTAAAAGATAATCAGGAACTGCTTTATATTTAAAATCTATAAAACTAAGAGTTAAAAGTATATAAAAAAGTATTATTGAAATAAAAAACTCATAAGAAAGTTGGAACTTTATAAAAAAAACTAAGGTAAGACAAGCACTCAATAGCTCAACTATAAAATAACTTGCAGGTATTTTTTCTTTACAAAACCCACATTTTGCTTTTAAAAAAATATAAGAGAGTAAAGGTATATTATAATACCAAGGAATCATACTCTTACATGAAGGACAAAAACTTCTAGGAGTAACTATTGACAAACCTTGGGGCAATCTTGAAATTAGTACATTTAAAAATGAACCAATAACTGCCCCAAATATAAAGCTAAACAGCTCCAAATCTTCGCTCTCTTGAATTAAAATCACTTATAATATCATCTAATTCATGACTATTAAAATCAGGCCAGTAAGTTTGAGTGAAAAACATCTCAGAATAGGCATTTTGCCATAATAAATAATTTGAAAGTCTAACTTCACCACTTGTTCTAATCATAATATCTACATCAGGAATACCTGCTGTATCCAAACAAGACTCTAAGTTTTCTTCAGTTACTTCTAAACCTTTATCATTTAACTTTTTAACTGCTCTTACAATTTCATCTTTTGAACCATAGTTTAATGCTAGAACTTGAGTTAAACCATCACATTTTGATGTTTTTTCTTCTGTTTGGCTAATAGTTTCTTGAAGTTTCTTAGAAAACTTACTTAAATCACCAATAGCCTTAAAACGAATATTATTTTTTAAATATACTTCAAGTTCATTTTTAAGATACTTATCTAAAAGTTTCATCAAAAATTCTACTTCAAGTTTTGGTCTTTTCCAATTTTCAGTTGAAAAGGCATATAAAGTAAGATATTTTACACCTATACTCATACAATACTTTGTGATATTTCTTACCACTTTAGCACCCTCTTCATGTCCTGCTGTTCTTTTTAAACCTCGCTCTTTAGCCCATCTTCCATTTCCATCCATTATCATGGCTATATGAGTTGGGATTCTTTGTTCATTATTCATTATCTACAAACTCATTTTGTAGTCTATTTAAAATTCCCATTGATATATTTAACTTCTCTCCTTTAAAAGAAAAAGAGTTATTCTTTAAGATAAGTTCTATTTCATTTGTATTAGAACCAAAACTATTCTCATCATTTAAAATATTTAAACAAACTGCATCAAGATTTTTATTTTCTAACATTGAAGAAGCAGAATTTAAAGCTGTTACTTCATCCATTTCAGCTTTAAAACCAATACTAATCATTTCACTTTTATCAAGAGAACTTAAAATATCAATATTCTTTTTAAGTTCTAAGTTCCAAGACTCTCCAATCATCTCTTTTTTCATTTTCCCTTCTTGTGGGAATTTAGGAATATAATCACTAATGGCAGCAACCATAAATAAAAATGGAGTTTTTTGAATAAGTTCAGGTCTTGAATCATCCATTAAAGTTGTTTTTGTTAAAACACCTTTTTTAGCAACTCTTACTGAATCAACTAAATACTCATACATTTCTTGTGAGCTTTGTACCGAAATCACATGAATATCACTTGGTAAATCTTCATGTCCTCTTGAACTAACTAAACATACCTCTGCACCTTTTAAGTAAAGTGCCATTGCTAAAGATGAAGCCATTTTTCCAGAAGAGAAGTTTGATAGATATCTTACATCATCAATCTTCTCAACTGTACCACCACCACTTAGCACAACTTTTCTATTTACCCAATACTCATCTTTTAGAAGTTCTCTTGCAGTTGCATAAAATATAGCTTCAGGATCAGCCATCGCTCCATCCCCAACATCCTTACAAACAAGCTCTTTTGTTTGTGTTTGAATAATTTCAAAATTACAAAGTTTAAGCATTTTCATACTTGCTTGTGTTATTGGATTTCTAAGCATATTTGTATTAGCAGCAGGTGCTAAAAGCTTCATTCTTGGATAGGCAAGAGCTACTTGTGTAAGTAAGTTATCTGCAATTCCATTTGAAAGTTTATTTATAGTATTTGCACTACATGGAGCTATTACAAAAATATCTGACCATTTTCCTATATCAATATGATTATAGTCTTGATTTTTGTCCCAACTCTCATTTGATTCTTCTAAAACTTTACTTTGAGAAATAGCTTCAAAAGTAATAGGTGAAATAAACTTTTTTGCACCTTCTGTCATTATAACTCTAACTTTTGCACCTGCTTTTATATAAAGTCTAATTAAATCAAGTGTTTTATAAATTGCAATAGAACCTGTTACTGCAACTAAAATTTTTTTATCTTTTAATAACATCTATCTTCTTTACTTATTGTTTTCAAAATGTTTATAAAAGTAGCCCTCTACTGCTCTTTTCTTAGCTCTTGTTGTGTAAAGTTGTCCACTTTTTACATCTTGTGTTACAGTTGAACCTGCACCAATCATCGTATTATCTTCAAGTGTTACAGGAGCGATTAATTGTGTATCTGAACCTACGAATACATTTTTACCTATAATTGTTTTGTATTTAGAGATACCATCATAATTACAAGTAATTGTACCACAACCAATATTTGTACCCTCATCAATTTCACAATCTCCAAGGTATGTTAAATGTCCTGCTTTAACACCATTTAGTTTTGCTTTTTTAGTCTCTACAAAATTGCCTATGTGTGTAGATTTCAGTTCACTTCCTGGTCTAATTCTAGCCATTGGTCCTGCATCACTATCAATTAAAATAGAGTCTTCAACTACTGTGTTTGTTTTAATATGAGAGTTTACAATTTTTGTATTTCCTAAAAGTGTAACTCCATTCTCAATTACAGATTCACCTTCAATCTCAACACCCTCTTGGATATAAATTGTATCTGGTAATCTCATAATAACACCAGCTTTTAAAAACTCTTTTTTTATTCTATTTTGATGAATAACTTCTGCATCTGCTAACTCAACCTTTGAGTTAACTCCTTTGAAATTCTCTTCATTTACAGCTAATGGTTTTAAAGTTTTACCTTCATTTATTGCCATTTCAATTAAATCAGTAATATAGTACTCTTTTTGAGCATTATCATTTGAAAGTTTTGGAAGATTTTCTAATAAAAATTTTGTTTCAAACTGATAAATTCCTGCATTTGCAGTTGTAACAGCTAATTCAGCTTCAGAAGCATCTTTTTGCTCAACTATTTTTTTAACATTTCCATTTTCAACAATAACTCTTCCATAACCATCTGCACTATCAAGTTCTAATACAGACATTACAATAGTTGCATCAATATCAAATTTTTTTAACTCTTCTGATTGAATTAATGGCATATCACCATTTAAAACTAATGTTTGCTCATATTTAGGAGTTATCCCCATAACAGCCCCACCAGTTCCTGGATAATTTTCATGATCTTGTATTACATAATTTATATTTTCAAAGTATTTTTCCATTTCACTTTGAACTCTTGAAGCTTGATGATATAAAACAACAGTTATATCATCACTTAATTTTAATGCCTCTTTTATAGAGTAGTATAACATTGGCTTTCCAGAAATCTCATGTAAAACCTTTGGTTTTTCTGATTTCATTCTTGTGCCTGCACCTGCAGCTAAAATAATGATTGACTTATTGTTCATATTTATTATCCTTCTAAAACTTCGTTTACTTCTTTGATTAAATTTTCAGCAACTTCTCTTAATGAATGTCGCATTTTATCATCACTAATATTGCTTTTTAATAATTTGAGAAGATTTTTTTCTTTATCTTTGAAAAATTGTGCAACTTTTTTACTTTTTGGGTTTCTGTTATACATTAAAACCCCTGAAGCAACAAGAGCAATTACAAGTTTTGCATGTCCAAAAATAGCTGCATAGTTTAGAAGAGTAAATCCTGCATTATCAGGTTCATTCATATTTGCACCTGCTGCTATTAACCATCTTGCAATTTTATAGTTGCCAGTCCATTGAGTATGATGTAGAGCTGTTCTTCCTTGTTTATCTTTAATATCTAAATCCACTTTTTTTGTAAGTAATTTTTCAACAAGCTCTAAATCATCAGCAATTACAGCTTTATGATAAACAGTTCGTCCATCTTTATCTTGTGCTTCAAGGTTTACTCTAAATTTTAAAAAGAAAACAAGTCTTTCTAAAAATCTCTCTCTAGATTCTTTGATTTTTATTTTCACACCTGCATCAATCATTACAGATAAAGGAGTATTTCCCTCTTTATCTTTTATATTTGGATTCATACCATAATTTAAAAGAGTTTTTATTAATTCAAAATGATTATATTTAACCACATCAAATAATACATTTCTCCCATCACTTCTTATATCATCAAGTTTTGGCTTTAAAGGTAATAGTTTTTTGAATAAAATCAAATAACCTTTTGGTTCTGCTTCTTCATTTTGAATAAGGTTTTCTGTTCTATAAATTTTTTCTATTAAATAATCAAATGCAGTTTTTTCTTCATGGTCTTTGATATTTACATCTACACCGTGTTTAACCAAATAAGAAATCATTTTAAAGTTAGGATAGCCTTTTAATACTTCTTTGAAGAAAATAGTTTGACCTTTTTCATCTTTGGTATTTATATTTGCACCACTTTTTAATAAAAATTCTATATTTTCATAGTTTTGCTTTTGTATTTCTTTCCATAAAGTAGTATTTCCTTCATCATCAAATCTATCAACTAGTAGACCATTTTTGATTAATAAAGAAGCCAAATTTAAGTAGTTTTTATCACCTTTGATAGTTATATATTTTCCATCTAATTCCGTAGATTTTAGTTTCTGAAGCTCTAAAACATATAAAATTTCATCAAGTATAGTTCTGTTATTTTTATCAACAGTATTTAGGTTTACTCCTTTTTTTACTAAAAGAAGTATTAAATCAATACTATTTTCACCTTGTAAAATAGCATTAAATAAAATAGTTTGCCCATAAATATCTTTTTTATTAATATCAATCCCATTTAAAATAAGTGTTTTTGCAATTTCTGTATCTTCTTTTAATACAGCTGGGAATAATACTGTTTGCTCATTTTCATCCAAAAGGTTAATATCATCAATATTGTTAATTACCTCTTTTACAATATTTACATTTCCACCCTCAACAGCGTCATATAAAACTGTTTTATTATAGTTGTCTTTTAGATTGTATTCAGGATTATAGTTCATTAAAACTCTAAAGGTTTTATAATCACCCTCTAGTGCCACATCTTGTAGAATTGTTCTATTTGAAGAGTTTTTGTCATTTACATTACAGCCATTATCAAGAAGAAATCGAATCATCATTCCATCTCCTCTAAAAACAGCTTCAGCTAAAGCATTTCTTCCATACTCATCTTCAATAGATAAATCTATATTATTTTCAAGAAGAATTTTTATTGCATCAATTTTTCTTTTTGCAATTAGAGAAAAAAGAATTGTTCTTCCTTTTTCATCTACTTGATTTATATCTATGCCATTATCGATTAATTTTTGAATTTTACTATTATCAATATTGCTTTTAAGTAGCTCTTTTTGAAAAGAATCATAATCACTACTTTTAAACAACTTATTAATCATGGCATATTTTCCTTTTAATTTAAAATACTTTTGTTTTTAGTAAATATTTTATCTAAATTTGTATTTTTTCTACTTAAAACTATCTTTATTTCGTCTTCTACCATATACTCTTTTTTTATTATTATTTTTTTCACTGTAGTCTCTGCTTGTAGCTCTTTTAAAATTATTTGATCTATCTTGAACAAGATTAGATTTTAGAGTTTGTTCAATAAACAAGTTAAAAGAGTTCCTTAAAATAAAAGCCTTATCATGATCTGGAAAAATATCTGGCATTTTATATGAAAGCCATAAATATAAAGATATTTTTTTAACTTCATCTTCTACTAAAAGTAAATCTCTTTGTGTTATTTCATTCTTTTTAGGAAGAGTAATAGATGGTCTATATCTACAAACTTTTTTTCTTATAACTGCAGCGATATATGCTTGATAAGCTTGTAGGATGATTGGTGACTTAGTCGTAATAGGAGCTTGTGCTAATAAATATTTATCCTCAAGTTTTAAATTATGTTTTGAATCTACAATTTTTGATGCTTCAAGCATTGAAGAAATATTTGAAGCAATAAAAGGTCCGCTAAAATACATATTCTTAGCAAAATAGATTAAAGTTTTTGTTAAAGACTTTGTTTTTATATGACTTGCTAATCCTTCTAATTGAGCAGCATTGATTTTTACTTTAAAAGGTGGTTTTATAGTTTTTATAGGTTTTTTATATTCACTTTGAATATGCTTTAAAACATCTCTTCTTGTTGCTCCAAAAAGTCCTGCTTCAAAATGACCATACCTTCCTGCTCGACCTACTATTTGAACTATTTCATTTACAGTTAATTTTCTTCTGCTTACTCCATCAAATTTAGTATCTGTTGTAAAAAGAATTGTATGTATAGGAAGATTTAATCCCATAGCGATTGCATCAGTTGCTATTAAAATATCACTTTGCCCTTCTCTGAATCTTTTTGCTTCATCACGTCTTACTTCAGGAGATAAATTTCCATAAATCACTGAAACTCTATACTTTTTTTGAAGCTTTTGTTTTAATTTTAAAACATCTGCTCTTGAAAATGCAATAAGTGCTGTTCCGCTACTTAGATTATCCAAGGAGGTATGTTTTTGCATAACTTCTAAAGGTGTTTTTCTTTTATGTTTTACAACTTTTAATTCCTCACCTAAATAAGAAGCTATTTTTTTTACTGCTTCTAGGGCATTTACACTTCCTGTCATAATTACTTTTTTTGAAGGTACACCTATAATAGCGTTTACCCATGCCCAACCTCTGTCATTGTCATCCAACATTTGAACTTCATCAATAACTGCAACATCAACATCTAAATCAAAATCCAGCATCTCTATAGTTGAACAAACATGAGCGGCATCTTCATTAAAAATTTGTTCTTCACCTGTTACTAAACTTGCATCAATTTTTGATGCTTTTAAATCCTCATATCCTTCTAAAGCCAAAAGCCTTAATGGAGCTAAGTATAAACCTGAATTTGCTTGCTTTAACTGATTCATAGCATTGTAAGTTTTTCCTGAGTTTGTAGGTCCTACGTAAAACTCTAATTTTCTGTTTAAACTTCTTGCTAGAGGGTAAAGCTCTTTTAAATCACAATTTAATAGTGTGTGTAGTTGTTCTTGCCAATTTTCTTTCATGGACGTATTATAGTTAATACTATATAATATCGTATTAAATACATACAGGATTATAAATGAATTGTAAATATTTTGGGCAATGTGGCTCATGTACTTTATTTGACAAAAATTATGAAGAACAACTTGAAGTAAAAATACTAAGAGAAAAAGAAAGATTCTCAAACTTTACAACTAAAGAGTTTGATATTATCAAAAGTGATGAAGAAAACTTTAGATATAGAGCCGAATTTAGAATTTGGAAAAACTTTGATAAAAATGACAATCCAACCCTATCTTATGCAATGACAAGTTTTGATAAATCAGCTTTAGAAATAGATTCATGTCAAATAGTAAGTTTACAAATAAAAGAGCTTATGCCCAAACTTTTAGAAGAGATACAATCTTCAAATACCATGTCTTTTAAAATTTATGCAATAGAGTTCTTAGGTTCAACAACAAATGATATGCTTGTAACTATAATCTATCATAGAAAACTTGATGAACAATGGAATGAAAAAGCAAAAGAACTTCAAGAAAAACTTAATATAAAGATTATTGGAAGAAGTAGAAAACAAAAAGTTACACTAAGTAATGATTATATAGATGAAACTTTAAATATAAACAATCAAAACTTTTACTTCCAATATAAAGAAGGTGGGTTTACTCAACCTAATACAAAAGTAAATATTAAAATGATTGAATGGGTATTAAATAACATCAATCGAAATGAAAGTGATTTATGTGAATTATATTGTGGTGGTGGAAATTTTACAATCCCTTTATCTACAAAATTCAGAAAGGTTTTAGCAACTGAGATTTCAAAAACATCAATAAATTCAGCCTTAAAAAACTGTGAATTAAACAGTACTTCAAATATCGATTTTATAAGGATGAGTGCAGAAGAGTTCGTAGAAGCACTTGAAGAAAAAAGAGAGTTCAATAGATTAAAAAATATTGACTTGAAAAGCTACAATTTCTCAACTATTTTTGTTGATCCTCCAAGAGCAGGACTTGATGATTTAACAAGAGAACTAGTTACAAATTATAATCAAATAGTTTATATTTCATGTAATCCCGAAACTCTTCATAGAGATTTAGAAGTACTTACAAAGACTCATAGCATAGAAAACTTTGCATTATTTGACCAGTTTGCATATACAAAACATATTGAATCTGGCGTTATTTTAAACAAAATTTAAACTTAGCTTAGCTAATATATATTCATATATAATGTAATGGAATCCTAAAAAGGGAATAATAAAATGAGAATCAATACAAACATAGCTTCTTTACAAGCAAGAGAAGCAAATGCAAATACAAATAAAACTTTAAACTCTTCATTAGAGAAATTAAGTTCAGGTCTTAGAATCAATAAAGCAAGTGATGATGCT
>JBLWVX010000017.1:0-52532 GCA_048268245.1 Arcobacteraceae bacterium
TGATATTTACTTTTGATAAAGATATCTTATTTGAAAGCTTTATTATGGTTTATATATCTTGGTTTATCATAATAATACTTTTAAAATTTATATCTAGTTCAATTAAAATAAAAGAGTAAATCATGTTTGAATTATATGAAGTAATAACTATATTTTCTAGTTATATGTTAATACTTTTCGTATTTGCGTATTTCCTTGAAAACAAAAGATTTAATTTTTCATCTCAAACAAGAGCATATTTATATTCATTATCTTTAGCTATTTATTGTACTGCCTGGACATATTACGGAAGTGTAGGTAAGGTTACAAGTAGCGGTATTATATTTTTAGCTGTATATTTAGGACCTACACTTATTATTTTCTTATGGCCTATTATTCTTCAAAGATTAATTAAAATAAAAGATAGATATAAAGTAACAAGTCTAGCCGATTTGATTTCAGTAAGATACGATAAATCAATGCTGGTTGGTGCTATTGTAAGCTTTGGTACGCTTGTAGGAATTATTCCATATATCTCTATACAGTTAAAAGCTATAATTCAATCAATTGATATTCTAACTATTAGTCATCACTCTAATTTTGTAACGGACAATACAAGTTCAGATAGTATTGGTTTGTTTATAGTATTTTTGATGGCATTTTTTACTATTATATTTGGATTAAGAAAACTTGACCCCTCAGAGCGTCATTTTGGTATGGTTTTTATTGTTGCTATTGAATCAATAGTAAAATTAATTGCTATTTTGATTATTGGTGTTTTTGTATCGTTTTTTTTATATCCAGATATTTCTATTATTTTAGATGAAGCTTCTTCTAATGGATTATTTAAACAGATTAATTCAAGTATTGGAGTTGATTACTCTTCTTGGATAAGTTTATTGATTTTATCTATGTTCGCTGTAATGTTTTTACCAAGACAGTTTCATATTAGTGTTGTAGAAAACTCTGATATAAGTCATATCAAAACTGCAATGTGGGTATTTCCTCTATATCTTTTATTAATTACTTTTTTTACTATACCAATTGCATTGGCAGGTGAGTTAATATCTACGGATCATGATTTAAGTGATTTTTATGTTCTTACTCTTCCTTTAAATATGAATGAACCTTTATTAGTAATCATTGCCTTTATTGGTGGTTTTTCTGCATCTACAAGTATGATAATGATTACTTCTATGACTATGGCTATTATGGTTAGTAACTATTTTGTTTTACCACTAATTCAATCGAGTGCTAGATTAAGATTCTTGAAAAAAAGATTACTATTTCTTAGATGGGTTATTGTAACTTTAATTATCTATTTTAGCTATTTATTTTATATATATATTTCTAAAACAAATTTAATAGTTAATGTTGGACTTATATCTTTTACTGCTATTTTACAGTTTGCACCTATTATCTTGGGAGGTTTATTTTGGGAGAGAGCAAATAAAAAAGGCGCACTAGCTGGACTAATAATAGGTTTTAGTGTTTGGTTTTATACTCTTATTATTCCTCAATTTGAAAAAATGAATTATATTACTGAGTTTGGACCTTTTGGTATTGAAAGTTTAAAGCCTACTGCTTTATTTGGTTTAGATAGTTTTAGTTCTATACCTCATGCTGTTTTATTTACAATGGTATTTAATATCAGTGCTTATATTATATTTTCATTACTTAATAAGTCAACTCAAGTAGAAATAAAAGTGGCAATTGATTTTATAAATATTTTAAAAAATAAAGAAGAAAACCATTATAAGGGAGAACTAGAAGATAATATTTTAGTTGGAGAAAAAGTAAAAATATTTGAAAATATTTTATTGGATTACTTTCCTTCAAGAAAAACAAGTATGATTATTTTAAAGCTGAAAAAAGAGTTTAGACTTTATAAAAAAGAAAAAATGAATATTTTACAGTTATCTAAACTATATGCATATATAGAAAAGATCTTATCGGGAACACTTGGAACAGCAGGAGCTTATAGTGTATTAAAAAATAGTAAAGTTTTTACAGAAGAAGAGAGTATGGCTCTTTCAAATGTTTATGCAAAAATTTTAAAAGATATGAAAGTTACTCCTGAGCAGTTTACTGAAAAGATTAATTATTTCAAAGAAAAAGAGAAGCTTTTAACAGAGCATCATGCTCAACTTGAAGAAAAAATCACTCAAAGAGATGAAGAAATTAAAGCAAGAAAAAAAGCTCAAGAAGAAATAAAAGTTTTAAATGAAACTCTTGAGCAAAAAGTTGAGCTTAGAACCAAAGAGTTAAAAGATTCAATGGATGAATTAAAAAGAACACAAGAGAATTTAATCGAGTCAGAGAAAATGGCTAGCTTAGGTGAGTTAGTAGCTGGAGTTGCCCATGAGATAAATACTCCTATTGGTTTATCTCTTACAGGTATCACACATTTTATGTCAATGTCAAGTAAACTTGAAAAAGATTATAAAGATGGAAATTTAAGTGAAGAAGAGTTTGAAGAGTTTATTCAAACATCAAATGAATTATCAAAAACTATAAATATCAATCTTGAAAAAACTGCTCAATTAGTTAGAAGTTTCAAACAAGTTGCTGTTGACCAATCTAGTGATGAAAAGAGAGAATTTAATCTTTGTGAGTATTTAGAAGAGATACTTATAAGTTTAAACAATATTACTAAAAAAACAAAAATAAAAATAAATATTGAGTGTAAAAAAGATATTCTTATTAATAGTTATGCAGGGGTTTATTCTCAGATTTTTACAAACTTAATTATGAATAGTTTAAAGCATGCTTATGAAAAAGATGAAGAAAATAGTATTGATATAGTTGTAGATGAGAATGAAAACAGTATCATGATATTTTTTAAAGATTATGGTAAGGGGATAAAAAAAGAGAGTTTATCTAAGATATTTAATCCGTTTTTTACAACAAGTAGAGATAATGGTGGAAGTGGTTTAGGTCTTAGTATAGTTTATAATCTTGTTACTACAAAACTAGAAGGTACAATTAGCTGTGAGAGTGAAGAAAAAAAAGGCTCTTACTTTAATTTAATCATTCCAAAATAGAACGAATGAAGTATAACTACTTTTATTCGTTTCTAAGTACATCAATTACATCAATTTTTGTTGCTCTTGAAGCAGGGTAATAAGATGAAATAAGCACAATAACTACAGCACCTACAATAATAGATATAAAGTCACTTGTAGCTAAATCAAGAGGAAGTTTTGCAGTTCCATATACATCAGCAGGAAGTGATACAATATCAAATGTATCTAAAACCCAAAGACCTATGAAACCTAAAACAACACCACATAGAATACCTGAAAAACCAATAATAGTACCAAGTCTTAAGAAGATTGACTTAATCTCTTTTACACTTGCACCCATTGATAAAAGTAGGGCTATTTCTTTTCTTCTGCTCATTACAGTCATAAGAAGTGAAGAAATGATATTTAATGATGCTACTAAGATAATAAGCATTAAAACTATAAATAAAGCTGTTTTTTCCATTTTCATAGCAGCAAAGAAGTTTCCATTTTGTTGCCACCATCCAATAACACCAGCACCACTACCTTCTAAATCTTTCTCAATTAGTTTTATATCTTTAAAGGCATCATCTGAGTATACATGAATACCATCATAACTTCCTTCTTCTCTTTTAAGAAGAGTTCTTAATGCTTCAATTGATGTATACATATATGCTTTATCATAGGCATTTAAACCTGATCTAAATGACTCTTGAAAAGTAAATCTTTTCATTTTAGGAATCATAGAAAAACCAGTAGGGTTTAAATCTGTAAAATATAAAGTAGCTTTTGAACCTTTGTTTAGGTATAACTTATCACTAATACCTTGACCTGTTATAATATCATACTTTCTGAGTTCTAAATCACCTAAAGCTTCTTTGTAAATAGAGTTTATTTTAGCTTCTTTTTGTGGTATTACCCCAAAAATCATACCACCACTCATAGAGTCACCACTTTGAATAATAGCTTGTGATGAAATATATGGTGAAAACATTAAATTTGGATGTTTTTCTTGAAGTTGATTTAGAATAGTTTCATCTAATCCATTTTTAAATTTAGAATAAATCGTAAGAGGGTAGTTCATAGTAAAAAGTTTCTTTTCAAACTCTTTAGCTGTTCCATTCATAATGGCCATAGACAAAATAAGAACCATAACACCTATAGAAACCCCTATAAATGCCAAAATGGCACTTATAGAAATAAAAGGGTTTTTTTTGTCAAATCTTAGGTACTTTTTTACAATAAAGTTTATTAACTTTTTATTCAAATTAATTACCTGCTGCTAAACCTCTTTTAGGTCCGCTTTTTCCATGACAGTTTTTGTATTTTTTACCTGAACCACAAGGACAAGGGTCATTTCTTGCTATTTTCTTTTCATTTGCGAAGATTTTTTGCTCTTCAACATTTGTAATAGCACCTTCATTTGCCTCTTCCATTTGCTCTTTCATTTTATTTAGAGCTTCTTGTTCTTTCTGTGCATCTTCATTTGATTGAAGTTGTACTGTAAATAGAATTTTAATAATCTCATTTTTAATGTTTGAGATTAATTCGATAAACATGTTATAAGACTCTTTTTTGTACTCAACTAATGGATCTTTTTGGTTGTAACCTCTAAGACCAATACCTGTTTTAAGAGTATCCATAGAGTATAAGTGTTCTCTCCATGCGTTATCTAAGATTTGTAAGTAAAGTACTCTTTCAATCTCTGATTTTTGTTCAGGCGCTGCTATAGACATCTTTTTCTCATAAACTTCTTTGATAATAGAGATTAATTTTTGTTCTAATTCTTCATAAGATTCAGACTCAATATCTTCTTTCTTTACTACTAAGTGTAACTCTTCTTTGAATTTTGCAAGAATATAATCATAGTTGTAGTCTTCTGCTGGCATACCATCAATAATTTCAGCATCTGCTAAAATATTTGCTATATATTCAGCTCTATTTTCTTCAAGTTTTGAATCAATATCATAATCAGGTTTTAAAAGGTCATTTCTAAACGCGTAGATCACTTTTCTCTGCTCATTTGCTACATCATCATATTCAAGTAGATGTTTTCTACTTTCAAAGTGCATTGATTCTACTTTTTTCTGCGCATTTTCAACGGCTCTTGTAACCATTCTTGATTCGATATGCTCACCTTCTTCAATACCAACTCTTTCCATGATACCAGCAATCTTATCTGAACCAAAGATTCTAAGTAGATTATCTTCAAGTGATAAGTAGAATTGAGATTCACCAACATCACCTTGTCTACCTGCTCTACCTCTTAACTGATTATCAATTCTTCTTGATTCATGTCTTTCTGTACCTAAGATAACTAAACCACCAAGGTCTAAAATCTCTTGAGTTAATTTAATATCAACCCCTCTACCTGCCATATTTGTAGCAATAGTTACAGCACCTCTTTGTCCTGCATCTGCAATAATTTTACTTTCTTTTTCATGCTGTTTAGCATTTAAGATTGTATGAGGAATTTTTTTGTCTTTTAAAATTTTATGTAATGTTTCTGATTTTTCTATTGAGGCAGTACCAACAAGAACTGGCTGTCCTTTTTCATGTAACTCTTTAATTCTGTTACATACTGCTTCAAATTTTTCTCTTTCACTTTTATAGATTAAGTCATTTTTATCTATTCTTTGAATTTCAACATTTGTAGGAATTGATACAACGTCTAAGTTATAGATTTCTGCGAATTCTGTTGCTTCTGTTTGCGCAGTACCTGTCATACCTGCTAGTTTATCATACATTCTAAAGTAGTTTTGGAATGTAATATCTGCTAGAGTTTGAGACTCTTCTTGAATAGATACATTCTCTTTAGCTTCTAAAGCTTGGTGTAAGCCTTCACTAAATCTTCTACCTTCACTTAATCTTCCAGTAAACTCATCTACGATTATAACTTGATTGTCTTTTACAACATAATCTACATCTTTTACGAAAATGTAGTTTGCTTTTAAAGCTTGGTCTAAACTATGCGATAACATAGCATTTTCTAAAGAGTATAGATTTTCAACTTCAAAAAGTTTTTCTGCTTTTTCTATACCTTGTTCTGTTAATGCAACAGCTTTGTTCTTTTCATCAACTGTGTAATCTCCAGTTGTTTTAACTTTTTCTGTTGGATCTTTTGGTTCAATAACTTCACCTCTTTCTAGTTTTAAAGCAATTTCGTTTGCTTTTAAGTAGTTAGAGTTTTTGTGATTTGTAGGTCCACTAATAATAAGTGGAGTTCTAGCTTCATCAATTAAAATCGAGTCAACTTCATCTACGATTACGAAGTTATGTTCTCTTTGAACTTTTTCATTGATGTCTAAAACCATATTATCTCTTAGGTAATCAAAACCAAATTCATTGTTTGTACCATAAGTAATATCAGCAATATATTGCTCTCTTCTTAGTCCATCATCTCTAATATCACCAGTAATAGCTCCAACACTATATCCTAGGAAGTTGTATAATGGCTCTAATTCTGCTGCATCTCTTGATGCAAGGTAGTCATTTACTGTAACTACGTGCACACCTTTACCACTTAAGGCATTTAATGAAACTGCAAGTGAACCAACTAAAGTTTTACCTTCACCTGTTTTCATTTCAGCAATTCTACCTTCATGAAGTACCATAGCACCTACTAGCTGTACATCATAAGGTCTCATATTAAGAACTCTTTTACTAGCCTCTCTTGTCATAGCAAAGGCATCGTTTAGTACTTCATCTAGTGATTTATTCTCTTCTTGTACTTGTTTTTTTAACTCGTTAAAATTGTCTTGTAATTCTTCATCGCTTAAGCTTTCGTATTTACTTTCTAAGGCATTAATAGCTTCAGCTCTTTTTCTATATTGTTTTACTTCTCTATCATTTCGAGTACCAAAAATCTTTGAAAAAACATTAAACATAAAATTAATTCCTTTTTGTTATAATCCCTAAGATTATATAGAAAAAAAGGTTAAAGTATGTTTTATAAAATAGGATTGTTTCTAATTGGTTTCACATTAGTTTCAAATGCTTCGATTAATATAGAAAAATTAGATACATTTAAATCAGATTTTACTCAAAGTATTAAATCAACAACAGGAAAAACTATAGAGTATAAAGGTGCTGTTTTTATAAAAAAAGATGGAAAAATCCTATGGCGATATAAAACACCAATCATAAAAAATGTATATGTTTTAAATAACTTCGCGATTATTGATGAGCCAGAGTTAGAGCAGGCTATTTATACTACTTTGGAAACAGAAGTAAATATCATCAAACTTTTACAAGGTGCAAAAGAAGTAGAAAAAAACAGCTTTTTAGCAAACTATCAAAATGTAGATTATCTTATCAAAACTTCAAATGAAGAGAATAAAATAGATACTATTTCATACAAAGATAGACTAGAAAATAGTGTAACTATAAAATTTAATGACTCTATAATAAATGACAAAATAGAAGATAATCTTTTTAAATTTACAGCTCCTGATTATTATGACATCATAAGAAAATAAATTTTAAGAAAAATTGGATATAATTTCGCCTCTTTAAGGTAAACCAGACAATAGCTTGAACTTATGTTCAAGAGGAAAGTCCGGGCTGCAGTGAAGTATGGTTCCATTTAGAGAATGGCTAGGGTAACCTAAGGGATAGTGCAACAGAGAGTAGACAGCCGATTTGTCGGTGATGGTGAAACGGTGAGGTAAGAGCTCACCAGACTTTTGAGTAATCTTAAGTGCTTTGTAAACCCAACCAGCAGCAAGAAGACCCGGTATTTACTTCACATTTTTGGTCTTCGCAAGATTAGCTAAGTAATTTGCTAACTAGATAAATTATTGTCTTAAAAACAGAACTCGGCTTATTGGTTTACCTTATAACTTTACAATGATTTACAAACACTTACAAAATAAGCCTTTATTAAAAAATATACCATTATAAGATTATTATTGAATTACATACAATTACAATTATAACCGTGTTAATAACTTAATACTGTTCATTTTTAACACTGTGAAGGAAAAATATAGCTTAAGTTAAACAAAATATGATGGATTTTAATCTTCAAAGTCTTAATTATGAAAGGTTCGAAGAATGAATTTGATACAATTCCAGTTATGAAAATTAGTGAATTAAAAGAAGCAGAGCGGATAAAAATATCATTGTTAAAATATATCTATAAAAATACAAAAGGTAGATACATCGCAGTTCCTGAAGTATCTCTTCCTCAAAGTATTGCTGATATACTAGTTACAAATGGAGATATTCATATCTATGAAATAAAATCAAAAGCAGATAGTCTAGTAAGACTGGAAAAACAGATAAATGATTATAAAAGATTTGCACATAGAGTAACAGTTGTAGCGGATGAAAAATTTATTAGTAAATTAGATACTTTAGATTTTATGAAAGGTGTTGGTATTATATCAGTTAATAACAGATATAGTCTTAGGCATATTAGAGATAGTAAAAAGTTTGAAGTTGGTAAGAATTTTTATTTAGCGTATTGGAGTCCTATTGAATTAAGAGAGAGTTTAAGAGGATTTGAAAAGTGGTATAAATACTCCACAGATGAAGCATATGATAAAATATTAGATTTATTAAGTGAAGAAGAATTGAGAAAAGTAACTTTATTTAGATTAAAAGAAAAGTATATTAAAGAACATTTAAAAAGAAAAGATTTAATTACAGATAAAGATTATGAAAGAGCTCTTCTTTCTAGATTTAAAGACTTGGAAGATTTAAGTATTACTCCACTTAAATATCTTCCAGCATATGTTTTTAGAGATTTTGACTAGATTTTTATAAAATTATGAATAATTGAAAAGGCATTATGTCTAAAACATAACGTTTTTATAATTCCAGGTGTTGTTATTTCAGGATAAAAATCTTTTAGTGAAATATCAGCATCACATATTTTTTCATTCATAAACATTGAACCATGTTTATCATAGTCAAGTATACCCTCTGCAATATCTTGAAGTAGTTTTTTCATAGAATGTTTATATCCTAGTTTAGTTCTACCTGTATTTCTATCTCGTGTTACATCATCTTCACTCCATCCTCTTCTTATCAGTAATTTCATAGAACTATCTAAGCTAGATAAAACTACACGAGCCGTTCCTCTTCCTCCTGAGGGCATTTCAGTGATTGTTTTTCTATCAAAACCACAGTAGTCACCATAACCTATTTCTTTTTCAATTGCTCTATCTTGAACTATAGATTCATAAACAAGTAATGGTTGGTTTGAATTTATAATATTTTCATTTGCATCATCTCTTGCAATGGATATATCATCTGTATTAAATTGTGCTCCTAAATATATTATATTTACAAATTGATATTTAGCTGCCTCTTTTATGTAGTCTTTTATTATTGGTGTATTAAAGTTTGTGTTTAAATCAAATATTAAATGAATATCATGAATATCTACAATCTCTTTAATATGTAGTAAGAAGCTACTTGGTTCTGAAACTCTTAATGCAATTTCAGCATATTCATTGTTTAGTCTTCTTATGAAAGATTCAAAGTCTTGAATATTCGCATTTTTACCTTCCCACTTAAATACAGGAATTATTAATTCTTTCTTTTCAATCATTTTTAAATGATTTATTTTTGAGTCGATTTTTAAAAATTTTTCTATAGGTTTAGGGATATTTGTAACCATTTTACCTAGCTCTTTTTTTTCATTTTTTCTAGCTATTTTAGCATCTTCTCTTTGTTCTTTATTTGTCATTTCTTTCATAGATGAAATATCTAGGAAATGTTTCATATCAATTAATTCATCATTTAAATATGATGCAAATTTATCTTCATTTTCAATATCTAGTAAAGGGATTACTTTTTTATTTGTTAATTCGAATAGTACTGTACTAGTAGTATTTGTATATGCTAATGTTGGAACATAAAGGTTAATCTCTAAATCCTCTATTTTTTCATCATTAAAGTACTCTTTTTTATTATCAATAAAAATCTCAAAATCATTTATTTCATCAGTATCTTCATCTGTTTCAATAATAATATATGTACCAATATTTGATGAGTTAATCATTATTGAGTAAATAATATCATTATATTCAAATTCTTCTTTAGTTGTTACTAAACTATCTTTATTTTTTTCTGCTTCATTTGGGGCAGGAATGTTAAAAGAATCTATACCTTCTCCATTGCACATAATAATCGCTTTTGCATTTCCAAAAGTTCTTATCGAAGAATTAAAATCTATAAAACTCATATGTTTACCCCCATTTTTTTAAGTCTATATTTCATTGCAGTTTTTGAAACATCGAACTTTAAAGATAGTTTCTCAATGATTTCATCTTTACTAAAATTACTATTCTCTTCTAAAATCTTTTTAGTTTCTTTTGTTATCAGTTCCGAAGGCATTAGTAATTGAGAAGCAAAACTATTTGCTTCCATTTCTATATGATCCCAGTTATCATCTCTATAATAAGTGATTTCACTATCTTCAATACTTCTATTTTTTGATAAATCGTTTTCAGGAGCTATATGAAGCATAAAGTGACCTAGTTCATGTGCTAATGTGAATCTTATTCTTTCTCTCATAGTAGTTTTCATAGGATTTATCCAAATCTCAGGTTCATTATCTTTTACAGAAATCATCCCATCTAGTTTTATCTTTTTAAAATTAGGTTTTTTATTTAATTTAATATTTAGATAGTTAATAATAGTATCTATTTCTATTGGAAGTTTTAAATTAAAATCAGGTTGACTTTCTAAAAAATCTAATAAATCATAAGCAGAAGTTTTTTGCTTTAAGAAGTTTAAATATTTTTTTTCCATAATTATTTACCTCCAAATAATTCATTTAAAGCATCTACACTTTTAGATTCTTCAAGTTTTTTATCAATCATTGTATAAATATTATTCTTCATATCATCAAGTTCTTTATTAAAATGTGTTGTTTTTTCTTTTAACTCTTTTTCAAAAGCAGCTTTTTGAGCCCTAGTAAGTTTTGAAATATGCTCTTCAAGAATTTTTTCACCGTTTGATTGAGTGATAATTTCTTTTAGTACTTCATCTTTTAATTTTTTGTCTTTAAGAAGTGCTTCAACAATATCTCCAATATTATCCCTAATTATATCTACTTTCTTTTCAGAAACAGTTTTAGCAAACCAAATACTTGCAAGAGTTATAATTAAAGTAATAGCAACTAAAATAAATGTAACAAAAACCATGAATGTATTTGCAAGTGAAATACTATCCATTGGGTTACCTATACTCATTCTTCCCATATATTTATTTACTAAAATAAGTACTACGAAAACAGTTATAAATGTAATTATTATTTGAGCAACAAATAAACTTAGGTATTTTCCCATAGAAATGCCATTAAAGATTTTTTTATTTTTCATATTCATAATTCTATTATATCTTAAATATTGTAATTTTATAATAAACTAAAATCCATTAAGTTTTTAGTATTTATTATACAAGAAATTTTAAATAGCAATGAAATCACATTTCTTTGATAAGATATAAAAATTGATTAAGGCTTATATGATAGCTTAAAAGAAAAAATTAATATTACTCTTTTTAGTAAGGATTGATTGATAAGACATGATTTATATGTTTTTTAGAAAAGTTTTCAATTTCAATTTTATTTGATTCTGTTTGAATAGTATCAATTGCATATTTTTCAAGTTCAGTATATGATGTGTTCTTTTTAAAAAGATCGCATAGTTGTTTAACAGTTAAATGATTTTTTTTATTGCCAATAGAGTTATTTACAGTTGATAATAACATTGGATTAAACATAATATATCTTTCATGAATTTAATATAATTAAAAATTATAAAGGATTTGAAATGTCAAACGATAGATGATATATTGTACATATAAACACCCAAAAGTAAGCTCTAATAAAAAATCTTATATAATCAAAACTATCAAAAGTCTAAAAAAGAGATAATACATGAGAATAAACAACAATACTATATCAACACCAAGCCAGCCTGATTTTAACAGACAGGTTCAAAGAGCAGAGCAAGTAAATAGTTCTACTTCTAGTAGAGTTGGAAATGCTTACAGTGTTAGTATTAGCAATTGGGCACAAGATATTATGAGCCAGTTCAAAGACGAAGAAGTTGCTATTTTTAACTCTGATGTATTATCTTATAACAGTAACTTAGACTTGATTATGAAACAAAAAGTATAGGGTTTATTATTGTTTGATTTTGAAGAACTTACAAAAAATGGCTATTTAAATGAGTGGTATGCAATACCTGTACTTGTAGTGCTTATTTTAATAAAAGTTATAGCTGAAAAGAAGTATGAAAAAAGCTTAGACAAAAAGAAAAAAGATAGTAATAAAGAGAGCTAAAAGCTACTCTCTTTATCTTTTCTATTTTTTGACAAGTCTGACATAAGGATAGCAATCCAGTGAGTGCTACTGTTTGAATTAAATGCTATTTTTAACGTCATAGTAATTGGTACTGCTAAGAACATCCCAACTATTCCTAAAACCCATCCCCATAAGATAAGTGAAAAGAAGATTACTAAAGGTGAAAGTCCAAGCTCTTTACCCATAAGTTTTGGCTCTATGATATTACTAATAGAGATATTAATAGTCATATAAAGTATTATCAAAATTATAGTCGTATTTATATCTGCATTTAAAAGTGATAAAAGAACTGCTGGAATTGCAGCTATGATTGACCCTACAACTGGTATAAAGTTAAATAGCATAGCAATTACACCCCATAAAATAGGGTAATCAACATCAAAATATATAAGTACAACAGCTATTATAAATCCTGTTAAAAAACTAGTAGTTGACTTTACTAAAAAGTATTTTTGAATATTTTGAGAAAACAGATTAAAGTGTTTTAACTTTTGAGCATTTGACTTAAAAATCATTTTAAGTTTTGTCTCAAAAGATTTACTTTCTGCTAAAATAAATGCAATACCTATGATAATAAGTAAAAACTTAGATAAAAAACTTCCTATATT
The DNA here is from genome assembly GCA_048268245.1 of Arcobacteraceae bacterium. Taxonomy (GTDB): domain Bacteria; phylum Campylobacterota; class Campylobacteria; order Campylobacterales; family Arcobacteraceae; genus Arcobacter_B. Next base: position 12,918 of record JBLWVX010000017.1, read on the forward strand.
TCCTATGATATTAGTAGTAAAACCAAAGAACGAATTAAGATTTAGTGTTTGTAAAATCTGGTCTTTATCTACTGTATGTCCGTACTGTTCTATTAGTCCTATTGTGTTTACGATTAGGTCATTAAAGCCTTTTTCATAAGAGTTAAGATTGCCTAAAAAGTCTTTTAGGGATATGTTTATGATATAGTAAACAAGTAGTGAAAATATCGTAATAATCGATAATACAATCAAATATGAAATGATTTTAGGAACTTTTCCCTTTTGTAAAAACTTTAAAAGTGAGGATATAATAGATGAGATAAATATGGACAGGAATAGTAAGACCACTATTTCACTAGCAACTTTCAATCCTGCTATTATTACTACTGATGTTGCAAGATAAAAAAAGTAATTCCTTAAATTCACTGCGTCCAAATTCTCTCCTTTTTTATTGTAATTATATCAATTGATTTTTAACAAATTCTAAATAATGACCCTCAACCTCTTCAAGTTGGTCATGATTTCCTCTTTGTACTATCTTTCCATCATCTAAAACATATATCATATTTGCATTTTTAACGGTGCTTAGCCTATGAGCTATTGTGATAACTGTTTTATCTTTTAGAATAGGAACTAGGGCATTAAATAGTTTTGCTTCTGTTGACACATCAAGTGCTGATGTTGACTCATCAAAGATAACAACTGCAGGATTTGCAATAATCATCCTTGCTATAGATAACCTTTGTCTTTGTCCACCACTTAGTCTCACACCATGTCTTCCTACGATTGTATCTAAGCCTTGTGACATTTTTTCTACTGCTTCATATAGTTGAGCAATTTTTAAAGCCTCAAAAATCTCTTCGTCACTTATATTTTCATTTCCCATAGTTATATTAAGTCTAAGGGTATTGTTAAATAAGATTGGCATTTGTAAAACCAAAAAGATATTATCTCTGATACTTTGTCTATTTAAAGTATCAATACTGTTATTATTATACTTTAAATCTCCACTTTTTTTAGAGTAAAATCCTGATATTATTTGTGCTAGAGTAGTTTTCCCACTTCCACTAGCACCAATCAAGGCTACTTTTTCCCCTGATTTAATCTCTAAATTTATATCTTCAAGTACATTTTTATCTTCATTGTAAGAAAAACATAAATCATGTAAAGATATATCAACTTTTTTATCTTTTACACAAAGTTTTTCTTCTCCTGTTTCTTCTTTTTGTAAATTTAAAATTTTATTTAATCTTGTAAGAGCTGTACTTGCACTTGCATAAGAATATTGAATAGTCAAGATGTCTTGTACAGGTGTCATAATAAACCAAATATACCCAAACATAGCAAACATCATACCGATTGATAGTGAGTTGTATTCAACTAAAATAAGTCCAGTTGCTCTAAAAATCTCAAAGGCTACTAAAAAGATAGTAAAAGAAAATCTCTCAAAAGCTACACTTTTATAGTTGAACTCATTTGATGTTTTTTGTATATCTTTTGCTTTGTTTATAGCATTTTCGAAAAAGTATGCTTCTTTATTGCTTGCTTTGATTTGACCAAATAACTCTAAAGTTTCACCAACACTATCTTGAAAAGACTCAATAGATTGATTTTCTTCTTTTTTTAGAATACCAGTTTTTTTAGATATTTTTTTTGATAAAATCATAACTATTGGTTGAATAAAAAGTATCATTAGTCCTAAAATAGGGTCAATTGCTATTATAACTATAGCAACAGCTATTAAAGTAAGTATAGAAGCTACAAATTTACTAGCAATAGAGATAATAAAATTATCTAAAGTATTTATATCTGTAATAAGATTTGAAGTAATAGCCCCAGAACCTAAGCTTTCATATTCATTCATATTTACATTTTTTAGATGATTTAATAGTTTTTCTCTTATTTTAAAAGTCACATATTTTGATATCTTAGTAAAGATTTTTGTAATAACTACTATAAAAATAAAATGAATCAATCTTAAAAAGATTACTGCAAATGTCACAACTGCAATATAGTAAAAAGCAGTTCCTTGTCCTAAAAGCCAGTTGATACTATCTATAAATACATCAGGTTTGTCTAAAAGTACTTCATCTACAAGTATAGGAAGCATTAAAGGAATAGGTACACTAATTGCAATAGCAATTATTGTGATAATTTGTCCAAGTATTAAATGTTTTTTATTTTCAAGTAGAAGTTTAAATATATATTTTATTGATATTTCTTCTCTCATAACTCTCTTTCAAATTTTTATTAAAAGATTGTTTTACAATAAATAGGATAAATTAAGGTTTAAAGTTGATAGTTTATTTGATATAACACCCAAAAATGATCTGGCTACAGTTTATAGGACATAGAAAAATGCAATGTTAAAATAAAATATAGAGAGGATCAAATGAGAAAGAGTAAATATAATCAAGAGTTCAAAGATTTAGGTTTAAAAAAAGAGTCTTTAGAATAAAAGACTAAAAAAAGAACTTGCTGTTTTAAAACAGGAAAAAGAGATATTCTTGTGCTTGCACTCTCTTTGAGAAAAAAGGCAGCAGCATACTTCACATGAAGCGTAGCGGAATCTACACTTGCACAAAGAAATTCTTTAAAGTATGCGTGGATAAAAGAGTATAATCAGAGTTTCCCACTTCAACTAATGTGCAAACTTTTGGTTAATTATTATAATAGTTACTATTGATATTAAATAAAGTATACATTTAAGGTTTAACCTTAAATGTATAAATTAAATTGCAACTCTATATCCTACTCCAGAAATATTTCTTATTAAGTCTTTGTACGTTTTTCTTCGAACTTCTTTAACTACTGATCTAAGTGCATTGTGTGTCATATCACCATTCCAAAGATTGTCATTGATTTCATCATATGATACAGCTCTATCTTTATTATTTATAACATAGTTTAAAAACATATTCTCTTTTTTTGATAAAGAGATGATTTGTTTGTTTTTTAATAAAGTATTATTATAATTGTCATAGATAAAGTCATCTTTTAGTTGAACAATATTAGAACTATTTGAATCAATATTTTTTACTATATTTAATAAAATATCATTAAGTTCATCTTTTGTAATAGCATCTTGCAAATACATTATATTTTCTAATGTAATTGCATCAAAATATTCTTGAGTTGAAATAAAACTTGTACAAATAATAATATGAGTATTTTTATAGTCTTGCCTGATTAAACTTAATATATTCATAGGGATTTTTTCTTCACTATAAATAATATCAATATTTTTATCTTTTAATACATCTAAAATTTCAGAGTAATTCTCTTTTATAATAATACTATTTGATTTTTTTTGTAGTGTTTGAAGAGTTTCTGAGATTTCTGTTTTTAGGATATAAAGTATATTTAAATGTTTTAATACTCTCATAAATTACCTTTAAAATTATTTGTTGTATGATTTATAACATAAAAATTTTAAAAAGTTATTTAAAATAGCTTAAATTTTACAAAAGTAGCAAAAAATGCTACTTTTCTGTTGGTGCTAACATCTTTTCACAGATTTCTAGTTTCATTCCATCATGAAAACTACAGTTTAATCCACACTTGAAAGTACCTGTTTTAGAAATGCCCATTGTTTCTAATTGTTTTACTGACTCGTCTTTACACTGTTTTAGTGATGAAAAAGTCATTGGGCTTTTTAGATTTCTTTTCGTATTTTGTTTATCAGGGTAAATAAAAGAGTGCCATTTCTCTTCCTCTTTATCTGCACTTCCTAAACATCCATTAAAAACTAAACCTAAACTTAATGCAAGTAATATACTTTTAACCATGAACTCTCTTTTTTTTGTTTGATTTTAGTCAAAAAATAGTTATAAAGAGTTAAACTAAAACACTATTTATTTTTTGTTTTAGTGTTTCTAAGTTTTTAATCTTATTTCTTAATCTCAAATTTTCTAAATAAAGTGTTATTGCTTTTTTTAATTGTTCACTTACTTTTCCTGTAGAAGCAGCTTTATTTATAGTATCAGGTTTATACCCTAATTCATATGATAGTTTTTTGTAAGTAAGATTTAAATCTTTGCAAACCTGCTTTATTAGATTTGGATTTAATTCCTTAAATAAACTCTCACAAGAGATATCGAAAGATATACAAATATCTTCTATAAAATCTTGCTTTTTAAGTATTGTATTTCTATGTATATATTGAATGTCATCAGGTTTGAAAAGTTTTAAGTCTTCTTTTTCTATACATATGCTTAGTTTAGAGCCATTACATGAAATCATATAATCAAAGGCATTAACTAAGTCAAACTCTTTTAGTTGTTTAAAAGTCTCTATAAATAAAAAGGTATTTACATTTTTAGTTTTACTTTTAGTGTCACTGAAGTATTCAAAAGTAAATTCAATATTGTCAGCTTTAAATTTTAATTGTGTATGTTTTATATTTATATCATCTTTTAATAATAAATGAAAATGAAAGATATTATCTCTATTATTAGAAAAGATATATACTATATTATTTTCATCTAGTTTATTTTCCTTTACTAGTGTTTTTAACAATTCTTCAACATATTTAATATCTTTATGAATTCTATTTTCATCTCTTACAAAATAAGGAGTCTTTTTAAATAGTTTACCCACTTTTTTCATTTCTCTTCCTGTAATATAATCTTATACTGTTTATTTTATTATACATAGGAATTTGAAAATCAATACATTAATAACTTAGTTATTTGGTATGATTTCTTCAAAAAGTTAGTAATTTTTGTAAAATATCATTATTTGCTATGAGATTGCTATAAAATATAAAAACTTATGCTACTTTTGCTACGATAATTAATTTACAATTATTATACATTTGTTATGATACAATAAATAAAAAATTAAAGAGACTATACATGAGAAAAGTTTTATTATTAATTTCATTTATCGTGACAATTTCTTTTGCAAAAGTAGATTATTCTGAGATGAGTACTCAAGAATTGATTGCTATTATGGGTTATGTTAAAAAGAAAAATATAAATGAGTTTAAAAAAGAGCTAAAGCAAAGAGTTCCTACTATGAGCCAAAAAGAAAGAAAACAGTATGAAAAAAATAAAAGTAAATTAAAATGAAAACAAAATTATTATTATTAGAAGATGATTTAACATTAAGTGAAACAGTAATTGATTATTTTGAAGAGCAGGGCTTTGATGTTTCACCTGCTTATGATGGACAAGAAGCAATTGAACTGGTTTATGAAAATTCTTTTGACTTATTACTTCTTGATGTAAATGTACCAGAACTTAATGGTTTTGAGGTTTTACAAAAATTAAGAGAAGAAGAAAATAACACTCCTGCTATTTTTATAACTTCTTTAAACTCAATGGAATCACTAGAAGAAGGTTTTAGTAGTGGTTGTGATGATTATATTAGAAAACCTTTTGAACTAAAAGAGTTACTGCTTAGAGTTCAAACAATCATAAAGAGAGAATACTCTAATAAAACAGATATTAAAAAAATATGTGAGAATATAGAGTTTGACTTAATCTCAAATGAGTTAAAAAAAGATGGTAAAACAGTAAAATTAAACCTAAAAGAGTTAAAGCTATTAAAACTGTTTTTACAACACCCAAATGAGCTTTTAGTCCATGACAGAATCTATGATAATGTTTGGGAATATGATGAAGAGTACAGCGATAACTCTTTAAGAACATATATAAAAAATTTACGAAAAATATTAGGAAAAGATAAAATTGTTAGTCTTAAAAAGCTCGGATATAGATTTAACCAAGAGTGAAACTAGAACACTTTTAGGTTTTGGTTTTTTATACTCTTTTTTAATTCTAATAATAATTGCAGTAGTGTCTTTTCTTTATTATAATTTTCAAAAAGATTTAATGCTTCAAGAAAAAAGACAAATTCTTCAAGAATATTCTAATGACCTGGTTTTTAGATTAAAAGATTTACATATTAACTTTGACAAATATAAGTTTTACCCAAGAGATGAGAAGTTTAACTCTGCAATTTTTGATAGTGATAAGACTAAAATATTTTCTACTTTACAATCAAATAATATAAATTTTGAAGAAGTTGCATATATAAGTAATAAAAAAATTCATTATATTGATAAACCCGAGTCTTACTATTTAGGAGCCAAATATATTATTGTTGAAATTGATGATGACAGACAATGGTTAAAAAAAGTAAAAAATGAGATAATCTCTTTTGGTTTACTTGCTTTTATTTTTATGTCTATTGTTGGGTATTTTATTGCAAAACTATTTTTAAGACCAATGCGAGACTCTCTTCATTTACTTGATAGATTTATAAAAGATACTACTCATGAGTTAAATACTCCAATCTCTGCTATTGTTACAAATATAGAAATGATTGATAAAACCGGTCTGGATGATAAAACATTAAAAAAAATAAATCGAATAGATATTGGTGCCAAAACTATTTCAAATATTTATGAGGACTTAACTTTTTTAACATTAAATAATAAAATCATATCTCAAAATGAAAAGTTAGACATATCAAAAATTGCAAGACAGAGAGTTGAATATTTTAGAAGTTTAGCTACTATCAAAAAAATAGATTTTGATTTACAAATAGATGAGAATATATTTTTATATTGTGATATAAAGAAATTTTCAAAACTTTTAGACAATCTTCTATCAAATGCAATAAAATACAATAAAGTAAATGGAAAAATAAAACTTATTTTAACTGAGCAAAAACTTATAGTTGAAGATACAGGTAAAGGTATGAGCCAAGAAAATTTAGAAAATCTTTTTGAGAGATATAGTAGGTTTGATAAAAGTGTAGGTGGTTTTGGAATAGGATTAAATATTGTTTATTTAATAGCAAAAGAGTATGATTTAAAAATAAATGTAACTTCAAAACTAAAAGCTGGAACAAAAATAGAGGTATCATGGTAAGAGTTTTTTTAATCTTTATTTTTTTAGTATTATCATTACATTCAAAAGATATAAATATTTATGAACAAAACTGTGTAAAGTGTCATAAAAAAATACCTGTATCAATTGATAAGTATTTTTATAGATATCTTTTAAAATATAGTTCTGAAAAGTCTGTTAAAAGTGCAATGGCTTCTTATCTTAGAAAACCAAATTCAAATAAAACTATAATGCCAGAGGCTTTTATAAAAAGATTTGGAGTAAAAAAGCCAACAAATCTTACAACAAAAGAATTAGAAGAGGCTCTTGATATTTATTGGGAAAAATATAAGGTATTTGGAAAACTAAAATAAGCTTTCACAATATGTCTACAATTTAGAAATATACTTCTTTTAGAAAATGTAAAAGGAGTGTTTTATGAAAAAACTACTAATTTCAATTTTTATTTTATCGAGCTTTATTTATGCAAAACAAGATAAAGTTTATTCTTATGCACATGTATATAAAAGTGAACCTATCTATGAATATAGATATGAAAGAGTCTATAAACAATGTGAAGAACCTTATTATAGAAGTGATTATGATGAAACTTATAGCTCTTATGATAATAATTCTATCGGTGTTGATACCTTAGTTGGTGCTACTATAGGTGTTGCTATAGGTAATCAAATAGGTAAGGGTAATGGACGTGATGTCGCAAGAGTAGTTGGTGGACTTATGGGTGCTGCTATTGCAAATAATAGTAGAGAACAAAGGTCAAATCATAGAAATAGTAATAGATATAAAAAGCAGTATAACTCTTGTGATGATAGTTATTATACGCAAAGAGAAAGAAGAGTTTTAACAGGATATAGAAACTACTTTACTTTTGAAAATAGACAATATACTAAGGTAACAAAAAGAGCAAAAAACAGAATTAGAGTCACTAAGACTATTAGTTTTTAACTTAATAGTCTTGTAACTGTCTGCTGGTTTATATTATTTGATTGGGCTGCTCCAAAAGCTCCAATTTGAGCTAAAATATTTTGTTTAGAAAAGCTTGCAACTTCTGCTGCAAAATTTGTGTTAAACACATCTGCTGCTCCAAGTGTTGAGCTAGTTTGACTTAAAAGATTTCTAGTATTACTTTCAAGTTGGTTTTGAGTAGAACCAAATTCACCTCTAATAGTATTTAAATCATTAATTGCTGTATCTAAAGTATCAAGGTATGATCTAGCATCATCTGCATTAAATGTATTAGGGTCTTCATTTAAAAGATTATTTAATCCTAAGCCTTGTGTATTTGATTGTACGGCTGTTGTCTCAATTGGTGTTCCATCTTCATCTGAGGTTTGAAACTGTAAAGTTTGACTAGCATTTTGGTCATCTGCACTATTTTGTAATAGAGTGTTTCCATTATAGTTTGTTTGGCTTGCTATGTCATCAAATTGTGTTAAAAGACCTTGAATATCATTTAAGATGGCTTCTCTACCTTCTTGACTCGTAGTACCATTTGAAGCTTCTAATAGTTTTTCTTTTACATTATCAAGTATAGTTGATTGTCCTGTTAATGCACCATCAGCTATTTGTGTTAAAGCTATGGCTGAATTACTATTTTCAATAGCTTGAGTATATCCACTTGCTTGCACATTTAAATTATTTAGTATTGAAAGACTTGATGGATCATCACTTGCTTTATTTATTTCAATACCTGTAGCTATTCTATTTAAGGCTTGATTAGCGTTATTATATATATTATTGTTGTTTATATGAGAGTTATTATTTATTTCCATTTTAAACTCCTTTTATCATATACTATAATTCTATAGCTATTAATATTAATTTAAGATTAAGTCTTGCTATTAGTTTAAAAAAGGCATCAATTTGATATAATCCTTTTTATAAGGTAAAAAATGAATTTAATAAAAAAATTAGATGAGATAATAAAAATCATAGAAAAAAATGAATTTATAAAAGCTCATGATTTGTTTGAAGAGTTATGGAGAGAGTATAAAAATGACAAAAACACAAGAGAAGAGTCATTTATTCTAAAAGCTTTTGTAAATGCTAGTGTATGTATAGAGTTGTATAAAATGAATAGGGTAGAACATAGTACAAATGTTTGGAATACTTTTAAAAAATATGAATATTTAATCGATGAACTAGAAAGTATAAATAGTTCAAGTTACAAGAAAATACATAAATTAATATATAAAAAAAGAGATGAGTTTATAAAGTGATAATTTTAGATTTTGAAACAAACACACATAATATAGGTGATGTAATTGAAGTGGCTGCTGTGAAACTTGATATATCAAATAACAGTTTTGAAATAGTTGATAAATTTCATAGATACTATTTGTCTAGATACCCTGTGAATTTTTATTCATATAGTGTACATAGATTAACTCCTGAATTAATAATGGATTATAGAAAAGATAAAAACTATCCTTCATACTTTAATGAAGATGAAGATTTTAAAGAGTTTTGTTATAGTGCTCAAACATTAGTCGCTCATAATATTAGCTTTGAGTTAAGACATATTGATAAACTTGCAAAGTTTCAAAATCATATTTGTACAATGAAAGAAAATAAACATTTGGTAAAATCTTTAAATAGTAAAGGTAGTATAAAAAATCCAAGTTTAGATGAGGTTTGTGAGTTTTATAAAATAGATTTTGATAAAAACTCACATCATAGTGCAACTTATGATGTAAGTAAAACTTTTGAAGTTTTAAAAAAGATGGGAGTTTTAAAAAGTAATTAATTACTTTCTAAAACTTCTATTTGAATCTCTTTTTGTAGTTTTTCTTTTTTTCTTTTTAGCAGGTTGTCTTGTAGCTGTTGATTTATTTAATGCTTTTTTCTGACTAAGCTTTTGCTTAGGTCTTGGTTTAAGACCTCTTGGTTTTTTTTCAGTTGGTTCAAAGTCCTCAATAATATCTTTTTTAAGATCTAAGATTAAGTCTTTTTCAATTTTCATCATCATTTTATAATCTTTGATACATAAAAGAGTAATAGCAACACCTGCATTCCCAGCTCTTCCTGTTCTTCCAATTCTATGAGTATAATCAGCAACTGTTTCAGGTAAAGAGTAGTTTACTACTACTGGTAAAAGTTGAATATCTATACCTCTTGCAGCAATATCAGTTGCAACAAGAACTCTAATATCTCCACTTTTAAACTTTCTTAAGGCTTTTGCTCTTGCTGTTTGTCTAATATCTCCATGGATACATGAAGCTTTTAAGCCATCTAATTCTAAGTGCTCAACAAGTCCATCAGCTTCTTTTTTTGTATTTACAAATACTAAAACCTGAGAGTAGTTTCTTGAACCAATAAGATATGATAAAAGTTCATTTTTCTTATCGGCATCAACTTTTACAACTTGTTGGTCAATCACATCAACACTAGATCTTTGGTTTGAAACTTCTATTACAGATGGAGTCTCTAAAAACTCTTTTGCAAGTTTTTTTACATTCTGATTTAGTGTTGCTGAAAACATCATAATTTGTCTGTTCATACTAGCATTTGAGAAGATTTTTTCAATATCTTCTAAAAATCCCATATCAAGCATAGTATCAACTTCATCTACAACTAAAGTTGTAACTGTTGATAGGTTTACAGTTTTATTTTTGATGTGCTCTAACAGTCTTCCTGGTGTTGCTACAATAATATCAACACCCTTTGCTATTTTTCTTTCTTGATCTTTTGATGATACTCCACCAAAAACTACAGTTTTTCTAATATCAATATATTTACTAAAGTCTTCAATAGCTTTATTGATTTGATTTACAAGTTCTCTTGTTGGTGCAATAATTAAAGCTCTTAAAGGATGAGCTTGATTATTTGTTTGATATATTTCGTCAATAATTGGTAATACAAAAGCAGCAGTTTTACCTGAACCACTTTGGGCAGTTGCTAAAATATCTTTCTTTTTTAAAGCAACAGGTATACTTTTCTTTTGAATTGGTGTTGGTGTTTCATAATTTAAATCTTCCAAGGCTTTAATAATACTCGGTTCTAAATTTAATGAATTAAATGCTTTGATGATAATTCCTTTTAAATCTTTTTATATTCGCGATTATATCTAAAAATAGATAATATTAGTCAATATCTTTTTTGGGTGCACTAAAATGATACCCTTGAGAATAATCAATATCTAATTCATATAAGACATCTAAAATCTCTTTATTCTCTACAAACTCTGCAATTGTCTTCATATTCATCTTTTTTGCAAAGTCTACAATTACTGAAACTACTGCTTTAGAATCTTCATTTTTATGAATGTCTTTTATCATAGAACCATCAATTTTAATAAAATCTGCTTTTAATTTTAATAGATATTCAAAGTTAGAATAACCTGTTCCAAAGTCATCAATAGCTATCTTTACTCCATATTTTTTAACTTCTGAAATAAATTTTGATACTTCTGTAAAGTTTTCAATAGATTCAGATTCAACAATTTCAAATACTAACTTTTCTCCAATTTGATATTTTTCTAACATTAAGAAAATATAGGATTGGATATCTTCATTTAAAATATCTTCAATTGTAAGGTTAATAGAAAATTCATAGTTACTATCTTTGAATTTTTCAAAACTTTTTTTAATTACGGTTTTTGTAATTGTTCCATAATGTTTTGTTTTTTTAGATATTTCTAAAAAGAAAAATGGTGATACTACTTTGTTATCTTCATCTATTAATCTAACTAATGATTCATATTTTTCAATTTCTTTTGTTTTATTATTGATTATTGGTTGAAAAAATGGAACTATTTTATCTTCAGTAATAGCAATCTTTAGTTTCTTGGTCCACTTGATGTTATTTTCATACATCTTATCTAAGCTATAGTCATCTTTGTATACAAGTAAATCAACAGCATTCTTTTTAGCATGTTTTAAAGCCATATTCGAAGTTGGTAAAAGTTTGTCTTTATTTTCATAAGATATTGATGATGTTATATTTAAATTGATTTCTTCATTTTCTATCTTAAATGGTTTATTATTAATTTTTCTATTAAGTTTATACACTTCTCCAAAAAATGACTCTTTTTCAAAACTATTACTTAAGTTTGAAAGTAAAGCGAATTCATCTGCTTGGGTTCTATAAATTCTGATATTTTTATTATTAATAAACTCTTCTTGTAAAAAAGAAGCAAGTTCAATTATAAGTCTATCTCCAAAAAGATGACCATAAAAATCATTTACTTGTCTAAAGCTATCTATATTAAAAAATGATAGTGCTGGCATATCAAACTTTTTTATGTCATTTATTAATTTTGATCTATTACAAAGACCTGTTAGTTTGTCTGTATTTGCTGCTTTTTTTATTGTTTCTCTTTGTTCAATAAGCTCTGTAATATCATACCTAAAAGCAATATATTTAGTAATATTATTGTTTTCATCTAAAAGGGGACGAATTATAAGGTTTACCCAATAGTGTGAACCATCTTTTCTTCTATTTTTTAAAGTACCTTTCCAAGTTTTTTTACTTTGAATAGTATTCCACAAATTTTCAAACACTTCTTTTGGTGTATCAGGATGTCTGATTAAATTATGAGGAGCTCCTATTAATTCTTCTTTTGAATAACCAGAGATTTTTATAAAATTGTCATTTACATATGTGATTTTTCCTGTTAAGTCAGATTTACTTACAATTGCTGCTTCATCCATTATTGCTTTATAGCTATTTAAAAAGGCTATGTTTTTGTCAAGAGCTGTTGATAACTCCTTAAAGTCATAACTGATGTTTTTTATTTCATCTTTTGTTTTCTTACTTGTTTTAAAACTAGAAAGTTTGGTTTTCTTCTTTATATTTTCAATAATATTTTGCAAATTATCTATAGGATTTAATATGTACTTTTTTGTGAAAAGATATGATAGAAAAATTGTAATACTTAGAATTAGAAGCCAAATAAGTATAATAGTTTCAATTGTTTTTTGAATTTTCTTGTTTATAGTCTCTTTATTTAAAATATTTACTAAATAAATAGATGTTTTACCATCAGTTATTTTCGACTTTTTTATAAGATAGTTTTTAGATTTTTTGATTGCTTTAAAACTATTTTTATCTAAGTTATCTATAAAAATGTATTTTTGATTATCAAGTTGAAATATAACATTATTTATAAAATTTTCTTTTAAATTATTTAAGAATAAAGAGTCGATATTAAAACATACTTTTAAATACCCAACAAGTTTTTCTCCTAAAAAAACCTCTTTTACATATACACTTATAATACTATTTTCTTTTTGTACAAAAGTAAAAGAGTTTTTCTTAAATTCATTTATATTTTTCAACTTTGGAAATTCTTTGTTTTTTTTATTTATCATGTCAACAAATACAGCTTTTTGTTTTTCATAAGATAAATAACCATTATTTCTTTTACCTTCATGTTCTGAATTTGTGATAATAAGATTTCTATTTTTATCATAAAGACTTAAAGATATGCCTTCTTTTAAACTTACCCATTGAGAAGAAAGCTCCAGTAATCTCTGTTTTTCATAATCAAAAGTTTCTTTAGGGTAACTTTTAGGGTCTTGATAATTGGATATTAAATTTAATGAAAGTTTTGTATTTTCATTATTTGTAATAGTTAATGATAGTTTTTTTATTTGTTCTTTTTTTTCTTTTAGATATGAATTGAATATTTTTTTATCATGTTTTATACTAAGTATTGCTTGCTCTTCAAATATTGAGTTCATATTTTTATAATAAACAATACCACTTAGTATTAAACTAAGAGATGAAATTGAGATTATTAGAATAAATAGTTTATTTCTTAACAATTATGTCCTTTAAAAAATGGGTTGAATTTCCTTTACATTATCTTTTGTTATTTTAAGAGTATTTAATGTAATATTTTTTTGGATAGGTTTGTTATTTATTATATCTACAATTGTTTGAATAGCTTCTTTAGCTGATGTTTGATAAACAAAAGTTGCAGTTTGGTGACCATCTTTTATTGCTTCTTTTGAAGCTTTAATATAATCTATTCCAATCATAGGAGTTGTTAAATCTTTGTTATATTTGTTCATTACTTTTCTAACACCTTCTAACATACTATCACTGTGAGAAAAAATTGCATCAAATTTTATATTTTTTTTGTATATTTTTTCCATTACTTTTATAGCGTCAGTTCTTAAAAAATTTGCATTTTCTTTAATCACTTTTATATTTGGATATTGTTTTAATATTTTACTAAAACCAGCACTTCTTTTTATAGTTGATGTTGCTGTTTTTATTCCTTGAAGCTCTAAAATTACACCTTTTTTATTTAATATATTTACAAGATGTTTTGCAGCTTCTTCTCCGATTTTTTCATTATCAGGAGATATAAAAGCAGTGTAGTTATTACTACTTATAGTACTAATTAATAAAATAACTTTAATACCTTTGTCTATTGCTTTTTTTAAAACTAAACTTGTTATATTTGGCTCAATTGGACTTGTAATAATAAAATCTAAATCTTGTTTTATAAACAATTCAAGATCTCTAATTTGTTTAGAAACTTTTGTATTAGCACTTTTTATAATAAGTTTTAAATTTGGGTGTTTTTTAACTTCATTTTTTAACTCTTCTACTTGGGCTAATCTCCAGTCGTTTTTTAGGGTATCTTGAGCAAAACCAATTGTATACTCTTTTGCAGAAATAATTAATGGAAGTAAACACAAAATAATAAATGAGATTAATTTTTTTAGAATCACTTTTAACCTTCATAACTTTTTCTTATAAGCAATTATTATATTCTATATAAACTTAAATAACTTATTAATGTTATTGTGGTATAAATATAGATATTACCTATATTTTAGGAGTTTTTATGGCAAAGCGAATTTTATATCCTTTGATTTTAGCACTTTTAGCTTATATTCTTTTTTCAAATGATGATGCAAAAGTTATTATTGCAGGAATTGCAATATTTTTAATTGGTATGGTTTTTATGGAAGATGGTTTTAAGCTATTTAGTGGAGGTATTCTTGAAAAAGTGATACAAAAAAGTACAAGTAGTATTCCAAAAGCAATTGGAACAGGATTCTTATCCACTTCAATAGTTCAAAGCTCTTCTTTAGTTTCTATTATAGTAATCTCTTTTTTAAGTGCAGGACTTATTAGTTTAAGTGGTGCAATAGGAATTGTATTTGGATCAAATATAGGTACTACAACAACTGCTTGGATAGTATCAACTTTTGGGGTTAAGATTAAAATTTCAGCTTATGCTATGCCTATGATAATCTTTGGTGTTTTATTTAGATTCTCAGGCTCAAACGGTCTAAAAGGCTTAGGAAATGTTCTTTTAGGTTTAGGTTTTGTTTTCTTAGGTATTTCATATATGAAAGATGGCTTTGAGACATTGAAAGCTGGTCTTGATTTATCACAGTTTGCCATGGAAGGTTATCTTGGAATTATAGTTTATATAGCATTAGGAGCGATCGCTACTATTATTATCCAGTCAAGTAGTGCAACAATGGCACTTATTATTACAGCACTTGCAACGGGACAAATTGTATATTTAAATGCTTTAGAATTAGCAATTGGAGCAAACATAGGTACAACAGTTACAGCTGTAATAGCTGCACTTGCTTCAAACTCAAATGGAAAAAGATTAGCAGTTGCACACTTTATTTTTAATATAACCACCGGAATAATTGCAATACTTTTCTTATATCAATTAGCAGACTTTGTAGACTTTTTAGCTAGTAAAATATCAATTGCTACTGATGATTATACTATGAAATTAGCACTGTTTCACACTGTGTTTAATATAATTGGTGTAATTGTAGTTTCTCCTTTTACTTATAAATTAGAGAAATTTCTAAAAGGTTTATTTATAAATGAAAAAAGTTCAAAATCAAAACCAAGGTACCTTGATAATGGTTTACTAAAGATTCCTGATGCTGCTTTAATTGGTGTAAAAAAAGAGATTTTCCATCTTTATGATAATGCTCAAGAAGTTTTATCTCATGGTATATATTTACATAGGCATAAATACAGAAGTGTAGATATAAAAACATTAAGTGAAGTTGTAGAAAAATCAAATCTAGATATAAATACAGATGTAAATCTTTTTTATACAAATAAAATTAAAAGCTTATACGGAGAGATAGTTAAATTTTCAGCTTATGCTCAAGAAAGTATGGATGATAAAGATAAACAAAGAATCTATGATTTAAAACTTGCAGCAAGAAATATAGTAGAATCTACTAAAGATATTAGAGATTTACATAAAAATTTAACTATTTATTTAAAATCGAAAAATAGTTTTATAAAAGATGAATACAATAAAATAAGATTAAATTTAGTTACAATTTTAAAGACTATTGATGATATAAGAAATGAAAAAGATGATATTGAAATTTTATCTTCTTTAGAGGTATTAAAAGATAATCTAAAACAGTTTGATATTTTAAGAAATGAAAGAATTGATGAGTTAATCAGAGAAGATAAAATAGATAAAAAGATGGCAACATCTCTAATCAATGACACAACATTTGCCCATGATATTTCAAAAAATATAATTAATGCAATGTCAATTTTATTGATTGAAAATAAAGATATTCAGGAGTTAGGAGAAGAACTATGAAAATAGAAAAAATTTTTGATGAAATAAAAGAGTTATATGATTTATCACTTAGTAAAAGTATCTTAAAGCAAAAAAAGAGAGATTTAGAAAGTGAAATAGAGCTTAAAATAAAAAAGACTAAAAAATCTATAAAAAATGAAGAGTCTAACAAACAAAAAGAAAAACTACAAAAAAAGTTAGAAATATTAAAAAAGCTAAAAAAGAAAGTAAAGTAGTATAAACTTTTCAATATAATTGCCTTATGACAAACTTTCCAATAAATGAAGTAATACCTCAAATAAAAGAGGTATTACAAGATAAATCAAATCTTATTATAGAAGCTCCTGCAGGAGCTGGTAAAAGTACTATAGTTCCTATTAGCTTACTAAAAGAGACTTGGCTTGATGATAAAATGATTATTGTTTTAGAACCAAGAAGAGTAGCAGCTATTGCAGTTGCAACGCAAATGGCAAGATTATTAGGGCAGAAAGTAGGGCAAACAGTAGGTTATCAAATAAAACTAGATAGTAAAAAAAGTAGTAATACAAAAGTTTTAGTTGTAACTGAGGGAATTTTAACAAGAATGATACAGTCTGATCAGGCTTTAGAAAACTGTGCTTGTGTAATTTTTGATGAGTTTCATGAAAGAAGTATTAATACTGATTTAGGTCTTGCCCTATGTTTACAATCTCAAGAGCTACTAAGAGAAGATTTAAAAATAGTTTTAATGTCTGCAACTTTACAATCAAAAATGCTTCAAGAAACACTAAGTGGCTTTGAACTTATAAAAAGTGATGGACGTATGTTTGAGGTTCAAGATATATATCTGCCTTTAGATATTAAACACCCTTCAATAAAAGACTTAGATAAACTTTTAGAAAGTATTGTATTAAAAGCATTGAGGGAAAATGAAGGGGATATTTTAGTTTTTCTTGCAGGCTTTAAAGAGATAAGCAATCTAAAAAAATTATTAGAACTTAGTTTAAAAGAAGATGTTTTAGTAACTTCACTTCATTCAAATTTATCAAAAGAAGAACAAAACCTCTCTATAAATAAAAATGAAAAAAGAAAAGTTATTTTATCTACAAATATTGCTCAAACTTCTCTAACAATTGAAGGAGTTAAAGTAGTAATTGATTCAGGTTTAGAAAAAGTTTCAAGATATGATTTTACTACAGGAATGGATCATTTAGAATACTCTTTTATTTGTGAGGATAGTGCAACTCAAAGAGCTGGAAGAGCTGGTAGATTAAGTAAAGGGGTTTGTTATAAACTTTGGCACCAAAAAAGAATATTAAATCCAAGTTCAACACCTGAAATTTTAAGAGTTGATTTAAGCCCATTTATTTTAGATACCTCTCTTTGGGGCGTACAAGACTTAGAAGAATTAACCTTACTTGATAAACCTAAAAAAGAGTTTGAGAATAGTTCAAAAAGTTTACTTAAAAGTTTAGAACTTCTTGATAAAAAAGGAAATATTACTTCTTTAGGAGAAGATGTTTTAAATTTAGGTATTAACCCAAGACTTGGTTTTATGATATTAAAAGCAAATGAATTAGGTTTTGCAAAGCAAGCTTGTATAGTAGCTTCTTTATTAATAGAAAATGATATTCTAAAAACTGACTCTAAAGATTTTATGACTAGATTTGAAGCTGTATATGAACAAACAAACTTAAATAATGTAAATTTAAATAGGCTAGAAGTTGTAAAAAAACAAGCAGATATGTTTTTTACAAGACTTAATAAAATAAAAGAAATAAAAAGAGAAAAAAGTTTTGATAAAAATCTTTTAGGCATAATTTTGCTTTTTGCTTATCCTGATAGATTGGCAAAAAAAAGAGTAAACGCTGATAATATTTATGCTTTAAGTAATAAAAAAGCAGCACTTATAAATGATGATACTTTACAAAAAAATGAGTATTTAGTAGCTGTGAATATAAGTGCAAAACAAACAAACTCATATATCAATCAAGCTTTAGCTATTGACTTTAAGCTCTTAGATAAGTATTTAAAAAATCATTTTACTACATCTATTGAATCTATAAATAAAGATAACTTTGAGTTGTATGAAGTTTTGAAGTTTGAACAGCTTGTTATCTCTTACAAAAAGGCAAGTTCTATTTCAAAAGAAGAGTATATTAATGCCATTTTAGATTTTATTAAAACAAAGGGTGTGAAACAAACTTTGAACTTTGATAAAAAAGCATTAAGTTTTCAAAATAGAATAAACTTTTATAACAACGCAAAAAGACAAAACTATAAATGTGATTTAGACTTGATGGATTTTAGTGATGAATATCTAAGTAATAGTGTTGAAATATGGTTAAAACCATTTTTAAGTAGTATTGAAAAGTTTGAGGATTTACAAAAACTTGATATTTATAGAATCCTTCTATCAAATATAAACTATGAGGTTTTACAAAGTTTTGATAATCAACTACCTACACATATATGTGTACCAAGTGGTTCAAAAATAAAAATAGATTATACAGATTCTTTATGTGCTATTTTAGCAGTAAAAATACAAGAAGTTTTTTCACTACATCAAACACCAATGATTTTAAATAATCAAATACCTTTAACAATACATCTTTTAACTCCAGCACAAAGACCAATACAAATAACGCAAGACTTAAAAAGCTTTTGGGATAACTCTTATGAAGAAGTAAGAAAAGAGCTAAGAGGTAAATACAAAAAACATTATTGGCCACAAAACCCTTCTGAAGCAGTACCTACTAATAGAGTAAAGAAAAATATGTAGCATAAACTGATATATAAATACTATTAATTAATTCTTTTTTATTATAAAATAAAGAAAAAAAAGGATTTATTATGAAGCTAGGAGTATCAGCTTGTTTATTGGGGAGCATGTGTCGATATGATGGGACGAATTCTAAAGATGGTTTTATAGTAAATACCTTAGGTAACTATTTTAATTTTGAGCCATACTGTCCTGAAGCAGAAGTATTTGGAACACCAAGACCAACTATAAGATTAGTTGAAAGAGATAATGAAGTAAGAGTTGTAACTACATATGACAAAGTTGATTTAACAGACACCTTAGATGAATCATGTGAAAAAAATGCTAATAGAATTGAAAATGATTATTTATGTGGCTTTATATTAAAAGCTAGCTCACCTACATGTGGACTTGAAAGAGTAAAGGTTTATAAAGAAATAAATGCACCAAGTGAAAAAAAAGGTGTTGGAAGATTTGCAGCTTTAATAAAAGAAAAATACCCATATCTTCC
This sequence comes from Arcobacteraceae bacterium, assembly GCA_048268245.1. Classification (GTDB taxonomy): domain Bacteria; phylum Campylobacterota; class Campylobacteria; order Campylobacterales; family Arcobacteraceae; genus Arcobacter_B. The sequence continues at coordinate 32,549 of JBLWVX010000017.1, forward strand.
TATTGAAGAAGAGGGTAGACTTAAAGATGCTTGGCTTAGAGAAAACTTTTTAATGCAAATTTTTGCCTATAAAAATCTACATGAATTTATAGATAGTAAACCTACTTTTAAAGATTTAGTACAGTTTCATACTGATTATAAATATCTTATTTATTCAAAGTCAACTAAAGCCTATAAAGAGCTTGGAAATATTGTTGCAAATCATGATAAAAAAGATATTGAAGATATTTTAGAAGAGTATAAATTAGCCTTTTTAAAAGCAATAAATGAAAAAGGTAATATTAAAAAGACTTATAATGTACTTTTACATATATTTGGATATTTCAAAAAACTTATTTCTAAAGAAGAAAAAGAAGAGATTTTAGAATCAATTGAAGATTATAGATCAAAACTTATTCCTTTAATTGCTGTAATTAAAATAATAAACGTTTATACAAAAAGATTTGATGTGCAGTATTTAAAAACTCAAAAATTTTTAAATCCATATCCAAAAGAGTTAGCATTAAGATCTGATGTAAAGGCTTATAAGTAATGAAACAGATTTTATGGTTTAGAAGAGACCTAAGGGTTACAAATAGTGCATTGCTTTGTAAATCAAAACATGAGGTAATGCCTATTTTTATCTTTGATACTGATATTTTAAACTCACTTGAAAAAAATGATAAAAGAGTGAGTTTTATTTATAAGTCAGTACTTAGCTTAAAAAAACAGTTAAAAGCCTTAGGTTTGGATTTAGCTATTTTTTATGGAAAACCAATAGAGATTTTCTCAAAGCTTAAACCTTTAGGTTTTGATGAGATTTTATGTTCATGCGATTTTGATGATTATGCTAAAAAAAGAGATGAGCAAGTTGAACAAATATTGCTACTTAGAAGATATAGTGATTCATATATTATCAAACCTTGGAATGCTTTAAAAAAAGATGGAACACCCTATAAGGTATTTACACCTTTTTATAAAAATCTTTCATATATTTGGGAAAGTGATGCTCTAGAAGAGTTTGAAGTAAATAAAAACTTAAAACTAATAGCTTATGATTATGAACACATACCAAGTTTAGAGAGTATGGGCTTTGATGAGGTTGAACTTCCTTTTTTTTTAAATAAAACTGCTCAAGAATTAATAGAAGAGTTTTCTTCAAAAATTGAAGTTTATGAAGAACAAAGAGATATTTTTTATAAAAGTGCTACTTCATCTTTAGCAGTTCATTTAAGGTTTGGACTTATATCTCCCGTAGAGGTTTTTAATAAAATCAAAAAATTAAAAGGTGCAAATACAGAGTTTTTTATAAGAGAGCTTTTTTGGAGAGAGTTTTATAACTATATACTTTTTCATTTTCCTAAAAGTGAATTTGAGAATTTCAATGGCTTAGAAGTTTCATGGAATCAAAATGAAGAGGATTTTGAGAGATGGTGTGAAGGTAAAACAGGAGTTCCATTAATAGACGCAGCCATGATTTATTTTAATAAAACAGGAACAATGCATAATAGATTAAGAATGATAGTATCTTCATTTTTAACAAAAAATCTATTAATTGATTGGAAAAAAGGTGAGAAATATTTTGCTTCTAAACTTTTAGATTATGATGCAAGTTCAAATATAGGTTCATGGCAATGGGCAGCTAGTACTGGTGCTGATAGTGTTCCATATTTTAGGATTTTTAATCCATATACTCAAAGTGCAAAGTTTGATAAAAAAGGTTTGTTTATTAAAAGTGTAATGCCTCAATTTGAAGAGGTGGATCCAAAGCTTTTCCATAAAGAAGGTGCACTAGCAAATAGTTTATTTATTGATTATGTAAAGCCTATAGTTTCAATTGAGCTTTCAAGAAAAAGAGCATTAGAGGCTTTTAAAGGAGCTAAAAATGAAAAAGCTTGATGTAGCTGTTGTTGGTTCAGGAATAGGGGGAAGTTTAATAGCTTCTCTTAATAGCAGTAAAAACCTAGTATTATTTGAAAGAGATAAAAAACTTGGAGGATGTGCTAGTACTTTCAAAAGATTTGGAAGTTATTTTAATGCAGGGGCTACTACTTTTGTTGGATATGAACAAAAACACCCAATAAAAGAGATATTTGATGAAATAGATTTTAAGCCTGATTTACTGAAAAGTAAAGTTGCAATTAGAACAATTCAAAATAAAAAGGTTTTAGATAGAACAAAAGATTTTGATAAGTTTTTAGAGGATATAAATAAAATATATCCCAATAAAAACAACGAACTTTTTTGGAAGACATTAAAACAAATTGATGAGAAGTTTTGGAATCTAAAAAAACTTTATTTTGCAAAATATAGCCTAAAAGCATATATTAAAAGTGCTGTTTTTGTAGCTGAACTTTTAAAAGAGTTTAAATTTGATATATTTAAAAGTGCAAAAGGTTTTATATCTTCTACTTTAGGAGACATAAGTGATGAGTATCAAAGTTTTATAGATGCCCAACTTTTTATTACTGTTCAAACGACATCTAAAAATATTCCATTATTATCAATGGCATTAGGGCTTTCTTATCCTTTCCATGACGTTTATTATGTGAACAACGGAATGGGACATATTTTTGATGGGATATTGAAAAATGTAGATACTCACAATAAGGAAGAAGTTTTAAAAATAATCAAAAAAGAAAATGAGTATTTAATCAAAACAAATAAAGATGAATATTTAAGTAAAAATGTCATTTTAAACTCTACAGTTTTTGATAGTAGTTCTTTATTTGAAGATGAAAAAATAAAAAAATATTACAACTCTTTTAAATTCAATGACCAAAGTGCTTTTGTTGTTTATATAAAGCTTGATATAAAACCTGAACTTATTCATCATTATCAAATTGTTTTAAATAAAAATATCCCAAATTGCATTTCAAATTCATTTTTTGTCTCTTTTTCAGATGTAAATGACGAAGTTTTAAGCTCTAAAGGTTTAAGCATAACTATCTCAACTCATACAAAAGCAAATTTTTGGAAAAATTTAAGCACCAGTGAGTATGAGAATAAAAAAATAGAAACAATGAACTATATTATAGAAGAGTTTTTAAATAATTTTGATATTATAAATAAAGATAATATTAAAACAGCTTTTAGTGCAACATCTACTACTTTTAATAGTTATATAAATAGATTTAATTGTGGTGGCAGTGCTATTAGTATAAAAAATGCTTTGAGTCTACCTTCATGTAAAACTCCTTTTAAAGGACTTTATAATGTAGGTGATACAGTTTTTGCAGGTCAAGGATGGCCAGGTATTGTTCTTGGTGTTAAGGTATTAAATAAGGAGTTAAATGAAGAGTTTTGAGCTTAAAGTCTCTTTTCAAGATTGGGTTTATATTATAATTATTGCTACATTTTTTGGATTTTTAATTTCTTTTGTTTTTTATTTTTTAAATGAAGACTTACAAAGAGTTTCTACTATTACATTTAGTACAGCAAGTGCTATAATAATTTCTATTTTTGCTTCTATTTTAATTACCATATCAAATAATTTTATTTTACCAAAGGTAAATAAGCAGTTTTGGTATTTAATTAGTTTTGGTTTTTCTTTCTTATCAGGAGCTATTGGTTTTCTTTTTTCTTATTCATTCTTTTCTAATTTTGATATAAAGATTATTGATTTTATACAGCCATATGCAACATATATTGGTGTTACGATTGGTTTTCTAACTTTTCTTATTGGTTTGATTTTGCATCAGTTTATTTCAATGAAATATAAAAATGAATCAATTAAAAGTGAAATTTTAGAAACAAAATTGAAAGCGTTAGAGAGTGAACTTAATCCTCATTTTTTATTTAATGCTTTAAACTCTATTAGTGAACTTATTTACATAGATAAGAAAAAAGCTGAACAATCAGTAATAAATGTATCTAAATTTTTAAGAAATGCTATTTATACGGAGAGTTTAATTAGTTGTGAAAATGAACTAGAAATGGTAAAAACTTATGTTAATATCGAAAATACTAGATTTGAAGATAAGATAAAACTTTTTATTAGCTCAAATAATGCTTGTTTAAAAAAATATGTTCCAAAATTTTCAATTCAGTTACTTGTTGAAAATGCAATCAAGCATGGCTATAGAGGGGTTTATTTAAATGTATTTATTGAGATAAAACAAGATAGAATTGAAGTAAGTAATGATGGCAAAATAAGTGAAAATGTAAACTATGGTACGGGTCTTAAAAATCTTGATAAAAGATTACAACTACTAGAAATTGGTAGTTTAGATTATGAAATTGAAGATAAAATGAAGTTTATAATAAGGTTGAACAATGAAGATATTGATAGTTGATGATGAAAACTTAGCAATAAGTAGATTAAAAAGATTACTAAATGATGAGGGATTAGAAGATATTACTACTTTTACAAATCCCGAAGAAGCTTTAAAACAGTGCACAAAAACTAAATATGATGCAGTTTTTTTAGATATTTCAATGCCTGAAATAACAGGATTAGAGCTTGCAAATAGAATATTAGAATTAGAACCTAAAACTTTTGTAGTGTTCCAAACAGCTTATGATGAATATGCTCTAGAAGCTTATAAGAATGGTGGAATGGGATATTTGTTAAAACCAATTGATACTGACTCTTTAAAAGAGATATTAAAGAAGATTGAAACTTATATTCATACTTCTAGTGAAAAGCTTGAAGAAAAAAAGATTATTGCTAAAAGGGGAGATAAAATATATTTAATTGATTTAGATGATATATATTATATCAGAGCAGATTTAGATGAAGTAATAATCAAAATAAAAGAAACAGATGCTTATGTAAGGAAGAAAATAGGGGATTTGGAAAAACTTTTATCAAATAAAAACTTTTTTAGAATTCATAGATCATACATAGTAAATGTAGATAAAATTAAATCTATGCAAAGTGTAGAACAATCAAAACTACAAATCTCTTTTAATGGAATTGATGAAGTTGTAACATCATCTAAAGATGGTGCGAAAGAGTTTAGAGAGTATTTAGAGCGAAGATTATTATAAGTTAACATTTTATATATATTAATACTCTTCTTTTATTGTTAAAATTTAAATAAAAAAGGAGGGTATTATGAAAAGATTTGAAAAAAGTACTCTTATTAAATGTAGTGCTGAAGAACTTTTTGATTTTCATACGAATACCAACAACCTAACAAAAATAACACCTCCTGATATAAAAGTAAAACTTTTAACTCCTGATTTTAAAGCCCAAGAAGGAGAAATTCTAAAACTTAAAAGTATTAAAAACTATATTCCCATTAACTGGACAGTAAAAATATCAAAAAGCCAAAGACCTAATAAGATTGTTGATACTGCTTTAAAGTCTCCATTCAAATATTGGGAACACCAACATCTTTTTATTCAACATGAAAAGTTTACTGAATTAAAAGATGTAGTCAACTATGAAATGCCATTTGGAATTATTGGAGAGTTTTTAGAGCCTTTCGTATATAGTGATTTACTTAAGATGTTTGAGTTTAGACATGAGGTTACTAAAAAGATTTTAGAAAATAAAGAGTAGATACCAAGTAATTGTTTTATCTTTAGCAAGTTTTTATTGGTTATAATACCTAAAACTGACTTGTGGAATTACTATGAACAAAATATTACTTGTGGACAACTCTAAGCTAATTATTAATGTTTTAGAAGAGCTATTTTTAGAGAAAAATAATTTTGAAGTATATAAAGCAAAAACACTAGATGAAGTAGAACAGTTAATTTTATCTAATAACTTTTTTATAGCAATATCAAACCTTGTATTACCTGATGCTTTAAACGGTGAGTTATTAGATACTTTTAAAAATGCAAATATTCCTACAATAATTTTAAGTTCAAAAATTGATTATAATTTTATGAACGATATTGATAACTTAAATATAATTGATTATGTTTCAAAAGACTCTGTTCATGGTTTAGAAAGTATAAGTGATTTAGCAGAATTATTATTATATATAAAAGATAGTCAAGTTTTAGTAGTCGAGGACTCAAATGTAGTAACTCAGCAAATAAAAGCAACTTTAGAAACACTATTTTTAAAGGTTAAAACTGTTTCTAATGGTGATGAGGCATTAAATGAACTTGAAAATAATAAAGATATTTCAATGGTAATTAGTGATTATAATATGCCTAAAATGGATGGTCTAGAACTTACTAGAGCTATTAGAAAAAATAAATTTACGAGCTCTTTACCTATTGTAATAATAAGTTCAGATTATAATCCTCAACAAAGAATAAAACTTTTTAAGAATGGTGCCAATGATTATTTAAGTAAACCCATCTTAGAAGAAGAGTTAAAATCAAAAGTATTAGATACTTTTTCAAATATAAAAAAGATTGAGGATATACAAAGTTTTAATAAAATTTTTGATGAAAATATTATAACTTCATCAACTGATACAAAAGGTAATATACAAACAGTATCTAAGGCATTTTGTAAAATATCAGGTTATGAGAAAGAAGAGTTAGTTGGCAAAAACCATAATATTGTAAGACATCCAGATATGCCAAAAAGCTTGTATGAAGAGCTATGGAATACAATAACAAAAGGACAAATCTGGAAAGGTGAGATAAAAAACCTTAAAAAAGATGGTAGTTATTATTGGGTAAAAGCTGTTATTGAGCCTAAGTTTAACAAAAATGGTGATATTACGAGTTATTTTGCAATTAGGGAAGATATAACGGATAGAAAGAGAATTTATGAACTTTCTATTACAGATGCTTTGACTTTATTATACAATAGAAGATATTTTAATGATACTGCTCATAATTTTGTTTTAGAGAGTGTTAGAAACAACAAAGTATTTGCTTTTGTTTTACTAGATATAGATAATTTCAAAAAATATAATGATACTTATGGTCATCAAGATGGTGATGATGTACTAATAAAAGTTGCGAATAGTTTAAAAGCTACTTTTAAAAGAGGAGATGATCAAGTATTTAGGTTAGGTGGTGAAGAGTTTGGGGTTTTAATTAGCTCTAAAACTAAACTTAATATTATGGACTTAATTGAAGAGGCTAGAGCAAATATAGAAAACCTTAAAATAAAGCATGAAAAAAACCCACCTTTAAACGTAGTCACTGCTTCTTTTGGAGCACTTATAATATTTTTAGATAGTAATGAAAATATTAAAGTTGAGAATATCTATAAAAAAGCTGATGAGCAACTTTATAAAGCTAAAGAAAATGGTAGAAATACAATAGAATACTTAGAGCTTTAGTTCTTTAAGTATTTTTAAACAAGTGGTAAATTTATTTGGAAACATGCACCTTTAAAAGTGTTGTTTTTATACTCAAACTCTGTATTATAAGCACTAATATTCCCTTTTAAACTATTTTCAACTATTTGTTTACTCATATATAAACCAATACCTGAACCACCTTCTTCTTGTTTTGTTGTAAAATGATTATCAAAAACTTTATTTAAATTTTTGCCTATTATTCCTCCACCGTTATCAATAAGTTTTATAATAAGCTCATTATCTTGTTTTTTTGCTGATATTTGTAAAACTTTTATTTTATCATCTATTTTTTCTAACTGTTCTTTTGCATTTTTAATAATATTTATTAAAACTTGTAACAGTTCATTTTCGTAAGAATATAAATCAATATCTTCGATATCTTCAATTATTTCTATATTATTATTTTTAAATTGTGAATTAATAAGTTTAAATGTTTTTTCAAATGATTGCTCAATTTTGAAATGACTTAAGGATTTATTAGGATTGAAAAAGTTTCTAAAATCATCAATTGTTTCACTTAAATTTTTTACTGAATTATCTATATTTTCAATGGCCTCAACTAATTGTTGTTCAGAGAAGTTTTCATACTCTTTATTTAGTTTTATCATTCCATTTGATGTACTAATTAAACTAAGTGGTTGCTTCCATTGATGTGCAATATTTCCTATCATCTCACCCATTGTTGCCATTTTTGATTGCTGGATTAGTAAGTTTTCTTTTTCAAGTAATTTACTTGTTTGAGCCCTTATATCTTTTTCATAATTTTCAAACATAATTGATAATTTTTTACTTAAATAAAAAGACAATATTATAAAAAACATAGTTAAAATTATGCTAATAAGAATTATTTGCTCAATAAACTTTTTATTTGAAAGTATCAAGTCTTTTTTGATTTGACTTACATTTTGTTCAAGTTTATCAAGATAAAATCCTGTACCAATAACCCAGTTCCAATCTTCAAACTCTTTTATAAATGATATTTTTTTACTATTTTTTATATTATTAGTACTTGGATTTATAGTTGCTTGATATTCATAAAAACCTTCACCTTTTTCTTGAGCAAGATTTAAAATGTCTTTTACAAAATATTGTCCTACATCATTTTTTTCATTAATTCTATTTTTACCAATATACTCTTTTTTATAATGAGCTAAATTAACACCTTCTTTATTAAATAAAAATATATAAGAATTGTTTTCATATCTTATATTTTGAATATATTCAATTAACTCTTTTTGTAATTCCTTTTCAAACTCATCAATATACTCACCTGTACCAATTGCTACATTAAATGGTTCAAAGTATTTATAAAAGCTAATTTTTTCATAAGCTTGTTTATCGTTTTTATTTTTATACCAATAGTATGAGTCAAAAGCTTCTGTTTTATTTTCGATTGTATCTATGATTTTTCTAATAAACTTATAACCCTGAGCATCTTCATAGTTATAAAAGCTTTTTCCTTCTAGTTCTTTGTTAAGGGGTTGTAAAAGTTTAACTCCATTTACATCATCAATAAATATATATCCTCTTGCATTATTATAAATAATTCCTGATAGTGCATATTTTATTGTATTAAAAATATGTTCTTTTGAGTGAGAATGTCCGTCAATTTTATCAACTAATTCATTTTTATAGATATTAGTAGCTATTTGATGAGCTTCATAAACTCTATTTTTTATTTTTTGTTTTAAAAGTTTTTCTGAATTAAGTTTTTTATCTTTAATAAAGTCATATACTCTTTGTACTTCTTCTTTAGCTCTTTGTTTATTTTTAATTAAGTAATTATTTTCTGCTTTTTTTATTTCTTCATTAAAAAAGTTATTTTTTTGAGTTATTACAATGCTTGTAATTATTACTGATACTAAAAGAACAAAAAACAGGGGTCCATATTTAATAATTTTTAAAATATTATCTTTTTTTCTAAATTCTAACATATCAATAGTCCCTTTTGTGATTAAAAATAATTATAACGAATAAGTGCTTTAAAAGTATAAAAGAAATATAAGTCAATAAATTTGGAAATTAAGCTAAAAAGCAGGTTTATATATCAAAAGTTATTATTGGACAAAATATGTATGGCTCTATAAAAGCTTTAAATAGAGATGATAAAGCAATTTTTAGAATATTTTTAAAAAATTAAGACATTAAAAAAGGACTCATAAAAATGAGTCCTTTTCCAAGGTATTTATAAGTGATAGATTACTTAGCTACAGATTCTTTTAAAGCTTTACCAACTTTGAATTTTGCAACAGTAGTAGCTGGAACTTTAACAGTTTTGTCAGTACCAGGAACTTTAGCAGTTCTTTCTGCTCTATCAGCAGTTGTAAATGTACCAAAACCAATGAAACTTACAGATTCTCTTTTTACTAAAGTTTCAGTGATTGTATCTAATACAGCGTCAACTGCACCTTTTGCATCTTTTTTAGATAGACCAGCCTTTGCTGCTACTGCATCAATAAATTCTGCTTTGTTCATAGAAGAACTCCTTGTTTTTAATTAAATTACATAAACTTTATAGTATTTAAGCTTTAGAATAGCTAAAACTAGGGCTTTTGAGTGAAAAATAATTAAAAAAAACAAGCTTCTTTTGATTTTTTTAATCAAAAGATGTCTTTATGCTTAGAAGACGGCAAGAATTCTCTAGTATGGCAATTTTCTTTACAAGTTCATTTATATCCCTATGATAAGCATAAGTCCCAACGCCTTTTACTACCATTAAGTTGTGGTTACTTTCTTTTAAATACTTTGTAATTTCTAAAGCGTTTCTGCTATACCAAGTATTAAAATCTCCTGGGTCATAAATAGGGATTTCTCCAAATTCAGTTTTTCCAAAAAAGTCATCAAAGAATATATGATCATGTTCAAATGTATATGCTGTTGTGTAAATTGGCATACCAAAAGCAATATATTTTGCTTCATGAATATTTGAATAAATAGAAGCATGGATATGTGATTCAATACTTGCAATATTCCATCTATAATCGGGCTTATTTAAATTTAATTCACAAAAAGATTTGTCATTCATCTCATCAAAAATAGCATCTGATGTATTGATTAGAAAGTTCTCTTGGTCAAGTTTTGCTGAGATTGCCCCATGATAAATACCAAAGAAGTTTTTTCTAAACATAGTTAAAGATAAATTCTTAAGTAGTTTAACTGTGTTTTTATCAAGCATTTTAAAAAGCCTTAAATATATTTTTGGATATTATATATTAATTTTAATAAGGACTGTTTTAATGCAAATTCCACATATTCCTGTTTTATATAAAGAAACACTAGAAGCTTTCAATAATATAGAAGAGGGTTTTATAATAGATTGTACCACTGGATTTGGTGGGCATAGTTTTGGTTTATTATCACAAAATGATACTGTAAAGCTTATTTGTAATGATCAAGATGATGAAGCTTTAGATTTTAGTAAAAAAAGACTTGAAGAGTTTTCTTCAAGGGTTACTTTTAATAAAGGAAACTTTGAACATGTATTTGAAAAGTTTAAAGATTATGATATTAGAGGTATTTTAGCTGATATTGGAGTATCATCATTACAACTTGATAAACTTGATAGAGGTTTTGGTTTTGAAAGTGAAACTTTAGATATGAGAATGAATCAAGACCAAGCTTTAGATGCATCAACAGTAGTAAATACATATTCTCAAAGTGAACTTGAAAGAGTATTTAAAGAGTATGGGGAAGTGCGAGAGTATAAAAAAGTAGCTTCATTAATTGTAAATAACAGACCTTTTTCAACATCAAAAGAATTAGCTGAGTTTTTATCTAAAAAAATGCACAAGGGTAAAATTCATCCAGCAACTCTTCCTTTTCAAGGAATTAGAATAGAAGTAAATGATGAGTTAGGTGTTTTAACAAGACTTTTTGACTCAATAGAAGCTTCAAAACCAAAAAATTGTATTGTGGCTATTATTTCTTTTCACTCATTAGAAGATAGAATTGTAAAAAACTATTTTAAAAAATGGACTAAGTCTTGTATTTGCCCTACTGAAGCTTTTAGATGTACATGTGGAAATAATCATGCTTTAGGAAAGGTAATCACAAGAAAACCTATTATTCCTACAAAAGAAGAGATAAAACAGAATCCAAGAAGTAGAAGTTCAAAATTAAGGATTTTTAAATTTGATTAAGCTAAATGCTACTAATTCTATAATTATTGTATTTACCATATTAATTTTTGCGATTGTAGTTTATTTTCCAAAAATATATCTTAGAAATAATATTTATTATGTAAGTAAAGATGTAAATAAACTATATGCACACTATATTTCTCTTCAAGAAGAGAATAGATTTTTATCTCAACAACTTGAAGATATGAAGTTTAAGAATCAGATTATTGATTCACTTTTATTTAATCCATTAAAGTTAGAAAATGATAAGTAGTATTATAGATTTTTCGTTAAGAAAACCAATCTTAAATCATCTTTTATTACTTTTCACTTTTATATTGGCTTTTTTTGCATATTTTAAAATACCAAAAGAGATTTTTCCTCCCTCAGCATTAGAAGCCGTATCTATTAGTGGCTCTTATGTTGGAGCTAGTTCTGAACTTCTTGATAAAATAGCTGTAAGTGATATAGAAGATGAGCTTTTAGGATTAAGTGCAGCAAGTAAAATATCTTCTACTATTAAAAATGGTTTTTTTACTATAAAAGTTGATTTAAAAGATGGTGAAAAACCAGAAGATGTAGTAAATGATGTAAAAGATATAGTTGCAAAAGTAAAACCAAATCTTCCAAGTGATATGGATGAACCCACTGTAAAAACTATGGAACATGCTTTTCCTCTTATTACAGTTGCTGTTTACTCAAAAGATAAAAAAGCTTCAAAAGAGTATTTAATAGATGTGGCAGAAGATGTAAAATCTGAGATTATGAAGCTAAAAGATTTGTCAGAAGTAAATGTTTTAGGAAAAAGTGACAAAGAACTTTTAATCACTTTTAATGATGAAAAAATAGAAGCTTATGCTTTAAATAAGATATCTGTAATAAATGCTGTTCAAGGAATAAGTACTATTTTTCCTGTAGGAATTATAAAAGATAGTAGTAGGCATTATTATCTGTCAACTTTTAATGGCTCTAAGAATATAGATGAGATTAAAAATACAATTTTAAAAGTTGATGGTAAAAGATTATATTTAAAAGATATTGCAAGTGTTAAGTTTACTTTGGCAGACGTAGCAAATATTTCTCACTTTAATGCAAATGAAAATATTGCTATTAGTATTAACAAAGGTTTTGAGGGTGACTCAATTGAGCTTGTAAAGCAAATCAAAGAGATTACTAAGTCTTTTGAACAAAGATATGAAAACCTTGATTTTGATACATATATTGATACTTCTATTTGGATTAAAAACAGACTTAATACTGTTGTTTCAAATATCTTATTTGGTTTATGTTTACTGTTTATTGCTCTGTTTATTTTTATAAATGTAAGAATTGCTTTAGTTATTGCTATTGGAATTCCAACTTCTTTTATGATAGGTCTTATTTCAGCTGATTATTTAGGATATAGTTTAAATATGCTTTCACTTTTAGGTGCTCTAATAGCTCTTGGTATGCTTGTGGATGAGGCTATTGTAGTTGGTGAAAATATTTATCGTCACTTAGAGATGGGTAAAGATAGATTTACAGCTGCTAAAGATGGTGCTATTGAGATGTATCCTGCTGTTTTAACAGCAACAGCAACTACAGTATTTGCATTTTTACCAATCCTTTTAATGACAGGGGAAGTAGGGAAGTTTATGCAAATACTTCCTATTATGATTACTATTTTATTGATAAGCTCCCTTGTGGAAGCTTTCTTTTTTCTACCTTTACATGCAAAAGAGATACTTAAAGTAAGTAAAGATGAAAGAAAGTCTCATAAGGTTTGGGATTTTAACTATAGACTTTATGGAAATATTTTAGACTTTTTATTAAAAGGTAGATTTATAGCTTTATTTTTAATGGTTGGAGGCATTATTTTTGGAACAATTTTTGTTTTCAAAATTCAAAAATTTGAGTTTATGCCTGCTTTTGATTCAACACAAGTTTATATAACAGGTTCAGTTGGTGTTGGTAAAAAAGTTGAACAAACAGAAGAAGAAGTTTATGCTTTAGAGAAAAAAATACTTGAAAATATGGATATGGATAAAACCTTAAGTTCTGTTACATCAGTTACAGGAATGAAACTAGATGGTAAAAATCAACCTCATAATGAAGAGTTTTATTTCCATATTTTTGTAAATCTAAATGAAAGAGCACCTGTAAATGTATTTGAAACATATATAAACCCTTATTTTTCACCTAAATATGATGATACAAATATGATAAGAACTATTGATGCACAAACTGTTGTAAAGCAGTTAAAAGAGGTTTTAAAAGATGATATTAACTCAGGTAGATTTGATGAGTTAAAAGTATTTGTTCCTCAAGCTGGAATTGTAAAAAATGATGTAGAAATTGCAGTTTCAGGTGAAAATGAGAAAGTTTTAAAAGCTGTAGCTTCACTAAAAAATAGTTTAGAAAAAATCGATGGAGTTTCAAATATAGCAGATGATGCACTAACTGGTAATTATGAGTTAAAACTAAAAGTAAACTCTTATGGGAATGAATTAGGAGTTACAGAACAAACTATTTTAAATGAGTTAAGACCTTTTTATTTTAAAGGTAGTTACTCAAAGATGTTTGATGATAAGGGAATAGTTGAGATTATATTTCAAAGTAATACTAAAGATATTTTAAGTAGTTTAGATACTTTTGAAGTAACTACATCTACTAATCAAAAAGTTCAACTAAAAGAAGTAGTAGAGTTTATAAAAATACCTGCATATTCTCAGATTTTTAAAGAGAACAATGCTCAAATTATAAGTGTTACAGCTTCATTAGATGAAATTACATCAGCAGAAGTTTTTGAAAAACTAAAAGATAAACTAGAGTTTTTAAACAAAGAAGTGAAACTTGAGATAAAAGGTGAACAACAAGAAAATAAAAAAGTTCAAAAAGAGATGGGACAAGCTGCACTTATAGCTATAATCTTAATCTTTATAGCTCTTGTTTGGATGTTCGATTCAATAATCAAACCTTTTATTATTATAAGTACTATTCCTTTATCAATGCTAGGGGTTTTAATAGGACATGTAGTAATGGATATAAACCTTACAATGCCAAGTATGATAGGTATGGTTGGACTTGCAGGTGTTATTGTAAATGATGGTATTATTATGATGGACTTTATTAAAAAAGCAAAAACACTACCTGAATTAGAAATGTATGCAAAAATGAGATTAAGACCTATTTTATTAACTTCGGTTACAACTATTTTAGGATTAAGTAGTCTTATTTTCTTTGCTTCTGGGCAAGCTTTAATCCTTCAACCAATGGCAGTTGCTTTAGGTTTTGGTATTTTATGGGCTACTGTTCTTAATCTTTATTATGTACCTATGGTTTATAGGCTTATATATCTAAGAAATGCAAAATAGATATAGTGGGGATGTAGGTGATTTTGGAAAGTTTTACCTACTTAGGTTTTTACTAAATAATCAAAAGTATAATCTAGCTCAAATTTGGTACATGTATCCAGATGAAACTCATAATAATGATGGATTATATATAAACTATTTTGAGAAAGTAAAAAAGTTTGACTATGAACTTGAAGAAAAACTTTAAAGTTTAGTGAAAATAATGATTTTATTGCAGTTGATCCAGATAATGGAGTAGCTACAAAACTTATAAAAAAAGATGAAACAAAAGATATAAAGATTCAAAGCTTTGAAGATTTTAAAACAAAAAGTAAAGCTGGAAAATATATCTTTGATGAAGAGATTAAACAGTTATACAAAAACTGCAAGTGTTTAATAATATACCATCATTTAAATAGAACTATAAGTCATGATAAACAAATAGAGATTTTAAAATCAAAGTTTGAAAAAGAGTATAAAAAAGTGTTTGAAAACTCTTTTAGTCTTCATTGGAAGTTATTTAATACTATTAAAGCACTTTAATTTATCAGGGTTTCTAAGCGCAAAGATATTTATTCCTTTTGTTGATTTGTATATGTAAGACGAAATAAGAATTAAAAGTGTGACATATGTTATATCTTTTTAGGAATTAATTCTTTTAAATTACTGTCTTAATATTTAGTGTCATTATAATTTTAAACAAAAATGTGAATTTTATAAATATTGTATATAATGAGAATATCAATATAAAATACTATATTTAATACAAAATTATTTATTAATTTATCAATTCAAGTGTTTGAATCAATTTGTATATAATAAAACTTAAAAAATTATTCAGAATAAAATGCAATAATATAATTTGAATTATATTGCTTTATAGTAAATATTTCAGTGTAAATCTTACATTCTTTAAAAAAGTTTAAATATGAAATTTATTTTATTAATACCTATTTTTTTATTTTCTTTAAGTTATCAAGAACTTAATAAACATACTTTAAAAAACTCTAATCAATTAGATAATTACTAGATATGATATGAAACTATTTCAAGCCCAATCTCAATACCAAAGCTCCCAAGCAGAGAAATCAAGACTATCAATGCTTCTTTCAAAAGATAAACAAAGAGCAAAAAAGTTAGAGAGTGTACTAGATATCATAGCTAGAAAAGATTATGAAGAGTTAGAAAAAAATATCATAAGCTTACAACAACAAGTAAATATGTCTAACTATAAAGTACAAGAATCTCAAAAAAGAATAAACGAACTAAAAAAAGAGAAATCATCTTTTATAAATCAATTTAAAGATACAAAATACCAAGAACTACAAACTATACAAAAAGAAGCAAGAAACTTAGAGTCTCAAATAAACGCAATAAAATTCCAAAACCAAAAACAATCTATCGTATCTCCAACAGATGGATATGTAGCAAAACTAATGATAAATACAATAGGTGGAGTAGTAACGCCAGCAGAAAAATTAATCTCAATAGTTCCAAAAGATTCCCCTCTTATAGTAAAAGTAAATGTACTAAATCAAGATATAGGATTTGTAAAAAAAGATATGCAATCTAAAATAAAAATAGATACCTTTTCTTTTCAAAAATATGGCTTCTTTGAAGGAAAAATAATCAATGTAGGAAATTTTTCCATAGATGATGAAAAACTAGGTCCCGTTTATGAAGTAAAAATAGAACCAAATGGAAAAACTTTAAATGTAGAAGGACAAGAGAGATACCTAGAAGCAGGTATGAGTGTAACAGCTGAAATAAAAGTAGGTAAGAGAAGAGTTATTGAGTTTTTCATTTATCCAATTATTAGATATTTGGATGAAGGGTTGAGTGTGAGATGATGAGATTTAAAAATAAAGGAAATATATGAATAAAGAAAATGAATATGTATACGATAATTTTTATAGATTAATAATGGTTATATTTAATATGGTACCTCTAATACTAGGCATAATATTTTTAGTTCTTAGTAATTATTTAATAGTTAACTTAATTGGAATAATAGTAATAATAATAATAATTTCTAAGATTTTAAGTTTATGTTTTTTTAAATCTTTATTAATTCATGAAGATAGAATAATTATAAAATGGTTTTTATTTGGAGAAGATGTAATCTTAAAAAATAACTTAGAGTATTTTCTACATGATAGAATGTTTTATGCTGGTAACTTAATGATTAAAAATAATGATAATAAAACCAAAAGTTTTTTATTTATGAATTTATCTTTATTTGCATTAAAATATAACTCTCTATCTAAAAGTAGAAAAGAAAAAATTAAAAAATTAAATTCAGGAGTAAAGAATGGCAACTAATGAGGCAACAGTATTTATAGATTTAAACAATGAGAAAATGGAATATAAAATATCTAAAAAAAATCTATTTGATTTATATACTGTAAATGAGTATTTATTGCTAGATAATAAAACAAAAAAAGTTTTAGCAAAAGATATGTCCGTTGGATTTAAGAAAGGTTCTAAAAGTAAATTCCGAAATAAGATTTTACTTTGGAAAAGTGCAAATGATTCTGCTTATTCTCTCGAAAGTATAAGAAAAGTAGGAATTATGAAACAAGTATTAAAAAATAATTATTTATAGGAAATTAAGATGAATTTTACTGAAGATATTAAGGAATTAGGTTTATTAAGTGAATTGGCATATTTAAGATTAGAAGATGAATATTTTAAAAATAAATCTTATTCAAAAGATTCTATTGAATTATTTTTTGATAGTAAATATGATGATGCAAAATATAACAATACTGGTGTAGATAATTCAAAAGATTCAATGTTAGCTATCTTAAATAAATACGATATAAAACACTTTAAATCATTTTCATCTGATTTACAACTTATGATACTAGAAAATAAAAGTAATCCTAGAGAATATGTATTGTCTTTTAGAGGAACAGAATTTAATCTTTTTTCTGCTGATATAACTTCTGATTTTCAAATGGAACTTGGAAATGAAACTGAGCAAATGAAACTTTTAAAGGAAAATAGATGTTAACGTGGGGCTTGCTTGTAATTATAGTAAATGTAGTTTATTTACTACTATCTATGCTAATTGGATATTTGGCATATAAGTTTTTTAAACATAAATATAAACATATAGGAAAAATAGTTTTCTTAGTAGTTTTATTAGCACCTTTTTGGGATTTGATTATTCAAAAAGGGGTTAAGACTTATTATCAAGCCTTTAAGATGGAAGGTGAGATATATGCTTACCCTGAAGTTGATGCAGATGGGAAGATTGAGAGTTTGGATTTGACTAAACATAGCCATACTTGGACTATTATACGTTTTGTAAATCATTTAAATTTAAGAAAATCTATTTTTTTCAAGGATTTTTCTATAGAGCAATTTAAAATTGATGATTTTATAAAAGAAACTGATTTTGATGAAAGAATCAAAAACTTTATAGAATTAAAAGTTTTTGATGATGGTGCATTTAAAAAAGAAAAAAGTGTAGATAAAAAATTAAGAGTTAGGTTTGATGATGTAAAACCTCAATTTGAATATATAGAAAATGGAAATGCAAGATATAAAATAGAGAAAAAATCTGAAAAATATTTATTTGGATTATATACTCAAGGTACCTATTTATTAATAGATAATAAAACAAATAAAATTTTGGCAAAAGACATATCTGTGAGTTTTTTTAGAGAAAATGAAAATAAATTCCGAAATAAGTATTTATTATGGGTTAGTGGAAATGGTATACCTTTCAATATAAGTCAAATAAAAAGCAGTGTAATAAAAGAAAAAGTTTTAAAAATAAATTATTTATAGGAGAAGAAGATGGAATTAACAAATAAAATACTAGATACGGCACTATTATCAGAGTTGGCATATTTAAAACTTGAGAATAAACATTTTGAGAATAAAACTTATTCATTAGGTAATATCAGGGAGTTTCTTAGAGATAATAACAAAGATATAACTGGTATTGATGATAATCGTGATGAAGCAATTATTGATTTATTAGGAAACTATACAATCGTTGATTTTAAAAATATTCCAACTTCTTTTGCTGGATTAAATGATCTTCAAGCAATGCTATTAAAAGATAAAGAGGGAAATACAACTATTGCATTTAGAGGAACAGAAGGTGTAAGTGATATTGCTATTGATGCTCTTATGTTACAAGGTGGATATACAAATCAAATGTATAGTGCTTTACAATGGGTTAGAGATTTGAAATCATCAGGTATGTTAACTGGAAATGTTACTATTACTGGACACTCTTTAGGGGGTAGTTTAGCACAACTTGTAGGTTATGATACAGGATATGAAACATACACTTATAATGCTTTTGCTTTACAAAGAAATGAAGCTATTGAAGTACTTGGAGAAAAAACAACAGATAATATAATAAATTTACAGCTAGGAGAAGATATTGTATCTGGTCTTGGTAGTCAAGTAGGTGGAACTGGAGAAGGTGTAATTCACGAAATTATAGATAATATTGGTACTGTTGTACCTTCTGCTTATACAAAATATCTTGATGTGGGGAATCTTTTATTACAAGGTTCCATAAATTATATCAAAGACACTATAAATAAAAGTCATTTAGGGCAATTAGTTACATTATTTGATATTGATGATGTTTCTATATCTGATTTGATAACAGATCATTTTATGTCAGGTTTTTCAAGTGCTTTTGAATTATATAGAAGTAATAATATTGATTTATCTGATATTTTTATGACAGAAGATATTCAAGAAATTAATACACAATTAGGATATATTCTAGCTAATGCAAATATGAATATTGATGTTGAAGGAATGCCTAAAGCCGTTGAGTATATGATGCGTGCTGTAGGTTTTGAAAAAACTGATGGTACAAAATTCGATAGTTTAGAATCTATTCAAAATGCTTTTAATGAAATAACAGATATTACTCAAGGTGCTACTTTAAAAACATATTCTTATAGCTTGGAAGATATGAATAATGAAATAAATAATGGAAATAAAGCTTTACTTTATAATGTTGTAAATCTAAATCCAAGTATTTATATAGATGATAAGAAGCATCATCTTTATAGTAATGTAAATATAAATGATTACAGTGAAAAATATTTAGAAGATAGAATAAATTTCCACTATAATCTTGTGAATAATAGTTCATTCCTAGAACTTGAAGCAAATTATATAGATAATGATACAGGAATAAAACTACAAACCCTTAGAGATATTTCAACTGTAATATTTGGTTCAAATGATGAAACAAAAAATGAGACTATTTATACGCAAAAAACAGATGATAGAGTTTACGCAGGAAAAGGTGATGATACAATCATAGCTTGGGGTGGTAATAACT
>JBLWVX010000018.1:0-30351 GCA_048268245.1 Arcobacteraceae bacterium
GTCTATCAGAAATATAAGAATCAGCTTCGAATGAGTTCAACTCCCCTCTCCAAAGTGTAAACATAATTTCTGTTGAGTCTCTTTTGCTTTTTTCTCTTCAAGCTTTTTATACTCTAAAATAGCTTTTTGTTTTATAGTCTCGTCAACTGATTTTGATTCATATTCTCTTAAAATATTTGTTAAAACCATTGTATAAGCTATTGTATTTAGTTTTAATGACTCTTCATTTCTCATAAGTTTATCTAAGTCTATTGCATATACTGCTTCTTGAAAAGTATAATATAACCTTTGTGAGACATCCTCTAATCTATATGTATATCCCAAAATTACTAAAAAATTTTTCTCATATTCCTCAAGAGAAAATAGCTCTTCAAGTTCTCTCTCAAAGCCTATTATATCATCATTACATTTTCCATATATTTCATCTGCCTCTAAAAGTTTATTTTTAAAAGCATGAAAATAATTAGATATTTTACTAGTCATTTTTTTAATTATCCTTTTTCACAATTAATATATTATATAATACTATTATAAAAGAAAAATTTATTATAGGAATAAAAATGAAAAAAACAACAATACTTGCTTCACTTATACTAAGTTCAAGTTTATCTTTTGCATTTGACTTAAATGCTTTAACAAAAGATGTAATAGATATAGTTACAAAACCAACTACAACAAGTGAACAAACAAGCATTAAAGAACAATCTTCCCTTGATAGTTCAACAGTTTCAAGTGGATTAAAAGAAGCACTTAAAAAAGGTGTAAGTTATGCAGTTTCAACACTAGGAAAAGAGAATGGTTACTTAAATAACAATGATGTTAAAATTCCTTTACCTGAAAATTTAGAAAAAGTAGAAACACTTATAAGAAAAGCAGGTGGAAATCAAATTGCTGATAATTTAATAAATTCTATGAACAAAGCAGCAACAACAGCAGCTCCCCAGACAGCTAATATCTTTATGAAAAGCATTGAAAGTATGTCAATAGAAGATGCTAAAAAAATACTTGCAGGAAATAATGAAGCAGCAACAAACTATTTTAAATCAAATACTTCTGATTCTTTAAGAAATATGATAAAACCTATCATTCAAGAAGCTATGAAAGACAATCAAGTAGCAACATATTATGATATGGCAAATAATTTTTACAAAACAAATGTAAAATCAATGGTAGATGAAAGCTCAGTTATGGGTTTAGCTAAAAACTTTGGGGTTGATTCATATCTTCCAGGAAGTAGTGATAAAAACTTAGATGAGTATGTAACTGATAAAGCAATTGATGGTTTATTTAAAATGATTGCTCAAAAAGAAGCACAAATTAGAACTAATCCAGTGGCACAAACTACATCTATTTTACAAAAAGTATTTGGAAACTAAGAAGGTTACAACCTTTTTAGTTATCAAGTCTAAAGTATCCATAAATAGCATTTTGTTTCACTAGGCTTATATCTAAACTTAAGCCCTCTTCACTATTCTTTTCATAACTATATTCATAAGAATTATCAAAACTTTTTAATAACTTAGTATAAAGGTTAGATTTTACATCTAAAATAAAAGTGTCTTTATTTATTTCATAAATGTATATAAAGTTTAAAATAAAATAATTGTCGATTTTATAAGTAATAAAATCAAAACCATCATATTCAAATTTTTCAAGAACTTCCATATTTTTGAATTTTAATTGCTCTTTTAAAAATGATGTATAAACAGAACTAGGTAAACCTTCCCAATCCACATCATTATCTACATGGATATGTTCTAAAAAGATTTCATCAGTTTTTAAAGTATAGGCATCTAATACATAAGAATCATGTCTTGTTTTTGTCTCATAATTTTCTATTTCATATTCATAAAAATGGTCTGAGTTTATTTTGAAAATAAGTTTATTATCTGTAAAAGTAAAACGTGGACGAGATAGTTTTATGAAGCTTTTTAGAAAGTTTTTTATGATTCCCATTTAAGTGCCTTAATTTAATATAAAGAAATGTACTTTATCATATTTAAATGTGAAATTCAAGGTTTTAATGGCTAGTTTTTAGTTTTTTAAGAGATTCACTAAAGTGAATCCCTTAACTTATATTAAAAGCTTTCCCACTCATCATCTGATGAAGTATCATTGAAAGTTTTAGGTTCATATTTTGCTTGAGTTTGTGGTCTTGAAACTGTGTTTGATTGAGTGTTTGAACTAACACTATCATTTGTACTATTTATTGCTTTGATATCTTTTGAAATATCAATATTATCTTTTCCAGCAAACTCTTTTTCATTAGCTTTTGAAACAATATCTTTTGCTAATTCTGCTGTATTTAATGCAATATTTTTAGTCTCACCTGCAACTGTTGCATTTTTTTGAGTTTGTTGGTCTAATGAGTTAATAGCATCATTAATTTGTACAATTCCTGCTTCTTGTTCTTTTGAAGCACTTGAAACATCAGAAATAAGCTCAATTGTTTTATCAATATTTGAGTTTAATCCCTCGTAACCTTTAATCATCTCAGCTGCAATATTTTTACCTTCATTAGCTTTAATATTTGCACTCTCAACTAAATCTTTAATCTCTTTTGCTGCTTCTGCACTTCTTGAAGCTAGGTTTCTTACTTCTTGAGCAACAACTGCGAAACCTTTACCTGCTTCTCCAGCTGTTGCAGCTTCTACTGCTGCATTTAGTGATAATATATTTGTTTGAAAAGCAATTTGGTCAATTACTGTAATTGCTTCATTAATAGAACTTACTTGATCATTAATTTCATCCATAGCTAATGTAGTTCTTGAAGCTAACTCTTCACCTTTATTTGCTGATTGTGTAACTTCATTTGCTAAAACAGACATTTCTGAAATTTTTTGTGTCGTAGAAGATACATTTCCAGTAATCTCTTCAAGTGCTGCCGCTGTTTCTTCAAGTGAAGCTGCTGCTTCATTTGAAGCCTGATTTAATGTATCAACATTTGATAATAAGTGTTCAGATGAATTATCTACAATAAGACCATTTTTCTTATTGTCAATTAACATTTCAGTAATAGAAACACCTAAAGAGTTAACTCCATTTGCAAGTCTTTCTAAATGTTCTTTTATCCCATTTGTATCAACTTTACTTAAATAGTTGTAGTTTGAGAACTTTTCTAAAACATCTAAAATATTATCAATGTTATTCTCTAAATTATCACCCATTTTATTTAAAACATCTCTTAGTTCATTTAATGCAGGATTATTAACTGATGTTGTTATTCTTTGAGTTAAATCACCTTTTTCAAACTCATTTAAAACAGTAATTGTTTCATCAATAATAGCTCTATCTTCTTCTATACCTTTTTTAGCTTTTTTGATATTTTCATTAACAACTTGTGCCATTAAACCAATCTCATCAAAACTATCTGTTTCAAGCTCTTTTACATCAGAAGACTTTCTATTTACATAATCAAAGAAACCTTCTAAACCATCTTGAAATTTAACTAATCTTTTTACAACAATATTATTAATTATAATGACAGCACCTGCGATTACAAAAATAAGTAAAACTAAAGCAATAATCAAAATTAAGTTTCTAATAGCATTTGGTGTTTTTAAAACTTCTGATTCATCTATTTCAGATAAAATCGCCCATTTAATATCAGAACCAATATTTAAAGGCGCATATGCTGATAATACTGGATTTCCATTATAGTCATCAATAATTTCAGTATTTGATTGACCATTTAATGCATTTTGACTTCCTTTAGTTTTTACTTGCGTATTATTTGAGAAAGAAGTAATTAAACTATACTCTTTAGGATTAAGATAACTATCACTTCTCATAAGCTTATCAGAACCTACTAAATAGTCTTCTTGTGATTTTCCATAACCTTCTCTAAACTGCATAATTTTATTAATTGATTTATCACTTATTTGGAAAACTAAAACTGCTTCAACATTACCATCTTTAAAAATAGGTGTTCCTAAAAACATTGCTGGAGCATTGTTACTTGGTGCATAAGGTTTCATATCTTGGAATGTTGGTTCATTTGAGTTAAGTGTATTTGCAAAAACCATTCCTAAACCACTATCTTTTAATGAGCCATACTTTAAGTTTGCTCCATAATCAGACTCTTTTGCAGCTGTATATATTACATGACCTGTTTGAGCATTTATTAAGAAAATATCATAATACCCATACTCTTGCATATAGCTTTGGAAATACTCTTCATATTTGTTTGTTATGTTTTTTACAAGTTGATTTTTTACATCATATGTAGATTTTTCATTTAATTCAACCATATCAAAAGTTTTTTCAAGAGAATTGTAAAGTTCTAAAATATCTTTACTTTTAGATAAAACCTTAATATCTCCAACTCTCTCATTAAAAAAGTTTTTTATTTGATTTGCTTTTGAATCTCTAGCAGATGTTAGCATAGCGTAGTTCTGAGCTAAAATACCCTCTTTTGCTTTGCTTACTGAAAAACCAGCTATTATAATAGCAAGTAAACTTAATGACACTACAATAAGCCCTATTACTTTAGCTTTTATTGTCATTTTTTTTAACATTTGCTTTCCTTATGTATAATTTTTAAACATTATAGAGAAAAAAGCTTTCAATCTTTATAAAAAATATAAAATAATATTTTTAAATAACCATGACTTTAAAAATAAAAGTACTTTTCTAGGTATTTTTAGTATATTTAGTAATGAACATAAGCTTTTAATACTAAATAGTAACCCTTAAGATAACTCAAAAATATGTATTTTTTACAACTCTTTATTATTAATCTTATTTTTTATTTTTTTTGATAAAATCAAAATAAAAAAATGGACTCTTATGAATATTGAAAACTATTTTGAAAAAAATAAAATCACACAAAATTTAGCAGATTATGAGATTTTTTATCAAGTGTCACTTGGAAAGCTATGTTCTCTTACAAATAATACAGATATAAACTATGATATTGAACTTCAATATGCTCTTGGTTCTATATATGAATTACTAAAAGATTTAAACACAATTGATAATATTGATGAAATATTTCAAGATGAGTTAAAGAAACAAGCAGCAATGGATGCTCTGCAAAAATTTGCAAATGATAACTTAGATGATATAAAAACAGAAAAAATAGAAATAGAACATATGGTTCATGAAATAAACGATAATAGATTTTTCAATGAAACTATGATTAAAGTTTATGAAGAACACAAAGAAGAGCAAAAAAAGAAATGGCAAGAGATAATCACAGGTGACTTATCACAAGCAATTATTTTATCTTTAAAACAATTAGAAGAGAAGTAAAACTTCTCTTTTTCAAAAAGAGTGGTTAAACTTCTCTTTATTTTTAACTACCTCAGCAGATGATACTATATTCATAATCATTTCATCTTTACTATCTGAGAATTTTTCTATAATAATATCACAAACTTCTAATAGCTCTTTTTCATTGCTTAATTGACTTAAAATAATAGACTTATTATATAAAGCTAGTGCTACTTGCTTTAGAAGTACACCTTTTTCATTTTCATATTTTTCTATAACTTTATCATAAGTTTCAATTGCTTTTCCAATATAGTTTTGTTCTCTATATCTACCAGCTTTATTTACATAAGCTTTTGCTACAAGTTCTTTGATATTCTTTTCTTCATATGTATTAAAATTATCAATTAAAAAATCATAAGCTTTAATAGCCTCTTCATTTTCATCTTCTTTTGCATACAATAAAGCTACATTAAATGAAGCATATGCAAGATTATCAATGACTTCTGGGTTTAGAGAGTCTTTAAAGTTTGCAATTAATTCTTTATATACTTCAATAGAGTCTTTTCTTTGCTTAAGTTGACTTATACAAACTGCTTTATTTAAATAAGTCTTTACTAAAACAATTTCAAGTTGAGAAGAAGTGTCTTCAATAAACTTCTCTAAAAGTCTATCATAGCACTCTAACTCTTTTTGATAATCTTTTAATTTAGCATAGATTAAAGCCTTGTTGTAAAAACTATATGCCAAATATCTAAAAATTGTTTCATTTTTCGTATCTGCAAATTTTTCAATTATTTCATCATATGTTTCAATTACATCTTGATCTTCATTTAGATTTGTAAGTGCTGAGGCTTTTCCCATGAGTGTATAAAATACATCAAGGTCATTGTCTTGAGCTACAGTTAGTAGCTCTGGGACTAAGAATAAAGCATCTTCAAACTCTTTATTTTGCATCTTTTGATTAAATTGGCTGTATAAATATTCAAAGTTTTCTTGATTCAATTTCATCCTTTTAATATTTGATAATAATTATTTTTAACAAAAGTATACTTGATTTATTATTAACTTTTTGCAAAATCTTCTAAAGTTTTACCTTCTAGTCTATATCCTATCCATTCATCTTGGCTTTTTGCACCAAGACTTTCATAAAACTCTCTTGATGGAGTATTCCAATCTAAACATGACCATTCAAATCTTCCACACTTTTCATCAAGTGCTTTTTTAGCAAGATGTTTTAACATCTTCTTACCTGCACCATTTCCTCTTTTAGACTCAGTAACATATAAATCTTCTAAATAAATACCTTTTTTACCAAGCCAAGTTGAGTAATTGTAAAAATATACAGCATAACCAATAGCAACGCCATCTTCTTCACAAATCAAAGCTTTTACAGTAGAATCATTACCAAAAATTGCTTCTCTTGTTTGTTCTACATTTGTTTTTACTTCATGTTCTGCTTTTTCATAAACTGCTAATTCAATGATAAAATCTAATATTGTTTGAGCATCATTAGATACTGCATCTCTTATAACTAAAGACATTTTCTTCCTTAATTTAATTTTTCTATTTTTTCTTCAAAGTTTTCATAATAACTGATAAATAAGTCATTATTCAACTCATCTTTAAACTCATTTATATAAGCTATGATATTCTCTTTTGTAGTAAACTCTTTTGCAAACTCATCTTTTAATTTGATATAAATAACAGTTCCTGAACCCTCATCATTTATACAAGGAGCTAAAGTATAAGTAGATAAATCTTTTGTGTTAAATTTATAAGCTGTTTCATCTCCTACTTTTTTTGAAATTATATTCACACTTTTTGCGATTAAAAACAGAAAATACAATCCTACTTCTTTTAAAGATATTTCTTTATTTTCTATAGAGCTTTCTATCTTTTTTGAAGCTTGCTCTTCAACAAAAAAGTTTAACTCTTCTTTATTCATACCAATACCATTATCAACAATAGTAATAGAGTTATCAGATGGTTCAAAATAGACTTCCATCATACCTTCCCACTCTTTTAACTCTTTTTCAAACTCTGAATTATCTTTTAATTTTTTTAGTTTATTTACTGCTTCATTTGCATTTGATAATAAAGCCTTTAAAAAAAGCCCTTTTTTTAGTTCATTGTTTTGAAATACTTGTTTATACTTATTTATATTAGTTAAATTTTTAAAATTATTCATATTAAGTTCCTTTCATTTTGAATGATGAAACTTTATCTAAAGATTCTGAAAATAAACTAATTTATACAATATAAAATTATTATAATTCATTTCTTAAATAATTTTCTATCATAGGACGATAATCCTTTCTACATACTAAGTGTGTATCTAAACTTAATTCAACTTTTGTAAGCTTTAGTTTATCTGTGTAGCCAAACTTATCTATAATACTTTTTGAAAGTAGTGTTACTCCAAAACCAGCTTTTGTAAGTCCAAGCATCAACTCATAGTTTTGTAAAGCCATTGTTTTATAATCTATATCACTGTTTTGTTTCACATACTCTTGTAAGCAAATACAATAAGCACAAGTATCTCTATAAACTAGAAGATTATCTTTAGCTTCTTTATCTTTGGGTTCTATAAAATATATATCATCTTTGAAGGTATTTAAAGTCTCTAAATCTTTATGATTTGGGTTTCCATTTATAAAAGCTATATCTATTTGATACTCTAAAAGTTGTTCTATTAAGTTTAGGCTACTATCTATGTTAAACTCTATTTTCATATCTTGAAAGTCTTTGTTTAATTGCTCGATTATAGGGATAAGTCTTATGGTTGCATTTGATTGGGTTGTTCCCATCTTTAGAACTTCTTGATGATTGATATTTCTCATTTGAGAAGTGGCTTCTTCTACTTTTTTTACAATATCAACAGCAAAAGGGTATAATTTTTCGCCCTCATTTGTAAGTACAACACCTCGGTTTGTTCTATGAAATAGATTATAACCTAAAGTTTTTTCAAGCTGTTTGATTCTTGAAGTTATGTTTGACTGAGTATAGCCCAACTTTTTAGCTGCATTTGATATGCTTTTTTCATTTTTAACAGTGATAAATGCTTTTAATAAATTTGAGTCCATAAAACTTCCTATAATCTTTTGTGTTTTAAATAGCTATAGTTTGAACTACTAAACCAACAGCTATGATAAACAGTAATACTTTTAAAATCTTAGCATAGAACTTTGCATCGATTTTTTTCTTTATTTTTATACCAAAATATAAACCAATAGCAACTAAAAACATACTAGTAAATGATATTTCAACAGCTGTACTACTAAATGCTCCAAAATAAACAAAAGTTGCTATCTGCCCTACTTTTGTAAATAAAAAACATAAATTTGATAGCTGAATCGTATCTTTTTTAGAGTACTTAAGCTCTAAAGTATACATGATAGTCAAAGGAGCTACAACATTTGTAAGACCTGATACAACACCACCAATCAAACCTAATCCATAAGTAGAAGACTTAGGATAAGAAGAGATAAAAGTAGCTCTAACTTTTATAGCTGATTGAATCAAATAAGCAAAGATGATAAAAGCTAATAGCAACTTAAAATACTCAGAATTAAAATAAACAAGTATATAAGTTCCAACACAAGAGCCAAGCACCATAAGAAGTATAATAAACCAAAACTTTTTCAAAGCCTCAAAAAACTTCCCTTCACTTAAAATACTAACCAAATTCACAATCATAGTAGGAACAATAATATAAGTAATAGTAGTTTGAATATCAGTAAAAAGAGCAACAACAGGCGTAGAGATAAGCCCAAATCCAAAACCAATACTTCCATGAATAAAAGAAGAAATCAGTATAACAAAAGTAAAAACAATAAGAAATTCAGTTTCCATATCATTACCTTTAATATTACATATAACTATGTGTAATACCAAATAGTATTACTAATCATTATATCAGAAGTTTATTAAAGGGGTTTGAATTTGTTTTTATTTAGTAAGTATTTTTTTGATAGTATTTTCAAGTTTTGGTAGATGAGTTCTTATAATATCTTCAATAAGCATTTTATTTACACCTTCATAATCATGTGCAATAAAGTTTCGTACATCATAAGTACCTTTTATTGGTAAACTTGAAGCAAAATCTTCATTTCTTAGTTTATGTAAGGTTTCACCTATTTGAAGCAAACACATTAATGTGGCATCATATCCCATAGTATCTGTAAGAAGTTCTTCAATACTTTTAAATCTTTGACGAAAGGAATTAATATCTTCTATTTTTTCTAAAATAAAATGTAGCTTTTCATAAGAACTAGACATATAAAATATCTTTTAAAGCATATTTTTTAAATGTACGGCTATTGTTGTCAATAGTAGCAATATCAACTTTTAGATTGAGTGACTTTTGTAAATCTTCTTTGATTTGTGAAAGTTTTGAAAAGGCTTCAAAACCTGAGTATTTTTCAACAAAAGTAGGTTCTATATCATAAAGTAAATCTATATCACTATCTTTTGTCTGTGTATTTTTAGCATAAGAGCCAAATACTCCTACAATTTTAAATCCATCTTTTAAAAGTTTTTGTTTTTCTATTTTGATTTTATCTAATAACTCTTTTTCCATAATATGCCTTTTTAGATATGTAATTATATCATATAAAATTAAACATACTCAACTTCTTTTATTTCTTATTATGATTTTCAAAAATATCTATATATCTTAATAATCTTTCTTTTAGTTCTTTATCTTCAAAAGAGTTAGCCCAATCTTTTAGTTCAGAAAAAGACCAGTTTTTAAGAGATGTACCTTTAAACTCTTCTTTCCACTCTTCTATTCTATTATCAATATTAGAATCTTTTGCTTTTTCTAAAAGAGTTAACATTTTGTATTGAATAAGCTCACTTTTATCATCTTTTACAAGCTTAGAATATAAATTTAAATCTTTTTGTGAATTTAATTTATTTAATATTAAATTTGTTTCTATTTTATTTATTAAAGCTCTCGCAATTTGTTCTAAAATACTATTATCTTTTGAATATTCAAATCTTTTTACTACTTCATCATACACTTCAATCGATTCTTCACTTCTGTTTAAGTGTCCAAGTGTTATACCCTTATTATGTAAAGCACTTGAAACTTTTTCTAATATACTATTATTTTTTGAATCTTCAAATCTTTTTACTACTTTATCATATACTTCTATCGCTTCTTCACTTCTGTTTAAGTGTCCCAGTGTTACACCCTTATTATGTAAAGCACTTGCAACTTTTTCTAATATACTATTATCTTTTGAATCTTCAAATCTTTTTACTACTTCATCATATACTTCTATCGATTCTTCGATTCTGTTTAAGTGTCCAAGTCTTACACCTTTATTATGTAAAGCACTTGCAACATTCTTTAAAATGCTATTATCTTTTGAATCTTCAAATCTTTTTACTACTTCATCATATACTTCTATCTCTTCTTTACTTTTGTTTAATTGTCCAAGTCTTACCCCCTTGTTAAATAAAGCTTTTACAACATTCTTTAAAATACTATTATCTTTTGAATCTTCAAATCTTTTTACTACTTCATCATATACTTCTATCGCTTCTTCACTTCTGTTTAATTGTCCAAGTGTTACACCCTTACTAACTAAAGCACTTGAAACTTTCTCTAATATATTATTATCTTTTGAATCTTCAAGTCTTTTTACTACTTCATCATATACTTCTATTGCCTTTTCATCTTTATCAAGTTTTAAAAACTCTGAACCCTTATTAACTAAAGCTTTTGCAACTTCTTCCAAGATATTATTATCTTTTGAATCTTCAAATCTTTTTACTATTTCATCATATACTTCTATTGCTTCTTCACTTCTGTTTAATTGTCCTAAAAGTAATGCATGAGTAAATAATGCTTGTATTTTATTTTTATCATTTTCAGCTAATTGAATTGCATCTTTAATGTTTGTAATTGCTTTTTCTATATTATTATTTTTATAATTTTCTATAACTATTTTAAATATATCTTTATAATCTTTTTCTTTCCTTTTTAAATCACTTCTATCATTTAAGCCATCAATAAATTCATCAATTTTGTCACTTGTTTCATTTTTTATATTTGATAGTTCTTTCTCTGCTTTTTCTTCTAATTCTTTTTTTGACTCTTCAACTATATTATTAAAAACTTTCTGAGCTTTTTCATCAATCCAACTTTTAACTTCTTCTTCCGCTTTAAATTTAGCAATCCTTTCAAATTTAAAAGCAAAGAAAATAACTACAGCTGTAATCAATACTCCAAATAAACCTATTGAAGCAGATACTATTACAGACAATTTATCTACACTAGAATTAATATCCTCAATTCTATTATTCTGATAAGTTATCTCTTTTTGCAAATCTTCTTTATTTACATACTCGTTTAACTCTTTTTCTAACTCTTTTATCTCATTTTCTTTTTGAATTATCTGTCCCATGATAAGAGTGACTTTTTCATCGTTAATCTTTTGAGCATACTCTTGTGAAGTTTTGAGTTCAAATAGTTTTTGATTTATTTCTTCATTTGAAGCGAAAAGAGAAGATATAAATATAAAAGTTAAAATTATAGATTTAAAAAAAGAGTTGTTCATAAAATTGTCCCATAAATTTTTGAACACATTTTATTATTTTGTAGCTATATGTGAGGTTAATGATACTAACTTTATACCCAAATAAATAACTAGTTGTATGTAGATTCAAGGCGTAAATATTTTTTCTTGATTGAGCCTACATTTAGTAGGTGATTGAAAGAAAAACTATTTGCAACGCTGAAGATGCGTGCAAATAGTTGATTTATTTTTATAGAGCTTTTGCTGTGATTCTTGATAATCTTTGCGCAAACGCTACTGCGTCTGTGATATCCATACCCTCAGATAATTTTGCTTGGTCTAATAGTACCCATGATACATCTTCTACCATTTTATCATCTGCTAAACCGTTTAATTTTGTTACGATTTCGTGGTCTGGGTTGATTTCTAGAATTGGTGCTGATTCTGGCATTTCTTGTCCCATTGCTCTCATCATTTGAGCCATTTGTGCCATTTGAGCATCACCTGCATCTTTTACTACACAAGATGGTGACTCACTTAGTCTGTTTGTTACTCTTACATCAGAAACTGACTCACCTAAAATATCTTTGATTTTTTTAGTGATGTCTTCAAATTTCTCTTCAACTTCTTTTTTCTCTTCTTCTGATTGCTCTACTTTTGGAGCTTCACAAGCTGTGATGTCTTTGAATTCCCACTCTTTATATGCACCATACATTGGAGTTACGATTTCATCGATCTCTTTGTCATCTAAGATTAAAACTTCGATGTCATTTTTCTTATATGCTTCTAATAATGGAGAGTTTCTTAATACTTTTTCATTTTCACCTACGATAAAGTAGATAGCTTTTTGTTCACTATCAGCAGCTTCTTTATAAGCTTCTAATGAAGTCATTTTTCCAGCTTCTGTTTTTGTAGATTTAAATCTGATTAGTTCTAATAACTTATCTTTATTTGTGAAGTCTTGGTAAGCACCCTCTTTAAGTGGTCTATTGTATTGCTCAATAAATTCAGCATATTTTTCTTCATCTTTAGAAAGTTTTTTGATTTCAGATAAAATCTTTTTAACAGATGATTGTTTGATGTTTGCTAAAATTCTGTTTTCTTGTAAGATTTCTCTTGATACATTTAGTGGTAAATCTTCACTATCGATAATACCTCTAACAAATCTTAAGTAAGTTGGTAATAACTCTTTTTCATCATCAGTAATAAATACTCTTTTAACATAAAGCTTAACACCTGGTTGATAATCAGCTCTGTACATATCCATAGGTGCAGTTTTTGGGATATAGAAAAGTGTAGTGTACTCATTTACACCCTCAGCTTTTGTATGAATAGTAGCCATTGGGTCTTGTGAATCATGAGAGATTGACTTATAGAAGTCGTTGTACTCTTCTTCTTTTACTTTTGATTTTGGTTGAGTCCATAAAGCTGTTGCTTCATTGATTTTTTCATGTCTTTTTTCAACTGTTTTTTTAGCTTCTTTTCCAGCTTTTTTATCTTCTTCGCTTAACTCTTCTTCTACTTCTTCACTATAGTTTAAGAAAATTGGGTAAGCGATGTGGTTTGAGTATTTACCAATAATATTTTCAATTCTTGGCTTACTTGCAAACTCTTCGGCTTCTTCATCTTTAAGTTTGATATAAATTACAGTTCCTGAAGACTCTTTTGTACAAGGTGATAAATCAAACTCACCAGTACCATCAGAAGACCACTTATAAGCTTGCTCTTCACCTGCTTTTTTAGAGATAACATCTACTTTTGAAGCTACCATAAATACTGAATAGAATCCAACACCAAACTGTCCAATTAAGTTTGAGTCTTTTTTCGCATCACCTGTTAGGGCTTCAACAAATGATTTAGTTCCTGATTTTGCAATAGTACCAATAGAAGCAATTAAATCTTCTTCATTCATACCAATACCATTATCAATAATAGT
Organism: Arcobacteraceae bacterium; assembly: GCA_048268245.1. GTDB lineage: Bacteria > Campylobacterota > Campylobacteria > Campylobacterales > Arcobacteraceae > Arcobacter_B. The sequence goes on from JBLWVX010000018.1 coordinate 13,678, forward strand.
TAAAGACTTATCTTCTTCATCAAAAGCGATATTAATCTCACCTGACCAATCTGCATATTGTTCTTTTAATTTGTCATCAGTTAATTTTAAATAGTTTAACTTATCAATTGCATCACTTGCATTTGATACTAATTCTCTTATAAAAATCTCTTTATTTGAGTATAAAGAGTGTGTCATTAAATGTAATAGTTGTCCTACTTCTGTCTGAAATTGATGTTTTGCCATTCTAATTTCTCCTATAATTTTTAAATTTTATTTTGATAATTTTAACAAAACTTTATAAAAGAAAGCTAAAGTTTTAATAAATTTTAGCACTTTTATCAATCAAGTGCTAATTTTATATACTTTTTCAACTTTACATTTGTTAAACAAAATTAAAATATAATTATTTATTAATTATAAAAAGGACTCAAGATGTTAAAAAATATTATAAATAAAAAAAGTATTTATTATGTGACAACTTTGTTTATTGCTTTAATCGTTGGTTTTTATGGTGGAATAGTAGATATACTTCAAACAAATGCAGTTCTTGAAGTAAATAAAACCTTACAATATCCACTATACTTTTTCCCTATGCTTGGAGTATTCAAAATCTTAGGAGCTATTGCTTTACTTTTACCCAGAAATTTTTCTACTATAAAACAGTGGGCTTATGCAGGTTTTACTTTTGATTTTATTGCTGCTTCATATTCACATTTTGCTATTGGGGATTCAGTTGACAAAATTATTACACCTTTAGTGATACTTGGAATTCTTTCTATATCTTATTTTTTAAAAAATAAATTTTAATTTATTATATAAAAAAAAGATATAACTAGATAGACTTACAAAATAGATAAACTAAAGGATAAAACTTTGGATAAAAACAAATTTTTAGAAGATTTAAACGAAGTATATGAGTACTTAGATGCTCAAAAAACAAATACAAATAAACTAATATCTCACTTAGAAAATAAAGAGTATGAGAAATTAACTATCATTGATGAGTTTGCAAAAAAACTAGACTTAGAAATGAGAGATGATTTAAGATTTGCCCTGCTAACTAGACTTGTAAGCCTTAGAGATGACTCACTTGTACAAGTACTTAAAAAGTATGAGAAAAGTGAAGAAGAGATAGTAGAACTTCAAGAGAAAGCATACTGCTTTGTAAGAGACTTTTGGCATGAAAAGCATAAGAACACAATCGATTATATAAAAAACAACAATTTACTAACTCCTTTTTACCAAGAGATTTTCCAAGGTGTTTATAATGTAGGTCTTAAAATGTCTTCATGGCAGAGTGCATGGACTGCACATATTATAAATGGTATAAACAAAGAGTTATTAGCCAAATTTGATGGTGATGAGTCAAAAGTATATGAATACTTAGAAAACAATCACTTATATGATTTAGGTCACAATGATATGATAGCAGATAGATCATACTCAGCACTTGTAAAACAAAAAGAGGATTACAAATCTCAAGCATATATCAAAGCTTTCAAAGAGCAAACAACAGCTGTAGTAGATGAATTAGAAGAGTTTGAAGAAAGACTTATTGAACTTGAAGATGAAGTATATGGTGAAAAATGGAACTATATTTTATATATCCAAACACTAATCAAAGCTTTTAGTGAAGACAAAGAGCATAAACTAGTTGAGAAATGGGCAGATGTAGATAGAGCTTGGATGAAAATAAAAGCCCCTATTCAAATAGGTCACCCTTTAGAGTACTATGAAGATCACTTTAGAAAAGCAGTTGCTCTTGAATGGGATATAAGACTTTCAAATCCACAGTTTGCACAAAATGACCACAGAGTAAACAAAATCAAATCAGCTTTTGCAAAAGTATTTAATAGAATTGAGCAAACACAAGAATACAAAAGTATTTATGATTTTTCACTAAAATCACTTGATAAGGTACAACTTTATATAGGAAGACCTGCTGTATTTTTTGGAGCTGAGTTCAATGGACTATTTTCAGCCCAAGTTGTACCAAATGATGAGATAGTTTCAAAAGAAGAAGGTAAAAAAATCTTTGCATTTAGTGATGAAATTCTTCAAAGCAGTCGTGCAAAGCCATTTTTAAAGATTTCAAAAGAGACTTTTGGACAAGAGCTACTTACAGAAGATAGAACTTTCCTTTTCAATGAAACTTCAAAATGGCACCAAGTTTATGATATCACTACTATTGGACATGAGTTTGGTCATATTTTATGGTGTGATGATGAAACAGAATCAGCTATGAATAAAACAGGAAACTTCAAAAACATAGAAGAGTTCAAAGCTACAACAGGTGGATTAGTTTCATTTTTCCTAGATGAAGAAGATGATGAAAAAGAACTAGAAAGACAAGTACTAATAGATACAGTAAAAAGAGCCGTAGGACTTATGGGATGGATGGAAGTAGATGAAGTTCAACCTTACTATTGTGAAGGTCTTATTCACTTAGATGGACTTTTTGATAGTGGTATTTTAGATTGGGATGAGAAAAACCTAATCGTTGATATGAGTGATGAAAAACATGAAGCACTTAAAAAGTGGTATGTTCAAACTTACACAGATTTAGCAAAACACTACCTTGATAAAAAAGACGCAACACAGTTCTTAAATCAGTATGCTGTAAAAGAAGAGAAATACTTCATGCCAGTAAACAAAAAAATAAACTCATTTGTAAAATACTACTTTAAAAGATACCAAGAAATTGGTCAAGAGTTAGATACAGAAGATAAGAAAGATAACTACATAAACTAAGGGCTAAAAGCCCTTAGTTTATATAACTACAAAATAACTCTATGTAAACACAAAATAACATGCTAAAATAAAATAAACTGTTAGAAGGATATATTATGAAAGTATTATTAACAGGCTCAACAGGATATATCGGTAGAAGATTAAAACAAAAACTACTAGCAGATGAAAACATAAATCTAAGACTTTTTGTAAGAAACAAAAAAAGTCTATCATCAAATATGAAAAAAGATGTAGAAGTTGTAGAAGGTGATACATTTAATAAAGGAAGCCTTAGAAAAGCACTTGAAGGTGTTGATGTAGCTTACTATCTTATTCACTCACTAAATAGAAGTGATTATAAAAATCTTGATAAAATCTCAGCAAAAAACTTTGTAGAAATCGCCAAAGAGTGTGGTGTGAAAAAAATCATCTACTTAGGTGGTCTTGGTGTAAAAAATGATGACACAAGTGAACACCTACTAAGTAGACTTGAAACGGGAGAAGTTTTATGTCAAGAAGAAGGTATTCAAACTATTTGGATTAGAGCTGGAGTTATTATAGGTTCAGGTAGTACTAGTTTTGAGATTATTAGAAACCTAACTGAGAAACTTCCTGTAATGACCACACCAAAATGGGTATTTACAAAAGCTCAGCCAATTGCTGTTGATGATGTTCTTGCATATTTACAAGAATCAATTCACTTAGAAACAAAAGAGAATTTAATAGTTGATATAGGTACACAACAACTAACTTATAAAGACATGATGATTCAAACAGGTAAAGCTTTAGGCTTAAAAAGAGTTATTATTCCTCTTCCTTTCTTATCAATCACACTATCTTCTTATTGGCTAAATCTCTTTACACCTGTACCTTTTCAAGTTGCAAAAGCATTGATTGAAGGGCTTAAATCAGAAGTAGTTATTCAAAATAACAATGCTTCTAAATATTTCCCAAATATCAAACCAATGCCTTTTATTCAAGCAGTTGAAAAAGCAGTAGAAGAGATTGAAACAAATCAAGTTATAAGTAGATGGAGTGACAATGCAGGTAAAATCTGGGAAACAGACCACTCAAAAGAAATAGCTGATGCTATTTTTATTGATAGAAAAGAGATAGATATATCTCATTTAGATAAAGAGAAAGTATATAAAAGTTTTATCAATATTGGAGGTAAACATGGTTGGTTTGACTATGATTTTCTTTGGGAACTTAGAGGAATACTTGACAAACTAATAGGTGGAGTTGGACTTAAAAGAGGAAGAAGAAGCCAAGATGATTTAAGAGTTGGAGAGAGCTTAGACTTCTGGAAAGTTGTAGATATAAAAGAAAATGAAAGACTTTTACTTTTTGCGCAAATGAAAGTACCAGGAAGTGCATGGCTAGAATTTAAAATAAAAGATGACAAACTAATTCAATCAGCCTACTTCTATCCAAAAGGAGTTTTTGGTAGATTATACTGGTATGCACTTGTACCACTTCACTATTTTGTATTTACAAATATGATAGAAAGTATTATCAAAAAAGCTCAAAAGAAAGAAAAGTAATGAGTACAAATAAAAAACTATGTCCTTTTTGTAAAAGAAACAATTCATGTCAAGCAAATATAAAAAATACTAAATGTTGGTGTTTTAAAGTAAAAATACCAAAAGATTTAATAGCTCTAATTCCCAAAGAGCTACAAATGAAATCATGTATTTGTCAAAACTGCATAGAAGCTTATAAAGAAGATAAAGAGAAATTTTTAAAAGAGATAAATCCATTTAAATAGATTTATCTACTTTTATTACTTTATATTTGGAGTTATCTTATCCCATCCATCAGGTAGCTCTTCGATTAAATCAAACTCATCATTACTACTTGCTTTTTGAGTATACTCTTTCGGTGTTACTAAAACTAAACCACCTTTTAAAATACTTGTAAATGTATTTGATTCTACTTTTGAACCAGAGAAAATTGAGAACTTAACATTAAACCCACTTATATCATAGAACTTTGAGTTTTTTCTAACAAGGTTTGCATATTTATTCTCTATTTGACAGTGCATGATTACTTTAGATCCATCACTTGAAAGCTCTTTTTTATGTATCTTTCCTATTTGAACAAACTTATAATAAATAGGTGCATTTACATCAGCTTTTGATGCATGAATAGAGTTTACTTTAAAAGTAGTTCCCTCATGGGTTTTATCAATAGCAGGTAATTCATCAAAACCTACGAAACTATTTGCAAAAACATCTTTTGCTTTTGAAGTTACAACCCCAATATTTACAGCCATAACTGTTGAGCCTACATCAGATACTTGCTGTAGTGAAATAACTGGTTTTTTAAGATAATAAATCACACCTTTTTTTGCAAACTTCTCATAGTCATCATAGATTTGTGCTTTTACAACTGCTTTTTGCTCTTTGTTTAAAGAGATATTTGTAACCTTACCAATTTTCACACCTTTATATGTAAGTTGTGAAAACTCTTCATGTAAACCTTCAACATCATCGAAAACTATACTTATACTATTTGAAATATTTTTTAGTTCATCATATGAAGAATAAACTCTTTTTTTCTCATAAGTTTTATCTGTTTTACTCATTAGATGAATTGAGCCTTCTAAGAAAGATGTGAAGTTATCAATATTTAGATTCATACCATTTAAACTGGCTTTAAAATCTAACTTTGATTTTTTATAAAAAGCACTTGTATTGTTTATGTATTTTTTAAAACCTTTATAAATAAATAGTTTTACTTTTGAGTCTTTTTCATCAAAAGAGATTGATTTTATAAAACCTATTTCTTTATTTTTATAAACTACAGACATTCCTTCTTCTAAAATAAAACTGTTATCAAAATATGCTGTATATAAATCTCCTTGATTATATACTCTTTTTAAATCTCTAACATCTTTGTATTTCTCATAAAGTTTGAAACTTTTCTTTGAGAGTTTTGAGGCTCGTTTTTCAGTAAGAATTCCAATAGCACCGTTTAATAAAGGCTCAAAACCATTGTAGTTTATATCTACATTTAAAGCTTTCATATCTACAAGTTTTGAACTTAAATCATAAAATAGAGTATGGTCATTTACTAAATCCTCATATTTTTTATCAATAGATACTTTTATCTTAACCTTTGAGAAGTTCTTAGTAAAATCATAATCTAAAACCTTACCTATTTCTATATTTTTATAATAAAGTTTTGATTTTTTAGTAATAGAGTTTAAATCATCTGCATATAAAGTTATGATTGTATTATCTGAACTTTTTTTCATGTCTTGATAATCTTTTGCTACAAAAATATCTTTTACTTCTCCTTTTTCATAATCAAGAGAAATATAATCACCCTTTACAACATTTCCAAGATCTTCTACTCCATCAATACTAACTTTAGGTCTTTTTATAAAAAAGTCTGTATTTGAAGTAAGAAGATATTTATATTTATCATAAACAAAAGCTTTTGTTGATACATCCTCAGGTGTAAGTGAAAGCTCTGTTATTTTACCAACAGTGATACCTTTATAAATAATAGGAGTATTCTCTCCTATTCCACTTGCATTTGCAAATTTTATATGAAAATACTTTTTCTTTTTTAGGTCATCTTTACTAGCATAAAGAATATGAATCTCATCCCTTTTTATTTTTTCATCATCTTTTTTTGGAGTTACAACTGTTATTCCTCCAACTATTGCTGAGTATAATGAACCTAACTCTATATTTAAACCACTTGGTCCATAGTTAACTTTTAAAGCACTATTGATTACAAACTTTGAACTATTATTTACAAGATAGTTAAACTTATCATAAATGTAGGCATTTAAAAAAGCTTTTTCTGCTTTAAACTCTTTAGATACAACCTCACCTATTTGAAATTGGTTGTAAAAGATTGGTGTTCCTACTTCTAAACTTTCTTTATCATTTGCAAGTAAAGTTATATAATACCCTTCTGCTGATAACTCATCATCTGGACTACTGTCAAGCCCTTCAAAGATATACTTTTCCTTTCCTGTTTCAAACTCTTCTTTTATCCTAAACTTAGGAGAAATCTCAATTTTAAATCCACTAATTAAAGTACTTAACCCTGATACTTTAGTAAGGGAAATTGTAGGTCTTTTTATATAAAACCTTGAACTTTCACTTGCTACATATTTTGCTACTTCATTTTTTACAAGGATATTTACTTTTACACTTTTTAAATCATCATGAAGCTTAATATTGGTTACTTTTCCAAGTTGTAGACCTTTATACTCTAAAGGAGTAACATTTTCTTTAAGTCCTTCTGCACTTTTAAATATAACTTCAATATTTGTGCCTTTTTTCATATATGACTCATAAGCAATCCAAGATAAAATACCTAAAATAATCAAAGGTAAAACCCATATAAAAGATACAGCTTTTTTATTTTTTCTCTCTTTTGCTTTATAAACAACTTCTTCTATATTTCCATCTTGATTACTCATCCCAAATTATCCTTGTATCAAATCTATATGCAGCTATCATTGTAATAACTACTACTAATGCAAAAGAGGTTGCAGCAATTCCTCCTTTGATATTAAAAAGTTCATCTAGTTGAACTATTGAAGCCATGATAGCCACAACATATATATCAATCATTGACCACTTTCCAATCATATCAATAAACTTAAAAACAACTAGTTTTGTTTTATTACTCATTTTTATATGCATTTTTAAGCTTACAAAAATCAATAATAAACCTATAAGTTTTATAACAGGAATTACAATACTTGCTATAAAAACAACAGCGGCTATAAAATAGTTTTCATACTCTAAAAAACTAATAACCCCTTCTAAAATAGTACTTTGAGTTGTAACACCAAATTTAGTTATTTCCATCATTGGATAAACCATTGCTGGTATATACAAAAGCATCGCACTTATTACTAAAGCTAAAGAGACTTGTAAAGAGTGATGTATTCTTCTTCTAACCACATGATTACATCTATCACATACAAAGTTATCATAGTTTGGCTTTTTAAAAACCTTATGGCAGTTTTTACATGAAATCAAATGCATCTACTCTCCAAAAACATTCTTACCCTCAAATTTTATATTAGACATATATAAACAGAACAAATATACTAACATAAGATAAAAGCCTATATCAAATCTAGTACTATCTGACATACCAACAAGTTTTATATATGTTACTATTACACTTATTATAAATACTTCAATAAAGCCCCAATGTTTAAAAAACACTAAACTATCATGAAGTAAAGTATTTGTAAAAAACTTTATATTTGTATGCATTTGAATAAAAGAAAAAATGATAATTAGTGAATTTAAAACAGGAGCTAAAAAAATAGTAAAAAAAACTATTAAAGCCACAAAAAACAGGTTTTGCTCTAATAAAATCAAAATAGTATCGTATAAAGTAGTTTTTAAATGAGCATTATTTACATCTAAACTTATTAAAGGATAGATATTTAAAAGTACGAAAAGTAAAAGTGCAGAAATTGCATAATATAGTGAATCAAAACTATGATTATTTTCTAACAATAATCTAGTATTACACCTAGGGCATTTAAACTTTTTACCCTTTTTCTTTTCTTGTTTTGATATAAAAAGTCCACAACCATAACACTCAATTACTTTATTTGTATCTATTGACATTATTTCCCTATTTTTAATATCTTATAATTTTATCATAATTATCTTTTTTATGCTTTAATACTTTTAAGTGAGTATTTTACTTTACCATAGTATTATTACCTTGCTATAAAGCATAAATATAAACAATTTTAAATTTTTAAAGGTTCATAAAATGGAATTTAATATAACACCAGCACAAGTTGGTACTAGACCTCCTGTAGAAAAACCAAGCCATGCGGTATTAGAGTATCTTGGAGAAGAAGGTATGAGAAAACTTGTATCAGATCATTATGATTTATTAAGACAAAGTAATATCAAAGGTCTTTTCCCTCCAACTGATGAAGGATTTGCAAAAGCAAAAGAACACTCAGCTGATTTCTTTATTCAAATTTGTGGTGGACCTCAATACTTTAATCAAAAAAGAGGAAAACCAATGATGGCAGCTAGACATGCACCATTTAAAATTAATCCAGAAGCTAGAAGAGTTTGGCTTGAATCATATGCTATGGTTTTAGCACAACACGATATGCCAGAAGAGTTAAAAAAATCTTTTTGGAATTATATTGACATCTTTTCTATTTGGATGATGAATACAACTGAAGATTAAAAAATAAAAGAGTAAAAAACTACTCTTTTATTTAATATAAATACCAACTCCCTTTTCAGAGGCAATATCTATTTTTTCTAGTTTTGATTTTAGTCTATGAATTAATTGTCTTCTAGCAACATCAGAACCTTTTTTATCTTTCCAAATAGCAGTATTTACTGCATCATAAGATAAAATATCTCCCATTGAGTTAACTAATAAAGAAAGTAAAATGCTCTCATTTCTTGTAAGTAAAATCTCTTTATCACCTTCAAAAATCTTTTTGTTAGTGAAGTCATACTTATAAACATCATTGATGTTTTTCATTTTTCTTTTTTCTAATATTTGATATTTTGAAATAGCTATTTTAATCATAGTATCAAGTTCATCAATTCTAATAGGTTTAACTAAATATCCAACCATATTTACTACATCAGAAGCTCTTTTGATTTTTTCTTCATCATTATAAGCTGTTGTAAAAATAATTGGTAAATTATAAGTATTTTGTAGTATCTTAGAAACTTCGATACCATCTGTAAGACCTCTAATTTCAATATCTGAAACTACAATATCAATACTTGTATCAAAAGCCACTTCTAAAGCATCTTCTGCTGTATCAACAATATCAACAACTTCATATCCAAAGTTCTCAATAACAGATTTTAGATTTTCTGCAATCATTTTTTCATCTTCGATTAAAAGTATTCTAATCTTATCCATTTTACCCCTTTTTAATTTCCTATTGCTAGTGAGTATAAAACCATACAATACTCATCAATAAATTCACAAACTTCATCATCATAGTAAGCACCTATTCCACTACACCCTATTTTCATATAGTTACTAGCAAGATATAATCTATGTCCTATGATTCCAGCTTTTTGATATAAAGCTTGGTAGTTTTTATCCTTTGAAGTTAAATAAAAAGTTATAGCACTACTTGAACCTAAATCTTGCTCCAAGCACAAGTAACCAGCCTTTGATTTAAAGTCACCTTTTTTAATCAACTTACCATTTTTATATAAACCTATAGGCATACTCTCAACTCTATTTACAACATAATAAATATCAATTTGCTCATCACAATCAGAAGTAATTGCTTGGTTTAAAATATTTAATATTGATTCATACTGAACTTTTGAAATAGATTTATTAGAAAAACCTCGAATAGACCTTCTTTTAAAAATTGTTTCTTTAAAAAGTTCTTTATTATAAACAAAGTTTGCTTTATGTAATTGTACTATTTTATTATTTATTTTAGATGAGAGGAGATATGCCTTTTCAATTAAATCATTTTTTTCAAAAATCTCTTCTTTACTGCTTTGCCCAACTTTTAAACCATCAATTGTAGGCAAGTCTAATAATATAGGACTCTTGCATATATCTGTCTTTTTAGCACAGACAACTAATGAGTTAAAAAACTCTTTTTCATCAAAAGCAAAAAGTCTATTCATTTTTTTTCTATCAAAATCATAAATTATTGAAAACTCTTTATCAAAGAGATATGAAGAAGCCTCAATTGAACCTAATATATGTCCTGCATCTAATAAACAATATCTAAATGCTCTATTTTTATATTTCCACGAAGACCTATAGTAAACAGATGAAACAAAGAAAAGAAAACCATCATAACTTTCATCAATTTCTAAGTTTCCTTCAATACCTTCACCTTCTTTTAGTTTATATAATAGTGTAGCACTTGACAAGCTAATTTCAAAATGATAAATACCATCTTCAAAGCCATTTTCATTTCTTACTTGAAAATATATCTCATTTGGATAAAGAGCTCCAGCACTTGGATTTACTCTTAAGTAATATTCAACTCCTGGATAGACTTTTTTTGCATTCACTCCTGCAATTAAATATAAAAAGTTATGGTTATCTAAATTTGTATTTAAATCTACTCGTTTATAGCTTTGAGGATAGTTCTTAAAAGTACTTGGTTGATTGTTCCAATCTAATCTGTTAGGGAAAGCCCTAACAGAATGATATGAATGTTTTGTTTCTTGGTGATATTTAAAAAAATCATAAAATTGTTTCATTTTTTTCTTAATGCTTAGTAGCAGTAATTCCTGGTTTTTCAGGAGTACCTATATAGTCATCAGGAGTTGATGTTGCTTTAAAATAAGCAAAAACTGCTCCTACTATTAATAATACTACTATTACCTTCCTTACTGTTTTTTTCTTTTGTAAAGACTCATTTCCATTATAGTCTTCTATTTTATCCATACTTAATTCATCGTCAAAATCTTTATTTTTCATAGTTATATCCTTTCATGTTATCAACTATAAGTATAACTAATTTAATTTTAACAATCAAATATTAATTATAAGTTAATATTATATTAACGAAACCATTAATTGATTAACTGTTATAGTAATTTCTTTAATATCTTTTGTCTCTTTTGCCATAAATGTATCTAAGTGTGATCTAACTTTGTAAAAAACCTCTTTTTCATTTGTAACAAAATTTGCAAATGCTACATCTGGTTCTTCATTTACCCTTTTAAACTCTAAAACTTTCTTTGTATAGTGTACAACAATAAAGTCAATGAACTGTAATACTTGATTTCTTAAAGTCATATCACTTTGATTTGAAATTTTAACTCTATTTAATGCAATTACTATTTCTAAGATATTAAACTCATGGATTAATGAATAGAATAAAATTATCACATCTTTAAATGAATGATGAGTATCCTCTTTTATCATGATAGCTGCAATTGCAAATCTTAGATAATCAATAACTGAATAGAATTGATTAAAGTCTGCATCCTCTTCAATTAAAACCTCTACTTTTTGATTGTGTACTTCTGATAAAAGTTGGAATAACTCTTCTTTGTGGTCTAAAATATGAGAAGAATCTAACTGATTTTTCTTTAAATATTTAAGCATCCATCTAGTACTTGCATATAATGTATATTCTAGTTTATTTATAAGTTTATACTGTTTTTCTATATTCATAGTATAATCTTGGTCATAAATTTTTTGTCTAATATTTCTTGCACCAAATAACTGTTTGATGATTAAATAAGATTTGATTTTTAATAAAAATCTATCTTTACCTAACTTTTCATAATCACTTACAAAAGTACATCCTTGAGAGTTTATAATTATATCTGCCATCATAGTAGCAATTATTTCTCTTTTTAATGGATGGTTAAAAATATCATGTTCGTAAGCACCAACAAAAGATTTTGGAAAGTATCTATATAAATACTGCTGTGCAAACTGTTCATCAATTAGATTAGATTCAAGTAATACTTTTTTTACAAATATTTTACTATATGATAAAAGTGAACCTAAAACAGGTCTTACTATTGAACCATGTATATCTATTATTTCATTTATATTTTCATTTTTTGGTATATAAAAGTCTCTTCTATTAAATGCTTCTACATTATTTTCTAACACTTCTATTGTTCTAATAAAATCATTTACATACTTTCTTGAGAATTGCTCATCAATTGAAATTACAAAAGCTTGGTCATAGTTACTTTGTAAAACCATATCAACAACTTGATCAGTAAGAGAGTAAAGAGTATCTTGAACTTGTTTTTCAGTTAGAACTCCTTGAGATTTAATACTGTTTAACAAAATTTTTAAGTTAACTTCATGGTCTGAAGTATTTACTCCTGCAGCATTATCAATAGCATCTTGGTGAATTCTTCCACCATTTAAAGCATATTCAATTCTTGCTCTTTGAGTAAAACCTAAGTTACCACCTTCACAAACTACTTTTGCTTTAATTTCATTAGCATCAACTCTTACAGCTTCATTTTGTTTATCACCTAAATCTAAGTTGTTTTCATCACTAGCTTTAACATAAGTTCCTACACCACCATTAAACAGCATATCAACTTCTAAAGTAAGTAAACTTCTAGATAATTCTTCACCTGAGATTACTTTTTTTGTAGTATTTAATAGTTTTTTAATTTCAGGTGTAAGAGTTATCTCTTTATCACTTCTTTTAAAGATACCTCCACCTTTTGAAATAAGTTTTGTATTATAGTTTTTCCAGCCACCATTTTTAGATTCAAAAAGTCTTTTTCTTTCTTTATAAGAAACTTTTAAATCAGGATTAGGGTCTACAAAAATATCACTATGAGAAATTGCTGCAAGTAATTTGAACTTTTCAGACTCAATCATACCATTTCCAAAAACATCTCCACTCATAGAACCAATACCTACAACTGTTACTTCATCTTTGTAAATATCTATTTCTTCTTCAATAAAGAATCTTTTTGTTGACATAAGAGAACCTCGAGCAGTAATACCTAAATCTTTATGCCCATATCCATTACTTCCACCACTTGCAAAAGCATCACCAAGCCAGTAACCTCTACTAATTGCAATATCATTTGCAACATCACTCATAGCAGCAGTTCCTTTATCAGCAGCTACTACAAAATATGGGTCATCTCCATCATAAGCTACGATATTTTTATCTCTTACAACTTCCTCATTAACCATGTTATCTACGAGGTCTAAATTTGCATTAATAAATTCTGAGTAAACATCTGTAAAAAACTCTTTTGTTACATCTTCAATACTCTTATTAATTACAAAACCACCCTTTGAACCATCAGGAATAATAATAGAATTTTTACCCTCTTGTGTAATCATCAATGATTTTACTTCTTGTCTGTAATCATCATGTCTATCAGACCATCTAAGACCACCTCTTGATACTTTTGACATTCTTAAGTGAACCCCATAAAAGTCTTGGTGATAAATAAAGTTTTCAAAGTTTGGTTGTAAACCTCTTAAATCTTTACCAAAAGTTTTTGTATCTATCTTAAAAGCTATAGTCTCTTTATTTAAAAAATAATTAGTTCTTAAAAGAGATTTTAAAAACATAAACGTAATATTTAAAACCTTGTCATCAATAATTTGAGGAATTGCTTTAATTTCATCTTTTATTTTCTCTTCAATTTCAGTTAATATTTTTTTTCTATCTTTTAATTCTGGTTTAAATTTAGTAATAAAATATTTTACAAACATACAGGCTAATTTATCATGTTTTGTAAGTGTGTTTAAAATTGTTGCAGAGTTTATAGTCAAAACTGCTTGGTCTATATACTCAATAAAAGCTCTTAGAAGTTTGATTTTTCTAATAGATAAGTTTTGTTTATAAACTAAACTAAATGCCTTTGAATGCTTAATATTTGAATCTTTTAAGCTATTTGCTATTATAAACTCTAAATTTTCTTTTGCTTCCTCAAGCTTTTCTACATCTGTAACATTTAAATTAAATCTAGAGATATAAATCTCTTTACTTTTGTGAGAAATATTATAAGTAACCTCATCAATAATTTCAAAACCAATATTATGTAATAAAGGTGTTATATGAGATAGAAAAAGTTTTTTTGTTGAAAAAATCTTTACATATTTTGTATCTTTTCCATCTAATATTTTAGAAACAATGCCTTCTTTTAAAACCTCTTCAAAAAGCTCATTGCTTACAGCTAAGTCATCAGGTGTTAAAAGTTGAGAACATATTGCGTGCATATCTGAATTAGCCACTATTTTTCCTTCTTTTTATAGATTATTTTTCCATATCTTACTCTTTATAAGTTAAGAAATCATTAAAAGTTAAAAGATTTTATAAGTTAATAATATATTTGTTACTAGGCAGTAACCTTATAGTAACTTGAATTTAAAAGTTTTATTAAATCTTGGGGTTTCACTTCTATATCTAAACCTCTTTTTCCACCACTTACAAAAATAGTATCATAACTTTTAGCACTCTCATCAAGAACAGTTTTTAATCTTTTTTTCTGACCTAAAGGAGAAATTCCTCCAAGTAAATATCCTGTTACTTTTTGAGCTTCTTGCTTGTTTGCCATAACAGCTTTTTTAGCTTTAAAAGCATTTGCAACCTCTTTTAAATTTAGCTGCTTTGATACAGGAAGAACTGCAACAGTTAACTCTTTGGGAAAAAGTTCAACTAAAAGTGTTTTATAAACTTGGTTTTCATTAAAACCTAGTTTTTGGGCTGCTTCTTCTCCATAGTTTTCACAAGCTGGGTCGTGGTCGTACTTATGTATTTTAAATTCACATTTATTCTTTTTTAATAAATTAATTGCTGGTGTCATTTAAAACAAAACTCCTTTTTATTTTTTCTTCACCATTTAAAAGTATAGAGATAAAATGCTCTCCTAAATAGTGTTTTCTTGTAGTCAAATCTTTAAAACTTAGTTTTTTTGTAAAGCTTTTATTTCTCACTTTATATTCATTTTGACTTATCATAAATACTTTTTTAGAACAAATACCATTTGCTTTTTTATAATATATAGCATATTCAATTCTTAAGTTTCCTAAAAAATCATTACTTTCAAGTTTAAAAGAAAAATTAAATATACCTTCTTTTTTTACATAAGAATCATAATTAAAATCTGTTATGTTTATATGAGAAGATACTTCATATCCAAAAAGTTTTAGTATTTTAATATCACCTTTTTTAAGTAGTGTTCTACTTGCATGTTTACATATCCAATCTAAAGTTTTTGAAAATCCAAGATTTTTAGAAACAAACTCTATTACCATTTCTGGATTATCTTTTGATATATCATTTAAATTATTTGCAACACTTTTTTGAACATATTTACTTTTATCATTTTTAAGAAGCTCAATTATTTCTAAAACTTTTGAAGGATCATTTTTAAATCTAGGTAAAGCTACTGCCCATGGTAATCTAGGACGACACCCTTCACAAGAAAGCCTTCTTAAATGTTCATTTTCACTCTTTGCCCAAAGTCTCATTTGCTTTAAAGTTTCTTCTTCATATTTTAAAATAAATGCTCTTATAGCAAATTCACTACTACTATCAATTGTAAAAACTTCTAAAGCCATCAAAGAGTTTTCCAAATCCTCTAAGCCAAAAACTTCCACAAAGTCTTGAAAAAACATAGCTTCAAAACCAGCAAAACTACGTGATGTTTGTTTTAAAACCTCTAATTGTTTTTCATAAGAGAAAGGCAAATGCTTATTTAAAGAAATAGCTATATGTCTCATTCTCTGTTTTAATTCTAAGTTTTTCCAAGTTTGATTAAAAATAGAAGTTTCAAAAGCCTGTTTATCAAAATCTTTATAAAAAACTTCAATCTCTTTTGCTAAATTTTGTATGTACTTATTAGTATATACATTTTTTAAAAGTTCTGCCAAAATTTACTCTTTATTCACTAATTAAGATTAACTTTCCTGTTTTAGGGTCTTTATAAACTTGTCCTAAGGACTCATATCCCTTACTTGAGTTTTGATTGTTTTTTAAATCTTTTGGAATATTAGCTAACTCTTTGCCTTGTTTTATTTCTTGTTTTTGATCTACATTAAAATGATCTTGTAAATTTGGATTTATAGCTACAAAGGCTGCTATTAAACCACAAGCAAAAACTAAAATAATATCAACTAAGTTTGCCAAAGGCCCTAAAGGTTCATCATCTTCTTTAGAAAAATGCTCACTTGAAAATCTACTTCTCATTTTGGTTTTCCATAAGATTTAAAACATTATCATACCATCTTCTTCTTAGTCTTGCTATTACAAAACCAATCATTCCAGCTAATAAACCTAAAACATTGGAAGATATCAAACTCAATGGACACAATTTTAGTAACAGATGTTTTAAAAGATGCAATCTCTATATATGGTACTCCAGAGATTTTTAATTCAGACCAAGGTAGTCAATATACAAGCTATTATCATACTGATATTTTAAAGTAGAATAATATAAAATGTCAATGAATAGAAAGAGCAGATCAATAGATTATATTACGATA
>JBLWVX010000018.1:30361-52097 GCA_048268245.1 Arcobacteraceae bacterium
AACAGATTTCCATTCTACATTAGGTTATAACAAACCTATGAATGTGTATCTTTCTGAGATTGAAAATGTAGCTTAAAATAATAGGTAAAATTGGAATTAAATTTTATTAAAACTTTTCTTGACTTTTAGTGGCATTATACTTTTATCTTCATATCTTGCAGCCAACAGATTACCCATAAATATGTAGCATATTTTATTCTATTTTAAGTAATATTTAAGATTTTCATATTATATTGGGAAGCAAATTTACTATAAGGTGTACTTCTTATATCGATAATAGTATTTATGCTATTTATTTTCAATAGTGAAATAAAATCATCCATTTCATATATTTAATGTCCTACAGTATGAAGCTGTTTCAAAAAGTTTTCTTTCTTTAGTAATTTATCTAAATTATCTAAATTATCTAAATTATCTATATTTTGAAATTAAATTATATGGTTAATTTAGTAACTAAGGTTTCATTAAGCGGCATTTCACTTACTTGTTAGATTACCCCTTAACATAAAATACGCACTGGCTATAAACGGTACTACCAATAATAACGTAGTGACTATATCTGCCACTGTATGATACTGTTGATATAACATTAATAAAAAATATACCAACAAACTTATGGTTACCCAATACCTAAAACCAACCAATATTTGAATAGCGATTACTAAGCTAACTGACAAAGCTGTATGCGTACTATAGTCAAGACCAACTCCAGCATACCAACCAAAATACTTATCTAGTGCCATAAAGCCATAACTAAAAATTAAGAAAATCACTAAAAGGACACTTGATTTCAATATTTTTGTTTTACCTATATTCTTAGCATTAACTACAGATAAAAAAATAAAACAAATAAGAAGGCCTGGGACATAGGAATCAGCTATTGAATCTAATATTTCATACATTTACTACCTACCTATGACTGTAATCTACCTATTTATTGAATAGGCATTCTATAAATAAAGTACTTAAATTTACCTTATTTATTATATATTCTTAAAAGAGCCTACTTTAAGGATATTCTTAAAAATATATTACAAGATGCAATATTTTTTCTATATGTTTTTATTATAAATTATAATTTTTATGTATATTTTATGTTGTTATTTAGTACTTTAATATACATAATGTATGTTGAAAGTGAAAAACCTTACGTTAAATAACATTTCTATAATTTAGGAAATATTATGGGTAAAAAACTATTTGATATAATGAGGGGCAAATATACGTATTAAAGATATTGACTTTGCATTTGATAAACTTTATATTTGGGATAGTAAATCTTTAAAAGATAGAGCCTTGTCTCTTCCATTAAAAATAAAAGGTGAACTTAAAATTCAAGAAGTGCTGAACAAAGATGACATCATGTTTTAATATAACTTTAAGTAGAAATATTAAAAATAAAACTGTAGAAAGCGATATATTTTATTTAGATTATACTAAATTTAGATGAAGATGTACTAAAAGTACCTCAAATCTAAATTTAATGCAAGATGAATAAAAGCTATCGCTTTTATTCCCACTCGATAGTTGCTGGTGGCTTTGAAGAAATATCATAAACAACTCTATTGATTCCATCAACTTCGTTGATGATTCTTCTTGAAATTGTTTCTAAGATATCATGAGGGATATGAGCAAATGTTGCTGTCATACCATCTGTTGCTTCAACGATTCTAACACAAACTGTGTTATCGTAAGTTCTGTTATCACCCATAACACCTACTGATTTTACGTTTAGTAAAACTGTAAATGCTTGCCATGTTTTGTCATATAGTCCAGTAGCATGTAATACGTCTAACATAATAGTATCAGCTTTTCTTAAAAGCTCTAAGTCAGGCTTATTTACATCTCCCATAACTCTAATAGCAAGTCCTGGTCCAGGGAAAGGATGTCTACCAATCATATCTTTTGGAAGTCCAAGCTCTAATCCTAAAAGTCTTACTTCATCTTTGAAGATTTCTCTTAAAGGCTCGATTAACTCAAAAGTCATCCAATCAGGTAATCCACCTACATTGTGGTGAGATTTGATAGTCTTAGATGGTCCTTTTACAGATACAGACTCAATAACATCTGTATATAAAGTACCTTGTGCTAAGAACTCAATACCATCGTGTTTTTTAGCTTCTACATCAAATACTTCGATGAAAGTCTCACCGATGATTTTTCTTTTTGTTTCAGGGTCAGTAACCCCTGCTAATCTTGAAAGGAAAGTTTCACTAGCGTCAACTGTAATTAAGTCAACACCTCTTGATTTAAACATAGCTTCAACTTGTTCTCTTTCGTTTGCTCTTAAAAGTCCATTGTCAACAAATACAGGGATTAGTTGGTCACCAATAGCTTCTGCTAATAATGTAGCAACAACAGAAGAGTCAACTCCACCTGATACACCACATAATACTTTTTTAGATCCTACTTGGTCTTGGATTTTTTTGATTTGCTCTTTTGCAAATGAACCCATATTCCATGTTGATTCACAACCACAAATATGTTTTGCGAAGTTTTTAAGAAGCTTTGATCCCTCATCTGAGTGGTAAACTTCTGGGTGGAATTGGAATGCATAAATTAATCTATCCATATCAGCAATCGCTGCATAAGGTGAGTTTTCAGAAGTTGCGATTTTTTCAAATCCTGCAGGAATATTCTCAACTCTATCTCCGTGAGACATCCATACAGTTTGACCATCAGTTGTATCTTTGAAAATATCAGATTCTTTCTCAAAGTTAAGTTTTGCTTTTCCATACTCATGATGATCAGCTGGAATTACTGAACCACCAAAGTGTTGAGAAATAAGCTGCATACCATAACAAATACCTAGAATTGGAAGTCCAAGTTCAAATACTGTTGCATCTGGGTGATAAGAATCTTCTGCGTAAACTGAAGCTGGACCACCTGAAAGGATGATTCCTTTTGGAGTTCTTGCCATAATATCTTCGATACTCTCACTATAAGGTACTATCTCAGAATATACACCAGATTCTCTAAGCTTTCTAGCAATAATTTGTGTATATTGACTACCAAAATCTAAAACTACTATTGGTACATGTTTCATATTTTTATATCCTCTATGTGATTAAATAAAATCATTAATAAGAGCAGATTATATCCAAGTAGAGGTAAATTTATAGTTAAGTGAATTTTTTAAGTAAAAAAAAAGCTACCAAGATAAAATCTTGATAGCTTTTTAAAGAAGTCAAAATAAGTTATTAAGCACCTATTCCAAACATTTGGAATTGAATATACCATACTAAACAAGAGATAATATATCCTACTAAGATAGTCCAAGCATATTTCATATGTGCACCGAATGTATAAATTCCGTGTAATTTACCCATTACTCCAACACCAGCTGCTGAACCAAATGAAATTAATGATCCACCAACACCTGCTGTTAACACAACTAACATCCATTGTGAGTGATCCATTGGTGGGTTTGCTTTTAATACAGCAGACATTACTGGAATATTATCAACAATCGCAGATAAGAAACCAACACCAATATTAGACCATGTAGGACCTAATACATTTGGATCATAAACTACTGCTGCTAATGCTAGCCAACCAATAAAGTATAATGCACCAACTGCAGCTAAAATACCGAAGAAGAACATTAATGTATTATTTTCAATTTTTGCAATTGAATGGAAAATATTGAAGTGCTCAGAACCATACTTTTTCTTAAGTCCATAAGAATAAACTTTAAGAACAGCAAGACCAAACATCATACCCCACATTGCTGGTAGATGTAATACTTGGTGAGATAATACTGCTGTTGCAATTGTAAAGATACCTAAGAACATTACAACTTTAGCACCCTCAGCCATTTCAGGTTTTTTCTCTTTTTCAGCATCAAAGAAAGGAACTTCTTCAGGAACAAATTTAGATAGAATAAATGCTGTTGCTAAGTACCCAAGTAATGAAGCTGGTAATAAGAATAAGAAGTCAGCAAAAGTACCTTTTCCTGCTGTCCAAGCCATAAGTGTAGTAATATCACCAAATGGAGACCATGCACCACCAGCATTTGCTGCAACAACAATATTAATTGCACCAGGAACTAAGAAGTCTTTTCTTTCTCTCTCAATTGTAACTAAAACAGTAGCTAAAATAAGTGCTGTAGTTAAGTTATCAGCAATTGGTGAAAGGAAGAATGCAATAAATCCAGTTACCCAAAATAGTTTTCTATATGTATATCCCTTTGTTACAAGGTTATATTTAAGTCTATCAAACACCCCCATGTGAATTAACGACTCAATATATGTCATAGCAACAAATAAGAAGAAGAAAATACCTGCAATTTCTAAAATTAAGTGATTTACTTCACTTTGTAATAATCCAATATCTAAACCGTTTAACGCATAATAAATAGCGATTAAAATAAACATAAATGTACCTATAAATAAAGCAGGTTTTGCCTTATCGATTTCGTACTTTTCCTCTGCCGCAACAAAGTAGTAACCTATTGCGAAAATAAATAAACACGCAAATCCAACCCATGTCATTGTTAGATCTGGTGTTTCAGCTGTACTTACTGCACCACCACCAGCATAAAGCGCTGCTGAAGTAAAAAGTAAAGTCAGTAAAACTTTCAACATTAATTCTCCTTGATATAGTGTGCTCCAAGAGATTTCTCCCTATTTAGAGCAGATGTTAAAATAGATTTTGCCGTAAGCAACCTTAAAAAAAGCAGTCTACCCACATCCTCTTGCAGATATTTTTCAACTAAGTTTAAGGTTTCCTTGATTTTTTTAGGGTTTCTTACAATTGACGCACTATCCCACATCGACTTTCGTAAACAATTCTTGATTTCTTTATCAATTTCCTTGTTTCTTACATATGATTTTATATCTTTCGTATAATTTTCATATGATATTTTAAAATTATTTTTTATTGAATCCTCAACTGAAATTGATGAAAAGACAACACCTTCAAGTAATGAATTTGAAGCTAATCTATTTGCACCATGCACTCCCGTACAAGCTGCTTCACCAATAGCATATAAGTTTTTCATACCTTTAACTTTTGCATCAAGAGTTGTCTCTATTCCACCCATACTATAGTGAAAAGCTGGAGAAATTGGTACCTTATCATAAGGTAATTCATAACCTAACTCTTTTAAATTTGCATAGATATTTGGAAATCTTTTTTGAAAGGCTTCTTTTTCAAAGTTTTCAAAAGATAGATATATTTTAGAACCAGTTTTTTTATGATAATCAAAGATTGATCTACTTACTATATCTCTAGGAGCTAATTCTCCATCTTTGTGATAAGTAAATAAAAATCTATTATCTTGCTCATCAACTATAAAAGCACCCTCACCTCTTAAAGCTTCACTTAAAAGTGGCTTTCTAGCAAAGTGTGTACCTTTTACAACTGTTGGGTGAAACTGCATCATTTCCATATCTTTTAAAGATAAACCTTTTTCTAAAATAATACCTTGTATTTCACCAGCAATTGCTGTAGAGTTTGTATGGTATCTATAAATAGAACCCACTCCACCACTTGCAATAATTGTATTGTGGGCATATGCTACTTTTTGTTCAGTTTCATTTATAAAATACTGAACTCCATAACAAATATCATCTTGAATAAGTAAATCATTTACAACTGTGTTATTTACTATTTCATGTTTACATTGAGATAATAAGAAAGTATGTATCATTCTTCCTGTTGCATCACCATCTGCATGTAAAATTCTACTTCTACTATGAGCTGCTTCTTTTGTATAAGCTAGCTTTCCTTTTGAATTTAAATCAAACTGTAAACCTGCATTTATCAAGCTTTTTACAGCTTCTTGTGATTTAGCACTTAAAAGTTCAACTGCATTTTTGTCATTGTGATTAACACCTGCTGTAAGAGTATCTTGAATATGATCTTTTATATCATCATCATTTACAGCACTAGCTATTCCACCTTGTGCCCAATAAGTATTACAATCAATTGGCTCTTTTTTACATAGTATTAAAACTTTTTTATCTTCAGGAATTAATCTTGCAGCATTTAATCCTGCTATTCCTGTACCTATAATAATATAATCATAAACCATTAGTTTTTTTCTTCTTTTAGATTTTGAGATTTTTCACTATCATTTATATAAATTGGATCTCCTTTGTATCCACATCCATTAAAAGATAATATAAATCCTGCTATAATAAAGTAAATTAAACATTTCATATTTTTTGTTACATCCTGTGTACAATATAATTTGCTTAATGCTACTAAAGAAATACTAATAAAAACCTTATTAAAGGGGACATACACCCATGCAAGAAAAAGAACTTTTAACATTTAAACAAGAACTTAAAAAGAATTTTTTCACTTTTGAAGATAAAAAAGTAAACAGAAATATACCAAATTATAGTACTTTCAAAACAACAAATAATGTACTTACTAATATAGCAAATAAAAAAGAGTTCTCAGAAGTTAGAAAAAGATATAGAGTTCACAATTTTTTAGAAAAAATACTTATCAAAAAAATATTAAACTATATACTTTTTGCATTTTATAGAAATGAAAAACTTTCAATAGCAGTTTTACACCCTGTTGCACAAAGTGAATTAAACTATCAAAAAAAGATGATTATAGATTATGCAAAAATGGTTCCAGATTTTAAAGATATAAAAGAAGTTGCTGTTTTCAGATATGATAAATTATACTCTTTTAGTAAAAACTTTGACAAAAAAAGCTTTGATGAGTTCACTTCACCATTTAAAGAGAAAAAACAAGATGAACCTGAACCATTTTACAATGAAAGAGCCCATGGCATTTTTCAAAATAGCATAAAAGATGAAAAGCTACATGCAAAACTTGAAGAAATAAGAGAGATTATAAAAAACTCTTAAGTAAGGCTTCTCTTCTTTTGTAATCAGGGCAATAAATCTCAACTAAATCCCAAAACTTTTTTGAGTGGTTTTTATGTTTTATATGAGCTAATTCATGTATAACTACATACTCCATAACTTCAATAGGAAATTTACAAAGTTGAGTGTTGAAGTTTAGTCCATTTTTATGATTACATGAGCCCCAAGTATTTTTGTTTTTTCTATATTTTATTGAAGTTGGATATAGATTCATTCTTTTTGAGTGTTTATCAACTAAATATGGAATATACTCTTTTGCAAGATTTTTATAATAAGTATCTAAATCTTTCACTTTATAATCAGTTTTTTTTTGAACTTTTCCAAAGTATAAAAACTCATCATCTTCTAAACTATTTTTTTCTAGCTTTTGCAAACCTGACAAAATCCAGTCTTTCTTTTTTTCTATTAGATTTAATGCGTCAAACTTTGTGAAGTAGCTATTTGCCTTAATTTGAATACTATTTTGTGAGGTTACTCTAAGATAACAATGCTTCATTCTTTTTTTATTTAAAAGTTCAACATTTACAGTTAAAGAATCAATATTTATTTCAAATTTCACACTATACCTTAAGTATTATTTTTGTATAATCTGCGAATTATATCATAAAAATATAATGTAAATTATATGTGAGGAAGAAGATTTATGAAAATTGCAAAGAGAATGGAGAATCTGTCTCCATCGGTTACTATGGCAATTACTGCCTTAGGAAGAGAGCTTAAAGCTCAAGGTAAAGATATATTAAGTTTTAGTGCAGGTGAGCCTGACTTCAATACACCTGATGTTATTAAACAATCAGCTATTAAAGCTATCGAAGATGGTCACACTAAATATACTGCAGTAGAAGGAATTACCGAAACCAAACAAGCAATTATCAATAAACTTAACAGAGATCATGGTTTAGAGTATTCATTAGAACACATTGTTGTTAGTAATGGAGCTAAACACTCTTTATTTAACCTTTTCCAATTACTAATTGAAGAAGGTGATGAAGTAATTATTCCTGCTCCTTATTGGGTTACATACCCTGAGCAAGTAAAATACTCTGATGGTGTTCCAGTATTTATTGAAACAGATGATACAACTTCATTTAAAGTAACAGCCGAGCAAGTAAAAGCAGCTATTACTGATAAAACTAGAGTATTATTATTAAACTCACCATCAAACCCTACAGGTGCTGTATACACTAAAGAAGAGTTATTAGCAATTGGTGAAGTTTTAAAAGGTACTGATATTTTAGTATTCTCTGATGAGATGTATGAAAAAATCATGTACAATGGTGAAGAATTCACAGCAGCAGCAAGCGTTAGTGATGATATGTTTGAAAGAACTGTAACTATTAATGGTTTAAGTAAATCAGTTGCTATGACTGGTTGGAGATTTGGATATATCGCAACTCCAAAAACTGAACTTGTAAAAGCTATGATTAAACTTCAAGGTCAAGTTACATCAAATGTAAACTCTATTACTCAATATGCTGCAATTACAGCACTTGAAGGTCATGCAGATGCTGATATCGAAATGATGAGAAAAGCCTTTGAAGAAAGAAAAGATATTGCTGTAAAATCTTTCAATGATATTGAAGGAATTTCTTGTATTGAACCACAAGGAGCATTTTACTTATTTGTAAATATCAAAGAAATTACAGATAATTCTATGAAATTTTGTGAGCAACTTTTAGAAGACAAAGGTGTTGCTGTTGTTCCTGGACTTGCATTTGGTACAGAAGGGTATTTTAGATTCTCTTTTGCAACTGACTTAGTAAGTATTCAAGAGGGAATTAGAAGAATCAAAGATTTTGTAGAAAATAAATAATATTATGACTTTACAAAAAAAAGCAACAGTAGTTTCAACTTCTGTTGCGGCACTTCTTACACTTATGAAACTTGTAATAGGTATTGCAAGTGGATCTGTAGCAGTTCTTGCTTCTGCTGTTGACTCTGTACTTGATATGTTCGTATCAATTTTCAACTATTTTGCTATTTCAAACTCTGAAAAACCAGCTGATAAAACTTTTAACTATGGAAGAGGAAAAGTTGAAGCCCTAGCTTCTGTAATAGAAGGTACTATTATTACAATATCAGGTCTTTTCTTACTTTATCAAGCAGGAAGAAAAGCTATTGATGGTTCTGTATCACAATATATGGACATATCTATAGTTGTGATGATTTTATCAATGTTTATTACAATTTTCTTAGTAATGTTTTTAAATAAAATTGCTAAAAAAACAAACTCTATGGTAATCAAAGCAGATGCCTTACACTATAAAACAGATGTATACTCAAATGCAGCTGTATTAATATCACTTTTATTAATAAGCTTTACAGGATATGAAATAATTGATGTTATTGTAGG
Organism: Arcobacteraceae bacterium; assembly: GCA_048268245.1. Classification (GTDB taxonomy): domain Bacteria; phylum Campylobacterota; class Campylobacteria; order Campylobacterales; family Arcobacteraceae; genus Arcobacter_B. The sequence continues at coordinate 39,566 of JBLWVX010000018.1, forward strand.
TGGAGCTATTGCTTTATTTATTATTTACTCTGCTTATGAGCTTATTCATGATGGAGTTTTAGTTTTACTTGATAGAGCTGTTGATGATGAAATTGTTTTAGGAATTGAAAAAGTTATCAGAAACAATGATAGAGTAAATACTTATCACTTACTAAAAACAAGAGAAGCAGGACATCAAACATTTGTAGAAGTACACCTTGTTTTTGATTGTATTATTACTCTTATGGATGCTCACAGAGCAAGTGATGATATCGAAAGAAGAATAAAAAACCTTGATGAAAAAAGAGATTGGGTTATAAATATTCATATGGATCCATATGATGACTTCACAATGGATGAGAAATAAAATGAAACTTGTATTTAGTATTTTTTTGATACTTTTTACAAATACCCTACTTTCAAATGAAATAAACTTTCAAACTGCAAAACTATATAAAGATGACATAAGTGCCCAACAAGCATATAACATGCAACAAGACGGTGCTTTATTAATTGATGTTAGAACAAAAAGAGAATTCAATACCCTAAGAGCAAAAAACTCAACTAATATTCCTATATTTTATGAAAAAAATAAGCAAAGGGTTTTTAATAAAAACTTTCCAAAAGAAATCTATTTATTTGCAAATAAAGATATAAACAAAAAAATAATCCTTATCTGTAGAAGTGGTTCAAGAACAAAACTAGCCTCAAATCTACTAGCTTATCAAGGCTTCAAAAATATTTACAATGTGAAATATGGCTTTGATTTTGACTGGATTAAACAAAAACTTCCAACTGAAAAATAAAAGGAAATACTATGAATTTTATAAAGGTTCTTGGAGCTAGTGGTAGCCGAACAAAAGATAAGGGAACTACTTGTTTTCAAATATATAAAGATATTTTAATTGATGCTGGAAATATTATAAGTGCTTTAGGTGAAGAAGCACAAAATATAAATCATATTTTTCTAACACACTCTCATAGTGACCATATAATAGATTTACCTTTTGTAGTTGAAAGTTTTTTTGAAAAAAGAGATAGACCTTTGACTATATATGGTTCAAAGCAAACATTAGATGCTATAAAAGCACATACTTTTAACAATCATATTTGGCCAGACTTTTCAAAAATAAATCTGATAAACTCTGATGAAAAAGCAATAGTATATAAACAAATAGATGAAGAAGAAACAATAAGTATTAATGATTATAATATAACTGCTATAAAGGCTTTACATACACAAGGGTCATATGGATATGAAGTTATAAAAAATGATGAATTCGGTTATATCGTAAGTGGAGACACTACTTATAATGAAGAACTAATTCAAAGAATAAATAAAAATACAAAAATAAAATCTTTAATTTTAGAGTGTTCTTTTCCTAATAGAATGAGTAAATTGACAAAAGAGTCTTATCATCTAAATGTAGAAATGATAGAAAAAATGCTTAAAAAAAACACAAGAGATGATTTACAAGTTTTTCTTTATCATTTAAAACCTATATATTTTGAAGAAATAAAAAAAGAAATTAGTGTATCAAATATATTTAAAAATGGTGGGAAAATATTAGAGGATGAAGATACTATACATATCCAAACATCCCATGTAAAATCAAATAGTATAAACCATCAAAAATTTGAAAAAATAATGGAAATAAATTTAGAGCTTTCAAGCCAGCTTAATAAAAACAAACTTTTTGAAATGATTTTAAGCTTAACAAGAGAGCTTACGGGAAGTGAAGCTGGAACACTATACTTACTTTCAGAAGATAAAAAACATTTAGATTTTGCAGTAGTTCAAAATAAGCTTCTTAAAATTGAGTTGGGTGGAACAAAAAATAAAATAGAATGGCCAAACTTACCACTTTATATAAATAAAAATGAAAACTTAAATATGGTTGCAACAACATGTGCATTGAAAAATGAAATAATCAATATTGAAGATGTTTATGATGAAGAATTATATGATTTTTCAGGAACAAAAGAATTTGATAAAAATACAGGTTATAACTCAAAATCTATGCTTGTAATTCCATTACAAAACCATGAAAAAGATGTAGTTGGAGTACTTCAACTAATCAATAAAAAAGATGAAGAAAACAATTCTATAGCTTTTGATAAAGAAGACGAAAAGATTTTAACTGCACTAGCCTCACAAGCAGCAATGGCTCTTACAAATACTTTACTTATTAACAGTCTAGAAGAATTTATAAACAGCTTTGTAGAGACTATTGGTCATGCAATTGATGCTAAATCACCACATACCTTACATCATATAGAAAATGTTGAAAAAATTGCACTTCTTTTAGCAAATGCAATAAATGATGATCAAACAATTTATAAAAATGTGACATATTCAAAAAACGACTTCCGACAAATAAAACTTGCAGCTTGGCTACATGATATTGGTAAAATTTCAATGCCAGAATCAATAATAGAAAAAGCAACTAAACTTTATGCTATTACAGATAGAATTGAAGCAATCAAGGAAAGGTTTGAGATTTTAAAAAGAGATATAGAAATTTCTTATTTAAAAAATGAAATCCCAAAAAAAGAGTTTGAAGAAAAATATGTTTCAATAGAAGAAGACTTAAAGTTTTTAGAAAAAACAAATATCGGTGGTGAGTTTTTAGATGATGAAAGTATTGAACGTTTAAATGAGATTGCAAAGCTTACTTACATAAAAGATGGTAAACAAATACCTTTATTATCAGAAGATGAAATAAAACATTTATCTATAAGAAAAGGTACATTAACAAGTGAAGAAAAAGACATAATGAATAGTCACGCAAGATTATCTCTTGAAATGCTATCAAAACTACCTTTCCCTAAAAAATACAATAAAGTATTAGATATTGCAGTAAATCATCATGAGAAATTAAATGGTAAAGGTTATCCTAGAGGTCTAAAAGATGAAGACTTAACTTTAGAAGATAGAATTATGATACTTGCAGATATTTTTGAAGCTCTAACTTCAAGTGATAGACCATACAAAGACGGAAAGAAATTATCAGAAGTATTTAAAATCTTATCATTTATGGCAAAAGACTACGAAATAGACCCAGATCTTCTTAGGTTTTTCCATGAACATCAAATATTAAAAGATTATTCTAAAGACAATCTAAAAACATACCAAACAGATAATAGTGAGTTAATTTATTAAAATCAGTAACTAAGCCATTTTTTGTTAATATATCCTTTATTACTAAAGGATTTTTAATAAATACATGGCACTAATAGACTTACAAAACATAAACAAACAATACGATATTAAAACAATTTTAAAAGATGCAAACTTTACTTTAACTCAAGGTCAAAGAATTGCTGTTATTGGTCAAAATGGACAAGGAAAATCTACACTTTTTAAAATCATTATGAATCAAGTAGAACCTGATAGCGGAATAATTTCAATAGATAAATCTTTAAAGATTGAAATGCTTGATCAACAACCAAAATTTAAATCTGGTATAAATGTAAGACAAGCTATTGAAGAACAATTAACAGAAATCAAAGAAGCTAAAAAAGAGTATGAAGACATAACTTTAAAAGTTGCTACTGATTATGAAAATCAAGAGCTTCTAAAAAGACAAAGTCAACTTGCAACATTTATTGATTTTCACAATGCATGGGATTTAGACAATACTATTGAAAGAGTATTAAAAGAGTTTCAACTAAAACAGTATGAGTTCAAAGATGTAAACCTTTTAAGTGGTGGAGAGCAAAGAAGAGTTAGTCTTGCTGGACTTTTACTTAAAAAGCCTGATGTACTTTTACTAGATGAGCCTACCAACCACCTTGATGTATACATGGTAGAGTTTTTAGAGAGTTTACTTCTAAAAAACAACTTTACTTTACTTTTTATCTCACACGATAGATATTTTATAGATAATATTGCCACATCAATCGTAGAAGTTGAAGGTGGAACTCTAAAAAGATTTAATGGTGGATATTCTTCATACTTAGAGCAAAAACAACAAATGCTTGAAAACCTACAAAAAGACCATGAAAATCTTATTAGATTAGTAAAAAGAGAAGCTCACTGGATGCAAAGGGGAGTTACTGCTAGAAGAAAAAGAAATGAAAGAAGAAAAGCAGAATACTTTGATTTAAAGAAAAAAGCTAAGTCAAACCCAGCAGCAATTAGAAAGATGAGCTTAGAACTACAAAGAGAACAAAAAGCATTTAATAGTGAAGAGAAACAGCAAAATAAAAAGAAAATGCTTTATGAATTAGATGATATTTGCAAGAAACTTGGAGACAAAGAGCTTATAAGAGACTTTACAACTAGAATTTTACAAAAAGATACTATTGCTATTGTAGGTCCAAATGGAAGTGGAAAATCAACTCTACTTAAAATCTTTATGGAGAAAATGCTTGTTGATAGTGGTAAATTCAAAAAAGGTGACTTTAACATAGGATACTTTGACCAACAAAGAGAAATGCTTGATGATAATAAAAATCTAATGGAAACATTCTGTCCAAATGGTGGAGATAGAGTAGTTCTTAATGATGGAAGAAATTTACATGTTTATGGTTATTTAAAAAACTTTTTATTCCCAAGAGAATACTTAGACAAAAAGATTGGTGTTTTAAGTGGTGGAGAGAAAAACAGAGTTGCCCTAGCCTTACTTTTTACAAAAGATGTAGATTGTTTAATCTTAGATGAGCCTACAAATGATTTAGATATTCCAACTATCAATATTTTGGAAGAGTATTTACAAAACTTCCAAGGAGCACTTATTTTTGTATCTCATGATAGATATTTTGTAGATAAGATAGCAAAAAAATTATTTGTATTTAAAGGTAATGCACAAGTTGAAGAAAGCTTCCAGCCATATACTGAATACTTAGAAATAGAAAAAGAAATTAGAGATTTAGAAGAGCTTGAAAAAAATACAGCAAAACAAGAAACAGTAGCAAAACCTAAAAATTCACAGAAAAAACAAACAAAACTTTCATATAAAGACCAAAGAGATTATGATAGTTTACCCCAAGAAATAGAAGCACTTGAAGAAAAAATTGAAGAGATAAACAACTGCCTTGCAGACCCTAAATGTTATGAACAAAAAGGAATAGTAGCAGTATCAAAAGAGCTTGAAGAAACAGAAGCTATTTATGAACAAAAAGTTGAAAGATATTTAGAGCTTGAAGAGTTGATTGAAAGCTTTAATTCATAAAAAGATATAATTATTAAAATTTTGATTATTGAAAAATAAAGGAATGTAATGAGTTTAAAACAGCAACTTAAAGATGACGTAAAAACTGCAATGAGAGAAAAAAATGTTGTAAAAAGAGACTCTATTAGAGCTATTAATACAATGATTAAACAAATTGAAGTTGATGAAAGAAAAGAATTAACTGATGAAGATATAATCAAATTAATTCAAAAAGGTATCAAACAAAGACAAGAAGCTGTAACTCAATATAAAGATGCTTCAAGGGATGATTTAGCAGAAAAAGAGCAAGAACAAATTGATATTTTTAGTGAATATTTACCTAAACAACTAAGTGATGAAGAACTTGAAAATGGTCTAAAAGAGATTATTGAGCAAGTAAGTGCTACATCAATGAAAGATATTGGTAAAATCATGGGACAAGCAACAAAGAAATTTGCAGGTGTTGCAGATGGAAAAAGAATAAACGAAACTACAAAAAAACTTTTATCATAGATTTAAATAAGGCCAAAAATGGAAATAAATGACTTTTTAGATGATTTAACACAAAGAGAACAAAGTGAAGTTAAATTAAATCATATAGATACATTTCCCAAACTAGTATCACTTTTACTAAAAAGAGTATCAAAAGAAAATGTTGCACCATTAGCAACTTTATTAAAACAGTCTGTTTTACCATCTATTTGTATTGAAATAGATGATGAAATAGAACATCTTTTTATAAAAATAGATGCTAATCCTAGAATTCTATTCGAAAAAGAAATACAAGAAAAAATTGAAGACTTTATCTTTAAAAGATTTGAAGCTGACAAGAAACTTGTAGTTGAAAAAACTTCTGATATATCTCAAGTAATTACTCTTATGGAACAATACTTAAATGATGCTATTTCAAGTAGTGGTAACGGTTCTAAAAATGTACTAACAATCAAAGAAAAGATTGAAGCCATTGATCTTTCAAAAAATGGTATTGCAGAACTAGGCGACCTTCAAAAACAATTAGTAAGTGCAGCTTCATCTATTGAAAATGAAATGAATACAGTAAGTACTAAACTTAAAACAGGAAAATCAAAAGTTGAAGAACTTGAAGATAAAGTAAAAACTTTAGAAGAAGAGTTAAAAAAATCTAGAAATGAAAGTATGAAAGACCACCTAACAGGTCTTCTTACAAGACGAGCTTATGAAGAAGAAGTAAAAAGAATTGATAGCAATTATAAACGCAGTGGAAGTGAATATGCAGTTGTATTCTTTGATATAGATCATTTCAAAAAAATCAATGATACTTATGGTCATGACTGTGGAGATGTTATTTTAAAAACATTTGCAAAAATTTTAGAAAAAGCTACAAGAGATCATGATATTGTATCAAGATATGGTGGAGAAGAGTTTGTAGCTTTAGTACATTTCAATCTAACGAGAGAACTTCTTCAATACCTAAAAAGAGTAAAACAAATAGTAACTTCAAATAACTTTGTATATAAAGAACATAAAATCAAAGTTACATTCTCAGCAGGAGTTACTTTTAGAAGTAGCTATTCTTGCTATGAAAATGCTATACAAAAAGCAGATATGCTACTTTATCAAGCAAAAGAAAATGGTAGAAATCAAATAAAATTAGAAGATGGTAGGACTATAAAGTAGTAAATATTATTTTTTATAGTTACTGTAAAAGTGATAAAATAACTAAAAGCTTAAGTTTTAGAACTTAAGCTTTTGTTTAATAAGTTCTCAACACTTATTTATTAGTTCATTGAGTAACCAATGTTAGAATGGTTCTTAATTAAATCGTAGTAAGTTTTATCTCTTAAAGTTTTAACTTTATTTCTTAATGTAAATCTTGTCATGTTTTTACCTTTCCAAGCTACATTGTGAATTGTTTCAATAGGAACAATTTCACCTCTATTTTCTAATAATAAAGAGAATAAAGCCTCTTCTATTCTTGTAAGTTTAACTTCATCGTTAAAACTATTGAATAGTTTTGAATTAGCTTTATTATAGTAAAAACCATTATCTAATTGAACAATACTATTAATATCTTTATCAATTAATTTACTTACATATTCATCTAAAGAGACATCTAACTTTTGAATTTTACTTTTTAACTTTTCATTATTTTCATCTGTGACAGAGATGCTGATGTTTAAATTTTCCATACATTATCCTTTATCTTTATTTTTTCTAAAATTATAATAACATTTTTCTGTGTAATAACTATGTATAAAGCATTATATATTAATAAAGAAATAAATATATGATATTTTTTAAATAATATAAACCTAATTTAGGTCATTTTACTAATTAAACTATGCAAAAAAACATACAATTTCCAAGAAAAATGTTAAAAAACTAGCATAAAATAACACAAAAATTTATCATTTAAGTATTTTGTAACTTATTGACACATTTGTAGCATTTTTAGCTATTTTGAAAGAAGTATAGCTATTTTTGCTATAAAACACACTAAAAAAAACGTGATTTTCCTGTTTTTTTCTTAATTTTATAAAAAAATTGTTCTTTTATTATATATAGTAAAAAAAATTACATATAGCCATAATTCTATTATATGGCTACATTTTTTTGTTAGTTAGTTAAAAGTTTTGAATATAAAGTTTCTAAAGCAGCATCTGCAACATTTTGAGATACACCAATATGAAGTGATACTTTTGATGGACTCATATCAAACATATCAAAAGAGATATTATTCTCTTTTAAAGCAGTTATTGCATCAACTATTGCAAAAGTATTTTGTTTTAAACCAATTCCAACTAAAGTTATCACAGATAAGTTGTAAGCTACATAAATATTTCTAGTTTTAAGTCTTCTCTCAATCTCTCTTCTAAACTTATTTATATTACCTTTTAAGTCTTCTTGATCAACTAATATAGCAATATCATCTTTATCCGTAGGATAATGATAACTGTTAATTCCAAACTCTCCAAAGATTTTAAGTAATTCAGCAGTAAAACCTATTTCATCTGCAAGCATATCTTTTTGAAGATGAATTGAAGCCATATTATCAAGCTTTGCAATACCAACTAAATCTTCCATTGGAACTCTTTCATTTAAAATAATTGTTCCTTCATGCTCTGGATTATTTGTATTTCTAATATTAATAGGTATTTTACTTTTTTTACAATTTAGCATTGCATCAAAGTGAAATACATTAAAACCTTTTGAACTTAAAAGCCTTAACTCTTTAAATGTAAGTCTTGGAATTACATTTGCATCACTAATAACTCTTGGGTCAACTTCATAAACACCATTTGTATCAGTCCAATTCTCATATATATCTGCATCTAAAGCGTAGGCTAACTCTCCACCTGTCAAGTCAGAACCACCTCTACTCATAACAGCAACTTCTTTATCTTTTGTAATTCCATAAAATCCAGGAACTAAATACATTTCATCTTTTTCAAATTTAAACTTTGATGCAATATTACAATGAGTTTGTTTTTGCACCTTTCCATCTGTATAATCGCTACTTAAAATAAACCCAAACTCTTCTGGAAGCATAAGTTTTACATTTAATCCATTTTTCTTCATATATTCAGTAATTATTTTTGCATTATAGTGTTCACCTCTTGATAAAAAGTAAGCCTCTTTTTTTCCATCTTTTAATGTACTACTTGTTAAATCTTCTTCAAGTTTTTTTAAAACTATTTTTTTATCTATATTCAAATCATCACATAACTTATCAAACTTAGTTAGTATTGCAGTAAAACTCTGCTCTGTAGTAATCTCAATTTTTTGTTCACAAAAATGTTTACCATTAGTTGCTAAATTTAATAAATGATCTGTGATTTTCTCATTATGATTATCATCTCTTCCTGGTGCTGATACAACTATTACTCTTCTGTCTTCATCACTTTTTACAATGTTAAAAACTTTTTTTATCTGGGAGGCATCTTTTACTGAACTACCTCCAAATTTACAAACTTTAATATTCATTCTAACGTTTCCTTATTTTATGTTCTTTTTTAAATCATATAAAGAGGCGTTTAACTTTTTTACTGCATTTGACATCTCTTCGGCTATTACTGAAAACTTTTTACCATCTTCACCAGATTCTGACGCTTCAATTCTTGCATTTATTGAAATCAACCTCATTTCATTGCTTACTTTGTCTAGTTCATTTTTATTTAACTTAGACCACCTTTACTCTTAAGTTTTATGTTACTTGGTAGCCCCTATGTCTTATAGTACTTATAAAGTTATCTTCAAATGTATTTTTAATACCTTTTCTTATAATATTTATATTTACTTCTACTACATTTTTTACAACCCACTCAGGGTCATCCCAAATTACATCTAATATCTCATCTTTTGAGATTGATGATCTGTGTCTATTTTTTATTAAATACATTAAAATACTAAAAGGCTTACCTTTCATAACTAGTTTATTGTTGTTATGGTCAGTCACAGAGTTTTCTAAAGTATCAATCCAATATTTATTTTTGAACATAAATCTTCTTTGAAAATTTTCTCTATGTATTGATTCAAGTTTTGCTAAAATTAGCTCATTATTAGCAGGTTCTTTTATAATCGATAAAGCTCCATACCTTAAAAGATTTTTTTCAAACTTCTTTTCATTCTTATTTGTAAGTATTACTACAGCAGTTAGTCTTGGATTTACATGCTTTAATATTTGCCTTAGATTATTATATGAGTCACTTTTTATAATAATCAGATTATAATATCTAACCTCACAATGATAAATTGCATCTTCCATATCAGTTGCCCTATCACAAATGTAAAGTTCATCATTTTCAAGTTTGTTTATCAAACTTTCATTAATATATAAAGATAGTAATCGCATGGCTTATAAATAAATCCTTTTTTTATTGTTTTCATCAAAAATCAAAGTTAAAACTTCCCTATCTAATAAAAGTGACTCAAGAGTTTTTACATCGATAAAAGACTCTTTTTTAAAATAGTCTTTTATTTGTTTAAAAGCATCATCAATATTAGAATCATCAGAGAACTCTAATATCAATGAATTATCACTTAAAACAACTTTTTGATTTTGAACTCTACACTTTTTAAAACTACTAATAAATTTAAAAAAAAGAAGCTTTGATTCTCTTGGTATATTTAAATAGTTTTTTATGTATATAAAGTTCATGATTTAGTCCTCTAAAGGATATACTCCATTTTCATCATGATGTTCTGTTCCTTTAATAGGAGGGTTGAATACACAAATAAGTCTCATATCTTCACTCCCTCCATATAAATTATGATCATCATGATTATTAAGAGCATACATCACACCATCATAAATTTCATGAACCTCACCTGTTGCAAGATCTTCAATTTTTCCATTACCAGCTACACAATATACAGCTTCTAAATGGTTTTGGTAGTGAATATGAGTTTTAGTATTTGCTTTTATAATAGTTTCATGAAAGGAAAATCCCATTCCTTCATCTTTTAAAAGCATTCTTCTACTAACCCATTGTCCACCATGAGCAAACACTTCTCGCTCACTTCCCATTACATCTTTTTTTATATCTTTTACAATCATCTTAAAACTCTCCCGATAACTTTTCTTTTTTCTGTGCCATTAATCTATCTACAGCTTTTTCAAATCTATTTAATCCTTCAACTAAAGTATTTTCATCAATAATTAATGGTGGTAAAAATTTAACAATTTGATCTTCACTACCACAAGTTTCTATAATAAGTTTTTCCTCAAATGCCATAGAAGATAAATCACTTGCTATTGAATTGTCACCTTTTATATCAAAAGCATAAGCTAAACCTCTACCTCTTACAGTAACATCTAATTCATCTTTATGTTTATCTGCAATTTTTTCTAGTTTCTCTTTTATGATTTTTTCTTTATATTTAACTGCATTTGATAAATCATCATTTTGCCAATACTGCTCAATAGCAACTTTTGCAGCAACAAAAGCTAAGTTATTACCTCTAAATGTTCCTGTATGTTCACCCGGTTTCCATTGATCTAAATCAGGTTTTAATAGTACAAGTGCCATAGGTAAACCGCCACCAACAGACTTTGACATAGTTACAATATCAGGATTGATTCCTGCAAATTCAAATGAAAAGAACTCACCACTTCTACCATTACCAACTTGAATATCATCAATAATTAATAAAATATCATACTCTCTACAAATTGATTCTAGTTCTTGTAACCACTCTTTAGAGGCAACATTAATACCACCCTCACCTTGAATAGTTTCAACAATGACAGCTGCAGGAATATCTAGACCACTACTACTATCTTCTAAAAACTTTCTAAAGAAAGTCATAGTATTCATATCTCCAAAATAACCATCAAATGGCATAAATGTAGCATTTGATCTACTAATATAACTCTCATCTCTATAATCATTGTTTCCTGTTACAGAAGATGAACCTTGAGTTAAACCATGAAAACCATTTGTAAAAGATACGACATTTGATCTACCCTTTACTAGTCTTGCTAATTTAAGAGCTGTTTCAACTGCATTTGTTCCTGTAGGTCCTGTAAATTGAACCTTATAATCTAAGTTTCTAGGAACTAAAATAGTATCTTGAAAGGTTTGTAAAAAATCTTTTTTAGCACTTGTTGCCATGTCAAGACCATGAACAACACCATCTTTTTGGATATATTCAATTAAAGCTTTACTAATATGATCATTATTATGTCCATAATTTAATGTACCAGCACCAGCAAAAAAATCGATAAATTCTTCACCTTGTTCATTTGTTAAAACCGCACCCTTTGATGTTTCAAAAATGGTTGGGAAACTTCTTATATAACCTCTTACTTCTGACTCTAAATTTTCAAAAATTCTCATTGTGTATCTTTCCTTGATTTTATTTGTATTATTTTAATTTATTTAAAGGGTCCTATTTTATACAGAACCTCTTCTTCATGTTGGTATTCAAAATCATCTGCTGTGAAAAACTCTGCACTTTTCATATTTGTTTTAAAATGCTCTGCTAATTTTTCAAAAACTCTAATTGAAGCATTATTACTAGGAGATACAGTTGTATGTAAATAATTAATACCTAACTCTTCTCTTTGAATTATTTCCATTATAAGTCTTCTAGCAAGATCATTTCCTCTAAAGTTATCATCAACAGCTACCTGCCAGATAAATAGTGTATCTGCTTCATTTGGAATTATATACCCAGAAACAAAACCTATAACCTTATCTTCATAAGTAGCAACTGAACATAAATCTTGAAAGTGTGTTGATTGTAAAAGATATAAATATTCAGAGTTTACATCTAATACCTTTGTACTTTCTACAAGCTTATGAATTTTTTTTCCATCTTCTTTTTTTTTGTCAAGATTTGGCTGTATCTTTTCAAGTACTTCTGTTGCTGTTACAATATCAGGATCTACATTTGCATAAATATAGAAGTTTTTT
>JBLWVX010000019.1:0-49283 GCA_048268245.1 Arcobacteraceae bacterium
TAAATAACAAAAAGTGTATATATGGGAAAAAGTAATAATTATATGAACTTAGACTTACTTAATGAGGAAGTTTTAATAACTCCTTTAGAATATAATAAAATATTAACAATTCAGCAAGAAATATTAAATATGTTAGCTGAACAACATGAGACTAAACCTATTTTAGAGATGCTATGTAAATTAGCAGAAACACTTCTTCCTAACTCTGTAGCATCAATTATGCTTTTAGATAAAGATGCAAACCATCTAAATGTTATAGCTGCCCCATCTATTCCAGTAGAAGCACAAAAAGAATTAGAATACTTAATACCCGGTCCCAAATCAGGTTCATGTGGTAATGCTGTTTATAAAAATGAGGCTATATTTGTGAGAAATACGCAAACAGATAAAAGATGGGAAAATGTTAGAGACTTTGCACTTAACTTTAACCTTTGTTCTTGCTGGTCTATGCCAATAAGAGATGCAAATAAAATCGCTATTGGATCTTTTGCATTAACTTCATTTGAGCAAAGAGCTCCAAGTGCATTTCATAAAAAGCTTTTAGAAACAGCTTCATCAATTGTAACAATCGTTTTAAAAAATCAAGAGAATGAAGAAAAGTCAGATTTCCTAGCATACAATGACACCTTAACAGATATATATAATAAATCTTATTTTGAAAAAGTAATTTATGAAAAAAGAGCTAGAACTCTACTTCTTTTAAATATCAATAACTTCAATTATATAAATAGTGCTTATGGATTTAATATAGGAGATAAACTTTTGAGAAAAATTGCAAAAGTTTTAAAAGAAAACTTTAGTGAACATAATAGTTTTAGATTTAACTCAGATGAATTTGCCTTACTTTATGAAGGGAAAATAGATATTGAGAAAAAGATTGAAGAGATTAGAGACTTTTTCTTCTCAAATCCTATAAATATAGCTGAACTAAAAATTAATATTACTTTTTGTATAGGCGCAGTTTACAGTGAAAAGAACCTCTTAAGAAATTCATCAATTGCACTTAAAAAAGCAAAAGAATTAGGGAAAAACAGACTATATATATTCAAAAAAGATGATGATATTACTTATGAAAAAACTCAATCTTTTATTGATGCAACAAATTTAGTTAGAGAAGCTATAGAAAAAAGTTTAATATGTCCTTTTTATCAAGGAATCCATGATAATAAAAAAAATGTACTTACTAAATATGAAGTACTTGCTAGAATAAAAAAAGATGATAAAATAATATCTCCTTATGAATTTTTAGAAGCAGCTAAACTATCAGGTTTTTTACCTGAAATTACTAAAATTATTATTGATAAAAGTTTTGATTATATGAGCAGAAATAGTTATTTATTCTCTATAAATATTACAGAAGAAGATTTAAGTAAAAACTATTTAGTTGATTATTTAAAAAATGCCTTACTAATACATAATATAAAAGCTTCACGAGTAACTCTTGAAATACTTGAAGGAATAAGTTCTACAGGTAAGAAAAATCACATAAAACAACTAAAAGAACTTAAAGATTTAGGATTAAATCTTGCTATTGATGATTTTGGGAGAGAGTACTCAAACTTTGAGAGAATCATCGATTTAGATATAGATAGTATAAAAATTGATGCTAAATATATAAAAGATATAGATACAAACTCTAAAAGCTATGAGATTACAAAAGCCTTATCTAGCTTTGCTAAAGGTGCAAAGATATCATGTGTTGCTGAATTTGTTCATAATGAAAATATTCAAAAAGTAGTTGAGAGTTTAGAAATTGATTATTCACAAGGCTACTATTTTAGTGAACCTTGTGAATATATAAATTAAGGTTTTATAAAAACCTTAAAAAACATAAACTGCTGCGAACCATCCAAATAAAATCAATGGAATATTATAGTGAATAAAAGTAGGAACTACAGTATCCCATATATGGTCATGTTGCCCATCTACGTTTAATCCCGATGTTGGTCCTAGTGTACTATCTGAGGCTGGACTACCAGCATCACCAAGAGCTGCTGCTGTTCCTATAATTGCAATTGTTGCCATTGCAGAAAAATCCATTTGCATACATAAAGGTGCATAAATAGTAGCAATAATTGGAATAGTTGAAAAAGAGGACCCTATTCCCATAGTAATAAATAAACCAACAATTAGCATTAAAAATACTGCAAGAGATTTATTTTCACCTATTAAATCAGAGATAGATGCTACAAGTGTTTCAACACCTCCTGTTTCATTTATCACATTTGCAAAACCATTTGCTGCTATCATAATAAAACCAATCATTCCCATCATCTTAAGACCTTTGGTAAAGAAGTCCTGTGTTTGATTTGCTTTAATAACTCCAGCAACTATAAAGATAATAAATCCTGCAAGAGAACCTAAAATAATAGACTTAGTATAAAGTTGTAAACCTAAAGCCGTAACTATTGATGCTAAAGCAATAACTATATAGAAGCTATTTATCTCATTTTTTTGAGATTCACTTTCAAGTATCATATCCACATTATAAACTCTTTTTTTTCTATATGTAAAAAACATAGCCGTAAGTAAACCCAAAAACATTCCAAGAACAGGAATAGACATTGCAATAGGTAATTGAGCACTTAATGCTTCTACACCATTATCAACTAAGTTTTTAAGTAGAATCTCATTTAAAAATATACCTCCAAAACCAATAGGAAGTAACATATAAGTTGCAACTAAACCAAATGTAATAACACAAGCTACAACTCTTCTATCTAATTTTAATTCAGACATAGAATGAAGTAAAGGCGGGATTAAAATAGGAATAAATGCAATATGCACAGGTATAAGATTTTGAGAAGAAATAGCTGCTAATAAAATAAGTGTAAGCATTAAATATTTAATATAAATAAACTGCATAGAAGAAGAGCTATTACCTACTTTTTTTATTATCATATTTGATAATAAATCTGTGATTCCAGACTTTGAAATAGCTACAGCGAAAGTTCCAAGCATAGCATAACTAAGTGCAATTGTAGCACCATCTCCTAGACCAGCATTAAAAGCTTTTATAGTTTCATTTATATCTAAACCTGCACTAAGTCCTCCTACAATTGCTCCAATTATTAAAGCAATAACAATATTTACTCTAACTAATGAGAGTAAGACCATAGCCATAACGGCAATAATTACAGAGTTCATCTGTTTTCCTTTTATATAACATTTAGTGTTGTTTCAAAAACAAAGTTGAAAGTCTACTTAAAGTTATGTAAAAGTTGCATAAACTTATATTTTTATTGTTCATTATATTTAAGATATAAAGGTTTTTTTTAAAAATTAGAATTAAGCGCTTCTTTTGGAGTTTGCCAGTTTAATGAGTCCTTTGAAAATATACACAATATGATGAAAATAGCAGATACAAATATGTATCAAGATAAGAAAAACTACCTTAGAAGTAGGTAGTTTTATCTAATTATAAAATGAATCTATTTTTTCTTTATGATTAGCAGCCCATTGCTCAAAACTCATAGCTCTTTCTTTTTCAACATTTGCTTTAGTTTGTTCATAAATCTCTTGGGCTTTATCTTTTGGAATTACAACAACTCCTTCTTCATCTGCAACGATAATATCTCCAGGATTAACAGCAATACCACCTGCTTTAATTGGAACATTTACAGGAACTGCATTTTTTTTGCCTCCAGGCATTGGTAATACACCTCTTCCAAATATTGCCACTTCATTTTCTCTTATCTCAGCAATATCTCTTACCGTTCCATCAATTACAAAACCTGTTATTCCTCTTTTCTTAGCAATTAAAGCAACATTTCCACCAATAACAGAGTAATCAACTGTATTTGATTGAGCTACAATAATAGATCCAACTGGTGCTTCATATATTGCTCTATGCAATGCCAAATTTTCACCTGCTACCATTTCCACAGTAAAAGCAGGTCCTGAAATTCTCGGTATTCCTGCCCATAGCTCTTTTATACCAGAATCCATAAAACTTTCTCTTTTTAATGGACCTGCATAATCACAAGGGGAAAAGTCTGCAAACTTCTTATAATCCATATAATCTCCTCAATATTAATGAAATAATTATACAGTGTCTAACTAAATAATACTTGATTTTTTACAAATTCCTATTTAGATTTATTCTTGTGTATAAATACAAAAGATATAATTACCCAGTATTTAAAAAGTAACTCTACTTTTTTAAATATAAAATAAAACAAATATTTTCTCACTTATAGTACTTGAGCTTTAGCATTTTTTTTGATTTTAAACTATATTTTCACCTCAATTTCAAATCAAAAAAACAATACCAACTCTATTGAAGAGTGGAAAAATAAAAGAGCTCTTTCATGGTATTTATATAAATACTTACAATAATATACTTCATATTTATCCCACTGTAAACTTAGCTTACGAAAAACATGCTGCTGCTCCTACAACACAGCATTGGTATGATGCAGCTAATTTTAAAAATAAAACATTTATTTGTAAGTTTTAATTATATTCCTAATAGTTCAATTAAAGTATCAGGTACAAGCAGGCATATAAAAGGCCACATATTTTTATATTGGTCTTTTATATCCCCATAATCGTAGCAACAAGATTTCTATTACCACCATAATCTCTATGTTCACCTAGATATATTCCCTGCCAAGTGCCAAGGTTTAATTCACCATTTGAAATAGGTATTGTAAGGCTTACTCCAAACAGTGAAGATTTTATATGAGCTGGCATATCATCATCCCCTTCATAAGTGTGTTCAAAATATGTTTTATTTGAAATCACATCATTTACAAATCTTTCCATATCATCTCTAACACTACTATCACAATTTTCATTTATTGTAAGACTAGCACTTGTATGTTTTATAAAAAGATTAAGTGTGGCAACTTTAAAATTTTTTATTTCATTAAGATTTGATAGAACTTCATTTGTTATTAAATGAAAGCCTCTATTTTTTGATTTTAGTTTAAATTCTTTTTGTATTATATTCATAAGTTTAATGATATCAAGTTTTATATTAGAAGATTAAGAAAAGCGTAAAACTACCATATGACACTTAGGTAGCTTTACTTTAATAGGAACTATATATATTCAGTTTTTTAGTTTTTATAAGCTAGCACTTATAAAACCAATAGCTGCAAAAGATACAACTACTAAAACAATTAAGTTTCTTAAGAAAGTCATACTAAATCCTTTAAGTTTTATTTCTTGTTTGTGGCTAATATAATTGTATTGGATAATTGTCAATTTCTAAACGTAATTTTTCTTTACAATTTCTTGACATATTTATTTTATATTTTAAAAGACAATTGAAAAGATATTATGTGGTTTAGTATAGTTATATTCAAGTTTGAAATCATGCATTTGAAGAATTTTATTTACAATATTTAATCCTAAACCATGACCCACTTGCTGATTTGGTTCTCTTGTAAATGGTTGAGTATAGTATATAAGATCACTAGCAAGTTTATTAGCAATGTTTTTAACTTCAATTCTATTTTCATTTACTTCAATTTTAATAGGATATTCATCTGCATATTTCATTGCATTATCTATCAAGTTTTTTAGTGCTATTGTTAGATAATACTTATCAGCATGAATATAGAAATCATCTTTTATATCAAGTTCTATTTTAGACTCATCATCAATTGAAAGTTTCGATAATGATTCAAGAATTAATGTACTTGTTTTAAACTTAGAAGGGTTTACTTTTGCAAAATTAAGTTTCTCTCTTTGTAAAAGCTTACTTGTAAGCTCTTCAATATCAACAATAACACTGTTTAAACTATCAATTTCTTTATTATCTTCACTGTGTTTTAAATTCTCAAGTAAAAATTTTGCTTTTGAAATAGGTGTTTTTAGTTCATGACTTATATTTCTTAAAAGCTCTTCTCTTGAATGAATAATATCACCTTGTTTTTCAAGATATGAATTTAAATTACATGTTATTTCAGTTAATTCATTGTTTTTACCAATATCAACTTTTATGGTATTTTCATCATCTTTAAAAAGCTGTAAAACACCTTTGTTTAATTTATCAAGTTTGTCTTTAATTTTTTTAGTAATACTAGAGGAAATAATAAAAGATAAAAGAAATGCAATAAAAAATAATATTACTAATTCAACTTTTATTGTATCAATAAACTGATTTCTACTTTGCTCAGTCTTATCAAGTTGAGACTGTAAGTAAAGTATCTCTTCATTTAAAAGCTTAGTTACTTTAAAACTTATATTGTTGAACTTTTTGTTAAATAAATCAAAATCTTCTTCACTTTTACTTATGAGTACTAATTCATATAATTCATATTTGATTAATTTTTCAACTTTTAGTAAGTATTTAAATATCAATTCTAAGTTCTGTTTTTCACTTATAGATTCAGAGTTCTCAATAACTTGTTTTTTCTTTAGAATCAATGTCTTAAAAAGTTCATCTGATTTACTTAGACGTTTTTTTACTACATCTATTTTTTCATAATCAGTTACAATATCTAAAACAATCCAAGAAAAAGAGTTATTAAACTCTTTTAGCTTTTCAACTCGTCTTATTTGATCATATCTGTGAGTTTGACTTTTATGAATTTCACTTAGATTAAAAATAGTGTAAAAAAACACTCCTATTATAAATAAAATAATAAGTAAAATAAGTGAAAATGAAATAAAAAGTCTTTGTCTAATTGTTATCACAAAATTTATACCCTATTCCCCAAACTGACTTGATGTATCTTGATTCTTTTGAGTCATCATTTATTTTAAATCGAATATTACTTACATGCATATCAATAGTTCTATTTTTTGTATCTTCTTTTAAAGAAGTTTGATTTACAATATCTTCTCTTGATATAACTTTATTAATATTATCAATAAACATAAAGAAAATTTCTGATTCTATTTTGGTAAACTCAATTTGTTGATTTTCTAAAAAAACTCTTTCTTTATTTAAATCAATTAATAAATCATTTATTTGAATTTCATCACTGTCATTATATCGTTTAAGAGTAGCATCAATTCTTAAAACTAATTCCCTTGGTTCGTAAGGTTTAGAGAGATAATCATCTGCTCCAAGTTCAAAGCCATAAATCTTATTTCCAATATCATCCCTAGCAGTTGATATAATAATAGGAATGTTTTTTATGTTTTTTAGTTTTTTAAAAAGATCAAAGCCATCCATTCTAGGAAGGCCTAAATCTAAAATAATAATAGAGTATTTGAAGTGATTTGCTTCAAACTCCTCTAATGCTTCTAAAGGTTGAGAATAAACACTACATGTATAATTGTAATCTTTTAAAAAATTACTTATAAGTTTTTGTAGTTCAATATTATCTTCAATCAATAGAACATTTTTATTTTTCACTTTTTAGCCTCATTTTCTAATATCTTATAATGTTTATTTTTTCTTTGATACTGATTTTAACCAAAAATATCCAAATAAACCTGAAAATAAAGAAGCACTTAGAATTCCTATCTTAGCTTGGAAAATAAGTTCAGGATTTCCAACAAAAGCTAAATCTGCAACAAAGATAGACATAGTAAATCCAATTCCACCTAAAAATGCCACACCAAATACTTGACTCATACTACTATCTTTTGGAAGTTGAGCAATCTTTAATTTTACAGCTAACCATGAAACTCCAAAAATTCCAATCACTTTTCCTAAAATAAGACCTAAAATAATACCTAAAGAAACAGGCTCTAAAATTGTTGTTCCAATAGAGCCAAAATCTATTTTTACTCCAGCATTTGCTAAAGCAAAGATTGGGATAATTAATAGTGCAACAGGTAAATGTAGATTATGTTCTAACCTTGCAGCAGGAGTTCCAACTTCATCAATCTTATCTTGAATATTTGTTAAAATCTTTTTTTGTTCTTCATGCATCATATGGTTTTCTTGCACAGGATATTTATCATATTCATCTAATAAATGTTTTGTATCAGCAGTTAATGTTTCTGGTGCTCTTTTTGGAGTTGATGGTATTGCTAAGGCTGCTAATACACCTGCGATAGTTGCATGTACACCTGACTCAAGCATAAAAAACCACATAAATAAACCAACTACAAAATATGGTAAAATCATATGAATTCCGAATCTATTAAATAGAATCATTACTGCAAACATCGCTCCTGATAAACCTAATGGAAGCATATTAATAGTTTCAGTATAAAATATTGCAATAACTAAAACAGCACCTAAATCATCTACAATAGCAAGTGCAACCAAAAATGTTACAAGTGCAGTTGGAACTCTTTTTCCTAATAAAACTAAAGCACTAATTGCAAAAGCAATATCTGTTGCCATTGGAATACCCCAACCAGCAGTAGCTGCAGTTCCATAGTTTAAACTTGTATAGATTAATGCAGGGAAAACCATACCACCAATAGCAGCTAAAATAGGAAGCATTGCTACTTTCAAGTTAGATAATTCTCCTGATGTAAGTTCTCTTTTTATTTCTAATCCAATTAAAAAGAAGAAAATTGCCATAAGAGCATCATTTATCCAATCTTGCAATGAATGAGAAAGTTCCCATGAACCTACATTAAAATCAATATAAGTATTAAAAAAGTGTGCATAGGTTTCATATAAAGGACTATTTGCTAATACTAATGCCAAAACTGTCATTATTATCAAAATCAAACCTGTTGTTGTTTGGGCATGTAAGAACTCTTCAAAAGGTGTTGATACTTTTTTAAAAGCCTTTTCCCAAGGTGCGTATAGTTTCATTTAAACTCCTAGTAAAATTTTTAACTATTTATTTGTAAAATGTCAAATTATACTAATTAAATGTCAAGATAGTTACACATTATTTATTGACATTTTCTTGACAATAATTGAAAAAGGTATTATATAACTTTTATGTAAGGGGTTTATCAAAAAAGATTTTGTAAAGAAGATGAGATAAGTAGTATTCTTTAGCTCTAGTTAAATAAACTGTTAATTTGTTAGGTGGGGTGTAAAAAGAATTCTAATCTATCTCATCTTAAAAATATTGGAGAATATTTTTTAATCACGGTTTATAATGTTGAAAATTGCACTACTACTTTACATAAGCATATACTAGTAGTGATTGTACAAAATTATATATTAGAATTGTCAATTTTAAAATGTAATATCTCTTGACATTTTATTGACAAAAAAAATAATATTATTTTAAATACAAATATGTAAAAATAAGATATAATCAATTAGGATTTACACATGAAAGAAAAAAAAGAAGACAATTCATTATCAGAAAAAATATTTAAAATTTTAGTTGCACTAGTTGTACTAGTTTTTGTAATAATTATTATACAACAACCAAGTGGTAGTTTTTCATTTTCAGAAAATAAATTAAGAGAATCTCCAAAAAGTAGGCCAACACCAATTGATAGTGTACCCAGTGAACTTAAATGGACTGATTCATTTAAAGGTATTTCAAATGAAAAAAGTGATTCTAAAGATAAAGGCTTTTTAGACTAAGGAGTTTAAAATGGAATTAATTTTTATAATCTTTTATATAGTTATGTTTCTTATAGCTTTAATTCTTTCTTATCAATCTATTAAATATTTTAAAACTATGTGGAAATTTAAAAATAGAAAAAAAGATGGTAGTGAAGATAAAGACTTTAAGTATTTTGATTAGTATCTTTATTTACAACTGAAATTAATACAGCAACTGAAACAAGTAAAGTTGATATTAAAAGTTTCAATGTAAATACTTCTCCTAAGAAAAGAACACTTAAAATAATAGCAATAACAGGAACAAGCAACTGTAAAATACTTGCAGTAACAATTTTAATACAAGGTAAGACTTTATACCAAATAACATATCCTATAGCAGATGTTATACTTCCCGATAAAAAGCTTAATAAAACTCCATTAAAACTAATTTGAAGTGAATCAAATAAAATAAATAGAAAAAATATCAATGTAAAGATCAAAGCTTTAAAGAAGTTATCGTAAGTATTAAATAATGCATCTTTTGAACTCTTACCAATAACAGAATAAACTCCCCATGCAACTCCTGAGATAATCATCAATGTTAAATGAAAATATGAAATATCAAAATCTTTGCTAGGATATAGTAAGTATGATAGACCAATAAAAGCTAATATGATTCCAATAAATTTATTTATATTGATTTTTTCTTTATAAAATAGTGAAGTAATAAGCATTGTTAATTGAACTGCTGTAAATAGTAATAGTGTCCCAAAACCTGCTTCTAAGTTTAAATAAGAGTAAGAAAAGCCAATTGCATATATAAAAAGCATAAAAGAGCTAAGCCAATTACCTTTTAAACTTATCTTCTTTAGTTTAGATTCTTTTTTACTTTCTCTTATTGTGATTAAAATAAGTAGTGTTAAAAAAGCAAAAAAGACTCTAAAAAAAGTAAATGAGTAAGCATCTATATACTCATTTACTAAAGCTATTTTACATAAAATAGAGTTTAGACTCAAAAATATTAAAGAAAGAGTAATTAAAATAAAAAGTTCGAACTCTTTCTTTAAAAAACTCATGATTTTACTTTATCTCAAAAATTCTATCAAGAGTTGCTATTGATAAATACTTATCAAAATATGCTCTATTATATTTTTGTTTTGCAGAAGTTAATAAGAAGTTTGCATCTGTTAAATCAGTTGAAGTTGAAACTCCTTCTTTAAATCTGTTATTTACTATCTCATAATTCTCTTTTGCTTGTTTCAAAGCTAATGAAGCTGTCTCATAATTATCACTTGCAACTTCTAAAGCTGATTTTGCATTTTCATACTGTAAATTTATATCAAGCTGTGTTTTTTGAATTTGTGTTTTTAGCTTAGATATTTGAGTATTATAAATAGCTACTTGTGTTTGTGTAGAACCTCCATCATATAAGTTCCAAGAAGCACTAAGTGTTGCTACATTTTGATTGTCATTTCCATCTATTTCATTAAATCCTAAATCCTCATAAAATCTATTATGAGCAAGTTTAGCATCAAGTTTTGGAAGGTATGAACCTTTTTGTGCTTTTTTTTGTTTTTTAAGTGCTTCAAGATTCATCTTTAAAGCTTCAACTTCACTTCTTTTTTCTAATAACTCTTGATTATAACTTGAAGAAGTTATTGATTTTGCTTCAAGATTTTCAATTGTTTCATTTGATAAATCATATCCACCTAAGATATTTGATAGTTGAAGTTTTGCGATTTTTACATCTGACTTTGCTTTAACTACATTTTGTTTAGCCCCTGACATATTTACCTGAACTTGTAAAAAGTCATTTCTTGCTAATAAACCTTGCTCATATCTATTTTTTGCATCTTTAAATTGATTATCAAAAAGTTTATACTCACTCTCATAAGTTTTTAATACATTTAACTTATCAAGATAGTTTATGTATGCTTTTTTAGTCTCTAAGACAATATCATGTTTTAAAGCAGTTAATGAGTAGTTTGATGATTTTGATAAATACTTTGAAGCTTGTTTATTTGAAATATCTTTTAATCCATTGAACAAATTATAAGAAATAGCTGCACTAAAAGAGGCATCTTCTTTAGACTGATTTCCTATTATTTCACCTCTTTTATTATATCCATAAGATAAATCAAGTTTTGGTAAATAGTTTGCATTTGCCAAATCTACATTTTGTAGGCTTTGCGTATAATCATAAGCTTGTGCTTTAAGCTCATGATTATTTTTAAGTGCTAAATCTACTGCTTGATTTAAATCTAAAGCATTAGCTCCACTTACAAAAATAGATGTCACTAAAGATAATTTTAGTAGTCTGTTTTTAATACTTTTCATACACTTATCCTTTTATGCTTTACTTACATCAACTGGTTTATTTTTATTTGCAACTGCTTGTTCTAACTTAATAAAGAACATTAATAAAGCAGGCGTTACAAAAATTGTAAAGATTGTTGAAAATGCTAAACCACCAGTAATTACAGAACCTAAACCTCTATAAAACTCTGAACCAGGACCTGGAACTAAAACTAATGGCAACATACCAAAAATTGAAGTTAATGAACTCATATAAATAGGTCTAACTCTTGTTCTTGTTGCTTCAATAACTGCTTTTTTATGCTCCATACCATGGTTTTTGATATAGTTTAAACTTTGGTGAACAATTAAAATTGCATTGTTTACAACAATACCAACTAAAATAATAAACCCTAGCATAGTTAAAATATCAAGTGGTTGCGGCGCAATAAACGTATTTGTTAATGCAAGTCCTATAAACCCACCTGCTGTTGCTAAAGGTACTGTAAACATAATAACTATTGGATAAACAAAGTTACCAAATAGTGCTGACATAAGTAAGTATACAATAACCAATGCTAATAAAAAGTTACCAAGTAATAATTCAATTGTTTCAGTTAATTTATCAGCTGTTCCTGATAAATTAATATCAACACCAGAGGAAATCGCACCTTTTTCTTTCATTCCTTCTAGCATACCATCAATACTTTTCATAGCTTCATCGATAGTCATACCAGCTGGTGGTGTAACTTGAAGAGTAATTGTTCTTTTACCATCTAAGTGTCTAATTTCTGAAATACCTGTAGTTGATTCATAACTAGCAAGTGAAGATACAGGAACTAATGCACCATTTGGTAAAGCAATTTGTGAACTCATAATATCTTGTGGTGTTTGAATATATTCATCACTAGCTTTTAATACTAAATCGATTTTCTTCTTACCATCTTGTTCAAAATCACCTAATTTTCTACCACTCATAAGTACATCAACTGCAATACCTAAATCTCTTGAACTCATACCTAAAGCTTTTAATGCATCTTGATTAGGTTTTATTCTAACTTCTGGATATAAAAGCTCAACTGATGGAACGGGTCTTACTTGGCTACCTTCTAAATCACCCCTCGTAGCACCAAATAGTTGACCACCAACATTTGCAATATCTTCAATACTTTCACCACTAATATCAATATTTACAGTATTACCCTCACCAATACCGTTTTCAAATACACCTGATTGTAGTGATACACCAAATACAGATGGCATTGAGTTTACTATTGGTGTAAACATTGGTATTAAGTCTTTTGCTCTATCCTCAACCATTGATGTTCCACCAAATAGATTAAAGTCACCAAAAGATACGAAGAATGCTCTATTTAATCCAGGAACACCATCAACTTCTTGATTTATATGTGGCTCAATTCTTTTCATTAAATATGCACCCATATCATATCTTTCTTGGTATGATAATCCAGGAGGTGCAATCAAAATATTGAAAATCAAGTTTTTATTTCCTTGTGGAAGATAATCTAACTTAGGGAATAAAACATAAATAGCACCTACAGAAAATGCTGCTAATGATACAATCGTAACTATCTTTGTAAATAAATTCTTTAAAGAAGCATTTACAATTGACATAATTAAGTCAACTAATTTTTGTCCAAACTTAGCAATAGCCCCTGCATCTTTTGGCTCTTTTTTAGAAATAGATGCAAATCTCTTCCAAAGCATAGGAATTACTGCAATTGATACAAATAAAGAGAATGATACAGCTGATGTAACAGCTATAGCAATATCTTTAAATAACTGACCTGCTTCATCTTCTAAGAAAATAATAGGTAAGAATACTGCAATAGTTGTAGAAGCTGATGCAATTAATGCACCCCATACTTCACTCGCACCTTTATATGCAGCTTCACTAATACTATCACCATTTTTTCTGTGTCTATCAATATTTTCAAGTACAACAATAGCTGCATCAACTAACATACCAACAGCAAAGGAAATACCAGCTAATGAAATAGTATTTAAACTTCTTCCCATAGCTTGAAGTATAATAAATGTACCTATAATTGATATAGGAATTGCAACTGCAACAACAGCTGTAGGTGAAATACTTCTCAAAAATGTGATTAGAATAATTACTGCAAGAATTGCACCAATCATAATATTTTGTTGAACTAAATCAACAGAACCAACGATATAAGGTCTTTGGTCATATAACCATTGAATTTTTAATTCTCTTTCTTTTAAAACAGTTTCATTTAATTCATTTACAACTTTTTCTACATCATTTGTAAGTTTTACTATATTTACTTCACTATTTGGTTGAACCCCTAAGAAAATACCATCTTTTCCTAAGAACATCGCAACAGTGCTTGCTGTTTCATAACCAAAGTTTACTTTTGCAATATCTCTTACTCTTACTCTTTGGTCTCTATTTGAAATTAGAATTAGATTTTCAATATCTTCAGTTGTTGAGAATTTATGTACTGTTCTAATTCTATATGATCTTCTGTCTAAATTTTGAATACCTGCTGAAACATCCACATTTTCATTTTGTAAAGTATTTATAACTTGGTTGATTGTAAGTCCATAAGAGGCAAGTTTGTTTACATCAAACTCAATTTGCATTTCTTGCTCTCGACCACCACCACCCATAGTTCCTGAAACACCCTCAACTCTTTTGATAGCTGGTTTTATTTCATTCTCAAAATATGTTTTATACTCATCAATATGTCTGTCATTACTTTCCAGTGTTTGAAGCATCAACCAAATAACAGGACTTGCACTTGCCGTTTCTATTACAGGTTCGTTTGCTGCACTTGGATAAGAGTTAACTTCATTTAACTTGTTTGATACATCTTGTAAAGCTGCTCTAATATCAGTTCCAAGTTTAAATGTAAGTGTAATCTCTCCATAATTATCTTTAGAAAATGACTCATACTCTATTAGATTGTTTAAACTTTTTAATGCCTCTTCTTGCTCTTCAATTATCTCTCTCTCAATCTCATAAGGAGTAGCGCCTGTCCATGATGTAGTTACTTTAATTTCAGGTTTAGTAACTGTAGGAGTTAATTGATAAGGAAGTTTAGTTAGTGATAAAAAACCAAAAATTACTACAATAAGTACTGATACTATTATAGTAACTGGATTTTTTATGGAAAATTTGATTAAATCCATTATATTCCTTTTTATTGTCTATATTTATTGTTTATTTATAATTTTTACTGGTGACTTAGGGAAAATTCTTTCATTTCCTTTTACAACTATTTGCATACCTTCTCTTAATTCTTGACCTTTAATAGCTACTTTATTTGAAATAAAGCCAATAATTTTTACAGGAATCATCATAGCTATGTTTTGTTCATTTACAGCAAATACAACTCTTTGCCCAAATCTTTTAATAACTGCATCTCTTGGTAAAACTAAAGCTTGTTTGATAGCATCTTTTGACAGACTAACTTTTGCTTCTTGACCATCAAATACAAAACTATTTTCTACATTAGCTTTAAATTTCACTGGAAAAGTTCTTGTTAACTTATCTCCATTTGGAATTATTGCTGTAAGCTTTGCTTTTACTGTTTGTTTTCCAACTTGAACATCATAAACATCACCCATTCTTAAACCATCAACAACTTCTAAAGGAATATTAAATGTAATCTCAGCTTTTGAAGTATCTACTATTCTTGCTATTGCAGTTCCTGCATTTACCCACTCACCTAAACTAATACTTTTTTCAACTATTACACCTGAGAAAGGAGCTTTAATTCTTTTTTTAGAGCTTTGAATAGTAAGTTCTTTTAGTTTTGCTTCTAATGCTTTTACATTACTTTTTGATGAATTTGATTTTAAAAGTGCATCATCATACTCTTTTTGAGTAATTGATTTTGACTCTAATAATTTTTTATATCTTTCATAATCTTTTGAAGAGTTTTTTTGTTCATCTTTTGCAATACTTAAATTTGCTCTTGCTGCTTTTATTTGAGCATTTAGTAAATCATCATCAATTTGAACTAAAGTTTTACCTTTTGATACTTTATCTCCAACTTCAAAATTTACTTTTTTTACTAAACCTGAATTTTGAGCTGCTAAAGTTGATTCATTGTCAAATTTTAATGTTCCCACAAACTCTTGTAGTGGATTTACTTCACCTTTTACTAGTGTAGTTGTCTCAACTAAAGAAGGCCCTTGCGCATATAAAAGCCCTAAACCTAAAAAAGCTATAATTAAAATCTTTTTTATCATTATCTTTCCTTATTTAATTAACTTATTTGTAATTTTATGCACAAATGGTGCAACAACAAAGATGATTGGAAAAGCAAATGAAAATGCTTTTAAATAAGTCTCCATCCATCCAATAAAAAATCATCTACTAAACCTAAATTTATAAACGTAATAATCATACTCATTAAAAAATGCAAATACTATATTTCTATATTTTGCAGCTATCATTTTTTAACCTCAATTAGCATAAAAAGTGTATTAAAAAAATGTTCGAATTTTTCTTCAACTTGATGGTCGTTTTGACTCATTTTCATTAAAACCAAACCTTTTTCAAAAATGAGCAAACTCTCTGCTAAATCAATAGCTTCAGGTTTTAAATCACCTATTTTTACACCCTCTTTTAATATCTGAACTAACTGATTTTTAAAAAAATCATGAGTATCACAGTTAAACTCTTTCATTGCACTATTTTCATCTGCTAAAACGATAGATAAAAATTCTTTATAGCCATTAAAATGTTTCATATTCTCTTCACTATCATCTAAAACAAATTTAAAAAAGTGTCTAATTTTATCTTTTGTATTTTTAACTGTTTTTATGCTCTCTTTGAATTCATCATGATATTGCTCAATATGGATATTTATTATTTCAAAAATTATGTCATCTTTATTATCAAAATATTCATAAACAGTACCCTTACCAATTCCAGCTGTTTTAGCAACTTGTGCAACGGTAATATTTTTCATACCAACTTCATGTATTAAATCAGAACAAGCAAGAGCAACTTCTCTTCTTTTTTCTTCTTTATTTACTTTTCTTGGACTCATCTCACTCCTTCAAAGTCTTTGTAAAACAAAAAAATAATTTATTGACCGACGGTCAGTCAATTTATATTTAGAGTATATTCTAAGAAGTCTTAATGTTTTTTTAATAAACTGACCAATGGTCAACCAATTTTAAAATTATGCAAGTAATAATTACAGACCTAACCTTTAAATAATCTTATAAGTATTTCTTTTATATTATAGAGAAAAATTACAAAGGACAAAAATGAAAAAATTACTACTTACATCTATATTTGCTTTTGCATTAATTACTAATCTTAATGCATATGAATTAAATGGAGATTTACTTATCAAATGGACAGGATTTAAGACCTTGAAAAAAACTCCTGTTTCAGGAAGTTTCAAGGATATAAAACTTGAAATAAAAAAGAATAAAGACTTAGAAGAGTTTTTAAAAAGTGCAAAAGTTTCTATTAAGACTGCTTCTTTTGACTCAAAAAATGATTACAGAGACAAAAATATCACTTCAACTCTTTTTTCACTTGCTACTTCAGAGCAAATAACAGCTTCAATTTCAAAAGTAAATGTAAAAAATAGAGTTTTAAATCTAAAACTAACTATGAATGAAACAACAAAAGATGTTCCTATGAGATTTGAGATTTTAAATGATCTTATTTATGCAAAAGGGAAAATTGATATTTTAGATTATAATATGAAAAACTCTTTTTTAGCTTTTGCTAAAAAATGTGCTACATATCATGAAAATAAATCTTATTCAGATGTAGAAATAGAGTTTTCTCTTCCATATAAAAACTAAAGCTTAAAAGCTTTAGTTTAAGAAGAACAACTAAGTTTTAGATTTGCATACTCTTGTGGTGTAGGATTTGAATATCTCTCAAAATCTTTGTATTCATCAAAAGGATTTTGAGCAATTTTAAGTAAGTCTTTTACTAAACTATAATCTTCCTCATGGGCTTTTTCTATTGCTTCTTGAAGCATGTAGTTTTTGATAGTATATTTAGGATTTACTTTTTTCATAATTTTTTGTCTGCTTTCAAAACTACTTTCTTCTTTCTGGCATACATTTTTATATGAATTAAACCAATCAAATAAAGGCTCTCTAAAAACAGCAATATCAGTAATACTACTTAGATTATCAAAACTATCTAGCTTCGTAAGTCTATAGAAAAATACATTATAATCCATCTGTGAACTTTCTAAACTTCCTAATAACTCTTTTATTAAAGAGGCATTATTATCACTACTTTTAGAACCATCTAATCCTAATCTTTTGTTCATAAGATTTAAATATACATTTTCATGTTGTGGTAAAAATGCGTGTAAATACTCTATAGCTTTTTCTTCATCTATTATACTGCCCATTGCATTTGCTAAAACCATCAAGTTCCATCTAGCTACATATGGCTGATTATTATAAGAGTATCGCCCTTCACTATCTGTATGATTACAAATACAGTTTTTATCAAAATAATCCATAAAAGCATACGGCCCATAATCAATAGTAAGGCCTGCCATAGAGAAGTTATCAGTATTTAAAACTCCATGCATAAAGCCATATGCTTGCCAATAAGCTACAAGTTCACTACTTCTATCAACTAACTCATAAAACATTTTTTGATATTTATTTTCTTCATTTTTTAAGTGAGGATATGACTGATTTATCACATAATCTGCAAGTTGAGTTATATTTGCTTTAGCATTATCAGTTCTTGCAAAAAACTCAAAAGTTCCTATTCTTATCCAAGAAGGTGAAAGTCTCATTACAATAGAACACGATTCACTTTCCCATTCTCTATGGGCAAATGATTCTGAGTCTATGATAGCTAAGGCTCTTGTAGTTGGTATTCCTAAAGCATGCATAGCTTCACTCATAATATATTCTCTAATTGAAGATCTAAGAACTGCTTTTCCATCACCTTGTCTTGAATATTTTGTAAGACCTGAACCTTTTGTTTGCAAGTGCCAACCGTTTATGCTTCCTAAGTTTATAGCTCTTCCATCACCAAGTTGTGGTACAAAATACCCAAACTGATGACCTGCATAAACCATAGAATAAGGAATTGAGCCTTTTAAAACCTTCTTTCCATTCATAAAATCTAAAAAATCTTGCGTCTCACACTCTTCATAATCTAAACCTATTAAATCACAGGCTTGTTTGTTAAAAGAAACTAACTTGGGATTTAACACAGGTGTTGCATCTAACTTTTGATATAAACTCTCATCAAATTCAAAATAATCAATATTTACTTCTAATTCATCTAATTTCATATATTTTCTCTTTTATAATTGTTTGTATTTTTTATAGATTATCTAAAAAATCCACAAAACAAGATAAATTTTGTCCTATTTAAACTTAACACAAACTACACGAAAAAAATCTATACTAATAAAAATTCAAAAAGGAATATCTATGAGAAGAATAGTACTTGCAATGCTATTTTTTCTTTCAACTTCACTGTTTGCTTTTGAAGAGTTAACAGATGAAAATTTTGATGAGAAAATAGCAGGAAAAAATGTAATCGTTGATTTCCACGCAATCTGGTGAGGCTCTTGTAAGGTTCTAGAAAAGAACATGACAAAATATGCTACAAGTACTAAACCCAATAATATCCACATCTATAAAGTAGACGTTTCAAAACAAAAAGAACTAACAAAAAGATTTAAAGCATTTGGTGTTCCAACACTTGTGTATCTTGAAGATGGTATGGAAGTAGGAAGACACTCAGGCGTTTTAAGTGTAGAAGAACTTGAAGAAACTGTAAAAGAATACTTTGAATAAATAAAAGAGGCTTTGCCTCTTTTATAAAATACTATAACTTTTTATTATAATAAAAATTACTTCATTTTTTCTCTTAGTAAAACTTCGATATAATCCCCTAAAAAGTATTAGGACTCTTATGAAGAAACATGTTGAAACATCATTAAGCCATATTGCAAAATTTGCACCATTTGCTGAACAAGCAGGTGCTTCACACTTTCCTATTTACAACACAGGAACATTTGATTTAAAAAAACAAGATGGCGATAAAATTTATGACTATACAAGAAGTGACAACCCTACAAGAGAGATGTTAGAAAATCTTTTCACTGAAGTAGAAGGTGGTGCTGGATGTGTATGTACACACACAGGTATTGCTTCTGTTGCACTTTTATTTGAGACAACTCTAAAAGCAAACTCACATATTTTAGTTGAAGCTGACTGTTATGGCGGAACATTTAGACTTCTAAAAGTATTTAAAGAAAAGTACAATGTAACAGTACACTTTGCTAACTTCTTAGAGTTTGATAATATGGAAGAGATTCTAAAAAACAACCCAATTGATTTAGTTTTATGTGAGAGTCCTACAAACCCTGGTCTTAAAATCATTGATTTAAAAGAAGTAGCTAACTTAGCACATAAGTACAATGCTTTATTTGCAGTTGATAACTCACTTGCTACATTTATAAGTCAAAGACCTATTGAGCTTGGAGCTGATTTTTCACTATTCTCAACAACTAAATATATCTCAGGTCACGGTGCAGTTGTTGCAGGTGCTATTGTTGCAGCTACAAAAGAGCTAAGTGATGAAGTTCACTACTATGCAAATGCAGGTGGAAGAAGTCAAAATCCTATGGATGTGTACTTAATCACACTTGGTATTCCAACACTAAAAGTTAGAATGAAAGAACATGAAAAAAACTCTATAATTATTGCTAAGTTTTTAGAAGAGCAAGAGTACATCACTAAAGTTACTCACCCAGCACTAGAGTCACATCCACAACACAAGCTAGCAAAAGAGCAAATGGATTATATTCCAGGACTATTCTGTGCAGATTTCAAAACACTTGAATTAGCTGAGAAGTTTATAGAAAACACTAAAATTTATGGTGAAAAGTGTTCATTTGGAAGTCCTGATTCAAGAGTAGAAATTCCTGCTAAGATTTCTCATGCTTCATTTAGTAAAGAGGAATTAGAAGCTATTGGGATTGCAGAGGGAACAGTGAGATTCTCAATTGGTTTAGAAAATGTAGAAGATTTAATCGAAGATATAAAACAGGCAGTAAAGTAAGAAGGCAATAAATGAACAAAAACTATTTTAATCACATCCCAACAGGAGAAACTCTACCTGTAAACAATGTACATGCGGTTTCAGTATCGATGCCCTATTTACAAGATGTGATTGATTATGAACTACAAACTCCCGAAATTCTTGACACTATAAAAAGTGGTTATCCAAGGTTTGTACTTCATCCTTATTTAAAACAGCTTGGACTTTATATCAAAGAAAAATATAAAGTAAGTGATGATTATGAAGTAGTAGTGCTTAGTTCTCAAAAAGCTGTAAAGCTTGTAAGTGATAAATATTATATAAACAATAAGCTTGAAGTAGATGAAGCTTTTGGTGTTATCTTAGTTCAAAGAAATACTTGTCAATTACAAAGAGTTTTAAGTTATATTCAACATGTAGGCTGCAACCTATCTTCAAGACTTGCTGAAAAGTATCTTTATGATTTAGGATTGATTGATAAAATACATGAAGAAGAGCTGGAAGAAGAATCAAAAGCTCATGATATTATCATTGACACACTAGCTAGTGCTTATAATCAACCAAAAGATAAAGTATGCCTAGCACCATCTGGAATGAATGCAATTTATTCAGTTATAAGAGGTATCAACTCTATTCAAACACACAATGGAAGAACTGTTTTAGTTCAGTTTGGTTGGCTTTATTTGGATACTATGAATATAGTAAATTATCACTATCAAGAATCAAAAGTTTTTCCTGATATTTTAAATCTTGATTTACTAGAAGAGTATTTAAAAACAGATGGCTTAAAAGTTAGCGCCATTATCACAGAAGTTCCAACAAACCCTCTTTTAAAAACTGTAAATATAAAAAGATTAAGAAAGTTATGTGATGAGTATAATATACCTTTAGTTATTGATACAACTTTTGCTACACCTTATAATCTAAACTTAGAAGATTACGCAGATATTTTTGTAGAATCTCTTACTAAGTTTGCTTGTGGAAATGCTGATGTTTTAATGGGTGCAATTATTTTAAATAAAAGAAATAATCTATCACATATGACAACAGAGTTTTTCAAACATTGTGACCCAGTTTATATAAAAGATAAACAAAGATTAGCACTACAAATAAAAGATTATAAAAACAGAGTTAAAAAAATAAGTTCAAATACAAAAGCCTTAGCTGCTTATTTTGAAGAGTGTTCTTATATTGACAAAGTCTTTTACTGTTTAAATGAAGAAAACAAAGACAACTATTCTCAAACAATGAGAGATGACAATAGCCTTACAGGTATTATATCTGTTACTTTTAATAGAGCATTTAAAAAAGTATATGACAAACTAAACTTTGCCAAAGGACCTAGCTTAGGTACTGAATTTACACTTCTTATGCCATATACTTATTTAGCTCATTGGGATTTAATTCAATCAAAGCAAGGAAACAAGTTCTTAGAAGAAATTGGTCTTCCTATAGATTTACTTAGAATTTCTGTTGGAGTAGAACCAATTGATGAGATTATAAATGAATTTAAAAAACTAGAAGAATAAATCTTCTAGTTTATAATTTTAAGACATTTTTCACTCTAAGTAGTGAATCATCTTTAGATAATGTAAGTCTTACAATTGAGTCTTCATTTGCTTTAAGATTATGTACAATACTGGCTTCTAAACTTACGATATCGCCTTTTACAAGATTATAAACCTTTTCACCAACTCCAAAATCAATTGAACCCTCAAAAATTTCAACTGTAATAGGATAAGCTGTTTTATGATCTTTCATAATTTGTTCTTTTTTAAAAACTATACGAATCTCTTTTGAAAAAGCAGTCTCTAACATAGGAGATACTTTTACTTTATCTTCACCATATTCAATATGGTCATAAATATTTACTTTTTCCATAATAAAACCTTTTAATTTAATATCATAATTTTATCTTGAGAAAAGAAACAATACATTGATTATAATCAAGAAAGTTTTGCTATAAAAAAGAAGTTATTATCAAAACTACCCTCTTCTAAAAGCTCATAATTCTCATTTAATAAAGTTAAAACTTCATTTTTTTCAATCTTATTTTTGTCTAAAATATGAAAGATTAGACCTTCTTTATTTAAAATATTTTTTTGATTTTTTAAAGAATCATTGAGTTGAACAAGAGATAAACTATCTAAAGTATTTCTTGAAAAAATAGCATCGAACTTCTTGTGTGTATCAATTGTAACTTTATCTATTAAAATAACTCTTATATCAATAAATTCATCTTTTAAAAATCTTGTTTTAACTTTTTCGTCTTCACTTGCAACTACTTCATAATATGAATGAAGTAGTTTTAAATCATCACCTTTTTTACTTCCTAGTTCTAAAACTTTTTTAAATCTTGGAAGATATTTTCTAAAAGTCGTGATAATATCCATTTTTATTCCTTATAAAATATCTGCGTTTAAAAGAAGTAACAATCCTAATGCAAACATTACAATAGGAGCTAAAACCTCCATTATGTTGATTATTTTAGTAGATTTAGCTGATACTTTATTTAAAGATACTCCTAAAAATGATGAAGCAAAGATTACAAGACCCATTCCAAGAGAAATAGCAATACTTGCTAAAATTACTGAAAAATAAGTTTTTAAAATAAAAGCATATACAAAAAGAACTACTGTTCCAGGACAAGGTATAAGTCCAGCAGTTAATACAAATATCAAGTCTTGCTTTTTTCTTTCATTGTTAAAATGAATTTTACTCTCAAACTTTTGTACAAAGTTTACATTTCCAGTTATAGAAAACATTGGTTTCTCTTCTGTACTACAACAAGCACTACAAGCACAAGATTTTTTCTTTAGTTTTCTATATAAAATATATATAGATAAAAGCATTATTAAAACTGCACTTGTTTGAGTAATGTATTTAATAGAATCATCTAAAAAACTATTTAAAACACTTTGAAGTATAAAAATAGAAATCACAACTAAAATCAGTGCTCCAACAATATGAATAAATGCAGTTGCAAGTGAAATAATAAACGCTTGAAAATATGAACTTTTTTGAGCACTAAAGTATGAAAAGGCTAATGCTTTTCCATGCCCAGGTCCCATAGCATGAATTATTCCATATACAAAAGATACTACAAGTAAAAATAGTAAAGCCCATTTATCTTCACCCTTTTCAATCTCTACTAAGTAATATTTTACTTTCTTCACAAAACCACCTAAAAGAGTCTCTTCTTTTTGAGTTTTTTCTTCTTCTAAAGATTTTTCAATTAGATTTTTTTCTTTCTTTCTAACTTCAGTAACACTTTGTTTTACTTCTTCTTTAGTCTCACTTGTAGCTAGTGAAGGCGCATTTATAGTGTAAGTTACACTATTATAATCCATCTGCTTTTTTACCCCATAAGGAATACTAAAATCTTGTTTATTCTCATCAATTAGCATAATAAAGTAACTTGCATCATCATACACTTCAATATATAGCTTGTGATTATGTTTGATTTCATAATTTAAATCAAACTCATAATCAAAACTTAATATTCCATCATTAAAATTGAATTTATATTTTTTTATATCAAGTGTTCTTGATACTTCTTCAATTTTAGTACTATAAGTAAGATGTGTAAGGTAATTCTTGGGTTCTATATAAGCTAGTAGTGCATCTTGAATCACTTCTATTTCTTTTTCATCAAATGTTGCGTCTAAATTTGTATCGTAGAGATTTAAAAGCTCTTTTGTAAACTCTTTTGCAAAAACCCATTTAACTTGAGCATTTTTTATAAGTTTGTCATCTGCTTTTATAGAAATTGAAACATGTGTTTTAGGAGAATAAACTGAACATAAGGAACATCCAAAAAAGATGCCCTTAAAAATTAAAATTAATAGTAAATATCGTATCATTTATAACTTTTTGCAATCTCGTTTACTACCTTTAATAGATTCTTATCCCATTCATAAGACAATGGGTCAATTGTAGCAGTGTAACCTTTAATACTATTTGAAATAACTTTTGCACCTTTTTGAGAGAATTGAGGTGCTACAAATACGATTTTTATATCGTGTTTTTTAGCTTCATCTATTAACTCAACTAATTGAGCTGGTTTTGGCTCTTTTCCTTGGATTTCGATAGAAATTTGCTCTAAATGATATCTTTTTGCAAAATATCCCCATGATGGATGAAATACCATGAATGCTTTATGTTCATAAGGTTCTATAATTGATTCTAACTTCTTATTTAAAGTTTCTAACTCTTTAACAAAAGCTTTATAATTTGTTAAATAAAACTCTTTATTTTTAGCATCAATTTTAACTAATGCTTCATAGATATTTTTTGCTTGAACTTTTACTAACATAGGATCTAACCAAACATGTGGATCTAAGCCAGAATGATCATGTCCTTCATGTTCATCATGTTTTGCATCTTCTTTTTCATGTTTATCATGTTCATGGGCATCATGGTCATGTGTATCGTGGTCATGATCTTTGTGCTCTTCGTGTTTATTCTTTTCTTCATCATGATGTACATGTGCTTGCATTTTAAGTTTCTTTATACCATTTGTAGTATCTACAACAAGCATATTTTTATTTGCATGCTCAAATTTTTCTAACCATACTTTTTCAAATGGCACACCAATTGAAAAATAAGCTTTTGAGTTAGCTAATTTTCTCATTTGTGATGTTTTTGGCTCATATGTTGCAGGAGAGAAGCCAGCCTTTACCATAACATTTATTTCAACTTTATCTTTTGCTATTTTTTCAACAAAATATTTTTGTGGTAATATACTTACAGTTACTTCATTGGCAAATAAACTCATACCAATAAAAAAGAATAAAGACAATAAAACTTTTTTCATATATTTTCCTTAATTTTCACATTTATTTTGCAAGCTAGTTGCATTTATGAAATAATATTACATAAAAACTTTAATGCAACTTAGTTGTATTTAGACAAAAATAATAAAGTTCTTTTAAATTAAAATTGATATAATCTAACTATGAACTTAGAAAAACTAACACATGAAAAAAATATAAAACTAACTACTGCAAGAAAAGCTATCTTGGAGATTTTAGTTGAATCAGACAAACCTTTATGCTACGAAGATATTAAAGATAATCTTTCTATGGATAAGGCTACATTTTATAGAAACATTACAAAGTTTGAAGAACAAAATATTATTAACTCTTTTGAGTCAAATGATAAAAAAAGATATTTTGAAATAGCAAAAACAAAACACTCTCACTTTGTATGTAATGTTTGTTCTAAAATTGAGTGCATTCATGAGAAATTGGATTTTAATTTAGAAGGTTATCAAGTTGACAACATAATAATCAAAGGTGTTTGTCCTAAATGTATAAATTCATAAGGAAAAAAAATGATTAAACAATTAATTACAATTGAAAGATATATAAATAAAGAAGCCCTAAGTGGTATTATACTTTTCATTGCTACTGTTGCTGCTGTAATTGTTGCAAATTCAAGTTGGGGACAAGCATATTATGACTTATGGCATTTACCTCTTGGTATAAATCTTGGAGATTTAACTGTTTCTATGACCCTTACATATTGGATTGATGATGGTTTAATGGCACTATTCTTCCTAATGGTTGGTTTAGAAATAAAAAGAGAAATGCTAATAGGAGAATTATCAAGTGTAAGTAAAGCTTCATTTCCAATCGTTGCTGCAATTGGGGGTATGTTAATACCTGCTTTAATTTATGTAGGTTTTAATCCTGACAATCCATTAGGTTTTGGTGTACCTATGGCTACAGATATTGCTTTTGCCTTAGGTATTTTAATGCTTTTAGGAACAAGAGTAAATCCAGCACTAAAACTGTTTTTAGTTGCTTTAGCTGTTGTTGATGATTTAGGTGCTGTATTAGTAGTTGCAACTGTTTATACAAGTGATATTCAATCACAATACTTTTTACAGGCAGGTGCTATTTATGCTTTAATTTGGATTTTAAATAAAAGAGGTGTTACAAGTATAACTGTTTACTTATTACTTGGTATTTTACTTTGGGTTTATATTCATGCAATTGGTATACATGCTACTATTGCAGGTGTTTTATTAGCATTTGCTATTCCTATTACTTCAAAAATTGATGAAAAAAGGTTTATTGAAGAAACTAGACAATCAGTAGATGAATTTGAAAAACATATAGATCCTATTCCTGTTTTAAATCATCATCAGATTGATCAACTAGAAAATATAGCCTATAGATACGATAGAGTTCAAAACCCATTAGTAAGACTTGAACACAACTTACATGGTCTTTCAGCATTTTTTATTATGCCTTTATTTGCATTTTCAAATGCAGGTGTTTTAATCGACTTTAGTACAGTAAGTGCAAACTTAATGATTGTATTAGGTGTTGTTTGTGGTTTAGTAATTGGTAAGCCTATAGGTATTTTAGGACTTACATACATTGCTGATAAATTTAACATAATTAAAAAACCAGATACTATTTCATGGAGAGAAATTTTAGCAGTTGGGTTTATAGCTGGTATTGGATTTACAATGTCAATCTTCATTACTCATTTAGCCTTCTTAGATGAAGGAACAATTGCTGCTGTTAAACTTGGTGTATTTGCTGCTTCATTTATAGCTGCACTTATTGGTGTTTTACTACTTCTTTCTATAAAAAAAGAGAAAGCTTAAAAACTTTCTCTTTGTATAAAAAATAGCAATATTATTCTATTTTCAAAAAGAAAATTTAACTAAGATATAACATGTCAAAACTACTACAAAATATACTTTTTGAAAACGTTAAACAATCAACAAATGATTTTACAAAACACTACCATGATACATATACAATAGGTCTTACATATAAAGGTGTTTTAAAATCATTTAATTCTTTTGAGACATATGATTCTTATGAATACTCAATAAGAGTAAATAACCCAGGAGAAGTTCACTCAGGAAAATCAAAAGAGTGGAGCCATGCGAACTTCTATCCAACAGTTGATTTATTATCAAATCTATATGAGCAAATATTTTATGAAAAAAAAATTCCTTTTTTTCAAAGACATATTGTAGAAAACAAACTTTTATTTTTAAAACTACATAACTTTTTTACAGCCTACTTTGCTAAAGAAGATGAGATGTTTGTTGAATCATTATTGATTGAAGCTTTAAGTGAATTAATACTTTCAAATACAATTTATACAAAAGATTATAATAAAATCTTTGAAGATAGAAAACTTACTAAAGATACCTATGAACTTATAAATGACTCATTAGATACTAACTTTACCCTTGATACACTAGCTTCAAATGTAAACCTAAGTAAGTATCACTTTTTAAGGCTATTTAAAAAAGAGTTTGGTCTTACACCACATGCTTTTATCATAAATCAAAGACTAAATAGAGCAAATAAACTTATTCAAAAAGGTATATCAATAAGTCAAGCAAGTGTTGAAGTTGGCTTTAATGACCAATCTCACTATTCAAGAAATTTCAAGAAGTTTTTTGGATATACTCCTCTTACTTTAAAAAAGAATAGCAATTTTATTCTATAAATAAAAAAAACTTTTTACTATACTTTTTTAAATTTATTTAAAAGAATATATTATGACAGATACAAATAAAAACCTATTTTACTTTTTGATGTTTCTAGCTATGGCTGGTTGGGGTGCTTCATGGGTAAATGCTAAAGTTTTAAGCTCATATATAAATGAGTATGAACTAATTTTTTTAAGAAATTTTTTTACTATAGCAAGTTTAATTCCTGTACTTATTTTTACAAGAAAATATTTCTATATAAATAAAAGAAGTTTTCTTTTAGCTATCTTAGCATCAGTAATTATGATAGCTTATATGAAGTGCTATTTTTTAGGAACAAAGTTTGGTACAGCTTCACTTGGTGGAGCACTTGTAACAACGCTAATTCCAATAAATACCTTTTTAATTATGGCTTTTTTCTTCGGTAAAAAAATAGTAAAAAAAGACTACTTTGCTTTAATTATTGGAGCATTAGGAGTTATGACTATGCTTAATGTTTGGTCTTTTTCAAGTGAGCAAATATTTACAATACAAAATATGTATTTTTTAGGAGCTTCTATTTTATGGCCTGCTCTAACAATTACAAGCTCTAAGATTACTAAGACATCACCTATGGTATTTACTTTATATATGTATATTATTACATCTATTATGGTTGTTGTATTTTTTACAGAGTCATTAGAGTTTAATTATTCTAGTTATGACACAATATTTTGGATAAATATCTTGGGATTAGCAGTAGTTTCAACAACTTTTTCAACTACTATTTATTTTATAGGTATTGAAAAGCTTGGAACAAATGAAGTAAGTTCTTTTATATTTTTAGTACCATTATTTGCTATTTTATTTAGTATTATTTTCTTAAAAGAACACTTAAGTATTTCACTTCTAATAGGTACTGTTTTAACACTAATAGCTGTAAAAATTTTAAATAATATAAAAATTTTAAAAAAAAGAGGAAAAGTTGAGTACAGAAAATAAAAAGCTAAATACCTTTACTTTATCAGGCCTAATAATAGGACCTATTTTAGGTTCAGGACTTATACTATTGCCTCCACTTTTATATAATATGATTGGAAACTTTTCACTTGTTATTTGGGCAGTAATTTTAAGTCTAGGTTTTGTTTTTGCTTTAATATTTGCAAAGCTTGCAATTTTATATCCAGGAGATGGAGGAGTAAGTCTTGCCACAAAAGAAGCAATGGGTAAGAAATATCAATTACTTACATCTTTTTATTTAATTTGTGCTGTATTTTTTGGACCAGTAGCTGTACTTTTAATAGCAGCAGAATTTATACAAGTTTATTTTCCTAATA
The DNA here is from genome assembly GCA_048268245.1 of Arcobacteraceae bacterium. GTDB lineage: Bacteria > Campylobacterota > Campylobacteria > Campylobacterales > Arcobacteraceae > Arcobacter_B. The sequence continues at coordinate 29,514 of JBLWVX010000019.1, forward strand.
GTTCTTTAGTTGAACTAAGTTTTTATATTTACTTAATCATTTATTGTTTACTACTTATAAAAATAGACTTCTTGGGTAAATTAATGCTAATTGTTAGTTCAACAATTACTATTATTTTTCTTTTATCAAGTATATATGTACTATTTAATATAAATGAGTTTTCTTTTTCTTTTCCAAATATTGAAACTTCACAAATTGGATACTCTTTTGTTTTAGCATTTTGGGCAATAGTTGGATGGGAAGTAATAGGTAACTACTCAAATGAAGTTAAAGAAACAAACATAATAAGTAGGTCTGTAGTTCTTTCTGCCATTGTTGTATCTTTAGTTTATATCTTAGTAACCTTAGCCATTTGTTTTGGTGAATTTCCTAAAAATGAAGAGTTTAAATTAGTATGGATAATAAAACCTTTATTTGGGAATATCTCAGATTTATTACTTGCTACAATTTCTATGATTTTATGTATTGGAACACTTATTCTTTTTGTGGGAGGAGTAGCTAGGCTTATTTCATCTTTAAAGCTTACAATTTATACTTCAAAACATCTAAAAAACAATACGCCAATAGGAGCATTAAACTTTTTATCTATAATTTATATAATAACTTTAGTTTTAGTAAATCTTGATTATTTAAGTCTTGATAACTTAGTAGCTTTTGCAGATGCCTTTTTTATTTCAAATGCAATTATTGGTCTTATTACAGCAGTCATTCTTTTTGATAGAGGCTTTTTTAAATTTAGTGCTATATTTCTAATTGGAGTTTTTTTTATAATCATGCTTTTTTCAAATATTTTTATTTTAGCTATGATTATAGGGTTATTTTTATTTACTTATTTTAAGAAGTGATGTTTATACTTCTTAAAATAGATATTTATATTAATAATCTTTTAACACATCCTTAGTAAGAGAGCGTCCATACTCTATAAGCTCTTTTGCTTTATGAAAATCATAAAACTCACAAGCTTTTGAGGAAACATTTATCATAATATCAGGCTTATGACTTGCTAATTGATGTCTTGCTATTACATCTTGCATACTCTCTATAGATAAGTTTAAAATCTCAAAATATGAAAGTTTTTTCTTTTTAGTAAACTTTTTATTTAAAAACTTACCTACAGTCTTCTTTAAATAACTGTCATCTTTTTCAAATATTTTTTTATGTTTATCTTTGATAATCGCATCATCATTTAAATTCACAGCTATTACTAAATCTGTAAACTCAGATGCAACAGGTAAAATTGGAACAGGATTTAAAATACCACCATCAAATAAAACTCTTCCATTTAGTTTTTTAGGGGTGAAAATAGTAGGAATTGATATTGAAGCTCTTATTGCATCTTTTAGACTTCCTTTTCTAAGCCAAACCTCTTTTTTATTTAAAATATCAGTTGCTGTTGCAGTAAAAGGTATAGGTAAATCTTCTATCAAAATATCTTTTCCCATAAACTCTTGAATTTTATCAAAAACCTTATCTGCTTTTATCATTCCACCATCTGAAAATGAAAAATCAACTAAGTCTAAAACATCTAAAACATCAAAATTTAAAACCCAATCTTCGTAAGCTTGAAGTTTCCCACTTGCATATAAACCACCAACTAAAGCGCCCATAGAAGAGCCTGAAATAGACTTTATTTCATAACCTTGTTTTTCTAACTCTTTTATAACTCCAATATGAGCATAACCTCTAGCCCCTCCACTTCCAAGAACTAGTGATACTGTTTTTTTCTTTTTCATAATTTTCCTTAATCACTTTTTGTTTTTAAAGCGTTAATCTCTTTTGCAACATCTGCTTCATCGCTTGAGATATTTACTAATTTTTTCATAACTAAAGAGGCTGTTAAATCCCCTGTCACGTTTATAGTAGTTCTACACATATCAAGTATTCTGTCAACTCCTAAAATAAGTGCTATTCCCTCAACAGGAACTCCTAAACTTTGAAGAATTGTTGCAAGTATTACAATACCAACACCTGGTGTACTTGGAGCTCCAATAGAAGCTGCTACTGTTGTTAAAGCTAAGATTATCATCTGAGTTAAACTTAAATCTATTCCAAATAATTGTGTTAAAAATATAGCTGCTATTACTTGATATATTGCTGTTCCATCCATATTTATAGTTGCACCTAATGGTATTACAAATTTAGAAATTGGTGTAGGAACATTTAGTTTATCTTCTGCTATTTTCATCGATAAAGGCATTACAGCAGCTGATGAAGAAGTTGAAAAAGCCATAAGTTGAACTTCACGAACTCTTTTTATAAAATCAAGAGGTTTTATTTTTGAACTTAAATATACTATTGTTAAGTAAAAACATAAAAGTGCAAATAATCCTAATAAAACTGTAAATACATACATTGACATAGAAGATATTGCATCAAATCCTATTTTAATAGTGATACTACAAAGTAAACCAAAAACAGCATAAGGAGCAAGCTTCATAGCCCAACTAACTACTGTCATAGAAAACGCTTGAAATGACTTAGCTAAATCTTTCATAGGTTTTGAGTCATCATCTTCCATATTCATCAAAGCAACACCAACAAAAATAGCAAGTATTACAAAAAACAGTATATTACCATCAAGTTCAGCTTGACTTACATTTACAGGGATTAAATCTACAATCATATCAGGAATTGAAGTATTTGATATAGGATTTACTTCTTTTATTACCACAGTACTTGTACTTATAGTATTTAATATATCTTTTGATACATATTGCCCAGGGTTTATATATAAAGCTATAATCAAACCTAAAGTAACAGCAACTATAGTTGTAAATACAAAATAAGGAGCTATTTTCAAACCTAAACTTTTTAATGTTTCTGTATTATTTGCACTTGTAATTCCTAAAATTATTGAACTCATAACAAGAGGAATTACTACCATTTTTATAAGTGCTAAGAAGATATTTCCAGCTAAAGCAACCCAAGGAGCAATAGTAAAAGCAACTTCTTTTGAGACTAAAGCAAAAGCATTTGGAGATAAAACAAGTCCTACTACAATCCCTAAAATCATTCCAACTAAAACTTTAAACCAAAGTGTTTTAAACATTTTAAGACCTCTTTACTTTGTATAAAATAGCATATAAAACAGGTATAAAACCTAATGTTAAAATCGTAGAGAACATTAAACCAAATATAATAGAAATAGCCATAGGTTCCCACATTTCACCACCACTATACCATAAGGGAATTAATCCAAAGATTGTAGTAATAGTTGTAAGAACAATAGGCCTAAACCTACTAACACAAGCTTCTATAATTGAATCATATAAACTTAAGCCATTATCATTTTCAAGTTTTATTCTCTCTAAAAGAACAATTGCGTTGTTTATTACAATACCACTTAAAGAGATAATTCCTAAAAGAGTCATAAATCCAAAATATGAATTCATGCTATAAATCCCAATTGATACCCCAATAACACCTAAAGGAATAGAAATAAGTATAATAAATGGCTTTCTAATAGAGTTAAATTGAGCAACCATAAGTAAAACTATAACCATAAAAGCAAGGGGTAAATTCTCAACTATTGACTTATTTGCTTTTCCTGAGGCTTCATACTCTCCACCAAATTCATAATAATACCCCAAAGGAAACTGTTTTTGTAACTCATCCATAAAAGGCTGTATTTTTTCAAATACTGCTATTGCATTTGCTCCTTGGTTTATATTTGCTCCAATTGTTACTGTTTTTAATCTATCTCTTCTAATAATTTTTGATTCTTCAAAGACTGCTTTTACAGAAGCAACCTGAGATAAAGGAATATTTTTTCCACTACTTTGAGAGTAAACACTAATTGATTTAAATCTATCTAAATCATCTTTTGTATTCTCATTAGATCTTAAAACTATAGGTATTAACTTATCATCTTTTCTAAAAGTTGTAACCTCAAAACCACTTAAGGCACTTTGCAATGAGATTGCAATATCAAGGTTTGAAATACCCTCTTTTAAAGCTTTTGCCTCATCAATATCCACAACAAACTTCTTGTTTCTTATACCCCAATCATCAACAATAGTTTTAACTTCATCGTAGCTTGATAACTTTTGTTTTATTATTGAACTTAACTCAAAAAGTTTATCAACTTCTTTTCCACTTATTCTTATCTCAATTGGTTGCTTTACAGGAGGTCCGTTTGCTAAAACTTTTGCTGAAACCTGCATATCAGGAAAACTATTTTTAGCAAACTCTTCCACATCTTTTTTTACACTATATAGATTTTTATACTCTTTTACATTTACTAAAATCGTACTATACTCTACACTTGCTAACTCTTGGTCATATGCCAACCAAAACCTTGGAGCACTCTGACCTATAAAAGATACAAAGTTTTTAACCTGATGTTTTTTTATTATATATTTTTGATTTATATACCCTTCTATTTTTCCTACAGCTTGTTTTGTTGTATCTATATTTGTTCCAACTGGAAGTCTAAGCTCTAAGGTAAAACTAGGTTCACTTGAAGGTGGAAAAAACTTTTTTGGAACCATATCTAAGACTTTTAGAGAACCTACAAAAATCAAAATTACAGCTATTACAGTTAAATATCTGAATTTTAAAACAGTTTTTAAAAACCCTCTATAATAAAAATAAAACTTGCTCTCTTTATCTACAAGCTTTTTCTTTTTCATAAAATATTTACTTAAAACAGGTGTTAAAGTAAGTGCTAAAACCCAAGAGGAAAGTAAAGTTATAGTAACTACTTTAAATATAGAGTTTGTATACTCTCCTGTGCTTGATTTTGCTAAAAAGATTGGAAGAAATGCTGCTGATGTTGTAAGTGCAGATGTTAAAAGTGGTATTTTTAATTCATTTGCACTTTGCAATGAAGCTTCAAATACACTCTTTCCTCTTTGCATTAAAACCATAATAGACTCACTCATAACAATAGCACTATCAACTAAAAGCCCAAGAGATATAATAAGTGCTGCTAAAGATACTTGATCTAGCCAAATATCAAAAATACTCATGATTATAAAAGAAGTCAAAACAGACATTGGAATTAAAACAGCAACAATAAGTCCTGTTCTAAAACCAAGAGAAAATAGCATAACTAAAACAACTAAAGCCATAGCTTGAAGTAAGTTATCTACAAAGTTTCCAACAATTTGCTCTACTATTCTAGGTTCATCAAAAAGCTTTTCTAATTTTACACCTAAAGGAAGTTTATTTTGAATTTCTAACATCAAGTTATCAAGTTTCTCTCCAAGCTTTATAATATCCCCATCTTTTTTCATAGAAATAGCTAGAACTATTGCATTTTGGGCATTTTTTCTTACTATGAAACTACTTGGGTCTTTATATTCATACTTTATGTTTGCTATATCTTTTAAGTATATATACTCACCCGTTACTAAAGGAACAATTGTATTTTCTATTTGTTTTATATTTTCATAATTTCCAGTTGGTTCAACTGACAATCTTGAAGTATCAACTTTTATACTTCCACCTGATAAAACTATATTTTTTTGCTCTAAAATATTCTTAAGATATGAAGCACTAAGATTTAATTTTGCTAATTTTGTATTATCAAACTCTACATAAACTCTTTGAGGTTGAAGTCCTAGTAACTCAACCTTAGCAACCTCATCAATTCTTAGTATAATATCCTTAGCATCATTTGCAATATCTTCAAGCTCTTTATATTCTAAGCCATCACTTGTAATTGAGATTAAATTTCCATAAACATCTCCAAACTCATCATTTACTATAGGTTGGCTTGTTCCATTTGGTAATGACCTACTTCCTTTTTCAACTTTTCTTCTAAGGCTATCCCAAATCTCACGCATATTTTTGTGCTTTTCTAAAATATTTACAAAAATTATTGATACACCATTTTTTGAAGTTGATTTTATATTATCAAGTTCAGGCATCTCTTGTATAGTTTTTTCTAGTTTATCAGTTACAAGTTGCTCAACTCTTTTTGCACTAGCTCCTGGAAAGTATGTTACAACTGTTGCAGTTCTTATTATAAAACCTGGATCTTTTGCCCTTGGTAAATCAAAAAAAGATACTACTCCATAGATTAAAAGCATAAGTGAGAAGACTATAGTAACAGTGCTTTTTTCTAAAGCAAATTTTGTAATAGACATCTTATTTTCCTAAATCTTTGATATTTGATACTTTTACTCTCATCTGCTCATAAACTTCACTCATTCCCGCTTTCAAAACTAAATCATCACTTTTTAATCCCTCAAGTATTTCAAAGCCATCACTAGTTAACTCCCCTACTTTAACCATAGTTTTTTTAATCACATAATCTTTTTCATCTTTTTTAAGGGTATATACAAAATATCCCTCTTTATCATTTAAAACACTATTTGAAGGAACACAATAAATACTATTTTTTGAAGCATCTAAGAGATTAAAGTAAACATCTGCTGACATACCTGACTTGATTAGTTTTGAACTATTTCTTAGTTTTACAACAACTTTATAAGTTTTACTTTTAGATGAAGCATACTTTGATACTTCTTTTACTTTTGCTGTAAATACTCTGTTTTTATCAAGTGAAGGAAATACTACTTTTACTAAATCATTTTGCTCTATTCTATTTATGATTGATTCAGGAACTTGTACTAATACTTCATCTATTAGCTTATCTCCTATTAAAACAATAGGTGTTCCTACTGCTACATTTTCATTTTCTTGTACATATTTTAATGAAATATACCCATTCATTGGTGAATAAAGTTTTGTGTATGAAAGTTTTAGTTTTGCATACTCTAACTCTTTTGTGATATTTTTAACCTTTGCATTTGTAGCTTCATAAGCTGCTTTTGCTTTATCTATATCACTTACACTTGCATTTTGATTTATGTACAGTTTTTTTACTCTCTCATAACTGCTTTTGGCATTTTGCAAACTTGCATTTGCTTCACTTAGAGCATATCTTATTTGAGAAACTCTTAGCTCATAAGGTTTTGAATCTAACTTTGCTATTAATTCATCTTTTTTTACTTCATCACCTATTTTTGATTTTAGATATGTGATGTTTCCTTGCACTTTAAAGCTTAGTTTTGTTTCATTATTTGAAATAGCAGTTGCATTAAAAACTCTACTTTCATTTGAATCTTTTGCTATTGGTAAAGTAGCAAATACTGTTTTTATATCTTGTGTTTGTAACTTTTGCTCTTTTTCTTGGCAAGCAGTAAAAACTACTAAAATAAATATGGCTAAAACTAAATTTTTCAACTTTTATCCTTTAAAATCTCTTGTATTTTTCTTTCAACTTCTTCTTTTTTTATCTCATCTAATAAAATATCTATACGTCCACTAAAAAAGTATATAGAACTTAAATCCACTAAATATTCTATATTCGAAATATTTAGATTTAACTTTGAAACTATATATGAGTTTTGAGCATCTAAAAGCGAGATAATATTCTCTTTTCCTTTTTTATACTTATCTTGAATTAATTCATAATTCTTCTGTGAAGAATTTAAAGAGTCTTTTGAATAACCTATCTTTGAATAGGACTCTTCTAATGAATCATAATTTTTTCTCACATTCTCTATTATTAGATTTTTTACATCATTGTATTGAAGTTTTAAATCAATCAATTCAACTTCATTTTTTTGAATCTTTGAGTTTTTAACTCCCCCTTCATACAATGGAAGATTTAAATTTATTACAGCTTGATACTCTTCATCATCCGAAATTCTTGGCATATCAGAAGCTTCACCACCTCTTTTTAGAACTTTTTTTGCACTTCCTTCAAAAGCAATACTTGGTAAGTAATAAGAGTTTTTATTCATTTGTAGCTGTTCATTTTTTGCTTTTATTAACTCTTTTATTTGTTTTAATCTTGGATGAGTATGAACTATTTCAGAGGTAAAAGCTTCTTGAACCTTTTTATTTTCTAAGTACTTAATAGCATCTTTATTTAAAAGCTTAAAAAGTTTTGAGTTTAATCCATACTCTAAAAAATCATATTCATTTTTTATTCTAAGTAAATTTGATAGTTGAACTTTTAGTTTTTTTAACTCTTTTTGAGAAGTTGCTAGTTGTATATTTGCGTTTGCTAATTCACTTTGCCATCTATATACGTCACTTCTATCTTGAACTCCTATTTGATTTCTTTGTTTTGCAAATAAAAGATTTCTTTGTATGAAATCATGTTTTATTTTGATTATTTGATTATACTCTTTTGCTTTTATTATGTTTAAATATATCAGCGTTACTTTATATAAAATTTCATCATCTAAAGCCTTAGCTTCTTGTTTTGTAGATTTATATAAAAGCTTATTTATTTCTATATTTTTTAAAACCTTATCTGAATAAATAAGCTGGGATAACTTTAATCCTGCTTCAAGTGTTCTTTGAGGATTTAAACCTCTACTTGCAAGGGCTCTATCTTCATCAATCTCTATATAGTTTGAGAAAATATCAATTTTAGGTTTATATAAACTTTTTGTTTCATGAACTCCTATCTCTTGAAGTTTTATACTATTTTGGTTTCTTTTTATTTGAAGATTATTTTCTACTGCTAAGTTTAAAACCTCTTTTAAATTTAGAGTTTTAAAAGTTTTATTTTGTTTATTTTCTAAAACTAATGCTTTATTTTTTATATGTATAGTTTTATTTCTTTTCTCTTTTAAATACTCAAAAATCCCTAAAGAAGTTGTTCTTATAACTCTATTTTCATCATATATAGATGATATTAAATTATACGTAATAATATATGAGTTGTGCTTTTTAGGCTTTGAGCCTACACTATTAAATAAAAAAACTGCTTCTTTATTATCAATTAGACTTTGACAATTTTTAGAACAAACTTCTATTTTATAATTAATTTTGTCACTACTTGAAAAAAGTTTTGAACTCTCTTTTTTTATGGCTTCTAAATAAGTTTGTGATGTTTTATCCACAACTAGATTCAAACTGTATTCTTTACTAAAAGCAAGACTTGTAAAAACTATAAATATTAAAATAAAAAACCTTTTCATCTTATGCCTTTTTGTTTAAGTAATTTATTGAAGTTAATAGATTTGTATTTTCTAAACCTTTTTTTGTCATATAAGGTTTTATAAAATACAAAATATTTAATATCCCTTTTTTTCTTCTTGTCTCTTCATCTTCTAACCTATCAATTAACCAATATATCTCCCATTGAGTTGCGATAATCCAAGTATTTGAAACTAAAAATTCAAGTTCATACTCTTCTAAACTCTTCATATATCCATACTTCATTTGATGAGAATATACATGTTTTATTTGCTGTTTTTTTTGAATTTGATTTTTTTCAAAAGCCTCTTTTACTTTTGGATAATTCAAATAGATATTATTAAGTTCAAGTCTAAAAAATCTATATTTTAACTCATAAGCCATTTGCTGTTCTAGAAAGTCATAATAGTCAAAAGCCATATCTTCACCCTCTTTGACACTTGTAAGTTGCCTTGAGATCAAAGACATAAACTCTTCATAAATAGCTATAATAATTTCTTCTTTATTCTTGAAGTAATAATATAAATTCCCCACACTAATACCAAGCTTTGAAGCTATATGTCTTGTACTTGTATTTATGCAGCCTTTTTCATTAAAAAGATTTATTGATTCTTGAATTATTAGATTTTTTCTACTAGTCAAAACTATCCTTTAAAACTTTTGCCCCAATTATAGAACATATGTTCTAAAAGAGTAATTAAAAAATATATTATTATACTAGTATTTCAAATGTAGTTTTTTATCTTGAAGGGAAATATATAGTTTGAGTTTTAAAACTAGAGAGTTATTCTCTAGTTTTATCTTGCATAGAAAGTGTTGTTTATATCAATTGTAATACCATTTATATATTCAGGACAATCCGTTGCTAACCATACAATAGCCTTTGCAACCTCTTCAGGTTCTGCAAATCTATTTGTAACAACTGCTGCTTTAAATGCTGCTTTTCTTTTTTCATCATTGTCATTTTGCATATCAGTTTCTGCTGCACTTGGAGCTACACAATTTACTGTAATACCATCACTTCCAAGAAGTTTTCCATAGATTTTTGTAGCATTTATAAGTCCAGCTTTTGCAATACCATACCATACATCAGGGTGACCTATTTGACCTGCTATTGAAGCTGTATTTACTATTCTTCCAAATTTTCTTTTTTTCATACCAACACTAAAAAGATTCATAAGTTCAACTGGTGCATGTAAGTCTACATTCATCAAGTGTTCTTTTGCTTCTTTTGGGTATTTGTCATAAGTATATTTTGGTTGCATGTAACCTGCATTGTTTATAAGTACATCAATTTCACCTACTTTTTTAGCTAAAGCTGGTAAGTTCTCTATATCTGATAAATCATACTGTATTTCAGTTACATCTGGTAGTCCACCTAACTGAAAATTATCAAAGTTTCTAGCCACTACTATAATCTCATAGTCAAGTTCTAAAAGTGCTGCTGATACGGCTAAACCAATACCTTTATTTCCACCTGTGATTAAAGCTCTTTTTTTACTCATAATTATCTCTCCATAATTTTTATATGAGTTAAGTATATAAAGGCTTTGGTTTTAAATCTCTTAAATTTTAGTCAGGTATTTTAAAAAGTATACCAATCATCCTCTTCTTCATCACTTGAAGTTTCAATTGGTTTTTCATTTGTTGCTTTACATGTAAGTTTTAAAGGGTAGTTTTTCATTTGAAGTATCTCCTGTATTTCTTATGGAGATTATTTTATAAAAAAAGGGTATTAAAAAGGTATCTTTTTAATACCCTTTTTTTCTAATTATATCAATTAGTACTTTTTCTATTTTTAGTTCTCTAAAGTCATTTGAAAAATCTGAAGTATTGTTTGTAAATAAAAAAGTAATTCTTAAAATAATACAAGCTTTTTTATTGAATTTGGAAGTAGAATCTACATAATTTATGAAAAACTAGAAATAAAACACGAAAAAATTCGTGTTTTATTTTTCAAGTAGATGTTCATATTTTTTATCAGTAAGAAGTTTCATAAAAGCAACTAAAGCTTCTACTTTTCTATCACTTTGCTTTTTAGCTTTAAGCTCTTCTAGTGAGATAGTCTCTTTTACTTCTGGCTTATCCCAAGGTTTATTTGTTTCAGGATTTAAAACTCTTGCAGGATTATTGTATTTATCATAAAATTCAACTACTGTTTTTAAGTCTTTAAATACACCATTATGCATATAAGGTGCTGTTACTGCTACATTTCTTAGTGTTGGAACTTTATATTTTCCTTTATGTTTTTCATCACTTACTGCTGGGTTATTTAAAAGTCCCTTATCTATTGCTGTTACTCCATTTTTTGCTCTAAGTTCGTGATTTATTGGAACTCCAATATTATGATACTCATAATTTGTAAATGTCTCACCTAACTTATCTTCACCTTTTAGTACATGACAAGTTGCACAAGAGTTATTGTTGTTTGAGAAAAATAGTGTTCTCCCTAAATCCTCTAATACAGTTAATTCATACTCGCCTTTTAAATATCTATCATATTTTGAATCAAATGGTGAGAATTCATCTGTCATTTCAAACTTCTCTATTGCATCTGCCATTGCTTTATAAGCTTCTTCATTTGAGCTGAAAATATCTTTTCCATAAACCTCTTTAAATGTTTTCACATAATAAGGATTTTCTTTGATTCTATCAACTACAGCTTTTTTACTTGGCATTCCCATTTCAATTGGATTTGTAGGAGGCCCACCTGCTTGACCTGCTAGAGTTGCTTCTCTACCATCCCAAAACTGTCCACCTATATACTTTTGTTTTTTCTCATCAAAATGAAACTTTGGTGAGAACTTAGCATACGCTGCACTTGGAGCTTGTCTATCCCCTAATGATTTTCCATCATCTCCAAGAGAAGCCATTGCACCTATTGTGTTATCCCTGTCATCTGCAAATCCTTTTTGGGGATTGTGACAAGTTGAACATGATTGAGTTCTATTTTTTGATAAATTTACATCAAAAAACAGTGATCTTCCTAAATCCTCTTTTACTTTTAAGTTTGCTAACTTTTGAGCTTTTGAAACCTCAGCATTATTTACACAAGCTGTAAACAATAAAGCAACACTCGCTGTTAAGGCAAATGATTTTAAATATTTCATTACCTCTTACCTCCTACTAAATTTTTAAATGGTGCTATTATTAAATTTGCTATTGAATTGTACTGATTCATTTGTTCACGTCTAAGTCCAAACTTTAAAACTTTTACATCTTTTGAAAATCTCAAAGTGCCAAAAGCCCAATCCCAAATAGCTAAATATCCTCCATAGTTTTTATCAAAATGTTTTTTACTATGGTGTATTTGGTGTTGCTTAGGTGAGATAAAAAATCTCTCCAAAAATTTAGAATAAGAAAAAGCCACGTGAGAATGTCTTAAGTTAGAACCTATTAAAGAAAAAGCAAATACAAATACATTTACCCCTAAAATAGCATATACATCAATCATCGCACCAAAAAAGTATATAAACACCCCTGTTACAAGTCCAATACTAAGTGAATATCTAAGTCCAAAAAGTAGATTTTCAATAGGGTGAACCCTATAAAAAGTAATAGGTGTTAATACCTTTGCGCTGTGATGAATCTTGTGAAATTCCCACAAGAAAGGAATAGTATGTAAAAATCTGTGAGTCCAATATCTAGTGAAATCACTCACAACAAACAAACAAATAGTATACATAAGTAAAACAGCCTCATAAGAAAAGAAGGTGTTTTCATAAAAATCAAATGATAAATAAAGCTGTTTGTTTATAAATAAAGCGATAGTTTTTGCACTTATTACTATAGGAAATAACATAAATACCTTTATAAAATAACCAATAAAAAAGTAATAATAATCAAGCTTAGCACTAGGATGTAACCAAAGCTTTGAAGATAGATTTACTTTTAATTGTTTTTTATTAAAATAAAAATATATCCCTGCTATTAAAATAGAAGATAAAATATAAACCCAAAAAACTCTTTTATTTGGGTTTACAAAATACTCTAGTGCAAAAAAATCGCTCAACTTTTAATCTCCATCAGCATCAAGAATTTTTGCAGTTACAGCTAAATCTTCCACTAAAGATAAATAGTAAGTATTATGAAGTTCTTTTGTTGCTTCATATAAAGGTTTTGCTTTTGAGAAATCATCATTTTTATAGTTTTTTAACTCTTTTAATGATTTATTTAAAGCCTCTTGTGCTTCTATAATAGCTCTTTTAGCACCTGCATTTTTAGCCATTGTTGCAAAGTTTTCGTAAGATTTATCTCCTATTACCTCATCATGAGCTTTTAAAATAGCTTTTATTGCATTTAGTGAGTTTTTACTTAGATAATACTCAGCTCTTTGATTTTTTGGGTCATTTTTATATTTTGCAGCAAATCCAGATGGTTCACCAACTCTCCACTCTCTTAATCTGTAAGAACTTGAAATAAGTGTATTTATAACAAGTGAATTTTCCCACTTCTCACTTTTTGAACCTACTTTTAAATACTCTTTATATACCTCTTTTATATCTTCTAAATTTGAAATAATAGTATCTAAGATATTTACAGCAAGAAGTTTTTCTCTTTTTGTGATTGTTTCATCATTGAAAAGTACATACTCTAAAGCATTTATAGTTCTAAATGAGTTCTTGAAAAGTGCAACTCGTGGTTCATCATTTGAATCAATTGCTCTTTGCATTTGTTCACTTAAATCCTCTTTTAGATTATGGTACACATCTATATATCTTGGTGTATCAATATAGTTTTCATCAAAATCACCTGCAAAGTATAAAGCTTCTACTTTTTTCCAATCTGACACTAATTTTTCAAAATTTTTTTTGTTTGTATTTTCTTTTAAACTCTTTGCAGACTCTATTGTTTTATTTACATTTGGAACTGATACATTTTCTAAAATCGAGTGTAAACTAGTTTGCGCAAACATACTTGTTGCTAAAAATACTGTTGTTATTAATAATTTTTTCATTATAACCTTTCTAAAAATTTAATTAATTTTTCTCTTTGTTCTTTTGAAGCACGCATATATTTTTGTTTCGATATTTCTGCTTCACCACCATGCCAAAGTATTGCTTCTTGGAAATCTCTTGCTCTTCCATCATGTAAAAGTCTTGGCTTTTTTTTATTTATCTTTTCATGAAGAGCTAATCCCCATAAAGGTGCAGTTCTAAACTCTCTTTCATTGGCTTTAAATTCAACTCTTCCATCACTTAAGCCCTCACCCATATCGTGTAAAAGCATATTAGTAAAAGGAGAGATACTAAAACCATCAATAGTTTTCAAGCTTGTTTTATGACATTTAGCACAATCTAAGCTTTTAAAAACCTCTAAACCTTCCATATATTGTTTATCTTCTTTAGGTTTATATGCTTTTAAATTTCTTATATAAAAATCAATAGCACCTAATCTTTCATCTGTAATATCTTTTTTATGCCATGGTTTTGGTGCTTCATTACAAAGTTTTTGACTTGATGTACAATTTTCATTTGGCTGTAAAAAAGTTGTTAAGCCCATGTCATTGTTTGCTGCAGCTGCTATTTGCTCTATAACAGTGGCAGCACTAGCTTTCCATGTGTATCTTCCAATCTCTTCTTTTTTTGTAAGAGGAGAATAAACTCTATTAGCTCTCCCTGAAATACCATCACCATCTTTGTCAAACTCATCTTCATTTGATAAAATCTCTTCATCTGATACTTTTTCTAATAATCCTAAACCATTTAAAGATTGAGCCATTCTATAAGTTATGGCTGTATTTTTTGCAAGCTTGCCATAGTTTTTATCAATAAGTTCATATTTTGGTTTTAAAATAGTATCAACTTCTCCATCAGGAAACTGCACTTTTATCTCTTCAAATTTCACATCAACTCTTGCTTCAAAAGGTACACCGTGTATTCCATTAACTGATATTTGAGAACCATATGTTGGCTCAGGAACAAAGCCTTGTTTTTCAAATAGTTTTTTATGTTCTTTTGAATTATCAAAAGGAATAGATAGTCTTGCTACAAGTGACCTTGAAGGTTTCATTTTATTATTGTATAAATTACCTCTTCCATTTCTTGGATGACATGACACACAAGTATTTGAGTTAAAAAGAGGTCCTAAACCATCTCTTGCTGTTGTTGCACTTGGGGCTTCTACCCAAGGTATTACAAAAAAGCTTCTTCCTAAAATAAACTGATCGTATTGCTCATCATTTAAGCCTTTTACAGGTTTTTCAAGCAACGACTTATTTTTTTCTGTTGAGAAATATTTGCCCTCATTATTAACGGCAAAAAGCCCTGTAGCAAAAATTGCTACAAGGCTTTTAGTTAAAATAACTTTTTGTAATAAAAATAAACTAGATTTGTGTTTCTTCTGCATCTGTAACATCATCTGTTGTTAAACTAATTCCATTTGCAGCAGCAACATTTACCATCTCATCACCTAATTTTCTCATCTCATTTTTAAGTTTTACAATAACTTTTGCTTGAGGGTTACCTGGTTGAATTTGGTAATCAAAATGTTGTTTAGTTTTTGCCATTTCGTCTACTAAATTAATCTTAGCTTCAATTGATGCCATTTTATTTAAGATTCTTTGTTTAGTTTGAGCATCAACTGCATCTAATAATGAAGGACCAAAATTTTTACCATTGTATGTAGAAGTTAAAGCGTTTCTAAATCCTAAGTAATTCATAGCAATATCTCTATGTGTATTATCAGAGAAACAAGAGTGCTCATCTTCTTCTGATGGAGTTAAAACTGCAACAGCAATTCTTTCATTTGCTAATTCAGATTTGATAAATACACCCATTCCTGCAATGATTTGTTTTAAAGCCTCTTCTTTTGAAATATTTTTAGAAGCATTATCACCTGAAAGTTTACCTTGTAATGCTGCTTGATATAATCCAGCTGTACCATTTACTTCTTTTTCCCAAGCTGATTTTACAATTTTTAAATCAGATACGATTTTATCTGCTGCTGCTTGTAAATATGCAATTCTTCTGTCAGCATTTTTATCAACTGTAAAGTCTGTTAAACTTCTTTGACCTGCAGTTAAAGCTCCATTTGTAACTGAGTCTTTAATAAAGTTAGAATAATCTTGGTCTTGTCCCCATAATAAGAATTCAATTGCATGGTATCCAGTAGATACATTTGCATCTCCACCATTTTCATTTAACGCTGTTAGTGCATCAACTGTGATTTTCTTAACATCTACAGCTTGTGCATCTTCACCACCTGGATTAAATACACCTGCTGTATCTATAATATTTCCAGAAGTTTTATTTCCATTTGCATCAATAGTATAATCAATCATATTTTCATCTAAAGGCCAAGCATTTAACTGTCCTTCAAGTGAGCCATAAGCATCTGCAACCCATCCTTCTTCAGCATCAATAGGTCCATTTGATAATCTAAAGATTTCAGTTTGACCATATGATTCTCTTGAAATCAACCAAGCTTTTTTTGCTTGCTCAAAAGTATATTTATTTGGTTTTGAAGCAAAAGCGTCAATTCTAAATTTTAAGTTAATTGCATCATTTAACGCATCATTGTAATTTGCAAGTGCAATATTTGAGTATGCACCTAAGATTGTATTTGCTTGTTGTGTCATTTGTGTTGGTGTAGTACTTTGAGATGATGTAGCACAACCAGTTAAAGCTAAAGCAGCTACTACAGATAAAGAAGCTACAAAAATTTTAGTTTTATTAAACATTATGTTCCTTTTTTTAATTTTAATATCAATTATCATTAATGTAATTAAATCTAAAAAAACCTTTTAATAAACTTAAAAATGATAATAATTATCATAACAATAAAATATTTAAGATATAATTTAAGTGAATAAACCTATACTTAAATTTATAAGACATACTAATATAATAATACAAAGGAGCTAGTATGTTTAAATTTATTTTATTAATATTAGGTGTTTCTTTAAGTTTATATGCAGTAAAACCCATAGCCTTACAATATAGTGGTTTTGAAGTTACGCATACCTACTCAAATAACACAAAAGAAAAATATACAATAGAGAGAAAAGTAAATGAAAGTTGTCTAGGAATTGGTATTAGTCCATATTTTTTTGATGAAGAGTATATAAAAGAAGAGATTGATGAGTCTTGTAAAAAAGTTTTTATAACAACTACAGGAGCCATTCAAAATAATGAGATTGATAAAGATATAAAAAACTTAGGTGAAAATGAGCTAATGCATTTTATTTACTCAAAATCAGCTAAAAACCCTGACAAATATATCTTAGTTGATTCAAGAAATAAAGCATGGTTTGACTTTGCAACTATTCCAAGTGCTGTAAATATTTACTATGATGATTTAAAATATGATTTTGATTTTGAAGAGGATTTTTATAGAGCTTACAAGCTTCTAGGTGTAAAAGTAATCGATGATGATAAATTTGATTTTACAAATGCAAAAACAGCAGTTTTTTTCTGTAATGGAGCTTGGTGTCCCCTCTCTTCAAAAAGTATCAGACATCTAATAAGCATAGGTTATCCAAAAGAAAAACTTCTTTGGTATAGAGGTGGTGTTCATGCTTGGAGTATGGTAGCACTTCCTTTAACAAAAAAATTAAAAGAGTAAGATTTTCTTACTCTTTTAGCTTTTAAAATAAAGACTTAAAGTTATTTAGAAGCTCTTTTGCTCCCTCATCTCCTAGCTTTTCTTTTAGTTTATTACCAAGTTTTTCATTTACTTTTTCTTCAATTTTATTTTTTAGTAAACCTTTTGTATTAAGTTTTACCTTTGGACTTTTCATATTTCCTTTTACATTAAAATCAAGGTTTAGTTTTCTAATTTGAGCTTTTATGTCTGCATTTACATATGATTTATTTAAATCAAGAAGTGATTTTGTTACATCAATTTGAGTATTTTTACTCTTCATATTTACAATAGTTTTTAAAACCATATTATTTATATCACTATTTATATCAACCGTATCGTATATCTCTCTTGTTAAGTCAAATTTTGCAAACTGATTAATTAGACCTGAAAAATCATTTGGTAAAAAATGACCTTTTATAAGATTACCTTTTAATTTCCCTTTTTTTGATAAAAGATTATAGTTTAAAGCTAAATCAGAAGTAGAGTCAAACACTTCTGGATAATACATCATATGCGTTAATTCTTTTATTTCTACGCCTTTTACATTTGCAGTGAAATCATTGTTGTTTAACTTGAAGTCTAAATTTCCACCAAGAAGTTTTGAAGCCCCTGTAAGCAATAAGTTCTCTTTTTTAGATTCTAACTTACCATTTAAGTTTACTTTTCCTCTTATTTTTGTTTGAGTAACATCATACAGTTTCCCTAAATTTGGGATATCTAAAATATAGTTACTATTTAAAGAAGCCTCTTTTATGTTAAATATTGCATTTTTAATATCTAATTTTGCAAGGGAAGAATCAACATTTCCATTTGTAATAGCATTTGTTTTATCAAGATTTGTTTTTGCATCTACTTTATAAGTAACTACTTGTTTTAGTTTTTGATTAAACTGTTTATTTATTACTTTGTTAATAAGTTTTGCATCTTTTATTTGTGTTGTAACTAACCCAGCTAGATTATTTATGTCTGCATTTTTAATATCTGCTATTAAGTTTAGATTTCCAGTTGTGTAATTTGGTTGGTTTAAAAGGTATAATAGTTTATCAAGTTTTGCATCTTTTATGTTTAGATATGCAAAACTAGGTTTTGAATTTACAATCTTAGTTTCATAATTTGTAAAACTGTCAAAAACATCACTTCTACCTTTTACATCAATTACACCATTATTTACTTCAACTACACCATGAGTAGCAAACTTACCATTTAGTTTTATTCCTATAATTTGTTCTAATTTACCTAAATTTGCAATATCAATTTTATAATTAGATTTCACTTGATTTTTATCTAAAAATATCACTGTTTCATCAGAGGAAAGAGTTGACAAAGAGTTTATAAGTGTAGCTTTTGCTGTAACTTTATTTGGAGTTAAAATAGCATTTGTTCTTGACTTGAATGTAATATTGTCTTTTAATGCTAAATTAAAACTCTTATTTACAATATCATTATTGATTTTACCATCTGTAATACTTGAAACTATATTACCATCTAAAGTAGGAAATTTAGCATTTTTGATGTTTGCATCTAAATTTAATATACCCTTTGCATATTTTGGCTGATTTACTAAATATAAAAGCTCTGATATATTTGCATCTTTTACTAAAAAGTTTATATTTGAAGGCTCAAAATTCTTAAGCTCTAAATTGTATAAAGTATCACTACTTGCAATAGTTGATGTACCATTTATAACTGAAAAACTTTGGTCACCTTTAAAAGTACCTTTTGTTTTTAATGGGCCATTTAATTTCTGGTTTATTAAAGGTTCTAAAGTTGACAAATCTTTTATATCAATATCATATTTCAAATCAACTGTTTTTGCAAAAACTTGTAAATCACCTGAGATGTTTATATGTGAACTATCAGCAATAATTGCCTTAAATTCAATAGTATTAAAAGTAAGCTCAAAGTTTTGCACTTTTAATTTCGCATCTTTATTTTGTGAATTTACCGTACTTTGAATATATGAAGCTATTAAGTTGTTTCCTGGTTTTGTAAATAAAACACCAAAAACTAAACCTATCATGATTAAAAGTATAAGTGTCATAGCTAAAAAAAATCGTTTCATGATCTATCCTTTTTGTGCATATATATTTATTATAACAAAATATACAAATTATTTACTTTTAAACTGTCTATTATAAACTTAATATTTTCTTTAATTTATCATTTAATAGATATCACTTAATAATTGTTTAATATACAAAAAGATATACTACCGCCAATCAAAGTGATTAGTAGGGA
>JBLWVX010000020.1:0-43430 GCA_048268245.1 Arcobacteraceae bacterium
AAAAATATTATAAGATACAAATAAAGAATAAGATTAAAGGTTATTACTTTGTTGAAAGTAAAGAGTTTAAAAAAAAGCATCATATCAACTGTGATTATTTTTACTTTATTTTTCACTAGTGTAGTTTTATCAATAACTATTTTTTCTTTTTTTAATTTAAAACATCAATCAATGCAACACTCACAAAAAGAGATTTTGATTCATATAAAAGATCAAATAAACACTTTTATAAATAGAATTGAGAGCTTATCCTCTTATCTTCAAAAAAATAATAGTAACCTTGATATCACTTTTCAAAATATTTTAAATACAAATGCTGAAATATCTACAATTATTGTTTTTGATAAACAAAGTAAAGTGAAAAAAATATATTCAAAAACAGAAATCTACTTGAAATTTTTAGATGATATTTCAAAAGAAAAGATAAGTATAAAAAATGATTGGTCTGATTTAATATATTTGAATTTTAAAAAAACACCTTCAATTGCTTACTCTTTTGATTTAAATAAAAATAGAGTTGTTTTTTTAATATCACTTAAGAAAATTAAAGAGTTAACTAAAACTTTTAAGAATAGTGATAATACTTCTATGGTTAGGCTTTTTGATAAAAATAAAAAGTTTATTATAAATACTGACATATATGAAACAAAAGTTAATCAATTTGATGATAAATCAAATGAGTGTTTTAAAAAATTGATTGATAAACAAGAAGAATTTGTCTTAGCAAAATTTAAAAATATATGTTTAGGTTCAGTTGATTATGGAATGTATACAACTATTGAAAAAACTTCTTGGAAACTTTTAATTCGAGATAGTATAAATGTAGTAGAAAGCTATATCTTAAAAGTAGTATTTACGCTAAGTATTATAATATTTATTTTTACCTTGTTAATGCTCTTATTCATAAACAAATATTTGAAAAGAGTATTTACTAGGTTAAGTAGGTTCAAATCACAATTTAAAGATATTTCAAATGGTGAATATCAAAATGAACTTAAATATACAGATTTCTATGAATTAAATAGCTTTATTAGGTCATTTGAGAAAATGCGATTAGAGTTAAACAAAAGAGAACTTGTTCTTACTGAAAATCTAGATAGTTTTAAAAAACTTGTTGATTCTACTATGGAAGGTATTATAATTCATGATAAAAATTTATGTCTTAAAGTAAACAATTCAGCTGCAAATATTCTTGGCTATGATAATAAGTCAGATTTAGAAGGTGATAGTATTTTTAAAATAATACCAAATAAATATAAGAAAGTATTAGCAAACTGTTTTAAAAATGATATTGATGTTGATGAACCAAAAGAGTTTAAACTACTAAAAAAAGACAATACAATCATATATGTGTTAGCAAAAGACCAAGAAATCAATTTTAAAGATGAGAAATTAAGAATTTCATTATTTTTAGATATTACTGATATAAAAGAACAAAATAGAATAATTATGGAGCAATCAAAACTATCATCAATTGCCCAAATGTTAACAAACATAGCACACCATTGGAGACAACCATTATCAACTATAAGTGTGTTATCTTCAGGAATGAAATTAGAGAAAGAACTGGATGTTCTTAGGGATGAAGAGTTACTCATTGGTTTAGATAAAATAAACAAAACTACAAAAGAGTTGTCTTCTATTATTGATAGATGCTCTTCTTATTTTGAATTAAATAAAAGACAAGAGGTGTTTGATTTAATTAAAAGTTTAGATGCTTCTTTAGTTTTTATTGAACCCATACTTTTTAAACATGAAATAAAAATAATACAAAAACATCAATCAAAAGAACTTTTTGTTCAAGGGTATTTAACAGAATTTTCACAAATAGTTTTTAATCTTTTAGATAATTCAAAAGATGCAATATTAAATTCTAAAGTAAAAGAAAAATATATTTTAATAGAAACTAAAAAAGTTAATAACAAAGTTCATTTAAAAATAAATGATTCTGGATTAGGAATCAAAAAAACAGAAATAGAAAAAATATTTGAACCTTATTATACAACTAAAATAAAAGAAGTAGGTGCAGGGATTGGCTTATACATGGCTCATTATATTATTACGAAACATATGAAAGGTAATATTAAAATTAAGAATAATGAGTTTTTTGTAGATAACAAAAAACTATATGGATTAGAAGTAATAATAGAGTTTAAAACTACTTAGATTTAGTATAATCACTATATAATATGTGCTAAATTAGTTATTATATAGGGATAATTATGATTGATAATTTAAATGCTAAAAAAGAATTTATCTTTTCTACTATTTTGATATTTTTTTTATGGTTAGTTTTTTCTGCTTATGATGCATTTGAATTAATAATTGAATATTTAGAAACTCATGAAGAGTATGAATTAGATGAAATACTACTTTTATTTATCATTTCAGGGGTTATATCGACTATTTTTGCTATTAGAAGAGTTATAGAGGCAAATAAAGTAAATAAACAATTACTACAATTAAATGAAGATTTAGAAAATAGAATAAAAAAGACAATAAAAGAAAAAGAAGAACAGCAAGCATTATTAGTAAATCAAGCAAGATCAGCATCTATGGGTGAAATGATAGGTAATATAGCTCACCAATGGAGACAACCACTAAATGCACTTGGTTTAGTTATTCAAAATATAAAAGTTTCATATGAAATGGATGAATTAGATGATGATTTTTTAGATAGGTCATTAAAAAAAGCAAATTTACTAACTAGTGAAATGTCAAAAACAATAGATGACTTTAGGAATTTTTTTAAACCAAATAAAGTGAAACTAAATTTTGATATAGGTAAAAAAATTAAAGAGTCTCTATTTTTGCTTAATAGCTCTTTTAATCAATATGAAATTAAGATTATTAAAGATATTAAAGAAGAAATAAAATATATGGGTTTTCCAAATGAGTTTTCACACTGTATTTTAAATATTTTAAATAATTCTAAAGATGCATTTGAAGAAAATGAAATTGAAGATAGAGTTATTAATGTAAGTGTTAATAAAAATCAAAAATCAGTAATAATTGAGATAAAAGATAATGCAGGAGGAATCCCTAAAGATATTGAAGAAAAAATATTTGACCCATATTTTACAACTAAAGATGAAGGAAAGGGAACAGGTATTGGACTTTATATGACTAAAATTATTATTGAGAAAAATATGAATGGTAGTATAAAAACTAAAAGTGTTGAAAATGGAACGGTTTTTATAATAGAATTACCTTTAAATAACTAAAAATAGGTATACTATATAATCAGCATAAAAAGTATATAATATGTCTATTTTAAATAATAAAGGTCATTTATGCAAAATATTTCAAGATTTATGATAGCTTTTTTTCTTTTTATAATTTTAGTAGTTTATTATTTTTATAAAACAAATGAAAGTAAAAATGTTAAAATAGGGTTTGTAGGGGCATTAACCTCTAAATACTCTGTTTTAGGTAATGCTATGATGAATGGTGTATTGCTAGCCTTTGATGAAATAGATTATAAAATAGATAATAAGAATATTGAACTAATATTTAAAGATGATAAGAAAAACCCTGAACTAAACAAACAAATAGTTAATGAATTTATTAAAAATGATGTAAAAATAGTTATAGGTAATGTAACAAGTATAATGTCAAAAGTCTCAATGTCAATTATTAATAAATACCCTGATATGTTTATGATCTCTGCTTCATCAGCGAGTAATGAGTTTACTGGAAAAGATGATCAGTTTTTTAGAGTTCATGTTGCAAATAATCCTTCTAGATTCGATTCTTTCTCAAAATATATAAAAGAAAATAACTATAATAAAATATATGGCTTATATGACCCTAACAATATAACTTATACAAAAGACTATTTAATCAATTTTGAAAAAAGTTTTATTAATAATGGAGGAGAACCATTAGTAAATTTTGAAAGTACTGATAAAAGCTTAGATAGTATAGTTGCTGATATTAAAAAGAAAAAACCAGATATGATTTTGATGTGTGCTAATTCTGTTGATTCAGCTAGAGTAGTTCAGTTTTTAAGACTAAAGGGAGTTTCAACAAAAATAGCTCTTGCAGAGTGGGCAATGACAAAATCCTTTTTAGAAAACTCAGGAAAAGCTTCAGAGGGTGTTATTTTTAATATTGATTTTGATCCTAAATCAACAAATCTTAAATATACAAATTTTGTAAAAAACTATAAACAAAAATATAATCATGAACCATCTATGTATGCAGCAAAAGCTTATGAACTTGCTCAAATCATAATAGAGATGTTAAAAAAAGGTGATCAAACACAAATAAAAGAGAATTTATTAAAACAAAAAACTTTTGAAGGTTTAATTGATAGTATAATATTTGATGAATATGGTGATGTAGTTAGAAACTATTATACATTTGAAGTAAAAAATGGCGAGTTTACAAGAATAAAATGAAAAAAATAAAAAGCTTAAAAAAAGAGATATCTCAACTATTTATAATATTTAGTATTTCAATTATAATTATAATAGGTTCATTCTCAGCATATGGTCTTTATAAAAGTAAATTAAACAGTATTGATCATAACCAAGAACAAGTATTAGTTCAGGTTGAATTTGAAATAAATAATTTTATTGATAACATCGTAAAAGTATCGAATTATTTAAAAGAAAGATATAAAGATGATGAATATAGTTTAAATGATATAATTCAAATAGATAGAAATATTTCTAGTATTTTGGTTTTAGATAAAAATGGAACTATTGAAAATTTTGCAGCTTTAAATAATTTGAATGTTTATAAGGGTTTTGATTATTCTAATAAAAACTATTTTAAAAAGATTAAAGATATGCAAGATACTTATTGGTCAAGTGTTTTCTTGTCAAGTTTAGATGAAGAACCTTCTATTTCTTATAGTTTTAAACATAAAGAAAAAGTTTTTGTATTTCTAATTAAATTTACTGATATCTCAAATTTTATAAAAAGATTTAAAAATATAGATAAATCACATATGATAAGGGTTTTTGATAGTGATGGTACGATAATCATAAATCCAGACTCAAATGAAATGGTTCTACAAAGATATAATGCAAGTTATTCAGATCTATATGAAAACCTTATAAATAAAGTAAAGCCTTATGAGCAGATGACTTTTATGGGAATTAAAAATCCAAAAACTCAATATGGTGCATATGTGAATATAAATAATACTAACTGGAAAATTGTCGTAAGAGATGACTATACTTTAGTATTAGATAGTTTAAATAATATTATATATTTGACAGTTTTATCAATTGTACTTTTTTCTATTATCTCAATAATTGTTTCTTTAAAGTTTTCAAAAAAAATATTTGATATTTTTAATAAACTTCAAACTACTGCAACCGAAATTTCAAATGGAAATTATGATACTTATATGAAAAAAAGTAATTATTTAGAATTTAATAAACTTATAGATAGTTTTAATAAAATGAAAAAAGAGGTTGATAAAAGAGAGGATTACTTAGAAGACTCACTAGAAAGTTTTAAAACACTATTTAATTCAACATTAGAGTCTATTATTTTAACAAAAGATTTTAAGATAATAGATGTGAATAATATAACAATTGATTTATTAAAAGCAAAAGATAAAAGTGATTTTATTGGAAAAAATATGATAGATTTTGTAAATGATGAGTATAAACAAGTTGTGAAAAACAATTTACAAAAAGACACTCTTCCTTATGAAGTTGAACTTATTACTCTTACAGGTGAAAAAATAAATGTTTTTGTTCAAGGAAAACTGTTGAGGTTCTTGGGACAGAAAGTAAGAGTTACTGCAATAATTGATATTACAGATGTAAAACAAAAAGATAGGCTTCTTTTTCAACAATCAAAAATGGCATCAATGGGAGAGATGATAGGGAATATTGCACATCAATGGAGACAACCTTTAAGTGTAATAACTACTAGTGCTAGCGGTATTAGATTAGAAAAAGAAATAGGTTCTTTAACAGATGAGAGATTAAATAAAAGTGTAGATAATATAATTGATAATTGTAAGTATCTATCTAAAACAATTGATGATTTTAGAAACTTCTTTAAGCGAGATAGACAAATAGAAGAGTTCAATTTAAGTGAATATATACAAAAAGTTTTAAAACTAGTTAGCTCAAGTCTAAAGAATAATGAAATTAATGTAAAACTTGATTTACATGAGAACTTGTATCTAAAAGGTGTTCCAAGTGAATTTATGCAAGTTATAATAAACATAATTAATAATTCAAAAGACGCATTTTTATTAAATGGTTTAGAAGTAAAAGATATTTTTATAAAAAGCAAAAAAATAAATAATGACATAGTAATTGAGATAGCTGATACTGCAGGTGGAATAAGTGAAACAATAATTGATAAAATATTTGACCCTTATTTCACTACAAAACATAAATCAAAAGGTACAGGAATAGGACTATATATGTCTCACCAAATTATAACAGAGCATTTTAATGGATTAATAAATGTAAAGAATTGTGAGTATACTCATGATAATAAAAAATATAAAGGGTGTTGTTTTGCTCTAAATATACCACTTGATAAAGTTGAGAATAACTTAGATTACAATATATAACTTGACAAATATGCACTCAACTGCTATAATTTTATTAGCAGTTAATATAAAGGAGTGCTAAAAATGAATAAATTATTTGAAAAATTAACTAACCAAATGGCAGAGAGTATTGATTCTTCGGTATCTTTAGCCTTACATAATAAAAACCAAGAAATAGAAGTGATTCATTTTGTTTGGGCATTATTAACAAATACAAACTCAGTTTTAAATCAGTTATTAAATAAAATGAATGTTGATAAAGCAGCAATTGAACTTGAAGCTAAATCATATGCATCAAAACTTTCATCTGTTTCAAGTGTAAAAAAAGAGAATATTAAACTATCAAGAAACTTTGTATCAAGTTTAGAAAAAGCAGAAGGTTTAATGGTAAAAAATGGTGATAAATTTATTGCTGTAGATACTTGGCTTATTGCAAACTTTGATACACCTATTTTAAAAGATGTATTAGGTAAATATATAGACTTGCATGAAGCAAAAAAACAACTAGAAGCTATGAGAGCAGGTAGTACTATAGATAGTGCATCAAGTGATGAAAATTTAGAAGCTTTAGAGAAATATGGTATTGACTTAAATAAGAAAGCTATAGATGGAGAGCTTGATCCAGTAATTGGAAGAGATGAACAAATTAATAGAATGATGCAAATTCTAATTAGAAAAACAAAAAACAATCCAATTTTATTAGGAGAACCTGGAACTGGTAAAACAGCTATTGCAGAAGGTTTAGCTCAAAGAATTGTAGAAAAACAAGTTCCAACAAGTTTACAAAATAAAAAAGTAGTAACATTAGATATGAGTGCTTTAATTGCAGGTGCTAAATATAGAGGTGAGTTTGAGGATAGATTAAAAAAAGTAGTTGATGAAGTTAAAAAAGCTGGAAATATAATACTATTTATTGATGAAATCCACACAATTATTGGAGCAGGAGCTAGTGAAGGAAGTATGGATGCAGCCAATATTTTAAAACCCTCTTTAGCAAGAGGTGAGCTTCATACAATTGGTGCAACAACACTAAAAGAGTATAGAAAGTATTTTGAAAAAGATACTGCTATGCAAAGAAGATTTCAGCCTGTAAATGTTGATGAGCCTACAGTAAATGAAGCCTTATCAATATTAAGAGGTATTAAGCAAAAATTAGAAACACACCATAATGTAACTATTAATGATAGTGCATTAGTAAGTGCAGCAAAATTATCAAATAGATATATAACTGATAGATTTTTACCAGATAAAGCAATTGATTTAATAGATGAAGCAGCAGCAGAACTTAAAATGCAAATTGAGAGTGAACCAATTGCATTATCAAATATAAAAAGAAAAATCCAAACAATTAATGTTGAAAAAGAAGCATTAAAAATGGAAAAAACTAAAAAGAATGAAGATAGATTAAAAGAGATTGAAAAAGAACTTGCAAATTTAAATGAAGAAATGCAAAGTCTTGAAGCTAGATTTGAAAATGAAAAACAGACTTTTAATGCTACAAGTGAATTAAAAGCAAAAATTGATCAGTTAAAAACAAAAGCCCAAAGAGCAAAAAGAGAGTCAAAATTCGAAGAAGCTGCATCTATTGAATATGGAGAAATTCCAACACTAGAAGCAAAAATAAAAGAAAATGAAGAAAAATGGAATAGAATGCAAGAAGAGGGTACTTTGCTTAGAAATTCTGTAGATGAAGAAGCAATTGCTAGTATTGTATCTAGATGGACTGGTATTCCTGTAAATAAAATGATGGATAGTGAAAAGCAAAAAGTTTTAAAAGTTGAGTCAGTTTTAAAGCAAGATGTTATAGGACAAGATGAGGCTTTAAAAGCAATTTCAAGAGCAATAAAAAGAAATAAAGCTGGACTTAGTGAAGATAGTAGACCTATTGGATCATTTATGTTTTTAGGACCAACTGGTGTTGGTAAAACAGAGAGTGCAAAAACACTTGCAAGATTTTTATTTGATGATGAAAAATCACTGATTAGATTTGATATGAGTGAGTATATGGAAAAACATGCAGTTTCAAGACTAATTGGTGCTGCACCTGGATATGTAGGATATGATGAAGGAGGGCAATTAACAGAAGCTGTTAGAAGAAAGCCATATAGTGTTATTTTATTTGATGAAATCGAAAAAGCACATCCAGATGTATTTAATATATTACTTCAAGTTTTAGATGATGGGAGATTAACTGATAATAAAGGTGTTACAGTTGATTTTAAAAATACTATTATTATTCTTACTTCAAATATAGGTAGTTCTAAAATAATTGAGATAAGTGATAAAGATAATCGAAAAAAAGAGGTTTTAGATGAATTAAAACTTCACTTTAGACCAGAGTTTTTAAATAGATTAGATGATATTGTTATTTTTGAACAATTAAATCTTGAGGCTATTACAAATATCGTAGATATTTTATTTGAATCAATTAGAAAAAAAGTTGAACAAAAAGATATAGAAATAATTTTAACAGAAGAAGCAAAAGCCTTTATTGCTAAAGTTGGATTTGATCCTGTTTATGGTGCAAGACCTCTTAAAAGAGCAATTTATGAAATTGTAGAAGATAGACTTGCAGATTTAATTTTAGAGGATAAAATAACTGAAGGTTCAAAAGTTACATTTGATATTGAAAATGATGAAATCAAAGTTGACATTAAATAATTAAAAGATTATAACAATAAATATAACTCTTTTTTGCTATAATTAAAAAAAGCAAAAAGAGTTATATGATGTTGAAAACTGAAAGAGATATTGTAAATCTTATAAAATATTTACCTGTAGTATTAATAATATTCTTTTCTTTTCTAATTACAATTTTTTTATATGGAGAAAATCAAAGTAGATTTGAAACTGAACTAAAAAATTTAGAAGAGAAATATGTAAAAAAAAATAAAGATGAAATAGAGTTTCAAGTTAAAAAAGTAATTGAAACAATTGAATATGAAAAAAAACTATCAGAAAAAAGACTTAGGAAAAATATAAAAGTACAAGTTGATAATGCATATAACATAGCAATGTCAATATACAAAAACAATCAAGACAAATCAATAGAAGAAATAAAAAAACTAATTAAAGATTCATTAAGAGAAATAAGATTTAATGAAAATAGGGGATATTTATTTATTTATGAAATGAATGGAGTAAATATTTTACATCCTTTAAAGACTCATCTTGAAAACAAAAATTTATGGAACTATCAAGATAAAAAAGGAGTTTTCCTTCTTCAAGAAATGAATAAAATCTTAAAGAAACAAGACTCTACATATTACACTTGGTATTGGAATAAACCTAATGACTTGGAAAAAGAATATAAAAAAGTAGGTTTTTTTAAACATTTTGAACCATTTGATTGGTTTATTGGTACAGGTGAATATATAATCGATTCTCAAGAACAACTAAAAGATGATGTTGCAAAATCTATTAGCAGCCTTAGATATAAAAAGAATGGGTATTTTTTTGCGCTTACTTATGAAGGCACATATATAAGTTATTATTTAAAAGATTTAATTGGAAAGAATGTAAAAGATTTAAATATTACAGATAATATTAGCAAAACTCAGAAAAAGTTGGTTGAATTAGCAAAAAAAGATGGTGGCTTTATATCTTATAATCATAAACAAAAACCAAATAGTTCAGCAACAGTTTCAAAAATAAGTTATGTATGTGGATTGAAAAACTGGGAATGGATTATAGGAACTGGTTTTTATATGGATGATTTATATGAAGAAATTAATGAGAAAAAAGAACTATTAAAAAAAGCAAATAATAAATCTTTAATGAAACTACTAGTTGTAAGTCTATTTGTTACAATAATACTATTGGTAATATTTATTTATATTTCTTCAATTTTAGAAAGTAAGTTTGAATCTTATAAAAAAGAAATAAAAAGAAAGATTGATGAAAATATAAAAAAAGACAACATTTTAGCTCATCAATCAAAAATGGCATCAATGGGTGAAATGTTAGGAAATATTACTCATCAATGGAGACAGCCATTATCTGTGATTTCTACAATGGTTACAGGATTGAAAGTAAAAAGAGAATTAGGGGAAGAAGATTTAGAGTTTGAGAAAAAATCTTATGACAAAATAAATAGACAAATACAGTATCTATCAAGAACAATAGATGATTTTAGAGATTTCTTTAAACCTCAAAAAGATTATGAAAAGTTTTTTATAGATGAAACATTTTTAAAAACTTTTGATTTAGTAGAAGCCCAGTTAGGAAGTAAATATATAAATGTTATAAAAGATATAGATCGTGTTGAAGTAAATAGCTTAGAAAATGAATTAATTCAAGTGTTTATAAATATTATAAATAACTCAAGGGATGAACTTTTAAAAATAAATACAAAAAGATTTATAAAAATTGATTGTAAGAATAATGAGTCATTTCTAGAAATTTCTTTTATAGACAATGCTGGTGGAATTGATACAAATATAATTGATAAGGTTTTTGAACCATATTTTACTACAAAAGAAGATACTCAGGGCACTGGAATAGGTTTGTTTATGTGTAAAGAAATTATTGTAAAGCATTTAAATGGAAAAATGCTTGTTGAAAATAGTGAATTTTATTTTGATGACACAAAGTATAAAGGGGCAAAATTTACAATTATTTTACCTAAAATACAAGATAAGACTAATGAAGATTTAAGTTAGCTTTAACTATAATCCGCAACTTAATTAGTGAATGTAGAGGAAAACTATCATGAAAAGAACATATCAACCACACAATACTCCTAAAAAGAGAACACATGGTTTTAGAGTTAGAATGTCGACTAAAAACGGTAGAAGAGTTATTAAAGCAAGAAGAGCTAAAGGTAGAAAAAGATTAGCTGTTTAAGCAAACAACATCGACTAAATAGTCAAAGAGATTTTAACAAACTATATAAAAGCGGCAAAAAGTGGCATACAAGCTCTTTTGTCGCTTTTTTTAGTTCTGACACAGATTTAAAAGCTGCTTTTGTTACTTCAAAAAAAGTAGGCAATGCGGTTTTAAGAAATAAGGCTAGACGAAGATTACGAGCTTTATTTGCTTCATATGAAAATCAAATACAAACAGGTAAATATATTTTTGTTGCTAAAAATAGTATACATGAGAATGACTTTAATAAAGTGAAAAAAGATTTCGATTTCGCTTTTAAAAGATTAAACTTATTCAAATGAAAAAGATTTTCAAATATTTCATAAAATTTTATCAAAGATACATAAGTGTAATTTCTCATGGTTCATGTAGATATTACCCAACATGTTCACAATATGCACTATGGCAACTAGATAATAATACATTTTTTAAGGCTATTTATTTTACAATAACACGCGTATTAAAATGTAATCAACTTTTTGACGGTGGATTTGACTATCCAATTATTTCAAATAATAGAATTCAAAAAGTAGATTATAAAAAAATTAAAGTCATTTATTGGTTAGTTCCAACAAAAGACAATAAATATATTGTAGTTAAAAATCGGGAGTGGAAAAGTACGAATGAACAACATGAATCAAAATAACGGTATGCAAAAACGAATGTTAATAATGACATTAGTCGTTTTTGTATTTTTCATCGCATATGAGTTTTTAGTGTTAAAACCTCAAAAAGAGGCAAAAGAAGCACAAGCAAAACAAGAACAAGTTACACAAGCAAAATCAACACCTGTTGAAGGGATGCAAGAAACAGATGTATCAGGTAATCCTATTGATATGTCAAAATCAGTGCAAGCTTTATCTTCAAAAGCAGTTGCTACTCAAGAGATAATTTCTGTAATTAAAACAAATAAAAATATTATTGAAATTGATAATAAAGGTAGAATTGCGCAGGTTACTTTATTAGATACTATTTATAAAGATGAAGAACAACATCAAATTAAATTATTTGAGGCTAATCAATTAAGACCTTTAGAAGTTAGATTTGCTGATACTAATATTAATGCAAAAGCATTTAAAATAGCTGCAGTTGCTAGCAAAAATGAGGTTGATGCAAAAAATCAAAAACAAGAATTAATTATTACGCAAAATTTAGGTGAAACTGTTTTAACTAAAAAGTTCACTTTCTATCCAGATGGACATTATGATTTAACTACAAGTTCTACAAATGGTAAGAAGTTTTTTATTACAAATGGATTTAGACCAAATGTATTAGCAGATATGTATGCTGATCATGGTGCTATGGCAAAATTAAATGATGGTACATTAACAATCATTGAAGATGGTGATTTAGATAAAAATGAAAACCTTACAGGTGCAAAATTTATATCTAACTTTGATAGATATTATGCAACTGTTATTTATAACTTTGAGAAATCATTAGCTGTAACTTTAATGCCAGATAATGATGGAAATCCACAAGGTTTTATTCATGGAGGAAATTCTATTTCTTTCTCTGGTTATGCAGGTCCAAAGAACTTTAAAGATTTAAAAGCTTTAAATCCAGAATTAACTGATGTTATTGAATATGGTTGGTTTACATTTATTGCAAAGCCTATGTTTATTTTACTTCAATATATTCAATCATATGTTGGAAACTGGGGATGGACAATTGTTATTTTAACAATCTTAGTTAAGTTAGTTTTATATCCTTTATCTTATAAAGGTATGGTTTCTATGAATAAGCTAAAAGAATTAGCTCCAAAAATGAAAGAAATCCAAAACAAATATAAAGATGATAAACAAAAACAATCAATGCACATGATGGAATTATATAAGAAACATGGTGCTAACCCAATGGGTGGATGTTTACCATTAATCTTACAAATTCCAGTATTCTTTGCAATCTATAGAGTTTTATTAAATGCTATCGAGTTAAAAGGTGCAGAGTGGATTTTATGGGTACAAGATTTAGCAGAAATGGATCCATATTTTGTATTACCAATTTTAATGGGTGCTTCTATGTATATCCAACAAAGAATCACACCAAACACTATGCAAGATGAGATGCAAAAGAAGATATTCCAATTCTTACCTGTTATCTTTACATTCTTCTTCTTATGGTTCCCAGCAGGTTTAACTCTTTACTGGTTCGTAAATAATGTATTTACAATTGGACAACAATATTACATTAATAAACTGTTCGAGAAAAAAAGAGCTGCAAAAAAATAGGGATTTACTATGAAAAAATTTGAAGCTAAGTGTTTAGAAGAAGTATATGAATTAGCAACTGCTGATTTTAACTGTTCTATTACTGATTTAGAGATTGAGATCATCCAACAGCCAAGTAAGGGATTCTTTGGCTTTGGTAAGAAAAAAGCAATTATCCAAGTATGTTTTAAGGATAATTGCAAAACATATGAAAAAGCTTCTTCAAATAATTCTTTTGAAAAAAAAGATATAAAAATTGAAGAGGTTTCTAAAAAAATTGAAGATTCTAATAAGCCTAATGTAACTGAAGAAAAAGAGGAAGTGTCACCTTCTAGGGTTAGAAAAGTTGAATCAAAAGAGAAAATCTTTGATAACTTTTATAATGAAGATGAATCACAAACTCAAGTTTCAAACATTATAGTAAAAAAAGATAAACAAGATATATTAGATGAAGTAAGAGCAGGAATAAATACTTTATTTGCTGATAGCTGTTATGGAATTGAAAATATAAAGATTGAGTATTATGATGAAGATACTTTGTATATAGAGTTTAGAGGTGAAGACTCTGCTTTACTTATTGGTAAAGAAGGTTATAGATATAAAGCTCTATCTTATATTTTATTTAATTGGATAAATGAAAAATATGGTTTAATGTTAAGACTTGAAGTTGCAGAATTTCTGAAAAATCAAGAAACAGCAATTCATGCATATTTAGAGCCAGTTATTGAAACAATAAAAGAAAAAGGTATGTTTAAAACTAAACCTTTAGATGGAATCTTAGTACATATTGCTCTTAAAAGATTAAGAGAAGAGTTCCCTGACAAGTATGTTGCAGTAAAAACAAATGTTAGAGGTGATAAATATGTACTTGTAAATGAGTACAGAAGTAAAGAGCAATAAATTGTTACTAGATGATAATACAATAGTTGCAATTGCAACGGCCAATGGAATTGGCTCAATCTCAATAGTTAGAATTTCAGGAGTTAATGCTCTTGAAATTGCTTCAAAAATTACTAAAAAAAACAATTTTAAACCTAGACTTGCTAGTTTAAGCCCTGTATATAATCATAACAAAGAATTAATTGACGAGTCTTTAGTACTTTATTTTAAAGCACCTTTTTCCTTCACAGGTGAAGATATAGTTGAATTTCAATGTCATGGTGGAGTTGCGATTGCAAATATGATTGTAAATGAAGTTTTACATTATGGCGCGAGAATGGCAAATCCAGGTGAGTTTTCAAAAAGAGCTTTTTTAAATAATAAGATTGATTTATCTAAAGCCGAAGCTATATCAAAAATGATTGAAGCAAGAAGTGAAGATGCTGTAAAACTTTTAGCTAAACAGTTAAAGGGTGAACTAAGTGATTTCGTAAATGATATCAGAGAAGATTTACTTTTTATGTTAGCTTACACAGAAGTATCAATTGATTATGCAGAAGAAGATTTACCAAGTGATATTTTAGAACAAATAAAATCTAAGATAGAAAAAATTCAAGTCAAACTAAATGAAACTTTAGATGCTAGTAAAAGAAGAGAAGGAATGATTGAAGGTTTTAAAATAGCAATTGTTGGAAAACCTAATGTTGGAAAGTCTTCTTTATTAAATAAACTATTAAACTTTGATAGGGCTATTATTTCAGATATTGCAGGTACTACTAGAGATACTATTGAAGAGTCTGTAAAAATTGGTACACACATTATAAAAATAGTAGATACAGCAGGTATTAGAAACGCTAGTGATGTGATAGAGCAAATAGGAATTGAAAAGTCAATAAAAGCTATTGATGAAGCTGATATAGTAATAGCATTATTTGATAATAGTAAAGTTTGTGATGATGAAGATGAAAAGATTATTTCACTGTTAGAAGAGAATTCTCATAAGCAAATAATAAAAGTTTTAAATAAAACTGATTTAGAAAACTCTTTTGATAAAAATAGAATTAATAATTTTATTGAACTATCTACAAAAAATAGTATAAAAAACTTAGTAAATAAAATCGAAACTATTCTAGACAATAATACACATAGTGATGAAATGACACTTATTTCTAAAAGACAAGTTCAAGCAGTTGAAGATACTTTAAGTCATATAAACACTTCATTGTTTCCCTTAGAAACAGGTGAATTTGAGTTTTTTGCCCATCATATTAAAGAGGCTTTAGAAGCTATATCAAATATCACTAGACCATATGAAAATGATCAAATGTTAGATGTAATGTTTGGAGAGTTTTGTTTAGGCAAATAAAGAGTAATTTACTCTTTATTTTAATATTTTAACTTTTTAGTTAAGAGGTTTTTCATAAGATATTAATCTTGCATTCTCTTTTGATATTTCTATCCAAGAGTTACAATTAAATTCTATTTCAACCATACCGCCCATTGCTATTTCTTCTTTGAAGTCTGCTAGTGTAAAAGCAAGTGTTGTTAATGATGGATTATGACCTACAAGAATCATACTTTCAACTGTATCAAACGTGTATGTTAAAGTCTCTTGTAATTCATTTAAATAAGCCATATATAAAACTTCATTATACATTATTGATTTTGTGTATCTTAAGGTTTTAGCAAAAATTTCTGATGTTTGTCTTGTTCTTACGGATGGACTTGAAACTATTAAGTCAGGTCTAAAACTTTTATCAAAAAGTTTATTTGCCATATTTTGAGCATCTTCTAAGCCCTTCTTACTTAAAGGCCTATCATAATCATCTTGACCTGTTTTTTCTACTTCTTTTTGTGCGTGTCTAACTATAAATAACTTTTTCATCTTCACTCTTTTTGAATTGTATATAAAATTTTAAAGCATTTTAGCTTTTTTTGTTATAAAATTTTTTACTAAATGTAAAATATAAGTTATATTTAGATTTATACTTTGAAATTTGGTTAATTTTTGAATATTTCTGTTGAAAAATTTCATATAAAATTTAATCAAGTTAAATATTTATTAAAAAATATCTGATAAAATATTTATATTAGAAAAGGAGTAGGTATGGAACAGCTTAAAACAGTTTTTTTATTGACATTACTTACAGTATTTTTTGTTTTTATAGGTTATTATTTCGCTGGTATAAATGGTATGCTTATTGCATTTTTAATAGCAACTGGTATGAACTTTTATGCTTATTACTATTCAGATAAACAGGTGCTAAAACAGTTTAATGCAACGCCAATTGAGGATAGAAGACATCCTATTTATCGAATTACAGAAAAACTAGTTCAAAAAGCAAATCTTCCAATGCCAAAGGTATACTTAATTCCCGATCACACTCCAAATGCTTTTGCAACAGGAAGAGACTATAATAATGCAGCAGTTGCTGTTACTATGGGCTTATATGAAATGTTAAATGAGGAAGAACTTGAAGGTGTAATTGCACATGAATTATCTCATATCAAACATTATGATATTTTAATAGGTACTATTGCAGCTGTTTTTGCAGGAGCAATAGCAATGCTTGCCAATATGATGCAATTTGGTGCTATGTTTGGAGATAATAGACAAAACTCTAATCCTATTATGTTAATTGTTATGGCTATTTTACTTCCTATTGCTGCTACAGTGATTCAAATGAGTGTAAGTAGAAGTAGAGAGTATTTAGCAGATGAGGGTGCAGCACGAATGACTGGAAATCCTGCTGGTTTACAAAAGGCACTATCTAAACTTGAAAACTATGCAAAAAGGGGAGAAGTTCACAATGCTACAGAGCAAACGGCACATATGTTTATAATTAATCCTTTTTCAGCTAAAAAATCATCATTTTCAGATTTTTTTAGAACACATCCTACAACAGAAGATAGAATTGCTAGATTAGAAGAATTAAAAAGGGAGCTTTAAGATGGGTGAGTCTAGTAATATTGATGTGATTTTATCAGTTGTTTTTGTAGTTTCTGTATTAATATTTATATTTTTTAAATTTATACTTCCTTTTATAAATAATAAATATAAATAGTTTTTAGACATAAAAAAAGCATCCCTTGACCAAAGAGATGCTTAAGAGTGAAATTATATATAAAAAAGTTTAAACTACGCTTTTTTGTATACTTTTTTTACGTTTTCTATTTTTGAAGACATATTAAGTAGTGTCATATCAGCTAATACTAATGCCATCATTGATTCAGCAACAACACTACCTCTTACTGCAACACAAGGGTCATGTCTTCCTTTTAATGCACAATCAACTTCATTGTTATGAATATCTATTGTTTCTTGTTTAATAAAGATTGATGGTGTTGATTTAAAATATACTTTTACATTTATATCATCACCATTTGAAATACCACCAAGAATTCCACCTGAATGATTTGTTTTAAAGCCATCTTTTCTTATTTGGTCATTGTTATCATAACCCTTAATTCTTGAGCTTAAAGTTCCATCACCAATTTCTACGGCTTTTACTGCATTTATACTCATCATTGCATTGGCAATTTGAGAATCAAGTTTGAAATATAAAGGTTCACCAAGACCAATAGGGGCACCTTGTACATTTATAAGTGCAACTCCTCCAACAGAGTTATGTTTATTTTTTGCAGCTAAAATTGCATCTTTTTGAGTTTGTTCCACATTCTTATCTAAAGCAAAGATTTCTGAGTCTGATACATTTGCAAAATTTAATTCTTCAGATTTTACTCCATCAATTTCACAAATACCACTTTGTACTTTTATATCAAGCTCTTTTAGCATCAGTTTTGCAATAGCACCTGCGGCAACTCTCGCTGCTGTTTCTCTTGCACTACTTCTTCCCCCACCTCTATAGTCTCTAGTACCATATTTATTGAAGTAAGTAAAGTCTGCATGACCTGGTCTAAAAAGATCTTTTACGTTTGTGTAATCTTTAGATTTTTGATTTTCATTGAATATAACCATAGAAATTGGAGTTCCTGTTGTAATTCCTTCAAATACTCCTGAAAGAATTTCTACTTTATCACCTTCTTTTCTAGCTGTTGCGTATTTATTTTGCCCAGGTTTTCTTCTATCCATTTCACTTTGAATAAACTCTTCATCAATTTTAATACCTGCTGGAACACCATCAACAATACAACCTAAGGCTTTACCATGAGATTCTCCAAATGTAGTAAATTTAAATCTATGTCCAAAGGTATTCATTAGTTACTTCCTTTTAACTTTTTAATAGCTATTTTTGCTACTGCTTGTTGTGCTAGCTTTTTACTTTTTCCTTTTGCAGTACCATATGTTTGACCATCAATCCAAATTGATACTTCAAACTCTTTTTTGTGATCTGGTCCATATGAACCTTCTATTTTATACTCAGGAATAGATCCAAATTGTGCTTGTGTTATTTCTTGTAGGGCAGTTTTATAATCACTAAATAATACATCTAAATTGATTTTGTCATAAGACTCTTCTAGTAGTTTTAAAATTATTGGCTTTAAAGTCTCTAATCCTGATTCTAAATACACTGCACCCATTATTGCTTCAAAGGCATCAGAAAGAATCGAAGCTTTACTTCTACCTTTATTTCTTTCTTCTGCTGTTGATATAAATATATACTCACCAAGTTTAATTTCATTTGCAAGTTTTGTAAAACCTGTTTCATTTACTAATGAAGCTCTTATTTTTGATAATTCACCTTCATTTGATTTAGGGAACTTTTTAAATAAATATTCTCCAACTATTAAGTTTAAAACAGCATCACCTAAAAACTCTAATCTTTCATTATTATATGGTTTTTTAAAACTTTTGTGAGTAAGTGCTTCGATTATCAGATTTTTATCTTTAAACTGATAACCCAAACACTTCTCTAATTTTGTATAATCACTCATTTCTTTCCTTTCTTTATTGATTATCTCTTAACTCTTCTGCAAAGGTTCTTGCAAGTATATCACATCTTTCATTATGTTCGTGCCCTGCATGGCCTTTTACCCAAGTTGCATTTATTTTGTGGGGTTTTGAAACTTCTAAATACTCTTGCCAAAGTTCAATGTTTTTTACAGGCTTTTTACTTGCATTTTTCCAGTTATTTCTAACCCAACCAACTAACCATTCATTTATTGCTTTTACTACATATGTAGAATCAGAAATAATATGAACTTCACATGGTTCTTTTAAGGCTTTTAAACCTTCAATTACACCTTTTAATTCCATTTGATTATTAGTAGTGTTCATTTGTCCACCACATAATTCTTTTTCATTTCCATTGTATTCTAGAATTGTACCCCAGCCACCAGGACCTGGATTTCCTAAACTAGAACCATCACTGTAAAGATTGATTTGCTTCATCAAATCCCTTAGTTAAATTATGTTTTACATTAAAAGTTAAAATACTATGACAATGCGGACATCTTGTATCATAAACTGGATGTACATTTTTACAACTTGAACAAATAAATTCAAAATCTAATGTTGCGTTTGTTTTATGCTCATGTTTATTCAAAGCTATTAATATATCAAATACAAAATCTTTACTGTGATCTAAATTATCAAGATATCCTTTTGCATTGTAAAGTTCTACAAGAAATTCATTTTTGTATACTTTGTCAAAATCAATATCGTCAAAATTCAAATACCACATTAAATCCATAAAGTTTTTAACATCAAATTTATCTACATTCTCCCAAAAAAATGGTTTGTTAAACTGTAATAAAAACTCTGCAAACAATCTTTGAATGCTTGGATTTTCTATAAAGATTTTATATAGAAGTTCGCTTCTTTTTTCGTAAGAGTAAACTGGATCATTTATAATCATTAAAGCATCTAAATAAACTTTATCTTTTTGCATATCTTCATTTAACTCTTCTATGCAAGTTGTTACTTCTTTTGCTTTTTCAAATTCATTAAGTTTTTCATAAATTATAAGCAGTTTCATTAGAGCATTTTTGTTTCTTGGTGAGAATTTTAAGATTCTTAAGAAAATATCTTTTGATCTTTGTAAAAAACCACCTTTGAAGTATGTCTCTCCTAAAAGCTCTAAAACTTCTTCTTTTTTTACTCTATCTTTTACATGTTCAAGTAGTGTTAAGTATACATTTATAGCTTTATTATAGTTTCCTTTATGTAGAAATGTAGAAGCTAAAAGTAAAATTGAGTCAAATGGCAAATTGTAAGTTTTATAAAGATGTACATAATCATCTTCTTTTAATTTTCCAAGTTCAAATCTACGTGATAGTTTTCTGTAATCTTTTCTAGCAACTCTTTCTTTGTAGATTCCATAAGAATAAGTGAAAAATGAGATTAAAAAGATTAGTGCTACAAGTATAATAAGCCCAAAAAGAGGGTCTCTATACTCTAAAACTATATTGTCCAAGGTATGCCTTTTACCAAACTTTTAATATAAGTAGGTATATTATCATAAAAGTTCATATAAAATAATAAAAGTGTATAATAGCTCATGATAAAAAAAGAATCAATTGATAATTTAAAAAACCATCTAGATATTGTTGATGTTGTATCTCAATCTTTAGAACTGAAAAAATCAGGGGCAAACTTTAAGGCTTGTTGTCCATTCCATGGTGAAGACACTCCCTCATTTGTAGTTAGTCCTGCAAAGCAGATATATCATTGTTTTGGATGTGGAGCGGGTGGAGATTCTATAAAATTTGTTATGGAATATGAAAAGTTATCTTACCCTGAATCTCTAGAAAAATTAGCTTCAATGTATAATGTAAATTTAGAGTATGATAATGTAAAACAAAAAAAACAAGATACAAAAGTTCTTGAAGATGTAAATAGATTTTATCAAAAATTATTTGTAAATAATAACACAGCAAAAGATTATATCAAAAGTAGAGGTATATCAGAGTTTTTTATAGAGAAATTTGAAATAGGATATGCTCCAAAATCTAATGACACAATAAATTTTTTAAAATCAAATCATTATAATCTAAATGAAGCCATTGATTTAGGTGTAATTGATACGGGAACAAATGGTTTATATTCAAGATTTATTGAAAGAATTACATTTCCTATATATGCAATAAATGGAAAGATTGTAGGTTTTGGTGGTAGGACAATCACTGGACATAATGCAAAATATGTTAACTCTCCTCAAACTAAGCTATTCAACAAGTCAAAACTTTTGTATGGTTATCATTTAGCTAAAGAAAATATTTATAAAAAAAATAGATTGATTGTTTGTGAAGGATATTTAGATGTAATTATGCTTCATCAAGCAGGTTTTAATACAGCAGTTGCAACCCTTGGAACTGCACTTACAAAAGATCACTTACCTCTTATAAGAAGAGGTGAACCAAAAGTAATACTTGCTTATGATGGTGATAAAGCAGGTCTTGCAGCTGCTTTTAAAGCATCGGTTATGTTATCTCAAGGTGAATTTGAAGGTGGTGTTGTTATCTTTGGTGAGGGAAAAGATCCTGCAGATATGGTTAAAGATGGAAAAATTGAAGAATTAGATAGGATGTTTGCAAGCCCTATTGATTTCATTCCTTACAGTATTGATTATATTATTTCAAAATATGACATAAATAATGCAGCACAAAAACAAAAAGCATTAATTGAAGCAAATGATTATTTAAAATCTTTAGGTATTTTATATCAAGATGAATATAAAAGGTATATTGCTCAAAAGTTAAATATTAGAGAAAACCTTGTAAAAGTATCAACAGATATTAGTAGACCAATGCAAGTTAATTTATCTAAAGTTAATATACAAGAATTATGTATTATAAAAGCTATTTTAGAAAAACCAAGTAGATTAGATTCGGTTTTAGATTTGGTTGATTCTTCGATGTTTGAAGTACATAGAAATGAATTTGAATTATTGCTTAATGATATTAATAATATATCTTTAAATGCAATAACATTAAATGAAAAATTAGAAAATTATGATGATGAAAGATTAGATAAAGAACTATTAATTTTACTTTATAAATTTTATACAAAAAAACTTAATGAATTAAAATATGATAATACTTTATCTTTAAGAGAGAAAGGTTCTCTTCTTAGAAAGACTCAAGATGCTTTAAGACAATTAAAATTAGGTAAACTTGTAACTTATGATTTATAATTAATTTTTCTTTTTATTTTTTTACTAGTTTAGTTTCTGTAGAATTCCATATATTGAATAAGAAAAGAGGAAAGAATAATGAAATTTATAGAAAGTGATAATTTACCAGCAGCAATTGGACCTTACTCTCCTGCTGTAAAAGTAAATGGAATGATTTATACATCAGCACA
Source organism: Arcobacteraceae bacterium (assembly GCA_048268245.1). Classification (GTDB taxonomy): domain Bacteria; phylum Campylobacterota; class Campylobacteria; order Campylobacterales; family Arcobacteraceae; genus Arcobacter_B. Next base: position 22,754 of record JBLWVX010000020.1, read on the forward strand.
AGTTCCTGTAACTTTAGATGGGACTTTAGTTGAAAGAGATATAAAAATACAAACAAGACAAGTTTTATCAAATCTTAGAACACTTTTAGAAGATGCAGAAAGTGGTATGCATAATGTTGTAAAAGTATCAATTTATTTAGAAAATATAGAAGACTTTGGTGTAGTAAATGTACTATTTGCTGAGGCATTTGGAGACCACAAGCCTGCTAGAAGCACAATCTCTGCAAAAGATTTACCAATGAACTCTTTAATTATGATTGATGCAGTTGCAACGGCAAGTGATTACCATTAAGCAAATAATAAACTTGACTTAAACAAAGTTTAAAGTAAAATAAGATAGTATTCTGGTTCGAAAAATAAAGTTAGCATAAACTGTCAACGAGAAGTTAGCACATAGAACTGAATATTATGAGGAAGAAAAATGTACGCAATTATTAAGTGTGGTGGAAAACAGTATAAAGTTTCTGAGGGAGATATCCTAAACATTGATTATACTGGTAAAGCTGCTAAAGAAACTTTAGAAATCACTGATGTTTTAGCTGTAAACGATGGTGAATTAAAAACTGGTGAAGCTGTTGCAACTGCAAAAGTTGAAGCTGAAGTAGTTTTAGATGGTACAGGTGTAAATAGAGATAGAAAAGTAATTATTTACAAAAAAAGAAGAAGAAAAGATTCTAAGTTAAAAAGAGGTTTCAGAAAAAGCTTCACTAAAATTAGAATTACTAAAATTGCTGCTTAAGCAATAATTTCAAGGAGATAATAGTATGGCTCACAAGAAAGGTCAAGGATCTACACAAAATAATAGAGATTCAGCTGGAAAAAGACTTGGTGTTAAGAAATATGGTGGAGAAACAGTTAGAGCTGGTAACATCATTTTAAGACAAAGAGGAACAAAAGTACACGTTGGTGCAAACGTTGGTATCGGAAAAGATCATACAATTTATTCTTTAATTGATGGTGTAGTTAAATTTGAAACTAAAGATAAAAAAAGAAAAAAAGTTTCAGTTTACGCTTCATAATTTCTGAAGGAAAAAATGATTTAAAGGGTGTATGGCTTTTTTGCCTGCACCCTTTTTTTATTTAAAGTGTAAAATAAAAAGTTAATATTAGTTGATTTTTTATTTTACATATACCGTGGAGGTTTATAATGTTTATAGATAGTGCCAAATTTTCAGTTTCATCGGGTAAAGGTGGACAAGGTTGTGCTTCATTTAGAAGAGAGAAATTTGTAGTAAAAGGTGGTCCTGACGGAGGAGATGGTGGAAAAGGTGGTGATGTTTACTTTGTAGTAGATAACAACACAGATACTTTATCTTTTTATAAAGGAAGAAAAGTTTTCAAAGCAGATAATGGAAAACAAGGAATGGGTTCTAGAATGACTGGAAAGTCAGCAGATGCTTTAATTCTTACAGTTCCTCCTGGAACACAAGTTATTGATGAAGATACAGGAGAGCTTTTACTAGATTTAGTAGAAGAGGGTGAAAAGGTTAAACTTTTAGAAGGTGGAAAAGGTGGATTAGGTAATGTTCACTTTAAAAACTCAAGAAATCAAAGACCAACTTATTTCCAACCAGGACTTCCAGGTCAAACAAAAAATATTAGACTAGAGTTAAAACTTATAGCTGATGTTGGTTTAGTTGGATATCCAAATGTAGGTAAGTCAACACTTATTTCTACTACATCAAATGCAAGCCCAGAAGTTGCAAATTATGAGTTTACAACACTTACTCCAAAACTTGGAGTTGTTGAAGTTGGTGATTACAATTCATTTGTAATGGCAGATATTCCAGGAATTATCGATGGTGCTGCTGATGGTAGAGGTTTAGGTTTAGAATTCTTAAAACATATAGAAAGAACAAAAACACTACTTTTCTTAATTGATGTAGCAAATTACAGAACGATGATTGACCAATATAATGTCTTAAAAGAAGAGGTTTCTAAATTCTCAAGTGAATTATCAACAAGAAATTTTGCAATTGCTTTAAGTAAGACTGATGGATATTATGGTGAAGATTTAGTTGGTGATATAAAAAAATTCATTGCTGATATTGGTTTAGAAGAATCAACATCAAATGAATTTGGTTTTGAGAAAGAGTTACCATATTTTGTTCAGGATTTAACTTATAATAGATTTGATAATAGTAAACCATTTTTTGTTTTACCAATTTCTTCAATTACAAGAAAAAATATTGAAGCTATTAAATTTTCATTATATAAATTATTGGAACAAGGTAAATGAAAAGATTAGTAATAAAAGTAGGAACTGCTGTTTTAACACAAGACGGGCAGTTAGCAATTGAAAGATTATCAGCTTTAGTTGATTTAATTGCTAAATTAAAAAATGACAAAAACTATGAAGTTATCTTAGTATCTTCAGGAGCAGTTGGAGCAGGTTTTACTTCGCTTCAACTTGATAAAACTCAAGTTGCAAATAGACAAGCTCTAGCTGCAATTGGTCAACCTCTTTTATTAAAAAACTATAAAAAAAGATTTAAAGAACATGGAGTTACATGTGCTCAAATGCTTTTAATTGCTGATGATTTTGATTCTAGAAAAAGAACTAAAAATGCGCAAAATGTAATGGAAATTTTACTTGAAAATAAAATACTTCCTATTATAAATGAAAATGATGTTATTGCAAATGATGAGCTTTTATTTGGTGATAATGACCAATTAGCAGCACATGTTGCATATCATTTTAATGCAGATATGTTAGTAATTCTAAGTGATATAGATGGGTATTATAATAAAAATCCCAGAGAACATGATGATGCTGTTATGTTAAAGATGGTTTCTTCTATCGATGAAGAAGAGTTACAAATGAAACATACAGCAAATTCAGAATTTGCAACAGGTGGAATTGTAACTAAGCTAAAAGCTGCAGATTTTTTAATGAGAAACAATATTCCTATGTATCTTTCATCAGGTTTTGATTTAACAAATGCTTATGATTTTTTAGTTGAAGAAAATCATAAAAGTGGAACAATATTTAGAAAATAAAGGTTTAATATGTCGAAAAAAGTCTTATTCATGGGAACACCTGATTATGCAACAAAAATTTTTGAAGAATTGATGAATAGTTCATATGAAGTTGTTGCACTTTTTACTCAGCCAGATAAAAAAGTTGGAAGAAAGCAAGTTCTGACACCTCCACATATTAAACAGTATTGCTTAGACAAAAATTTAGACATTCCAATTTTTCAACCTGAAAGATTAAGAAATAATGATGAAGCAAAAAGTCAGATTGAAAGTTTTGATCCTGATTTTATAATTGTTGCTGCATATGGACAAATATTACCTAAAGAGATTTTAGATATTGCTCCTTGTATTAATTTACATGCTTCACTATTACCTAAATATAGAGGTGCTAGTCCAATTCAAGAATCATTACTAAATGATGATGAGTTTACTGGTGTTACATCTATGTTAATGGAAGAAGGACTTGATAGTGGTGATATTTTAGGTTTACAATACTTAAAAATTACTCCTGAAATGGAAGTTGCTGAAGCTTTTAACAAACTTTCTGTAATTGCAGCTAAATTAACTATAACTACATTAGATAATTTTGAAAATATCAAACCTAAGAAACAAAATGATGCAGAAGTAAGTTTTTGTGGCAAAATAAAAAAAGAAGATGGTTTAGTATCATTTAAAAATGCTAAAAAATTATATTTAAAATATAAGGCTTATAGTTTCTGGCCTGGTGTATTTTTAGATTCAAAACTTAAAATTAAAGATATAAATTTAGTTGACTTAGAGTCTCAAAATAAAGAGGGTGAAATTTTAGAAATAAATAGTGATACTATTATTATAGGTTGTGAAACTGGCTCTTTATCAATCAAAACTATCCAAGCTCCATCAAAAAAAGCTGTATCTTCTGTAGATTATATTAGAGGACAAAGATTAAACGTAGGTGATATTCTAGTTTAATATAAAATACAACATACTTATCCTAAATATGTTGTATATACAGTAATAGTAAATAAACTTAATAAAACTCCTAAAACTAAAGAGTTTATTGCAACTTTTTCATCTAACCCACCTTTAATAGCTAAAACAGTTGCCATTGTCATAGGTGGCATTGCTACTTCTATAATTGTAACTTTAACCCAAGTCTCTTCAATTCCATAAAATAATTGAAATCCTAAAAGTACAATAATAGGAACAATTAGCATTTTTAAAATCATTGCCATTGAAACAACATGGAATCTTGCAAAAATATGTTTAAGTTCTAGTTTCATACCAATAGCTATCATAGCAATAGGAACTAATGTTGCACCTAATGTTTCCGTAGTTAGGATTAAAAAATTAGGTACTTCAAAGTTTTTAGCTAATACTGTAATCAAAAACATTATAGATGGTGGAAATAAAACTACACTTTTAAATATAGATTTAACATCGTTTTTTCTTCCACTACCCCAAGTGATTATAAACATACCAATTGAGACTAGAAGTAAAAAAGAACCAAATAAGTCATATATTAAACCATATACAATGTAATCTTGACCATAAAAAGCATCGATATATGAAAAACCTATAAATGAGGTATTACCAAAGGTTGCCATAATCATAAATGTAGCAAGAATTACTCTTTCTAGCTTCATTAATTTTCCAATAAAATATGCAAGTGTTAGATTAAACAGTATAAACCCTATAAACATTAGTATTAAATTTAATATTCGTTCATCCAAAGTAAGAGGATAAATTTTTGAAAAAACAATTGAAGGAAGTGAAAAGTAAATAATAAATTCAATTAACTGTTTTGAATTATCATGAAAAATGACTTTAAATAAGTAACCTAGTAATAAATACAAGGCTATTGGTAAAACTGGATCTAACATAGTAACCTTTTTTAGTTGATTATATTTAATGCAATCTTGTAAACCAATAATGTATAATGTTAAAATGAAAATAATAAGATTAAATAAAGTAGATTCTACACACACATACTTAAAAAAGTATCTAATTAACAACCCAAGTAATGAGATAACATGTGTTATTGCTGATATGCAAACAAATGGAATTGGAAGTAGGGGAAACTCATGGACAGGTAAAGAAGGTAATTTGTTTTTTTCTTTTTCTATGAAAAAAAATATGATTCCAAAAGATTTGCCACTTCAAACATCTTCGATATATTTTTCTTTTTTATTAAAAAATGTACTAAAAAGTTTAGGTTCAAATGTTTGGTTAAAATGGCCAAATGATTTTTATATTGATGATAAAAAAATTGGTGGAACTATTACAAATTTGAATAAAGATATGATTTTTTGTGGTATAGGTTTAAACCTAATTGAGGTAAGTGATGAATTTGGAAAATTAGACATTTGCATTGATAAAGAAGAATTATTAAAGAGCTATTTTTTACATTTGGAAAAACAGATTTCATGGAAGCAAATTTTTAGTGATTTTAAGATAGAATTCCAGAAGAGTAGAAAGTTCCAAGCAACCATTGAAAATGAAAAAATTCCATTAAAAAATGCAATTCTTAATAGTGATGGTTCAATTAACTTAAATAATAAAAAGGTATTTAGTTTAAGATGACAGAGATTATTTCAATAGCTAACCAAAAAGGTGGAGTAGGTAAAACTACTACAGCTGTAAACTTAAGTGCTGCACTTGCCTTAGAGGGTAAAAGAGTACTATTAATAGATGCAGATCCACAAGCTAATGCAACAACATCATTAGGTTTTCAAAGAGATACTTATGAGTATAATATTTATCATGTAATGTTAGGTACAAAAGAGCTACCTGAAATTATGTTAGACTCAGAAATTGAAAATCTAAAAGTAGCTCCTTCAAACATAGGTTTAGTAGGTATCGAAAAAGAGTTCTATAAGAATATGAAAGATAGAGAACTTGTTTTAAAAAGAAAAATAGATCCTATTAAAAAAGATTTTGATTATATTATAATTGATTCACCTCCTGCACTAGGACCAATTACAATAAATACATTAAGTGCATCAAATTCAGTGCTTATTCCTATTCAATGTGAATTTTTTGCATTAGAAGGTTTAGCACAGTTATTAAATACTATTAAATTAGTAAAACAAACAATTAATAAGTCTTTACAAATTAGAGGTTTTTTACCAACAATGTATAGCTCACAAAACAACTTGTCTAAACAAGTTTTTGCTGATTTAGCTCAACACTTTGAAAGTAAATTATTTAAAATAGATGAGAGTTCTTATGTTGTTATACCAAGAAATATTAAACTGGCTGAAAGCCCAAGTTTTGGTAAACCAATTATGTTATATGATGCAAGTGCCACTGGTACAAAAGCTTACACAAATCTTGCAAAAGCAATTGCAGGTTAAAAATATAATTAGGAAGAGATAATATGGCATTAGGTAGAGGATTAGGGGAATTATTAGGTGAAGTAGAAACTGCTTATGAAAGCTCAAATACACATAATAAAAATAGTAATAGTATGGAATTGGATATTTCAAAAATAAGTGCAAATCCAAATCAACCTAGAAAAATATTTGATGAAGAAAAATTAAAAGAGTTAAGTGATTCTATAGTAGAACATGGTTTGTTACAACCAGTAACTGTTATTGAAATAAATGAAGATGAATATGTTTTAGTTGCTGGTGAGAGAAGATTACGAGCACATAAGTTGGCTAACTTAGAAAAAATAAAAGCATTTATAATTGATGCTGATGAATTTAAGTTAAGAGAACTTGCTTTAATTGAAAATATACAAAGAGATGATTTAAATATTGTAGAATTGGCATATTCATATGCTCAATTGATTAATGAACATGACTTAACACATGAAGAGTTATCAAAGAGAGTTTTTAAATCTAGAACATCAATAACTAATACATTAAGACTGTTACAATTATCCTCATATGTACAACAATTATTAGCAAATAGCAAAATTAGTGCAGGACATGCAAAAGTTATGCTTGGACTTAGCGAAGATGAGCAAAAGATGGTAGCTGACTCTATTATAGGTCAAAAATTATCAGTACGAGAAACTGAAAAATTAATTAAAGATTTGAAGACAAAAAACAACCCACAAGCAAAAAAGAGTAAAAAAGTAACATCATATGACTTTAACCCATTAAACGAGGTTGTTAAAATACTTAAAAATAGCGATTTGAAGGTAAAAGCAGAGAAGAACTATTTTAAAATTGAAATCAACTCACAAGAAGATATTGAGAAGATTTCCTCTTATTTTAAGTTACAATAGTAACAAAAAACAGAAATTTAAAACGTAATTTATTCCTTTAATATTACTTTATATTTAACTTTGCTAAAATATACGAGTTTTAGTTAAACTAAACTGTAAAAAATATGGAGGAATGAATGTTAGACATAAGTCCTGTATTATTGCTTAGCTCTGGTATCATCTTTCTTTTAGTTGTTGCTAGGCTAAACAGCTGTCTGTTCAAGCCTTTACTAAAGCACATGGATGATAGAGCAGAATCTATTAAAAAAGATTTAGAAGATGCAAAATCAAACGGTGCTAATGTAGATGGTATGATTGCTGAAGCAAATAAAGTAATTGCAGATGCGAAGAAAGAAGCAGCTGCTATTAGAGAACAAGCTTATAAGGAAGCAAAAGAGAGTGCTGATGCAAAACTTGCTAGCGCTAAGTCTAATTTGGAAGCAAAATCTGCAGAATTTGCTAAGAATTTGGAAGAGGAAACTAAAGCATTAAAAGATTCTTTAGTATCGTCAATGCCTCAATTTAATGAGAGCTTAAAAGCTAAGCTTAGCTCAATTTAGTTAGGAAAAATGATATGAAGAAACTTTTAATACTTGGTGTAGCTGCTTTAGCTCCACTTTCATTATTTGCTGCTGCTGGTGCGGAAACTGATTACGATATCGTACAGAGAACCGTTAACTTTATAATTTTTGCTGGAATTTTATGGTATTTACTTGCTGATAAGATTAAAGCATTTTTTGCTGATAGAACTTTATCTATTCAAGCAGAACTTGACAAAGTACAAGATACTTTAAAAGCTTCTGAAGATAAAGTAAATGAAGCTCAAAAACAACTTGATGATGCAAAAAAACTTGCAGCTGAGATTGTTGAAAACGCAAAAGCTGATATTGATTCAGTTAAAGAAAAAGTTGCTGTTGCAGTTGATTCTGATATCGCTAATTTAGAAAAAAATCTAGAAGAGATGATTAAAGTTGAAACATCAAAAGCAAAAAGAGAAGTTGTTGCAGAAGTTCTTGATGAGCTATTAAAATCAGATAATATTAAACTTTCTCAAGACGAGTTAGCTAATATTGTTCTTAAAAAGGTAGCGTAAATGAATGATCTAATAGCAAAAAGATATGTAAAAGCGTTAGTTGATGGTAGAGATAGTAAAGCTATCAAAACATTAAGTACTAACTTAAATACTATTTCAACAGCTTACGCTGATGAAAAGTTTAATTCTATTGTTTCTTCTCCTGAAGTAAGTGATAGTAAAAAAGTAGAGTTAGTATTATCATTAGTTAAAAAAGCTGATGAAACTTTAACTAACTTCGTAAAATTACTTGGTGAAAAAAGAAGACTTACTTTGTTACCTGATATTGCAACTGAACTTGATGTTCAAATTGCAAAATTAAATAATGAGTATGTTGGTGTTGTTTACACAAACCAAGAACTTTCAAAAGATTATGTTTCTTCTATTGAGAAACAATTTAGTAAAAAATTTGATGTTAACTTATCATTATCTCAAAATGTTTGTGATTATGATGGTATTAAAGTAGATATTGATGGACTTGGGGTTGAAATTTCTTTCTCGAAAGAAAGATTAAAATCTCAAATGATTGATCATATTTTAAAAGCAGTTTAGAACTTATAAAGGAGAAATTGAATGGGTGCAAAAATTCAAGCTGATGAAATCAGTTCTATAATTAAAGAGAGAATTGATAACTTTGAATTAAATGTAGATGTAAATGAAACTGGTAAGATCATCTCTTTTGCAGATGGTGTTGCTCAAGTTTACGGTCTAAAAAATGTTATGGCTGGAGAGATTGTTGAGTTTGAAAATGGCGAAAAAGGTGTTGCTTTAAACTTAGAAGAATCTTCTGTAGGTATTGTTGTACTTGGTAAAGGTGAAGGATTAAGAGAAGGAACTTCTTGTAAGAGACTTGGTAGATTATTAGAAACTCCAGTTGGTCCTAACATGGTAGGTAGAGTTGTTAATGCACTTGGTGAGCCAATTGATGGTAAAGGTGCTATTGAAGCTGCTGAAACAAGATTTGTTGAGGAAAAAGCTCCTGGTATCATGGCAAGAAAATCTGTACATGAGCCATTACAAACTGGTATTAAAGCTATTGATGCACTAGTTCCAATCGGAAGAGGTCAAAGAGAGCTTATTATTGGTGATAGACAAACTGGTAAAACTACAGTTGCTGTTGATACAATTCTTAACCAAAAAGATCAAGACGTAAAATGTATTTATGTTGCTATTGGTCAAAAAGCATCTACAATTGCTTCTATCGTTAGAACTTTAGAAGAAGCTGGAGCAATGGAGTATACTACTATTGTTAACGCTGGTGCTGCTGATTCTTCAGCATTACAATTCTTAGCTCCTTATACAGGTGTTACAATTGGTGAGTACTTTAGAGATAATGGTCAACACGCATTAATCGTATATGATGATTTAACTAAGCACGCAGTTGCATATAGAGAAATGTCATTATTATTAAGAAGACCTCCAGGTAGAGAGGCATTCCCAGGGGATGTATTCTATCTACATTCAAGATTATTAGAAAGAGCTGCTAAAATGTCAGATGAGAAGGGTGCTGGTTCTATGACTGCATTACCAATCATTGAAACACAAGCGGGAGACGTTGCGGCATATATTCCAACAAACGTTATTTCTATTACAGATGGACAAATTTTCTTAGAAACTAACTTATTTAACTCAGGTATTAGACCAGCGATTAACGTAGGTTTATCAGTATCAAGAGTTGGTGGTGCAGCACAAATTAAAGCTACTAAGCAAGTTGCTGGTACTTTAAAATTATCACTAGCACAGTTTAGAGAGTTAGAAGCGTTTGCTCAATTTGCATCAGACTTAGACGAGTCTACAAGAAAAGAACTTGAACTTGGTCAAAGAATGGTTGAAGTATTAAAACAAGGTGTTAATGCTCCATTAGTAATTGAGAAACAAATTGTAATTATTTATGCAGGTACAAAAGGTTACTTAAATGATATCGCTGTTGGTGATGTTGTTAAGTTTGAAGCTGAATTACATGCATTCTTCGAGCAAAAATACTCTAACATCTTAGATGCAATTAAAGCTAAGAAAAAAATTGATGATGAGACTGAAGCTGAATTAAAAGCTGCTTTAGAAGAGTTTAAAACAGTATTTAGTGCAAACTAAGGATTAGTTAATGGCTAACTTAAAAGAAATTAAATTACAAATTGGTAGTGTAAAAAATACTCAGAAAACAACTAAAGCTATGAAGCTTGTATCTTCTGCGAAACTTACTAGAACTAGACAACTGTCTGAGCAAGCTAAAAGTTACGCAAACAAGATAAATGATGTACTTTCTGATATTGCTGCTAGAGTTAGCAAAGTTCAAGATGAAGGAAATATCGGTAGAGCATTTGTTCCAAATGATAACCCAAAAACAGTTGATATTGTTTTTGTTACTGCTGACAAAGGACTTTGTGGTGGTTTTAATATGGCAACAATTAAAACTGTTAGTAAAATCAAAGCTGAGCAAGAAGCAAAAGGTGCTACAGTTAGATTAAGAGCTGTTGGAAGAAAGGGAATTGATTTCTTTAATTTCCAAGGTACTCAATTAGACCAAACAGTTAATGATCTTTCTTCTGCTCCTGATTATGACAGAGCAGCTGATTTTATTAAAGATGTTGTAGAAGACTTTAGAAATGAGAAAACTGATAAAGTAATCGTAGTTTATAATGGATTCTTAAACATGCTTACTCAAGAAATTAGAGTAAGAGAATTGTTACCAATTAGCTTAGAGAATGTTGAAGCGAGCGAAACTGAATCTATGTTAGATATTGAGCCAGATGATGATGAAGAAGTGTTAAATGAATTAACAGGAAAATATATTGATTTCAATATGTATTTCGGTTTAATTGATTCTTTAGCTGCTGAACATTCTGCAAGAATGCAAGCAATGGAAGCTGCTACAAAGAATGCAAAAGAAAAAGTTGATTCTTTAACAGTTGAATATAATAAAGCTAGACAAGCTGCAATTACAACAGAGCTGATAGAAATTATCAGTGGTGTTGAATCGTTAAAATAATTTAAAGGAGCTACCCGTATGAAAGGTAAAATTATTCAGGTAATGGGTCCTGTTGTTGATGTTGAATTCGACGGATACTTACCAGAAATTAATGAAGCTATTGAAGTTACATTAGCAGACGCTAATGCTGATAGATTAGTATTAGAAGTTGCTGCACACATTGGTGATAGTAGAGTTAGAACTATTGCTATGGATATGACTGAAGGTTTAACAAGAGGTCAAGAGTGTACTGCTACAGGAGGACCAATTAAGGTTCCTGTTGGTGAAGATGTTTTAGGAAGAATCTTTAACGTTATTGGTGACCCTGTTGATGAAGGTGAAGCAATTTCTGAAGACGCTCCAAGATGGTCTATTCATAGATCTGCTCCTTCTTTTGAAGAGCAATCAACTAAAACAGAAATGTTCGAAACGGGTATCAAAGTAGTTGACTTATTAGCACCATATTCAAAAGGTGGTAAAGTTGGACTATTCGGTGGTGCTGGTGTTGGTAAAACAGTTATTATTATGGAGCTTATCCATAACGTTGCATTCAAACACTCAGGTTACTCAGTATTTGCCGGTGTTGGTGAGAGAACAAGAGAAGGTAACGACCTTTACTACGAAATGAAAGACTCTAACGTACTTGACAAAGTTGCTTTATGTTACGGTCAAATGAGTGAGCCTCCAGGTGCAAGAAATAGAATTGCATTAACAGGTCTTACAATGGCTGAGTACTTCAGGGATGAAAAAGGTCTTGACGTATTAATGTTCGTTGATAACATCTTTAGATTTGCACAATCAGGTTCTGAGATGTCAGCTTTATTAGGTAGAATTCCTTCAGCAGTTGGTTACCAACCAACACTTGCTTCAGAAATGGGTAAATTACAAGAAAGAATTACTTCAACTAATAAAGGTTCAATTACTTCTGTTCAAGCTGTATATGTACCAGCGGATGACTTAACAGATCCAGCTCCTGCTTCTGTATTCGCTCACTTAGATGCAACTACAGTACTTAACAGAAAAATTGCTGAAAAAGGTATTTACCCAGCAGTTGATCCATTAGATTCTACTTCTAGAATCTTAAGTGCAGACGTTATTGGTCAAGAGCACTACGATGTTGCAAGAGGTGTTCAATCAGTTCTTCAAAAGTACAAAGATTTACAAGATATTATTGCAATTCTTGGTATGGATGAGTTATCTGAAGAAGATAAACTTGTTGTAGCAAGAGCAAGAAAAATTGAGAGATTCTTATCTCAACCATTCTTCGTAGCAGAGGTATTTACAGGTTCTCCTGGTAAATATGTTGAATTAAAAGATACTATTGCTGGATTCAAAGGGATTTTAGAAGGTAAATACGACGAAATTCCTGAGATGGCGTTCTATATGGTTGGTGGAATGGATGAGGCTTTAGCTAAAGCTGAAAATATGAAATAATAACCATAAGGTATAACATGGATACAATTAAACTATCAATCGTTAGTCCAAACGGTGAGATATTTAATGATGATGTTAAAACTGTAACTCTTCCTGGAAAAGAGGGAGAGTTCGGTGTTTTAGCAGGTCATGCATCATTAGTTTCATCATTAACTGTTGGAGTAATCGTAATTGAAAAAGACGACTCTACTGAAGCTGTTGCTATTAACTGGGGACATGTTAAAGTAGATGAAAAATCTGTAGACGTTTTAGTAGATGGAGCAATCGCATTAACTCAAGGTGCTGATTCTGAAATCGCTAAAAATATTGATGCTGCAAAAGACTTAGTTAATTCTGTAAAAGATTCTAACGTTTCTGTTGCTGCAGTTGAAGCAAAAATTAATTCATTTGCATAAAAGCTTATGACAAACACAATACTAAATTATTTGGCAAATAGTAGTGCTATAACTTATATAGTTTTAGCACTGCTGTCAATTTACTTAATCATCACTTTTTGGATTTTTATTTATAGATATGTTTCTTTAAAAGGTTTAATTACTAATGAAAAAAAATCTTTAGATTCTTTAACTTCAAGAGATTCTAGTTTTTCTCCTTTTTCGTCTTTAAATAAATGTTCAAACAATAGTTCTACAAGAGAGATTTTGCATGCATGTGAAATAAATATTATTAAAGATGCAAGTGCAGGTATTTCTTGGTTAGCAATTATTTCATCTACATCTCCATTTATTGGTTTATTTGGTACTGTTGTTGGAATACTTGAGTCATTTGCTAAGTTTTCAGGACATTCAAAAGTTGGTTTTTCTTTAATTGCACCTGCAATTTCAGAAGCACTTGTTGCAACAGCTGCAGGAATATTTGTAGCAATATTTGCTTATACATTCCACCAAGTGTTAACTAGAAAAGTATATGAATTAAATACTTATATCAAGGCACAAGCAGAAATTTTAATTGCTAAGGGTTAAACTTGTACGATTTTAACCAAAAACCTGATTTAAACATTACTCCTTTAGTAGATATTATGCTTGTTCTTTTAGCTATATTAATGGTTACTGCACCAGTAATAGAGTTTGAAGAATCAGTTAATCTTCCTCAAGGAAGTAAATCTAAACAAGTACAAGATTTTAAAAAAATTAATATTTTTATTACAAAAGACAGAATTGTAAAAATAAATAAGGGAAATAACATTACTTTAAATGAATTTCCAGATAGTTTTGTACTTTTCTCAAATGGCAAAGATCAAAAAACACCTGTTCATATTAGAGCTGATAAAGACTTAAAATATAATGATGTTATTTTTGTTTTAAAGTCTGTAAAAGAAGCTGGATTTTATAAAGTCTCATTAGTAACTGATGGGTAGTTTATGCAAAAAAACTCTTTTTTATATATCTCAGGATTAATCTCTTTATTTATCTATTTTATCATTGCTTTTATTTTTATATTTTATGTTGTAGATTCTAAACCTAAAACATTTGATATTAAAACAAAAGAGACTGTCATTCAATTAGATATGATTATTGAAAAAAGCGATAAAAAACGTGTAGCTAAAAAAGAGAAAATAAAAGAAAAAGAACCAGAAAAAGAGATAATAAAAGCTGCATCTGTTTCAAATAAAAAACGACCTGATTTGAAATCTCTTTTTGGGAGAGTTAAAACAAAAGAAGTAAAAGTAAAAAAAGAAGAGGTTAATAATGTTAAGCAATCTATTGACCCAAAAAGATTTAAAGCAAAATTTGAAAGAGAAAAAAAATCATCTAATGTAAAAGTTGATAAATTATTAAATGATAAAATTACAACTACTAATATTAGTTCAAAGAATTTGAGTAAAAATGATGAAAGTGATGAGTATTTTTCAAAAGTAAATGAGATGCTTTCAGCTTGGTCTCCAACAACTAGAGAAGAAAATCTTTTAGCTACTATAATAGTAACAATTTCTTCAAGTGGTAGTTTTGATTATAGATTTACAAAATTTTCACAAAATATCAATTTTGATGAATCTTTGAAAGCTTTTTTAGAAGAACAAAAAAGTATAATATATCCTAAACCCAAAAAGGGTAAAACTGTAAAAATAAGTGTAAACTTTAGATCTGAAGGATAATCAATGAAAAAAACTTTTATATTTTTATTTGCTTTATGTGGTTTTTTATTTGCTCAAGTTGATGCAAATCTTGAAATCATAAAAAAAGCCAAAACATTACCAAAAATCTCAGTTAATATTGCTAGTGATTCTGCTGAAATTGCTACACTTAGCAAAATTAAAGAGATGCTAACAAAGGACTTGATTATAAGTGGACATTTTGATGTTGCTTTATCAAATTCTGTTTTTAAATTTGAAGAAGAACCGGATACTTTAAGACTTTCAAATGATGGTTTAGACTTGTATCTTTTACTTAGTGCTAAAAGATCTTTAAATGGTTCATATACTCTTTATACTAAACTATTTGATATTAATGCAAAAACTTTAAGTTTACAAAAAAGTTATACTACTTTAAAAGAAGATAGATATCCTTTTTTAGCTCATAGAACTGCTATTAGTGTAAATGATCACTTTAAAGCACCAAGTATTGATTGGATGGATAAGTTTGTTGTATTTTCAACTTATGCTGACAGTAAAAAAGCTAATATTATGATTGGTGATTATACTTTAAATTATAAAAAAACTATAATCAGAGGTGGTCTAAATATTTTCCCTAAGTGGGCAGATAAAGAGCAAAGATCTATATATTATACATCATATAATTATACAAAACCAACTTTAGTAAAATTAAATATTTATACTCAAGAAAAAAGTATTATTATGCAATCAGATGGTATGATTGTTGCTTCTGATGTAAATAGTAATGGTTCAAAAGTTTTAATTACTGCTTCGCCTAACAATCAACCTGATGTTTATTTATATGATACAAATACTAAAAGTGCTAAACAAGTAACTAACTATAGTGGAATTGATGTTAGTGCTCAGTTTATTGATGATGAATCAAGAATGGTATTTGTTTCTGATCGATTAGGATATCCAAATATCTTTGCTAAGTCATTTAATTCTAGAGGTGTTGAAAGGTTAGTTTATCATAGTAGAAATAACTCTTCAGCTACATCATACAAAGACAATATTGTTTATGTGAGTAGAGAGAGTGAAAATGAATTTAGTAATAGAACATTCAATTTATATTTAATGTCAACGAAGTCTGATAGTTTAAAAAGATTAACTTCAAGTGGTGTGAATCAGTTTCCTAAATTTTCAAAAGATGGAGAATCATTGTTATTTATCAAAGACTTTAATAATCAGAGTTCTGTTGGTATAATTAGGCTTAATTTCAATAAGTCTTACTTGTTTAATCTTGATGGTGGAAGAATTCAATCTATTGATTGGTAACCAAATAATGATTAATTAAGTTTTGATTTTGTAAAATCAAAGTAAATTTTAATTCTAAGGACAAATTTATGAAAAAAATTAGCATTTACTCTTTCTTAATAGCATCTGTTTTATTTACAGGTTGTAGTGAAAAAAATGTAGACATGAATGTAAACAATGCACCTGAGCAAAACTCTGAAACTGCATTAAATACTATTCCAGATACAAATGTAGAGCAAGTTATGGATGGAAGCTTTTCAATGGTTGAAAAAGCTGAGAATGGTGCTTACTATATGATCAATGGTAAAAAAGTATTAATTGAAAATATTTACTTTGGATTTGATAAATATAATTTAACTGCTGATATGAAAGAAAAAGCAATGTCTAATGCTTCTAAATTATCTGCATTAAACCCATCAACAACTGTAAAAGTTTCTGGTAACACTGATGAGTGGGGAACTGATGAATACAACTATGCTTTAGGTTTAAAAAGAGCAAAAGCTGTTAAGAATGTTTTAGAAAACAATGGTGTAGAAGCTAATATTTCATTAATTTCTTTAGGCGAAAGTAACCCAGTTTGTTCTGAGAAAAATAAAAACTGTTGGTCAAAAAACAGAAGAGTTGAACATACTTTAGTTAAATAAGTTCTATGAATAAATATATTGTATCTTTTTTAATCACTGCTTCTATAGGAATCTCTTTTGCCGAAGAGGTTTCTGTATTTGGAGCAGGTGATTTAAATTCAAAAAATCCATATGGATTAAATTCAGCTGAAAAATACATCTTAAAAAATCAAAAGAAATTAACAACGCTTAATTCTAAAATTAATGATGTTAATTTACTTATTGAAAGTTTAAAGAAAAGATTAGAAGGCTTAGAATCAATATATGAAGGTGATTCTTCAAAACTTAATTCAACTGTTTTAAGAATGAATGAATTAATGAAACAAGTTGAAATGTCTTCTCAATTAGCTACAAAAAATAGTACTGAGACAGCAGAAATAAAATCTGTATCTGAAGAACTTTTAAATATGAAAGAAGAAACAGATAAAGAGATGAGAGCAAGTATTGCTACATTGAAAAAAGCTGTTACAAAAATTTCTAAATTAGTAAATAAAATTAATAGAGAATATGTATCAGCAAGTGAACTTAGAAAAAACATGGATCAGTTTATTACAAGAGCTGAATTTGAGAGTTTAAAAAAATCACTTGGAGTTAAATCTACATCAAGTGTTGCAACAACTGCACCTAAAACTACTGATGCAAAAAAAGAAGAGCCTAAGAAATTAGAATCTTCTGATAAAGCTCAGATAATGAAAGATGCTAAGAGTTTATTCCAAAAAAGATATTTTAAATATGCTATTCCAAAATTCGAACAGCTAATATCTTTAAACTATAAGCCTGCTGAAAGTAATTATTACTTAGGTGAAATGTGGTATGTAAGAAAGAAATATGATCTTGCAATAAGTCATTTTAAAAAATCTGCTATATTAAATGATAAAGCAGCTTATATGCCATCTTTATTATTGCACAGTGCTATCTCGTTTGAACATACAGGTGATAAAGAAAATGCAAAGAGTTTTTATAGTACTTTAATAGATCTTTATCCAAGTTCAGATGAAACAAAGATAGCAAAGAAAAATTTAAACAAATTATAAATTTTAATAAGGAAAGAATATGTCAAAAGTTATAGGTATTGAATATACTTTAAAAGACGCAAATAGCGGTGAACAACTTGACACTAATGTTGGTCAAGCGCCACTAGAGTTTATTGCTGGAAAAGGTCAAATTATTCCAGGTTTAGAGTCTAAATTAGTGGAAATGTCAGAAAATGATAAAGCTGACGTTTTAGTTGAAGCAAAAGATGGGTACGGTGAGTACAATGAAGAAGCAATTCAAACTTTACCAAAAGAACAATTCGCAGGTATTGAATTAAGCGAAGGAATGTCTTTATATGGTACTGGTGAAAATGGTGAGACTGTACAAGTTGTAGTTAAATCATTTAATGACAACGAAGTTACAATTGATTACAATCATCCAATGGCAGGAAAGACTTTAATGTTCTCTGTTGCTATTACATCTATGAGAGCAGCTACTGAAGAAGAGATGCAAACAGGTGTAGTTGGTGGAATGGCTGCAATGAGCGGTGGATGTTGTGGTGGTGGCGGAAGCCAACCACAGTCTACTGGTGGTTGTGGTTGTAATTAATAGTTGCTAGGTTAGCAAAATATTTGCAAGTATAGACTTGCAGTTTTGATTACGATATCACATATTTGCCCAAGTGTATTTTACACTTGGGCAAAACTATTTTTTAAGGTTTGTTTTTTATAAGCTTTAACAAATAGTTTTTATAAACTAATTATTTTAAATAAAAAGGTATTTACAATGAAAAAAGTTGCTTTTATTTTTCCAGGACAAGGAAGTCAAACTGTTAGAATGGGAAAAGATTTCTTTGAGAATAGCGAAATTGCAAAAGATATGATTTCTAAAGCTAGTGAAAGATTAGGTATTAATTTTGAAGAGCTTTTATTTGAAGAGAATGACAACTTAGGTAAAACTGAATATACTCAACCTGCTATTTTATTAGTAAGTTCTATTGCAAATGCAATTTTTAAAGAAAAATGTGAAATTCAACCAGAGTTTGTTTTAGGACATTCATTAGGTGAGTTTTCTGCATTAGTTAGTGCAGGTGCAATTGATTATTTAGATGCTGTTGAGTTAGTACATAGAAGAGGTTTATTTATGACTGAAGCTTGTTCAGGTGGAAATGCAGGAATGATGGCTTTAGTTGGTCTTGATGACACTACAGTAGAAAATATTTGTAAAGAACAAAGAGAAGCAGGTAAACAAGTTTGGCCAGCAAATTATAATATGGATGGACAATTAGTATTAGCAGGTATTAAATCAGATTTAGAAAGTTTAGTAGATACTTTCAAAGAAGCAGGAGCTAAAAGAGCAATAGTTTTAGATATGTCTGTTGCTAGTCACTGTGAGTTACTTGAAAGTGCTGTTGAAAACTTAAGACCATACTTAGATGAGTATTTAAAAGATGAATTTGCATCAGTGATTTCAAATGTAACAACTGAAGCATATACTACAAAAGATGATGCTATTGAACTTTTAGCATCACAACTTACAAAGCCTGTTAAATATAAACAATCAATTAGCGCTCATAAAAATGTAGATGCATTTATTGAGTTTGGAAATGGTATTGTTTTAAAAGGTTTAAACAGAAAAATTGTTAAAGGTGTACCAACACTAAATGTTAGTGATATGAAGTCTTTAGAAAAGACAATTGAGGCATTAAATGACTAAAATTGCAATAATGGGAGCAATGGAAGAGGAAATTGAACCTCTTTTAGCTCATTTTGATAATGTAAATATTGTTGAGTTTGCTAATAATAAATATTATGAAGTAAATTATAAAGGTTTAGAAATTGTTATTGCTTATTCTAAAATTGGAAAAGTATTTGCAAGTTTAACGGCTACTACAATGATTGAAAAATTTGGATGTGATACTCTTCTTTTCTCAGGTGTTGCTGGTGGAATAAATCCTAAACTTAAAATTGGTGATTTAATAATTGCTGATAAATTATGTCAACATGATTTAGATATTACTGCGTTTGGTCATCCAAATGGTTTTGTACCTGGTGGAAGTGTATTTGTTGAAACATCTGAAAACCTAAAAGCTATAGCTAAAGAAGTAGCAAAAGAAAATGATTTAAAAGTTATTGAAGGTACAATTGCTACTGGTGATCAATTTGTTCATTCAAGTGAGCGAAAAAAGTTTATTGAATCAACTTTTAAAGCTGATGCCTTAGAAATGGAAGGTGCTAGTGTTGCAGTTATTTGTGATGCTTTAAATGTACCATTTTTTGTATTAAGAGCTATTTCAGATACTGCTGATGGTGGTGCTGATATTGATTTTGATGAATTTTTAAAATCATCTGCAATTAATTCTGCAAACTACATGATAAAAATTGTTGATAAATTAATAGATTAGTTATCAATAATCCCATAACCAATACCAAAACTATTGGTTATGGATTCTTTGCCTACTTTATTTGAAAGTCTGCTAATTAAAGATTTAAATGCAGATTCACTAACTTCTTTATCTTTCCAAATATGATTTTTTATTTTTTGTATTTTTACGATACTATTTTTATTTTCAAGTAATAACTCTAAAAGTATAATTTCATTTTTTGTTAATTTTACAATTTTTTTATTTATATATAAACTATTATCTATATAGTTATAGTGTTTATATTTGCTGATACTTATTGTATGACTTTCTCCATTAAGAAGTTTTTTGGCACTATTATTTAGAGCATAAATTAAACTATTTATATCAACAGGCTTTAGTATATAATCTGTCAAATTCAATTTAATTGCTTTTATGAGGGTTGTTGTATCTTTTTTTGAACTTATTACTATGATTGGTATTTTTTCATCTTTTTTTCTTATCTCTTTTATAAAATCAAAGCCATTATACTCTTCTAGTAAAATATCTGTAATTATAACTCTAGGATTTTCTTTTTTATATAAGTCATTTGCTTCTTTTTGATTATTTGTCCAAAGTGTCTTTTTGAAAAAAATATCCAATACTTTTATTATTTTTGTGTAAGAAGTGTCTTTATTGGATATATAAAGAACATATTTATTTTTTAGTATTTTTTTTAATGAT
>JBLWVX010000021.1:0-41387 GCA_048268245.1 Arcobacteraceae bacterium
CATTAAATAATAAAATTAAAGCTTATATAAAAATTGATTAATATTACATTAGTATTTTTTTAATATAATCCTTTTATGAAACTAATTTTAATTGCATTTTTATTATCTATTTCATTTCACTTCTTATTTCTTTTTTCTATTGAAAAAACTACTGAACCCAAAAAAGAGCAAGAAAAAAAAGAAGAACTAAAAAAAACAACTGAAATTAAATATGTAAAACTTAAAAAAAAGATTGAACCTAAAAAGCTTGAGCTAAAAAAAGAAGTAACTAAAACACAAAAACCAAAAATAGAAAAGAAAAAAAGTATTAAGAAAAAAGCGCAAGTTAAAAAAACAATTAAACGTAATGTTAAAAAGAAAGAGTTAGAAAAAAGTAAAAAACTGCAAAATAAAATATTAAAAGAACAAATTGTTAATAAAGAGGAATCTATTCAACATAAAACACTAGAAGATTTCTTATCTCAAAGTAATCCAAAAGAAGAAAAAATGTTAAGTCAAGTTGAAAGACTTTATGGAAGAGAGTTTGATACATTTACAAAAGTTCAAAAAGCATTTATTAAGAAAAATTTAAATACATTTCAAGCAATAACACAAAGGGTATTAAATCAGATGGGTTATCCTTATATTGCAAGGGAAATGAGAATATCAGGTATAAATCAAGTATCTTTTATATTTCATCCAAATGGTGATATTTCCAATTTGAAGATAACTAACTCTTCAGGCTACTCTGTTTTTGATGAGTATAGTTTAGAATTGATTAAAATTGCATATAAAGATTATCCAAGACCTAAAAGTGCTACAAAGCTTATTTTTAATGTACAATACAGATTTTATTAAAAGGGAAAGAAAAAATGACTAAACTAAATGAATTTTTTAAAAACTTATTCAATGGTGAGATACCTTTAAATATAGTATTTTGGATTTATTTTGTGCTTATTACTTTTGTATTAAATAGTTATATTAATCTTGATTTAGAAAACACTAATTATCAATTGACTTTCAATAAAGAAGAGACACTATTTAATCTTTTTTTATTTTCAATTTTATTCTTTTATACAATATTCATTTTTATTGCTGTAATAAAAAGTTCAAACAAATATAAAGGTTCTAGATTTTTCTCATTTCTTGCGAAATTAACTGTAACATTAAATTTAATTGTAACGTTGGTTACAAGTTTAGATGTTATAAAAGTTTATTTGTTAGAAGACTATTTTATTGAATCTCAAATAAAGCTATATAAAGAACAAGTACCAATAAAAGTTAATTCGTATACAAACTTGAAGGATATTGATAAAATCGAAAATAAAATAAAATATACATATCAAATAATAAATAAAAGGTTTTCTCATATAGCAAGTTTAAATCTGAAAAGCTTCAAAGAAGATGTTCAAAACTCTTTATGTGAGGATGAAACTACACTTGATTTGCTTAAAAAAGAGTATGTTTTAGAATATGATTATTTAGATGATAAAAATAATGAACTTATAAAAATAGTAACAACTAAAGAAAGCTGTGGACCATCTATTTATGACCTTGATATGCTCAAAGTCATACTAAACAACCAAAATCAATTATAGTCTTTTACATAATTTTAAACATAACTTAGTAAAATACGAGAATTTTAATAATATATATCAAGGTAACAAATGTTAACAGATAAAATAAGAAAGAAAGAAGAAGGCATTATTTTATATGGTATTACACCACCTAAAATAAAGCATACAGAAGAAGAAATAAAAAAAATTGCAAAAAAACATGTAGAAAGAATATCTAAATTAAATGTTGATGGTTTAGTTTTATATGATATTCAAGATGAATCTGATAGAACAGATGAAAAGAGACCTTTTCCATTTATCAAAACTATCAATCCTTGTGAGTACTCAAAAAATTATTTACAAGATTTAAAAACTCCAAGAATCGTTTATAGAGCAGTTGGGAACTATAATGAAGAGAGATTTTCTGCTTGGTTAGAAGAAACTAAACAAAGTCAAGTTCATTCAGTGTTTGTTGGGGCTGCTTCACATGAGCAACAAACAAATATCACTTTAAAACAAGCATATGAACTAAAAAGAAAAGTAAATGATAATCTATGTTTAGGTGGTATTGCAATACCTGAGAGACACGCTAAAAAACATGATGAACACTTAAGAGTAGCATCAAAAATAAATAGCTCTTGTGAGTTTTTTATTACTCAGTGTGTATACGATTTAGAAGCATCAAAAATATTCTTAACAGATTATGCTAAATATGTTAAAGAAAACGATTTAGAAATGGTTCCAATTATTTTTACATTAACTCCTTGTGGTAGTGCTAAAACACTTGACTTTATGAAATGGTTAGGTATCAATATTCCAAACTATCTTGAAGAAGATCTAAAAGAGTCTGGTAATATTTTAGAAGAATCAGTTAAATTATCTAGAGATATATTCGAAGAACTTTATATCTTTGGTAAAAAAAGAGGAATTCCAGTTGGTTGTAATATTGAAAGTGTTGCAATAAGAAAAGAAGAAATTGAAGCCTCTGTTGAACTTCTTGAAGAAGTGAAGAAAATAGTAAGAGAAAACTAAAAAATATTTTAAAAGTATAAGAAAAAAAAGAGTAACTATAGAATAGTTACTCTTTTTTTTAGTTCTCTAAATTTTGTGCTACAAAATCCCAATTTATTAATTTCCAAAAATTCTCTAAATAACTAGGTCTTGCATTTCTATAATCAATATAATACGCATGTTCCCATACATCACAAACAAGTAATGGTTTTAAATCATCAACTATTGGAGTATTTGCATTTGATGTTGAAATAATACTTAATTTATTGTCAGCATCTTTTACTAACCATGCCCAACCTGAACCAAAATGAGTTGTCGCTTTATCAATAAAATCTTTTTTAAACTCATCAAGTGAGCCAAAAGTTTCTAATAACTTATTTTCTAAGTTTATTGGTATTTGCTTTTCATTAGCAGTTAAGCTGTTCCAAAAAAAGTCATGGTTGAATACTTGTGCAGCGTTATTAAAAATACCACCTTGTGAAGTCTTAATAATCTCTTCTAATGGTAAATCTTCATATTTTGTATCTTTTATTAAATCATTTAATTTATTTACATATGTTTGGTGATGTTTTCCGTAGTGATACTCTAAAGTTTCCTTTGACATTAAAGGCTCTAGTGCATCCATTTCATAAGGTAGTTTCATTAATTCATGTGTCATTCTTTATCCTTTTGTATAAAATTTCTACACAAATCAATGATACTACTAAAAGCTTAATAAAAAGTAAATAGTTTATTTTATTGTTGCTAGAACTAACTCTCTTAAAGTTTTACAAGCAACAGCAGTAGATACTCCACTTGCATCATGCTTTGGACTAAGTTCAACAACATCAAGTCCTACTACATTTTCTAACTTTGATAACATACCAATAATTTCAAGCATTTGATGGAAGTTTATGCCACCTGGCTCTGGTGTTCCAGTTCCGGGGAATACTGATGGGTCAAATACATCTAAATCAATTGAAATATATACAGGTTTATTTTTTAATACTTCTACCCTATCTTCTAAAGTATTATATGTGAACTTCTCTAGATGTGCATGAGTTCTTGCCCATTCAAACTCTTCTTTTAATCCACTTCTAATACAGAATTGATTTAATCTATCATCGCCTAATAAATCATAAACTCTTCTAAAAACAGTAGCATGAGAAAACTCTTCACCTAAATAATCTTTTCTTAAATCAGTATGAGCATCAAAATGTATGATATTTAAATCTTCATATTTTTTACTTAATGCTTTGATAGGAGCATAAGATACTAAATGCTCACCACCCATCATAATAGGCTTTTTATTTGATGCTACAATCTCATCAACTATTTCTTCTATCATAGATAAAGCACTCATTTTATCCCCGAAAGGAAGCTCTAAATTACCATAATCAAAAAGCTTTAAATCCTCTAAATCTCTATCTAGGTAAGGAGAGTAGCTTTCTATAGCCCAAGACTCTTCTCTCATTGCACTTGGGGCAAATCTAGCTCCTGGCTTAAAAGATGTTGTTCCATCAAAAGGAACTCCAAATAAAACTGCTTGTGATTCATTAAAATCGTCTTCAAAACCAATAAACGTATTACTTTGAGCTTTCATAAATTATAATCTCCTCTCATAATTGTACATATCCATGTATCTAAAAGCTAATAAATTCTCTAATATTGCGAATATTACTACAAAATTGATAAAAGAACTACCACCATAGGAAAATAATGGCAATGGAAGACCTACAACAGGTGCAAAACCAATAACCATTAGAATATTAACACTCATATTAAAAAATATTAAAAGTGCCAATCCGGAGGCAAAACAACGTATGACATAGTCATCTTTGTAGTAATAATTCATACTAAGTAAATGCATAATAAGTAATGCATAAATAAAAATAAGCCCTAAGGCACCTAAGAAACCATATCTCTCTACAAAGTATGCAAAAATAAAATCACTTGTAGCAATTGGCAAAAATTTCAATTGTGTTTGGGTTGCATCTTCACTTACTTTTCCAACAAGCCCACCTGAACCAATAGCAATAATTGATTGCTGTACGTGATAACTTGGTTTTTCAGATATAAAATCTTTAATTCTTTTCTTTTGATAATCTTTGATTAAATATGTATAAATTAAAGGAGAAGCTAGACCTATACTTAAAATAATAGTTGCCCAAATTTTCCAATTTACACCAATAATAAATAAAATACCATAACCTACTAAAAGCATTACAAGTGCTGTTCCTAAATCAGGTTCTTTTGCAATCAAAATAAAAGGCAATAATATATAAAAAGAAAAATATATAAAATCTTTTAATCCATAACCTTTTTTTGGTGGCGGTCTACTATGTATTAAATAGCCAAGCATTAAAATATAAATTGGTTTTATAAGCTCTGAGGGTTGCATAGTAGTATTTAAAATTGGAACTGGCAACCATCTTTTTGCACCAAGCTTTGTTACTCCCCAAAACTCCACAGCTAAAAGCAACGCAATACCTACCCAATATAAAAACGGAATTAGTCTTAATTTCTTCCTAATTGGTAAAATAAACACAAATGCAAAAGCAATTAGTGAAATTGAAAAGTATATTAATTGTTTCTTTGCTAATATTTCATTTGTTTCACTTATAAGGTGATGTGATAAAAACACCAAAGGTAAAACAAAGATTAGTAATAAATAATCAAAATGGGATATAATCCTCTTATCAAATAAACGCATAGTGAAAGAGTATCTAAATATGGATAAAAATTTTATTGTTCAAGAAGCAAATAGACTAGATAAATTCCTTGCATCACAAATTGATGCATCTAGGAACCAAATAGAACAACTTATAAAAAAAGAGTTTGTACAAGTTGATGGGAAGACTGTTAGTAAAACAGGACTTAAATTAAAAGTAGATCAAAAAGTTGATGTTCATTTTCCCCAAACTGAACTAAACCCAGTAAAAGATGAAACTTTTGTAAAAGAATCACTTGAAGGTAAAGATGTAAAAATAATTTATGAAGATGAACATATCTTAGTTGTAAATAAACCTTACAATCTTACAGTACATGATGCACCTAGTGTAAAAGATGCAACACTTGTAGATTGGCTAAAACTTAAAAATATATCACTATCAACAATATCAGGTGAAGAAAGACATGGAATAGTTCATAGACTTGATAAAGGAACAAGTGGAGTGATGGTTGTTGCAAAGACAAATGAAGCTCATGTAGGATTATCAAAACAACTTGAAGATAAATCTATGGGAAGGTACTATCTTGCAATCATTGATTTACCTTTAAAAGATAATATCGTAATGGAAAAACCAATTGGAAGAAGTCCAAATAATAGACTAAAAATGTCAATTGAAGCAAATGGTAAAAATGCAAAGTCAGCTTTTGCCAAAATACAAAAAAGTAATAATGAAAAATATGAGCTAATAGCAGCAAAACTATTTACAGGAAGAACTCATCAAATAAGAGTACACCTAGCTTCGATAAATAGGCATATTTTAGGAGATAATTTATATGGTTTTAAGGGCGATTTAAATAAAATAAATAGATTTTATTTACATGCATATAATCTATATTTAACTCATCCTATAACAAAAAAACAGATGAGTTTTAAAGCAGATTTACCAAATGATATGAATGACTTTTTAAATAATAACTTTCAAACGGAGATTATAAATGACAACATTGATGAAAACAACATCATTAACAGCTTTAGTTCTTTTACTTAGTGGTTGTAGTATAAACAATCTAAACACTCCAATAAAACCAAAAATTGATGATACAATTCCTGTAGTTGATAACAACTCAATTAAGGTGATTTCTGATATTACATCAATAGGTTTTGAATGGCAAAAAGTAGATGACCCAAGAGTTGTGGGATATAACTTCTACAGAGCCAATATGCACAAAGATGGTAGAAGATTAAAACTAATTGAGAGTTTAGACAACAGATATGCTACGCATTTTGTGGATACAAACTTAGATCCAAATACAAAATATGTTTACAAAATCTCTTCAAAAGCAAGAAATGGAATGGAATCAAAAACAACAAAAGCTTTAGTTGCTAGTACTTCTGCAAGGGCTTTACCTGTAAGTTTTGTTCAGGGAATAAATGACCTTCCAAATAGAATAAAAATTGTATGGAGACCACATCCTGATTTAAGAATCGAGTATTATAAAGTACAAAAACTTGATTTAAAAAATACAAAATGGGTTACTTTAAAAACAATCAAGGGTAGACTAAATGCTGAGTACATTGATTCTAACTTAGGGAATAATGAAACATTTAAATACAGAGTAATTGCTTATACTTTTGAAGATATAGCAACTCAACCAAGTAAAGTAGTAACTGCAAAAACAAAACCTTTACCAATTGGTGTACAAAATCTTCAAGTAACAACAAACCAACCTAAGAAAATAGTTTTAAGATGGGAACCAAGTCCTACTGAAGATGTTATAAAATATGTAATTTATAGAAGTCCATTTAAAAGTATTGGATTTACAAAGCATAAAGAGTTTACAAAAAATACTTTAGACTATACAGACCATATAGATGATGATGGGAAAACATACTACTATAAAGTTTACTCAATTGATAAAGACTTTTTAAGAAGTTCTGATAAGATTGATGCAAAAATGGGTATGACTCTTACGAAGCCTTCAAAACCTATTATGACTCTAGCTCAAATTCAAGGTTCTAAAGCAATTTTAAACTGGACACCAGGTGATAAAAGAGCAGTTTCTTATAACGTATATAAAACTACTCAAACAGGTTTCTGGGAAAGTAAAACAGAAAAGTTCACTGATATTAAAGGCTTAAGATTTGAAGATAATAATATCATCAATGGAATACAATACAAATACTCTATTCAAGCAAATGACACATATGGATTAATTTCAGATAAAACTGATGAAGCTGAATTAATCTTACCAAAAATTCAAAAATAGTAAAGAAGAAAATGCCGCATATCGTATATAAAAAAACAGATTTAGTTAAAACGCCATCAACTTGTGATGGTGTTGATTTTAAGTTTATAGCAAAATCATACAATTTCACGCAGAAAAAAAGAAATACAGAATATAAAATAGCTGTTCAAAAAGATAACAGAGAGTTTTTACTAACAGTTAGACCAAAAGATGAAAATCAGATGGTTAAATTTGATAAAGTTACAAGAGTCTCACCAGTATCTGTTGTAAAAGATGCAATCAACAGTTATGCAAAAACTATTGAAGCTGATATTATTTTTTCAAATACAAATAATTTTTCAAATAAAATTGTTCCACAAAATAAATATATAAAAGATATAAACTATTTTGTAGATGAATTTGATACAGACAAAGAAATACAAATAGAGATTGGTTTTGGAAGTGGTAGACATCTAATTCACCAAGCAAAAAACAATCCTGATGTACAGTTTGTAGGACTTGAAATACATACTCCATCCATTGAGCAGTTATCAAAACAACTAGAAATACAAGAAATAGAAAATGTTTTAGTTGTAAACTATGATGCAAGATTATTTATGGAGTTTATTAAATCAAACAAAGTTGGTAAAATCTTTGTACACTTCCCTGTACCTTGGGATAAAAAACCACATAGAAGAATCTACTCAAATGAGTTTATCAATGAAGCTTTAAGAGTTTTAAAAATCGGTGGAACTTTAGAGCTTAGAACTGATAGTAGAAAGTATTTTGATTATTGTACAGAACTTCTTACAAATCTTCCAAAAGGAAGAATTACTATTGATATAAATAAAGATTTAGAAGTATCAAGTAAATATGAAGACAGATGGAAAAAAATGGGTAAAAATATCTATGATGTAGTTTTAGTATCTTCACAAGAAGATGAACCTATAGATATAAAGCCTGATTTTGATTTTGATTTTGAAATAGAAGACTATTTAAAATTGATTGAAAACATCCCAACAAAATCTGTAGTTGAAAATGGATATTTTGTTCATATTGAAGATATTTTTACTTTAGAAAACAAAGAAAATTCAGGAATGATACAACTTACTATGGGTAACTTTGATAGACCTGTAAGTAAGTATATCTTAGTTGAGCAAGGAAAGATTTCTTATTATCAAGGAAGTCCTATTCCTACAAGCTCTAACCTAAATGCACATAAAAAATTAAAAGAGATTTTAAGTAAATGATTGAAGCTAAAAATATATACTTATCTTATGATGATAATAAATATATTATAAAAAAAGGTAATTTTACTATTAAACAAAAAGAGTTCATCTTCATAGGTGGAAACTCAGGTAGTGGTAAATCTACTTTATTAAAATCATTTTATGGAGATATTCCCTTAAAACATGGTAGTTTAAAGATTGAAGGACAAGAAGTATTTGGTATTGGAGGTAAAAAGCTAAGGGTTTTAAGAAAAGATATTGGAATTATATTTCAAGACTACAAACTTATTAGTGAATTTACTATTGAAGAAAATATAATGATTCCTCTTAAAATCAATGGTTACTCAAATGAAGTTTCAAGAGATCAAGCAAATAAGCTTTT
Source organism: Arcobacteraceae bacterium (assembly GCA_048268245.1). GTDB lineage: Bacteria > Campylobacterota > Campylobacteria > Campylobacterales > Arcobacteraceae > Arcobacter_B. The sequence goes on from JBLWVX010000021.1 coordinate 9,033, forward strand.
AGCTCATGTAAGACTTTCTCATAGAGCGGGATATTATCCAAATGAAATAAGTGGAGGTGAGCAACAAAGAGTAGCAGTAGCAAGAGCTTTAGCACATAACCCAAAAATTATTATTGCGGATGAACCTACAGGAAATCTTGATGATTATTCTGCTGAAGTTGTATGGAACTTACTAAAAGGTGCAAATGAACAACTAGGTATTACTATAGTAGTTGTAACTCATAGAGTTCCTAAAAACTTAGGTATTAAATTTAGACAGTTGTCTTTAGAGGATGGTATGATATATGAAGTTTCTTAAAAATATTTTTGCTTTTTTAATTCCTTTAACTTCAATGCTAATTACTTTTTCAATATATCTATTAATTGATAATGTAGTAGATAACTATAAACAAAAAATATCAAATGATTACTCAATTGTTATAGTTACAAATACACCTCTTATCAAAGAGAATATTAATACTTTAGCGGGAATTGATGTAGAAAAAATACAAACTTTAAAGAAAAATCGTATTATCAATAATATCAAATCAAATTTATCTGATACATCTATAGAATTATTAAAAAGGAAACTTCCTAACTTCTATCAGATATATTTAGAAGAGTTTCCTACAACAACTCAATTAGATGAGATCAAAGATACCCTACTTCAAAACAAAAATATAAGAAAAGTAGAAGTATTTTCTAAAAATCATAATCAAACATATCTATTATTAGTTTTATTAAATAGTATTACATTTATTCTATTTTTTATTATTACAATTTTTGCAATAATTATCATTGCAAAGCAAGTAAAACTTTGGTTCCACGAACATAGTACTAAAATAGCTATCTTAAGACTACATGGTGCATCTATTTTATATAGTGCTTCAAGTGTGTTAAATTATGCTATCCTTAGTTCACTATTTTCTTTTATAATTGTTGGTGCATTTTTATATTATGTTTCAAATAATATGATGGTTATTTTTCCATATGAGCTAAAAGATATAATAAATGTTGAGATAGATTTATACAGTGAATTATCGAAACTATTTCTATTATCATTTGGAATATCTTTGTTTACAATAATTGGCGTATTATTAAAGTACAAAATAAACAATGATTAAAATATTTTTAACAATAATTTTACTAAGTACATTTAGTTATACTTCAACTAAATCTATAGATAAAAAAATACAAAATAATAAAAAGATTTTAAATAGTAATGTCTCTAAAAAAAGAGCTACTACACAAAAAATCAATGAATTATCAAAAAAAATAAATCAACAAAATGATAATATCTCAAAATTAGAAAAAGATATAAAAAGAATTAATTCAGATATAGAAAAACATACAGAGTTATTAGAAGAGTCAAAAAAGAAAATATCTTTACTTAAAACAAAATCTTCAAAATTAATAAAAAAGAAAAAAACAAATGAAGAACAGATAGTAGATACTATTATTGAAGAATTTTCAACGTCAATTGCTTTAAAACTTGCATCTAAAAATAGCTTAAGAGAGCTTGTTGATAGTGAAATATATACTATTTTATCTCAAAATTCAAAAGATGAAATACTAAAACTAAATAACAACTATGATTTACTTACAAGTAATACAAAAGAAAATCAAAAGAAAATCAAAAGAATCTCTTCATATATAAAAGAGAGACAAGAAACAAAGAAAACCCTAAATACGTTAAAATCAAAACACTCTGAATCTCTTAGTAGTTTAGAAAGACAACACAAAGAGTATCAAGAGCAATTAAAAGAAGTTGTAAGAAAACAAGAGTCTTTAAAAACTCTTTTATCTAAACTTAATATTCTTAAAAAAGAAGAAATAGAAAAAGAGCGTGAGAGAAGAGAAAGAATAAGAAGATTACTTGCTGAAAAAAGGAAGAAGGAAAACAGCAAAATAAGCTCTAAAAAAATCGAATCATCTCAAGATAGAAATCAAAGATATGCACAGAAGTTAAATCTTGATGTTAGAAAGATTGGATCTTCTACATCTGGTGTAAAAATCACAAGATACAGAGGGGAAAAAACAATTGCACCTCTAAAATCTTTTAAGGTTGTGAAAAAGTTTGGTACTTACTATGACCCTGTTTATAAAATTAAACTATTTAATGAATCAGTAGTTTTAAAGACAAAAAGACCAAAAGCAAAAGTTGTATCTGTATTAAATGGGAAAGTTGTATATGCTAAAAAAAATGCAGGAATGCTTGAAAATGTAGTTATTGTGCAACATCAAAATGGTTTACATACAATCTATTCTCATTTAGATGAAATAGCTCCAACACTTAGGGTTGGCAAATGGATAAAAAAAGGTTATGTTATAGGAAGAGTAAGCAATAACCTAATGTTTCAAGCTACAAAAAACTCTTATCATATAAATCCAAAAGATTTATTTAAAATATAAAAATACAAAGGACTAACATTTTTTTAATCGACTTATCAACAAAGAAGCAGTTTGCGCTTTTTTGTGAAAAAAACAATCCAAAGGATATGCAAACAGCAGTTAAATACTTTAATGTATTTGGTGGATATGACCTAAAGATTGATACTACAAAACCTATAGAGGAATTAATTAAATCTCATATTTTAAATAACTATGAAGAGCTTAAAAGAGAAGTTCATTTACTAACAGGTGGTTATCATATAGACCATGCTGTATTAACAGGAATTGCTTTAAGTGATAGAAGAACAAATGCTTCTTTTAAAAGAGCTCATGTAAGCTTTGAAGAGGGAATGACTTGTGTTGATAACCTTTGTGATAAAGGTATCATTGAAATTGAATCATCATTTAACTTCTTAGCTAAAAAAATAAATAATAGTGATGTGTCAAAAAAGCTTTTATTTACGACACCATTTTTAAGATTTTGGTTTGCTTTTGTTTCACCTATTTATAAAGGTATTAGAGATAAAAAATATACTGAATTTGATGAGAGATTTAAAAACAACTTTACACAATTTCAAGAGTTTATTTTTGAAGAATTATGTATGGAATACTCACGAGATTTCTACGAAAAAGATGGAATTAAAGATTTAGGTAAATACTGGGATAAAACAAGACAAATAGATGTAATAGTACAGACAAAAGGCAACAAAATAATAGTTGGTGTTTGTAAAAACAGTACTTCAAAAATGAAAAAAGCAGTACTTACAAAACTAATGCAAGATTGTAAGGATGTTGGGATACAAGCTGATGTATTTATTTTATTTGCAAACAATGGCTTCACAAATGAACTAAAAGCTATGAAAAGTGAAACACTAAAACTTTTTAACACAAAAAGTTTAAAACTACTTACACAAAGTAATAAATGAATCTTGTAAACTTCGATTATATCAACCAAAAAGATAAAAAGCTTACACAGCTTTTTATCAACTCAAGAGATGTAAAAAAATATATCTTAGGTATAAATAAATTTGGGAAAGCCATAACTAAACATATAAAGGTTGATGGTATAATAGATGACTTTACAAGAGTTCAAAGCTCAAAAAAGAAACATATTCTAAAAATAGAAGATGTACCAAAAGAAAATTCAATTATTCTTAGTGTTTCTACTGGAAGTCCTATAGAAGTGAAAAACAAGCTAGATGAATTTGGCTATGAAAACTTTAACTACCTTAGTTTTTATAACAATAGTAACCTTGAACTACCCTCTCCCATTTTTATGGGTGATTTTAAAGAAGACTTTTTAAAAAATAAAGATAGATATAAAAAAACATATGAGCTTTTAAAAGATGAAAAGTCAAAAGAGGTTTTTGAAAAAGTAATTAACTTTAAAATTAGCTATGATTTAGAGTTTATGAAAGACTTTACAAATGACCATGAAAATCAATACTTTGATAAAGATATAGTTCCTAAAGTAGATAGTATAAACTTCTTAGATGGAGGAGCTTACGTAGGTGATACTTTAGAGTTTATTCTAAAAAACTACCCTGACTATAATAAAATCTATTGTGTAGAGCCAAGTTTACTTCATATAAATATAGCAAAAAGAGAAAACCCTAATTTAAAAAATGTTGAGTTTATAAATTGTGGACTAGGAAATAAAACTCAACTTATAGAAGATAACTTACAAGAGCCTCAAAATAACTGTAGGCATGACTATCAAACACAAAATATAAACACAATAGATAAGCTTATAAAAGAGAAAATAGACTTTATCAAGCTTGATATAGAAGGGGATGAAATAAAGGCCTTAGAAGGTGCTAGAAATACGATTAAGAACTACCACCCTATTTTAGCTATATGTATTTATCATAAAGCAAGTGATTGGTATGAAGTTCCAAACTTAATACTTAGCATAAGAAATGACTATGATATATACCTTAGACATTATATGGAAGGTATATATGAAACTGTGATGTATTTTATTCCAAAAAAGTAGAATAGATTTTCCCTTAGTTTTATTTAAAATATAATTCAAGTGAAATAAGATATTTAAATAATTTTTTAAAATATTATTTTCATTCCAAATACTCTTGAAGCTCTTAAATACTTCAAAAAAAATAAAATTGACATATTTGTCACAGATATAAAAACATCTCCTTTATGTACCTTTGAAATGATTGAATTAATGAGAAGTTTTAATACTATAAATAATCTTGGTGTGAACTATTCTCAAGGTTACTATTTTGGTAAACCTGAGAATATTAATTTCTTGAATATTTAAAAGACCTAGATTTCATCTAGTCTTTTTTGATATTCTTCTTCGATTTCATCTAATTCATGTTGACTTATTTCAAGCTGTTCAAACTTGTCTTCAACTAGCTTTTCATTTTTAGTTACTACTTGTGAAAGTTCTATTACCTTACTGTTATCACCTTCATTTGAAGCTTTTATAAGCTCTTCTTGTTGAGTGCTAACTTCATCTTCTAATTCCATGATTTCATTTTCTAATTTCTCAAGTTTTTTCTTTAAAGGTGATGTTTTTTTACTTCTTTCTTGTATAATCTGAGCTCTTAATTTTTTGTTCTCTTTTTTATTTACTTTAGGAGCTACTTTCTTTTTCTTATCTTCTTCCTCTTCTTCCCAACCTATTTTCTCTAGGAATTCATCATATCCCCTATCGAAATATGAAGCTGTACCTTTTGAGAAAATAATTAGACTATCACATACTTCCCTTAGAAGCTCTTCTGAGTGAGTTACTATTAAACATGAACCATTAAAATTTTTAATAGCTTTAATAAGTGCATCAATTGATTGCATATCAAGATGGTTTGTAGGCTCATCTAGGAATAATAAGTTTACATCAGTTGCAAGTATCTTTCCAAGCATTACTCTACTTTTTTCACCACCTGATAAAAGAGATATTTTTTTCTTGATATCATCACCACTAAACATCATAGATCCAGCAATACCTCGAACTGAAGATTCAGCTAGTTTTGCATTTCCAAGATATATCTCATCCATGATTGTATTTTCAGGGTTTAAATGGTCTATATTTGTTTGTCCAAAATGACCAAGCGTTGTTGAAGTATGAAAATCAACAGTACCACTTAAATGTTTTAGTTCCCCTGCAATTGTATTTAGAAGTGTAGATTTACCCTTACCATTTTTTCCTATGATTCCAATAGTTTCACCTTTTTTTAGTGCAAATGATATATCTTGAAATAAAAGATTTTTTTCATCATAACCAAATGAAATATCTTTTACATCAAGTAAAACTTTGCTTGGTGTATCTTTATAGTTAAAATCAAAATCTAAAGTAGCTTCATTTTCTAAGCTTCCTAAGTCTTCCATCTTATCAAGTTCTTTTTGTTTTGACTGTGCTTGAGCAGCAGTTGAAGCTCTTGCTTTATTCTTAGCAATGAACTCTTCAAGTTCTTTTCTTTTTCTTTCATTTGAAGCTTTTTGTTTTTCATAGTGCTCATCATTTGCTTCAAGCTGAGCATAAAACTTATGAGTACTTCCAGGGATAACTTCTAAATTTTTCCTAACTAATCCCATAGTATGAGTAGTTATACTATCCATAAAATCTCTATCATGAGTGATAATAATAACTTCACCATCAAAAGATTTCAAAAAACTTTTTAGCCATCTTAAAGATACAATATCCAAGTAGTTTGTAGGTTCATCAAGAAGCAAAAGATTAGGTTGAGTTACAAGTAACTTAGCTAAGTTTATTCTGATTTGATAACCACCTGAGAAACTTTGAGGAGATTTGTCTAAATCTTCATGAGAAAAGCCTAATCCAAAAAGAATTTTTTCTACCATATAGACATTATATTTATCTTCTTCACTTAAAGCAGTTGAGCCTTCTTCTCTAACAGTTTTTTCAGTAAACACTAAATGCTGTTTTAAAGCTCCTATTTTATAGTTTTTAGGTATGTTTATCTCACCATCATCAGGATGTTCTTCGCCTAAAATGATTTTAAACAAAGTAGATTTTCCACTACCATTTCTTCCTACTAAACCTACTTTATTACCTTTGTTTAGTCTAAAGTTTAAATTCGTAAATAACTCTTTGTTTGCAAAGCTTTTTGAAATATTTGAAAGTTCTATCATTAATCTTCTTTTCTATTAAATTAAGGGCTGATTATATGAAATTATAAGTTAGAGATTAATTATAGTACTTTTTATAAAGTTTATCTGAGATATTCTCATTTTTCATTTCTTCTAATGCCTTTTGAAATTTATAAGCAACACTATTTTCATCTATCTTAATTGGAAGGTTATTTATAGTAATCTCTTTTGATTTGTCAAAATTTAGATTTTTTACATAAGAAAACTTATCAAAGTTTATTGAGAAGCCTAAATACATAGGTTTATAACCTCCACAACATTTATCATATACTTTTTAAAATAATCAATGTTATTAATTTTTATATAGTAAATTATAGCATATAAAAAAAGGTAAGATTTTACTCTTACCTTTTTGAGTGTTTTAGTTAAACTGTAGTTTTATACTAGTGTAAGTCAGCGTTTAATTTAACTTCTCTAGTTGATCTCATAGCAATTGTTTGACCAGTTGTAGAGTTAACTCTAAAGTGAACTCCATTTACTCCTAAGAAATCACTTCCTTTCATAGTAGTAGAAATCTCTTTGTCTGGATTAATCTCTTTTAAAGCAGCAACAGCTTTTTCAGATAATGTAATTTTAGTACCTGGTAAAATTGTAACACCTGCATCTAAGATACAAGAATCACCAATAGCAGTACCTGTACAAGAGTTAGCACCTAATAAAGTATTTTCTCCAATAGTAACAGGAACACCATCAGTTCCAGATAATACACCAAGAATAGAAGCACCACCACCAACGTCAGAACCAGCTCCAACCTTAGCAGATGATGAAATTCTACCTTCAACCATTACAGAACCTTCAGTTCCAGCATTGAAGTTAATGTAAGCAGCACCTGGCATTACAGTTGTACCAGCAGCTAACTGAGCACCAAATCTTACTTTGTTTGTATCTAAGATTCTTGTGTTATCAGCAGGAATTACGTGATCTAAGAATTGAGGGAATTTATCTACTTTAGTAATACTTGGGTATTGACCAGAAAGCTTTAATGTAATCTCATTTTCTCTTAACCAGTCTAGTTCAATTGGTTGATTTCCAACCCACGCAACGTTATGTAATTGACCAAAGATTCCATTTAAGTTTAATGATCTAAGTGCAGCTTTACCAGTTGATAAAGCATATAATTTTAAGTATGCTGACTCAACAGATTTTGCATCTGCATCTTCAAAAATAAATACTACTTTATAATCATCTGCAGTGTATCCAGAATCAATTGGTAAAGATGATAATGCAGAAATTACTTGAACATTCTTGTGAGCATCACCTTTTGCTTCTGGAATATAAGGTCTAAATGATTCAATACACTCTGCTAAGAAAGTATCAGAAACTGAACAAACTAATTCAGAACCAGATGTATCTACATTATTTCCTGCTTTTTTAAGTGCATTTAATAATACTGCAGCACTTCCATAGTTTTCTTCCCAGTTAATTAATGGGTAAGTTGCTTGAAGAATTTTTTCAGGGTTTAACTGTCCTCTGTCAACTCTTGCAATACCAAATCCAATTGGGTTTTTATACCAATCTTGTGATTGAATATCTTCTACTAATTTTTTGAAATCTTCTTTTGTATAAGCCATGATATCTCCTAAAAATTTTGCCGATTATACAATAAGTTTTCTAATATAAGATTAAAATAATCCTATTTCATAAGTAATTAAATGTTTATTTAATATATAGTATCCATATCTATAGTAGCCATAGGTGAAGTAACACTATGTAAGGCTTCAAGCATTGCTTTTACATTTTTTGATCTTAAAACAATCTCATATCTATATTTATTTGCCATTTTAAAAATAGCACATTGTCCAAAACCAACTACTTCTATATTTGGATTTGATTTTAAAATTCTTACATATTTATCAAGTTCTTCTTTTACTTTTAAACCATTGGTATGGGCAAAAATAACCTTTGAAAGTTTTAAATAAGGAGGGTATAACTCTTCTCTAAATTCTAACTCACTTTCTAAAAACTCTTTATAGTTAGAATCATTTAAATAAAAATCAAAAAAATCTTCATTTTTTGTCTGAATTATAACTTCTCCATCACCTTTTCTTCCACTTCTTCCTGCAATTTGAATAAGCAAAGATAGTGCTTTTTCCCTTGATTTATATGAGTTCATACTTAAAACAGAGTCTATTCCAAGAACAACTGCTAATTTTACATTGTGATAGTCATGGCCTTTTGAAAGCATTTGAGTTCCAACTAAAATATCAATTTCACCTTTATTAAACTCATTTAAAACAGTTTTTAATTGCTTATTTGTTTTTATCTCATCCCTATCAAATCTTTTTATACTTTTATTTGGAAAAATCTCTTTTAACTCTTCTTCTATTTGTGCAGTACCAACTCTTAGATTGTGAATAATCCCAGTACCACAAGAAGGACAACTATCTGGAATTTGTTGAGCATATCCACAATAATGACACTTTAAAGCTAAATCATTTTTATGTAAACTCATAGATACAGAACAATAAGGACATTCAACTGATTTACCACATGAAGTACATATCTGATATTTAAAATTTGCTCTTGTAGGTAAAAAAATGATTACTTGATTTTGTGATTCTATAGTTTGTGAGATTTTATTTAAAATCATTGGAGTTAAACATGAATCCCCATCATCAAAAATATATTTTTTTGATGTATCATAAAAAGTTTTTTCAAGTCTAAAGTAAGGCACTTTTGCAAATGAACTAGCAGATACTGTAGCACTTCCTAAAATAAGTTGCATATCAAATTTTTTTGCCATATAAATAGACAAGTCTTTTGTATTAAGTCTTGGCTTTGAGTCACTTTTATAAGACTCATCGTGCTCTTCATCAACTACAATTAAACCTAAATCTCTATAAGGTAAAAATAAAGCAGACCTAGCACCTGCAATAAGTTTTATCTCTCCTATTTGAAGTTTATGTAAAATCTCATCTTTTTTCTTTCTAGTGATTTTAGAATGCCAAATTGCAACGCTATTTCCAAAGACTTTTTCTAACCTTTTTTGCATTTGAGGAGTAAGTGAAATTTCAGGCATTAATAAAACAGCTTGCTTATTTTGATTTAAATGCTCTTCTATAATCTTGATGTAAATCTCTGTTTTTCCAGCACCAGTATTTGCAAAAAGTAAAGCTTGCTTTTTTTCATTTAAAAACTCATAAGCTCTTTCTTGCTCAACTGAGAGTTCTATTTTTGTATCAAAAACCTCAAATTCACTACTTTTTTCAAGACCTTTTTTAAAAGGACTATATACACTTAAAGCTTCACCTAGTGAGCATACATAGTACTGTGATACAAACTTAGCTACTTGAAGCATCTTTTCATCGAAGTATTCATCTGTAAGTTCTTCTACATCTACACACTTAAAAGTTGGTTTTTCAACCTCTTTTATAACAACTGCTTCATTTAGTTTTTTTCTATTTTGAAGTTTTACTAAGACCTTTGAACCAATATCTAAAGAGTTTTTGCTTTGATAAGTTAAAGGATTTAAAGGAGACTTTAATAAGGCTAATTCATAATAATACATTTTAATAAAGCTCCTCGCAAACTTTTTTGGGTTTAATACAAGAAAAAATAGAGTTTTCTAACTCAAATAATACTTCATCACTACTATTTAAAATAAATACATACTCTTTGGAACTTTTTTTATACCAATGAGCTTTTTGTTTTAAAGTTTGATTTGTTGATTTTACTGGATATTGTAAAACTTTTGAGAAAAGTTTTTCATCTTTTGTCATAATTGAAGCATCATCCAACTTATCAACTTCATCATAGTTGTTTTGTAAAACTCTTTGTTTTTTTAAGTTTGTAATACCATTTTGAATAAGAGCAATATCTGCTTTTAATTTTGTAAGATTTGTATTTTGATTTATTAAATCAAATTTTGATACTGCAAAACTTAATATAATTGAAACTATTAATATAACTATAATAATTTCTAAGATTGAAAAGGCTTTCTTCATTAAAACCTTGCTAATTTTTCTGAAATTTGTTCAACCTCTTTTTTGAAAGTTGAATACTCTTGTGTAATTCTAATATAAGCAGCTAATAAATCTTTTGTATTATTCTCTTTTTCTAGCTCTAAATATTTTGTTAGTTGTTGTTCCATCTCTTCATCAACATTGATAGTATATGCCATGTGATTAATATAAAATGTAATCTCTTTATTCACTTCTTCGTGCCTTCGTTAATGTTAAAGTACTATCAATTCTTAGAAACATATCTTGATTATTACGTATTAATTCGTCATTATCATTTTTAAGAATTTCTAACTCTTGTTTTAAAGACTGGTTCTCTAATTTCAGTCTTTCATAATCATGTAAAATTTTATCAAGCTTAGTATTTAATGTCTCTATTATTTCCATAATGAGATTTTATCAAAAGTTTCCTACTAAGAAAGTTTAAAGAATTATAGTTATGCTTCTTTTTTATCATTTATAAATATTTTTGCTACTTGATATAACATGGCTACTGATTTACCCCATTGGGAAAAATCGTCAGCATCTTCTAAAGAAATATCAAATTTACTACAAATATTTTTTATTAACTCTTTTTCATTTATATCAAAGTTATTATCAATATGAATTAATATCATAAGTTCTAAAAGTACTATTTTTTGGCTTTTCTTTGATTTGAAATCATTTAAAATAGTTTCTAAACAAAAACTATTTTCATCAAACATGTCGATATTATCAATACCCATTTCAGAACAATATTCTAAAATTATCTCTTCTTCTTTTTCACCAAAACTTTTATCAATTCTTGCCAAATAATGAGCAAGTTGTAAAAATGAAAATTTCTCTTTTGTTTCTAATTGCATTAATAGCATACGAATACCTATTTTTAAATATATTAATCTAATTAATTGTATTAATTAAAAGTTAATAGTTTATAAATGATTTCCTATATATCCCTTAAAGACAATTTTTTATAAGCTTTTAATTTTAAATTTTTATATATTTTATCCATAAAATTGTATTTTAATAATTTTTGAAATGATTTTGCAATGGCTTTTATGTAATATTTGTGTAATGTACGCATAAAGGAGACAAAATGACACTTGCAAAGTTAAAATTGCTATTACTTCCAATAATAGCTGTTTTTATATTGAGTGCTTGTGGTGGTGGAGAGACAACCTCTAGTGGTGAACAAACTACAACACAAGAAACAAACTTTAGTGAAATTAAAAATGTTGAATCAGTTGAAAAACTATCTACATCTTTAAAAGCACTAAATATAAATACAACACAAGAACTAGCTTCTGAACTAGAAAAGAATGACCCTCTTGAAGTATTTATAAAACTAAAAGAACAAGATGACTCTTTAAAATCTGAAGACATGTTAAATATGATGAAAGATTTAGAAAAAGAGATTGTTTTAAAACCTTTACTTGATGATAAAAAGATATCAGATAAAGCTTTTAAAAGTTTAGAAACTATTAATAAAAGTGTTACGGAACTAAAAGAGACTACTTTAAGACAAATTAATACTTTTGATAAAAATGAAGTAATCCCAGAAGAAGTAAATGAAGAGTATATTAAACAACAATTAATAGCTTATAACAATGAAATAGGTGCTTATGGTGAAGAGCCACTTACTTTAGAAGAGTTTAAATCTTTAAGAAATGCAGTTGATAAAATAGAACCTGTATTTAGTATGATTAGAACTTCTTTGCAAAATGTTGAAGCACAAACAACTACAACTAAAAAAGCTAGATATTTTTCTAAAGCTGTTATAGATAATTCTAAAAGAAAAATATTAAATGAAGTAGATGAAAATATTGGTGCTATAAAAAAAGCCCCAACTGCATATTTAAACTACAAACCAAATATCTATCAATCTTGTAAAGTCACTAAACAGACTTATCCTTTACAACTTATGGGTAAAAAAGAAAAAATATCTGAAGAGACTTTTGAAATCATTGCTTATGAAGATATAGAAATGAACCCCTCTTTTTTAAAAGATGTTGATGATAAAAGATCTTTTCAATTAAATAAAAAAGGTTTAGCGCAGATTGAAGTTAGAAATAAAAGTAATGAAGTTTATACTTTTGAAATAGACCACTACGATAATACAATAGTTTCAGTAGAGATTCCTGCATTACAGAGTAAAAAGATTTATCTACCAATTTTTCAAGAAGATGTATGTGTTCCTTATTTAGTAGATAAAGACGATGAAAATATTGAGCTTTTTGTAAATGATATAAAAGAATCTAAAAAGATGCAAAGAGTTGTAAATGAACAAAACGGCTCTTATAATTTTGAAGTAACTCATACAACAAATGATAACTTAGATTACTTTCCTGAAGCGAAATTATACGAATTTAGTTTATCGAAAAGAGATGATTTAAACTCTTTTGTATCACAAATAGACATAATTAATGCAAATGAAGTAGCGAGAGAAATAGTTTTACTAAAGTCACCTTCTGGTAAATTCTACCAATCTATCAATACTATGCAATCAGTACCAAGAGAAACAGGAAAATGGCAACTATTAGTATTTGCTTCACACACTTTAATTGCTGATGAATTTTCATTTATAAATGAAGATAAAAGAATATCACATATACCTGTAGTAAATAAATTTAATGACAATACTCAAAACAACTCTTATAAATTATCTATTCACACAGGTGAGCGATCACAAAGAAAGAAATTTATTGTTGCTGAGATGAAGAATGCAGAGTTTTCAAAAGATGGAGAGGATGATGGTAATCCAGGAGAAGTATCACTTTCACTTCATACAAATATGGCACCAAAACTAGAATTAGGAGCAGATATTAATGCTCAGTTTGGAGATAAAAAGTCATATAAAGCTTATGAGTGTTGGGTTGATAATACAAAAGATGCTAAAGCTTTTAATGAAAACCAAGCTTGTAGTGATCAAAAAGAGAGCTTAGAACAATTACTTTATGAGTTCTTCACAAAAGAGTTTCAATCTAATAACTTTGATAATATACAAATAAAAGCACTACTTTCTGCAAATTATAATAACTTAAACCTAAGACAAAATATTCTTTTTTGGTATGATAGAGAGTTTAAAAATAGGCTAAATGATTATAACTTTAATTTACTATTTAATACTTACAAAAATATTTATGATAACTGGCAAAATAATGTTGTGCAAATCAATGATATGCAATATCCATTTGGAGCAAATTATCAAATAAAAGACTCTTTTGTATCAACTAAAAACAATAACCAAGGTGCTTTAATCAGAGTAGTTGATGACTATATGAATCCTATAATTCCAACTAATATTCCAATTCTTGCCTTATCAAAAGATAGAATGGCTAAATCAACTCTTCCTATAGCTTTCCAATATTCAGCTTTAGAAGATGATGAAGTAAGTAAAGGTTTACAAATTTGGGCAGTTACAAAATATGTACTAAATCAAGCACTAGCAGTTGCAACAGGAAATTTTGCTGGACTTGTTTGTAATACTGTAAATACAATGAAAGAGTTAAGAAAAATTGAGAGAGATGGAGATGATGATCCAATTGGTGAAGCTGATTTCTTTTTAAATAGATACTCAACTGCAGACCAATTCTATGGTTTACAAAACAGTAATCTTGACTTCTCAATTTCAGGGAATGCAACAATTCCAAACAACTATACATCTTTTGATAAAGGTTTAGATAAAGCATCTATTGGATGTAGTATATATGGTGCTGTTACAACTGGTGTAAGTTTATATAATTCAGTTGATAACTTAATCAATGGTGATGCAAACTTTTTAAATGCTTTAAATGAACAAAAAGACAATCTTATTGCTCAACATGGAGCAAATAGTGAACAAGTGGTTAACTTCACAAATGCTATGAATGATATTATAAATCAAAGAGCAAATGCTGAAACATTTAATGATTTATATAAAATCTTAAACATGACCTCAACATACTCAAATGGTGTAGATATATATGACAGAATTGAAGAGATTAAAGACAAAATTGGAGGTCTTGGTTCACAAGGTCATAATACAATGAGATCTGAAGCAAACTATTACTTCTCAAGCTTTGATCAAAGAAAAACAAGAAGTAATATTACAGTAAAAGAAGTTGATGGATTACCAGTATTAAAAACTAAAGTTACATTAACTAAAGTACATATTTATAATAATAAAGAAGATGGAAACGCTGAAGTTCAACTAAAAACTAGAGTTGGTGTTATTTCTGATTCTAATCCAACATATAGTGATGAGCTATCTTCAACTGCACCATATAAACTTAATGGAGAATTAGTTATGGATAATGGTTCAAAAGGGTATAAAACATTACCTAACTTACCATTTAAAGGTTATATATTAAGATCAAAATATTTTAAAAAAGTAAAAGATAACCAACTACTAAATCTAGGTACTGGTCTTAACATGTATGAAGCAACTTATCCTGCTGAAAATAAAAGTGCAGCCTTTTATATAGAGATTGGTTTACATGAAAATGATGGTGATACTGTTGATGATGATATGATTGGTGTATTTTCAAAAACTTTTTACTTAGAAGACTTATATAATTATAATGCAAACTTCAAATGGTCTCATAGTGGTAATACTCATACTCTTAGTGTAAGTGATTTCCCTATTTATGATGCTAATAATCTACAAACTTCAGTGGAGCTTATTGACCAAGAAAGAAGAACTAAACAGTTAGAACATAATGAACATGTTCTAAGTTATCCAAGTGCTACAATTTCATTTACAGTAGAGATTGAAGAAGGTGATTATTCAGATAATATTCCAACTGAAATTTCTGATGATTTAATACCTATTGAAGAAGGTTCATTTGAAGATTATGAAAAAGACAATATTAACTTACAAGAAGTTTCATCTTTAATAACTTCACAAAATAGTAAATCAAAAGTTTTTGACATATTTAAAAATAATCTTTTAGTTCATGATGGTGACTCTACGCTAAAGATTGTATCTTATAATGAGCATAAAAAACTTCAACTAGAAAAAACTATTAACTCAAATGAACTTAATGGTGACTATAAGTATTTATTAAAAGATAGAAAACTTCCATACATGAATACACTTAGAAATATAAACTTTATTGATGAGAATCATATTCTTGTATTCTATAGTCAAATAGATGCCACAGCTAGTACAACTATGGCAGTTATTGATTTAAGAACTAATACTATAGTAAATAACCAAAGTATTGCAGCAAATACAAATCACCTTACAGTACAAAGAATAAATGAACATTTATTAAGAGTTTTCTCAATTATTCCAAGTTCAACAGCCAATTCTGGTATTATAGAGACATATGAAGTTAATGCAAATTCAATTCAGAAACTTGCAACTAAAAACATTAATTCTATCCCTTATGAATTACTTGTATTAGACAATGATAATCTACTACTAAAATCTTATAATATAGTTAAGAAAAGTGCAGATACATGGGCTCATAAAAAAAGATTCTATACATTCTATAAACTTGAAGATAATCAGCTAATAGAGACACAACTATATCAAGATAATTTAAATATTTCTGATACAAATATGAGTATTGACTATATACAATCTTCTGATAAAAGAGCTATGTATAATATAAACCATAGTAACTTTAATAGAATCATATCACATGAGAAATGGTCTAATAAAAACTATTTCAAAAAACTTATCTATAACTATGAGAGTAAACAGTATAGATTTACTCAAGAACAGCCATATAGTACATATATGCAAGACTATCTTATTCAAAATGAAAAATATGGGTTTACAGTTAAGAAAAATTTAGAACCTTATGATAGTAAAGCTACTAGATTAAGATTTAATGCAAAAGCAACAGAAATAACTTCATCATTTGATTCAATTAATAAACTTACTTTTTTAGATGAAAGGTATTTATTAATAGAGGGTAGCAGAAATAATGGAAACAATGGTATAAAAATTCTTGATACTCAATATGCTCTACCAATATTAGACTTTGATAAAAAAGGATTACAAGAAGTTAAAAAGAATACTCATTTAAATCTAAGAAGTGTTCTTACAAATAATCCAAATGATGAAACACTAAGTTATAAATGGTATTACAAAAAAAGTAATGAGTATGAGAAACAAGAAGCTGGAAATGAAGATACTTTCTCTCATTCATTTAGTATAAATGGTGATTATATTGTATTCTTAGAAGCAACTACACTTGCAGGAGAGGTTCTAAAAAAACAAATAGAAGTAAAAGTTATTTCAACCCCTGATATAAATACTCTTCCAGAAGTTACACTAACTCCTTTAAGTAAAGAAATTAATTTAGGTCAAGGAGTATCATTTACAGCAACTGCTACAGATGAAGATGATGATATTTTAAAATATGAATGGTCTGTTCAAAAAGATAATGGTACTCCTGTAGTATCAATAGGAAGTAACACATTCTATAAACAATTCTCTCAAACAGGAGATTATAAAGTTACATTAAAAGTAATTGATACACAAGGTGCTTATACAGCTAAGACTGCAAATATACTTGTTACAAAAGCATCTTCTGTTGATTATACTTTAACTGAAAGAAATGCTACAGTTAAAAATAAAGAAGTAGTTCATATTAATGTTGGTTATTCAGGGAATGCTATAAATATCTATGAACAGCCTAAACATGGTGAAATTGAACTTTATTCAATTGGTGGAGAAGAAGGAGCCTTTAAATATACAAGTACAGATTGTTTTGAAGGAGAAGATACTTTCTCTTATGCTTATAACAATGAATATGGACTTGTAAAAGTAGATGTACAAAGTTATATAGAAGATTTCACTGTTAAAAATATAAATAAAAAGGTTTATGCAAATGAAT
Source organism: Arcobacteraceae bacterium (assembly GCA_048268245.1). Taxonomy (GTDB): domain Bacteria; phylum Campylobacterota; class Campylobacteria; order Campylobacterales; family Arcobacteraceae; genus Arcobacter_B. The sequence goes on from JBLWVX010000021.1 coordinate 26,305, forward strand.
CTATTAGTGGGGAGATTGATACTACTAGTAATGTAAGAATTATAAGACAAGCTCAAAATGGTGTAGCTACAGTTACAAATAGACCTAGACAAAATGCACTATTTGAATATACTCCAAATAAAAAATTTGAAGGTAATGACTATATTGTATTTGCTGTAACAAAAACTCATGGTACTTGTTCTAAAGAAGTTACTGCAAGAATAAACTTTGAAGTAAAAGAAAACTCTGCACCTAGTGTAAACCTTACACCAGCTGATAAAACAATCAGTCTATTCCAATCTATTACATTTAATGTAGTTGCAAGTGATATGGAAGATGAAGAGAGTTTACTAAGGTACAAATGGTCTATAAATAAAAATAATGAAGGTGCACAAGCACTTAAAAATCTTTCTTCGACATACACTAAAAAGTTTAATGAAGAAGGAATATATGACATTTCTGTTGAAGTAACTGATACTAAAAATGAGACTACTAAAAAAACTACAAGAATAACTGTAGAAAAATCTCCTGTATCATATACTCTAATAGAAAGAGTTGCCAATATTAAAAATAAAGAAGAGACTCATATTATAGTTGGTTATCACGGTGATGATATAAATATCTATGAACAACCAAAACATGGACAAATCGAGCTTTATTCAATTGGTGGAGAAGAAGGTGCATTTAAATATACAAGTACTGATTGTTTTGAAGGTCAAGATACTTTCTCTTATGAATTTAACAATGAATATGGTTTAGTAAAAGTAAATATTCAAAGCCCTATTAATGATTTTACATTAGAAAATATACAAAGGGAGATAGTAAACACTACTACTTTACAAGAAGAAGTAAATACTTTAGGAGATATTAGTTTATCTACAAATGCTCAAAATGGAAAAGTTGATCTAATAAATATAAGTGGAAGGAAACCTGTGTTTATTTATACTCCAAGCTCAAACTTCATAGGTGATGACTACTTTGAATATACTATTACAAAAGAACAAGATGGTTGTTCAAAACAAGTAAGTGCTAGAGTTGATATAACTGTAACTGGTATTCCTCAAAAGAAAACAAAACTAATTGCTATGTGTCAAGACCCATATAATATTGGTAAAGAGTTATATAAAACTGATGGTACAAAAGATGGGACAAGTTTAGTGAAAAATATAAATTGGAGTAAAAACAACTCTAATATTTATATCCCAGAGAATACAAAACTTGGTGATACTCAATACTTTGTAGAAAGAAATAGTGGATATAAAGCTGAACCTTGGTCAACACAAGGAAGTGATGCTGATACTCAAGTACATGAAATAAATACAAATAATTCATTTAACGCTGCAAATTTATATGGTAACTCAAACCCATCAAACTTTGTAAAGTTTGATAATCATATATTCTTTACAGCTTCAAACAATGGATTTGCTGATTATGGACTTTATATTATTGATGAAAATAAAAACTTTACTAGGATTGCTAATACTGTTGGTTTTAGGTATAAAGTACTAAACAATAAACTAAACTTTATGTATGAAAATGGAAATAATATTCAAATCCAAAAAGTTAATTCTTCTTTAGATGGAATTGAAACTATTCATACATTTACAAACCATGATACTGGTTCATTAGCTGATTATAGTAATACTTTTACAAATATTGATGATAAACTAATATTCTCTTTAAGAGATGAGAATCCATCATCACCGCTTACTGGGCTTTCATTATACTCATTAGTTGAAGGAAATGAGCCAATTAGATTAAGTACAATTTATCAAGTAAATAATTATGCTCAAGATTTAGTAAAAGCAAATAATAAAGTTTATGTTATTTCAGATAAAACTGGTGATAACTCAACACAAGCAAGAGAAATATTAGAAACAGATGGAACTAAAGATGGAACTAGATCTATTTTAACAATGAGTGATAAATTTAGAATCAATAACCTTGTTTCTGCAAATAACAAGCTTTATTTCAGAGCAGTTGAAAATGTTGAAGCTAGTTCATATGATAAACATCACTTATATGAATATGATTTAGAAAATAGCTTACTTAATGTAATTTATAGTTTTCAGACTATAGGAGCACAAGATAGTATTAGTGAAATAACAACTTTTGAAAATAAAATTTTATTTACAAAAAGAGTTACAATTGATGGAAAACTTGAAGAAAAACAGTTTGTTAGTGATGGTACATCAGCTAATACAATTATGTATTTAGACAATAAAAACCAAGAAGATTTAAAAGCTCCATATATTTTAAACAATAAGTATTTCTTTGAGAATACAATGGGAGAACTTTACGAAACAGACTTTACATTAGAAGGTACAGAAAAAGTAATTCCTAATACTTGTGATATTTATCCTGATTCATTTAGCTTTATAGATGTAAATAGTTCAGAACTTGATACACTACATGAAGATTCTATAACTGTAGAAGGTATCAACTACCCTGAAACAAAAGTATCAATCTCAGGTAATGGTGAATATTCACTAGATAACAAACTTTCATGGACAAGTGAAGAATCGACAGTAGGTAATGGTCAAGAGATATGGGTTAGATTAAGAAGTTCAAACAGCTATAATACAACTGTAAGTACAACTTTAAATGTTGGAGAAAGAAGTGATACTTTCTCTATAAAAACAAAAACTGAAGCTTTAGATATACCTGATAAATTTACATTTACAGATGTATCTGATGTTGAATTAAACAGTGTTCAAACTGCTAGTGTTACAATTACAGGAATTAATGTTCCTGTAAATCTAACAATAAATGATGGTGATTCACAATACTCACTTGATAATGGAATAACTTGGAGTAATAGTAATACTACCGTTGAAAACAACCAAACCATACTTGTAAAACACACTAGTGCTTCAAGCTATAAAGGCTCAGCAACTACAACTTTAAAGGTTGGGGGAGTAAGTGATATTTTTGATTCAACAACAAAAGCAGAAGTACAAAATATAGAAAATGTTGTAACAAAAGGAAATTTAATGTGGGAAGATACATCTCATGTTAAAACAGAAATCCCAACTTGGTTTATGGCAAATGCATATTGTCAAGACCTTGAATTAGGTGGCTTTACAGATTGGAAAATTCCAAGTCTAGAAGAAGGTAATACAATCCAAGTTGCAGGACTAACAATTAATTATGAACCATATACTCAAGAAAATCAATATGATGAACCATATCCAGATAGTATAACTATAGCTGATGACTTTGAGTCTATTATTCAAAGTGAAGAAATTGCTATTTGGACAACTACAAATAACATTGATGAAACAGGAGCACCAATACCTCATGCTTATAAATTGACTGCTTTCTATGGCAAAAAAGATAATTTTGATATAAGAGCACAAGATGATGGTGGATATGTAAGATGTGTAAGAGATATAGAATAAAGTAGAGGACAAAGCCTCTACTTTAAATATTAATTCTATACCCAACTCCTGAAATTGTTTCTAAAAATTTATAGTTTAATTTAGCTCTTAATCTACCAACAAGAGTTCTTCTTGTATTTTCATTTGGCAACTTATCAGGCCAAATTTCATTTTCCATTTCATATATAGAAACTATTGAATTATTTGCTTTTATTAAAAGATATAAGAGTTGTAATTCCCTTTTTGTTAGATGAATATTTTCTCCTCTAAAAATCAACTGATTTGCTTTTATATCAAAACTGAATTCATCATCAAACTTTACATCCCCTACTCTTTGCTTTTTATTTACTCTATTTTTCTCATAAGATAAATCTGCCATTTTTAAAGACGCAAAAAGCTCGCTTTTATTAAAAGGTTTTACTAAATAAGAACTTGGTTCTGTTTTTATTGCTCTAGTTATAGTTGTTTCATCACTAAAAGCAGTAAGATATATAATAGAAGTATTAATTTCTTCTTTGATAATACTAGCGGTATCTATACCATCAATATCACCTTTTATTCTAATATCCATCATAATAATATGAGGTTTAAACTCTATAGCTTTTTCAACTGCATCTTTAAAGTTATTTGTAATTGCTACTACTTCATAATCAAGGTATTCTAAATAAGAGGATAACTCCATAGCTACAATACTCTCATCTTCAACTATCATAATTGGTATTTTCATATTCTAAACCTTATATCGTATTCACACACACCATCTAAGTTAATATCTATAGTTCCATCTAGTTGTACTGAAACTAAGTTTTCAACTAACTTTAATCCTAATGACTTTTGACTAATACTCTCTTTTTTATAACCATTCCCTCCATCTTTAACTTCTAAGAAATAATCATAGTGTTTAAAATAAAGTTTTATTGAAATATCATTAGAATTAGAATACTTTATGCTATTTGTAATCAATTCATTTATTATAATTCCAAGATAAACAGCATATTTTAGTGGCATTTTAACTTCTGTTTGTATATCAATATTTAAGTGTTTTAAATAAGAGCTTTCAATATCTTCACAAAGACTATAAATATACTCATACATATCAATATTTTCAATATCATCATTTAGATATAAAATTTCATGTGTTTTAGATATAGATTTAATTCTACTCTCTAATTTTAAAAACTGTTCTTTTACATCCTTTGATGAGCTCTTTGTTCCTTGAAGTCTTATAATAGAAAGTATAATTTGAAGATTGTTTTTAACTCTATGATGAAGTTCTCTATATAAATCTTTTAAAAGTTTTGTTCTTAAAGCCACTTTTGATTCTATAATTTCATTTCTTTGTTTTAATTCATCTAAAAGTTTTTTATTTATTTCATTTTTTTCTTTTTGTAAGATATTTAGTCTATCCACAAAAGCTAAAAGTAAAAAGAAGGCCTCAAATATAGTCAAAACAAGCACTAAACTTGGGAAATAATACATAAGTGAGTAAATACCTAAAGCATCTATGATACTAAAGAAGAAACCTATAATTACAAAACTCCAACCAGCTATAAAAAATCTTGCTTGTTTATTTCCCTTTTTATAAATATATATGGCAACAAATAAATTATAAAAAATAAAAATAAGTCCTGTAATTACAATAAATTCAGGATAATAAAACCAAGGTGTTGATAAGAAAAAAATTTGAATTATTGATATAAAAACTAGTAGCTTATAAACGCTATCAATTTTTCTATAATTTGCTGTTTTTAAAAAACTCCTTGCAAAAAATATAGCAGCAATAATCATCAAACCAACTTTAGGAATAACTGCTAAATTATCCCAATAAGTAAATGGTGTAGGCATATACAAAGGTAAAAAACCAACATATGTTAACTGTTGAAATACTAAAGCTAAAATATAACCAACATAAATAATATAGCTTTTATCTTTTGTATAAAAATATAATCCTAAGGCATAGATTACAAAAGCACCTAAAAACCCTATACATAAAATAATAGTAAATTGTCTCTTTTTATCTTTACTTAAAAACTCTTCTTTATCAACTAAGGAAATAGTAAATTGCAAGGATGTTGTAGAGTTTTGAACTTTTAGATATGCAATAGTTGAATTTAAACTATTTAAATCAAAACTTGCAGTGATACTATTTTTAGGGTATGTTATTCCAGTAGTCTTTATTAAATTAAAGTTTTCGTTATAAAGCTCAATTTTTTCTAATAAAGGGTTGTCTATTTCTAAAAGTTTATTACTATTTTTATCAATAAAAAACTTCAACCAAATTGTAGTGCCTTTTACAAAACCTAAATTTATATGCCTTGTGTTTAAGCTTTTAAACTCTTTTGTTTTAATTTGATTTAAAGATAAATCCTTTTTATCAATATAAATTTGAGTATTTGATAAATAATCTGCATGAAGAATATTGTAAAATAAGAAAAGTATGATAAAAAAGTGCGTTTTTTTCATTAATACAACTTTATATTTATAATATAAAATTATACTAAATTATAAATAATACATATATTAGAAATACTAATTTAGTAGCAAATAAGTTGCTACTAAATTATTTAAGCACCAAGATATTTTGCTCTAATATCATCAGAGTCTATAAGTTCACTACCTTTTCCTTCAAGTGCTATCTCACCATTTTCTAAAACATAAGCATAATCAGAGATTTCTAAAGCTGCAAAGGCATTTTGTTCAACTAATAAAATTGTAATACCTTCATCTCTTAATTTTTCAATTGTTTGAAATAACTCACCTACAATTTTTGGAGCAAGTCCAAGTGAAGGTTCATCTAGCATAAGAAGTTTTGGGCTTGACATTAAAGCTCTAGCAATTGCTAGCATTTGTTGTTCCCCTCCACTCATAGTTCCTGCTAACTGACCTTTTTTTGATACAAGTCTAGGGAATAGTTTAAACATATGCTCTAATAACTCTTCATATTTACTATCATTATTAAAAGCACCCATTCTAAGATTTTCTTCAATTGTTAAGTTTTGAAAACATCTTCTTCCCTCTGGAACAAGTGCAATATGACTTTGTATAATCTTATGAGTTTTCATCTTTGAAATATCATTATCTACATATACAATACTTCCAGTTTTTTTAACATCATTTACGATTGATTGTAATGTTGAAGTTTTACCTGCACCATTACTTCCAATAAGTGAAACAATTTGTCCCTCACCTACTTCAAAGTCAATACCTTTTACTGCATTTATTAATCCATAATATACTTTTAAATCTTTTACTTTAAGCATGTTTAAAATCTCCAAGGTAAGCTTTTATAACTTCTTCATCTTTGATGGCATCTTTAATATCACCTTCAAAAATAGTTTTCCCATAATCAAGAACCATAACTCTATCACAAAGTTTATTTACAAATTTCATATCATGTTCAATCAATAAAATCGTAACATCAAACTCATCTCTAATCTTAAAGAAAAGCTCTGCTAATTCATGTGTTTCTTGGGGGTTCATACCTGCTGCTGGTTCATCTAAAAGTAGAAGTTGTGGAGCTGCTGCTAAGGCTCTTGCTATCTCTACTTTTCTTTGCTGACCATAAGATAATGATGTAGACATTTCATTTGCAAACTCTGCAATGCCTAAAACTTCCATAATCTCGAAAGCTCTTTTTCTAATTCGTCTCTCTTCTAAGAAAAATCTTGGAAATCTAAGCATCGCTTCAAGATATGAATATGAAGCTTGATAATCAAAACCAATTAAAACATTATCTAAAACACTCATCGAGTTAAATAATCTAATATTTTGGAAAGTTCTTGCAATTCCTCTATGTACAATCTTATGTGGCTTTATACCATTTAAAGTTTGTCCATGGAACTTAATAGAACCTTCAGTTGGTTCATAATTTCCTGTAATGATATTAAACATAGTAGTCTTACCAGCTCCATTTGGACCAATAAGACCATAAATTTCTTTAGAATTTACATGAAAAGAGGTGTCTTTTATAGCAGTAACTCCTCCAAATTTCTTAGTTACGTTACATACTTCTAAAATCATTTATTCCCCTTTTTTCTTTTGAAAATCTTAAGATCAAATAACTCTTTTTTACCCATAAGCCCTTCTCTTGCAAATAACATTACAATAATAAGAACTAGTGAGAATACAACCATTCTCATTCCTGGTGTTCCTTCTGTTTGGAAACCAAAAATATTCATAGGTTCATCTAAGAATCTTGCCCATTCTAATCCTGCCATTACAAAAATAGTTCCAAGAATTGCTCCTGTAGTTGAACCTAAACCACCTAAAATAATGATGATTAGTAACTGGAATGTAAGTAAGAATGTAAATAAATCTGGACTGATTGAAGTTAAAAGTGCAGCTAATAAACCACCACCAACACCTTCAAAAAATGCTGAAGTACAGAATGCTAAAGTTTTTGTTTTAAATGTATTAATTCCCATAGCTGTTGCTGCATCTTCATCATCTCTTACAGCTTTCATAGCTCTTCCATATTTTGAATAGATTACATTTAAAATTGCTAATACAGTAAAAATAGCAATTCCACCTGTCCAATAAAGGTTTGAAAACTCTGGAATATCATTTAATCCTAATGAACCGTTAGTAATTTGTGGATTATTTATAGCTAAAATCTTGATAATAAAACCAAAACCTAAAGTAACAATAGCTAAATAATCCCCTCTTACTCTAAATACAGGGAAAGATAAAGTTAATGCTAAAAGTGCAGAAATGATACCTGAAAAAAGCAGTGCCCATGCAAAATCAGCTTGAAGTGCTAAAACCCATTCAGACGGATCTTCTAAATAGAACTGATAAAGCATAGTATCTGCATCTAAAGTTAAAATAGCAGTAACATAAGCACCAACTGCAACAAATCCATTTGGTTCAAGTGATAACTGTCCTGTTACACCATTTATAAGATTATATGAAACTGCTAGAATAATAAAAATACAAACATTGTTTATAATTCTTACAGTGTAATCATCAAATGCTACTTGAGCGAACCATGTAAACCAAATAGTAACTACTATAATACTTAAATTTATTAATCTTTGTTTTGTAAATATTGTATCGTTCATCATGATTAAAACCTACTCTTTTCTAAATCTTCACCCATAATTCCAGTTGGTTTAAAAATAAGAACTAAAATTAAGAAGATAAATGCAAAGGCATCTTTATAACCACCAAGCTCAGGCCAAAAAGCAATAACAACAACTTCTGTAAATCCAATAATAAATCCACCAATAACAGCCCCAGTTACAGAACCAATTCCTCCAACAACAGCAGCAGCAAAGGCTTTAAGTCCAACAAGAACTCCCATCATAGGCTCAACAGAAGGATAGTTTACTACCCAAAAAATCCCACCAACAGCAGCAAGAGCAGAACCTAAGGCAAACACAATAGAAATAATCATATTTGCATCAATTCCCATAAGATTTACAGTTTTAAAATCAAATGATAAAGCTCTAATTGCCATCCCGTATTTTGTTTTGTATAATACAAATAAAATACCTACAAGTAAAATCAATGTAACAATTGGAACCATAATAGAAGATACTGTAAAAGTAACCCCTGCTACATTAAAAATGTTTTCCATATACTCAGGAACAGGAAAGGCTCTTGGAACTCCACCTGCAAATACTGTAAAGGCATTTTCTAAGAAAAAAGAGATACCAATAGCTGTAATAAGTAATGAAATTCTTGGTGCTTCTCTTAAAGGCTTATAAGCAATCTTATCTGTTAAGATACCAACTAAAGCAGATAATGTTACTGCAAGTAAAACTGCAACACTAAAAGGTAATTGAAAAATTGCTAAAAACGCATAACCTAAAAAGGCACCAACCATCATAATATCCCCATGGGCAAAGTTAATAAGCCTCAAAACCCCGTATACCATCGTATACCCTATTGCAATTAATGCGTACATAGATCCAAGTGAGAACCCATTTACCATTTGTTGCATAAATGTTAAAATATCCATCAAAACTCCCTAGTTTGTAAAAAATACCCTTTTACAATAGGAAAAGTAATACCATTGCTTTTCCTATAGCAAAAAAAAAGTCTAGCAAACTTATTGCTAGACTTTTAAATAGTTGATTAAAAAATTATGGGTTAACCGTCGCTTTAAAGCTAGCTTTTCCACCTTTAATCTCTTTAATAACTGCTGATCTTGTAGCATTACCTTCATTATTAATAGTAATTTTTCCTGAAACACCATCAAAATCAGTTGTTTTTTTAATCTCATTATTTACACAAATAGAATCAGTTGGATCTTCACATCTGTTCATTGCATCAATTAAGATATTATAAGTATCTGCACCTAAAGCAGTAAATGAGTTCATCTCAGCTTTTCCAGTCTCTTTTTCATGGAACTTAACGAAGTCAGCTGAAGTTTGAGATGGAGGGTTTGTATAATCAAAGAAGTCTGTAAACATGTAACCTTCTACTGACTCACCACCTAAGTCAATAAATGTTTGGTTAGCAACACCATCACCACTAAACATAGGTTTGTCTAATCCTAATTGTTTAGATTGTCTAGCAATCATAGAAGCTTCTGGGTGATATAAAGGCATAAACATAAAGTCAGGGTTGATTTTTTTGATTTGTGAAACTACAGCTTTAAAGTCTTTATCTCCTGAAGTAACTCTGATAGTTTTTACAATCTCACCACCACTTTTCTTAAATGCTTTTTGGAATGCTTTAGCAAGTCCTAATGAATAAACTTGTGCTTGGTCAACTACAACTACAGCTGTTTTATAACCTTGGTCTTTTGCATAGTTTGCAACAACTTCACCTTGGAATGAGTCAGTAAAACAAACTCTGTTTGCAAAAGTTCTTCTTGCAGTTAATCTATCATTTGTAGCAACAGAAGCGATAACAGGTACTTTTTTCTTATCAGCAATTGCGATAGTTTGAGCAGTATTTGTAGATGTAAGTGCACCTAAAATAGCAACTACTTTATCAGATGAAATTAATCTAGTTGTAGCATTTGCAGTTTCAACTTTATCACCTTTATTATCAATTAATACTAATTTAATAGTATCTCCATTTTTAAGTGTTGGTTGTAATTTATGAGCTAGTTCAACTCCTAAATTTGTTACTTGCCCATATGCAGCTAATGGTCCAGACATTGGCATAACTGCTCCAACCTTAATCTCTTTGGCTATTGCAACACCACAAGTCAAGGCAGATGCAAGAGCTAAACTTAATACTTTTTTCATTCATTCTCCTTTTGTTAAAAACAATACAACAATTTTATGGAAAAGTTATGTAAAACTAGCTTATTCGAAATCATTTTTTATAGGAAAATTACATATTTTATTCACTTTTTATATATTTTATACAATTGTGTTCTTCCCATTGGCTTTTGCAGTATATAAAGCCTTATCAGCTCGTATAATAATATCATCAATACTATTATCACTTTTAATGTAACTTGCACTACCTACACTAATTGTATAGTTACACTTTTTATTTTTGTGTAGATTATTGAATTCTTCAATTTTATCTACAAGCTTAGTAGCAACCTTCTTTGAAGCTTCTTTTGTTGTATTAGGAAGCAGTATCAAGAACTCATCTCCTCCAAATCTAATTAATAAGTCATTTTTTCGAATAGTGTTTCTAGTTAGTTTTGCAAAATCTTTTATAACTTCATCACCAATATCATGACCAAAATTATCATTTATACTTTTAAAATCATCAATATCAATTAAAAGCAATGATAAATCACTATGTTCTCTTTTTACTATTTCAAAGTAGCCTTCAATAAACTCATCTAAAAATCTTCTATTATATGCTCCACTTAAAGGGTCAGTGTTTGCTAGTTTTTCAACCAATACTCTTTTTGTTTCAGATTTCACAAGTTTTCGAGTTCTTATTTCTAGCTCTTTTGTCATTTGGTTAAAGTTATCACTTAACTTATCTATCTCTTCTATTCCACAGTTTTCTAACTTACCAATACTTTTTGTTTTTCCTAAATTTCTTGTAAGTTCAACCACTTTCATCAAAGGTTTGTTTATATCATTCACTAAACACTTTGCTTTATAGTAAAGGAAGATAAAAAATAAAAAATAAAAAATTAAAATACATGCAATTATTAAATACCCAAGTTTTTTATAATCACTTTTTAAAGTGTTTATTTTCTCAAGTATTTTATCTTCTGGTATCAAAGAAATAATATGCCAAGATGTTTTTTCAAGTTTTTTAGAGAAAATTAAATAGTTTTTTTCTTTAAAACTTATCTTATGACTGTAAGGTTTTGAAGCTAATATATTTTTAAAATTATTTGCAGCTTTTTCATCATGAAAATTTAGTAAATTAAATTTATCTGATTTATAAATAGTTTTATCTATTAACAAACTATTTGTGTAATCATAGGGAGTAACCTCTTCAATATTTAATATATTTTCTATTCCCTTTGGCATAGCTATTATTTTCCCATCTGAGGCTAAAATAAAAGATTTACCATCATATGGTAATTTTATATTTAAAAACTCTTTAATAAAAGTATCAATTGTAACATCAATTCCTGATACACCTTCAAGTTTGTTGTTATTATAAATTGGTGCAACATTACTTATCATCCAACCCTTTCCAGCAGGGTCTAAGTATACATCTGTCCAAGTAGGTTTTTTAGAAGGATTATTTTTTTCTAAAGCTTTAGTATAGTAATTATAATTAGTCATTTCCAAATTCTTTGGAAATACATTAAATACATCAGGTATATAAGGATAGTATCTACTATAATTATCTTTTGAGTTAAAATATGCTGCTATGATACTTTTGTCATTTTGAACTATTGATTTAAAAGTTCTATCAAAATACTCAGTTTTATATAGTGTATCTTCTAAACTTTTATTTAGAGAGGTATCTCTTGATAAGATTACTGAACTTCCACCATTGTCTATGTGTTTGTAATAAACACCATAAGGAGAATATTTAAATAACTTTTTATCACTTTTATACTCAAATAATTTAGGATTAGAGAAAAAATGTTCATGTTCATTTTGTATGATTTTAGTTAAGTTTTCAACTTGTGAAAACTTATTTGATAGATTTTCAATACGTGATTCTACGAGTTCATAAGTATTTTCTTTTATGTCTTTTAGCATAAAATTAACACTTGTTGTTGTCATGTTATTATTTACAGAGAAGTAAATAAAAATCAATAAAACTTCAATTAGTAATAAAGATGTTAATGAAGTTTTTAAGTAGTTTTTATAGATTAGTTTTTCTAACAATATTTTTTTCATAATAATTCTTTGTATGTATTTTTTACATTATATCTTAAACCTTAAGTTATTTTTTACTTATCATGAAAAGAATATCAGTTATCAATTTAAATATATATTAATTCATTTCTAAACTCATTAAGTACATATCAACTGATGTAAACATATCATTAATTCCCTCCAATAAGAGGATTTAGATTTAAAAATCCTTCACATAATGAGAAAAAGCTCTAATTATACTAGATTTATAAAAAATATATACTACTATATACTTTATCATATACCATTTTTAATGTATTTATGAATAAATTAATACACAATCAAATACAAAAAATTATACTTTTAATCTATTTTCAGAAGCTTTTACAGAAGGACTGATTTTTGGTGTACAATCAATAATCATTGGTTTAATCTTATATTTTCCTGGTACTTTTTCTTTTAATAATTTATTTAACTCTTGTATATCATTGTATTTATTTGGTTCATTAAATATATCACATTTATACCAAAGTACTAAAAAAATTCCTTCTTGTCTTCCTTCTGCTTTAATATATAAGGGTAATTGAGATTCAATTCCATGAATTAATAAATTATGATGAGCATTTTTCAATTCAATACATACATTCATTGATTCATTTTCTTTTGTATAGTGTAAATGAAAATCTAAACTACCATCAGCAGCCATAGTTTCTCTAAATACTTTAATTCCTTTTATAGAACATATATCTTTAATCATATTATAAATAATAGTTTGTGCATCAACTTCTTTTACAGGTTTCTTATCATGCCATAAAGATTTATGTAATCCTGCAAATTCAATAGATTTTTTTATTGTTAGTTCAAGCATTTTATAACACCAATCTAAAAAGTCCCTATGATTTACTATCTCAATAAAAAGAAGTTTTTTTATATCTAAGAATTCATCTTTATAATTTTTTTCATTTAGTTTTGCTAAAAAACTATTTTTGATTTTTTGAAATGTATCAAAATTAGTTATTGAATATAATTTGTGATGAATAAGTTTATTATTTTTTATATCTATATGATTAACTAAAAAGTTTGAAATAAAACTTGAATTTATTTCCTCTTTTTTTATTTCAAATGGAAATAACTCTTTTTCAAATAATTCATAAAGTACTTCTATTAAAAAATCCTTGTGAGGATAATATTTGCCACCATGCTTTGCTTTTTCTAATGTAAAGTCTTTGTAAACAGCCTTATTGTTTTCTATTGTAAAGTCTGGATGAAAGAATGAAGGTATTATGATACTTACTAAACTAGTATGTTCTGTATTATTAATACTATCACTTAAAAATGTAATAGGCATACCACCAAATACTAAATTTGTACTATCTAAAAATGTATAAATTGGATCTTCAAAGAGATTAGTAATATTTGAAAATTCAACTTTTATATTATTATCTATATCAACAGTAGTAAATTCTTCATTTTCTTTTGAAATAGTGAAAGATATTATTGTATAGATATTATCAAAATTAAGCCCATCAAAGTTTGGTTCAGCTAATTCTATAGATGTATTATCTAGTGTAAAATTTTCAGGATGAAAATTTAAATTTTCTTTTAAAATTAAGCTTTGCTCTTCATCAATGTAATTTTCATAATTATCAATAATATCTCTTATTTGCTCAGTAGGTTCAAATTGAAATAAATTATTATATAAAGTTAATTTGTTCAGTAAAAAACTAATAATCAATTTTTTACTATCATCTGAAATATGTTTATTTTTATTTAATTCATATAATTCTTTTTCAATGGTTTTAAATATTTCAACTTTATGGTTTTTTGATATATGAAGTTTTAAAAGTATTTCTATTAATGTCGTATATGATTTATTTAAAGATTCTATAAATAAATCAATTTCTTTTTCTTGATATTTAGATGGCTCTTTTAGTGTATTTAATATAATTTTCTTTCTAATATCAATAGCTTCAGTAGCAACACTTTCTGGAATATATCTTATAAATTTATCCCATTCATTTTGAAATGATATGCTTTCACTATTTATTAACAACAATTTATTCATAATTGAAATATTTGGATTAAGTAAAATAACATTTATTAAAGCTACAAGTTTTTCAAATGATTGTTCACTAATAGTTTTTCTAATTTCTTTAATTATATCTGTAGTAAATTGCTCATAAATATCTAATATATCAAGTTCTATATTATTACCATTATTATCAACTCCATTAATTTTAGCAACATATAAACTACTTGAAATTTTCACAATAAATTTTTCATTTGAGAACTTCTTATAATATATAATTGTTTCAATATAAGTTTTTAGTAAATTAATTAATCTTTCACTATTTGCTAAAATTTCATGTCTTTTTTTTGCTTGAAAGAAACTGTTTATTTCATTTAAGTTTTTAATAAAATCTGAACTTTTACATTCTTTAATATATTCCAAAATTAATCCTAGTTTTTTTGATAAAGTTAATTTTTATAATTTAACTTATGAAAGTCTTAAGTAAATATGTTTAAATTATCT
>JBLWVX010000022.1:0-40306 GCA_048268245.1 Arcobacteraceae bacterium
TTGAATTTATTGCAAACAAAATTGCTGATATTTTAGACGATATTGAAAACACTGAGTTACAAGCAAGTGTTAAGGCTGAACTTAAAGATTTAGCTAATAACTTTGTTATTTACAATCAGTCTACTTACTAAATTTTGATAAATAAGGATCAATTATGGAAATTAAAGGCGATGATTTTTTAAAAAAAATCCAAGTGCATCAAGAAAGAGAAGAGTTAGAACAAAAACTAAATGAATTAGAAGAAGTTGAAAGCCATATAGGTAAATCAACTTCATCTAATTTAAATAGTACTCCTCATAAATCTCAAAGAGTTAGTGAAAACCCAACTGAACAAGAATTAGATAATATAATGCTTCAATCTTCAAAATCAAACGAAGAAAATAAGAAAAGATATCTAATTTTAGGTTTAGTATTAGTTGTTGTATTTTTATTAACTATCATTGTTATTCGCCTTTTAACAGATAGTCCAAAAGAAGATCCTTTTACATCAAATCAAACTGAAACACAACTCGTTCAGACAGGTGAAGACGCAAACATTGAAGAAAACTTTCAAAAAATCATGAATGATAGAGTTAAAAAAAGTAATGAAGATGAAGAAATAATCTCTGAAGAAAAACTAAATGAGATTAAGCAAAGTGTTATTCAAGAAGAAGAACCTAAAAAACAAGCTTCAATTCAAGAGAGTGATTTAGATGCTACAATTGCTAAAATTAAAGAGCAAAAGAAAAAAGAAGTAGAGCAGAAAAAAGAAGTAATTAAAAAAGAAGTAAAAAAAGAAGAACCTAAAGTTACAAAGCAAGAACCTGTAAAAACTGTAAAACAGTTGATTCAGAATACTTCAGATGCAGCTCCAAAAGGATATTTTGTACAAATTGGTGCATTTAGTAAAACACCAAGTGCAAGTTATATCAATAAAATAAGAGATTCAAACTTAAAATATAAAATTTATAAAGTTGAAGTTAAAGGAAAAATGTACAATAAAGTACTTATAGGACCGTATTCTTCAAGAGCAACAGCTAAGCAGAATATAGATGTTATTAAGAAAAAACTGAACCTAAGCAGTGCTTATGTTCTTAAATTTTAGACTGGAAGATTAATGAATTTTTATAGTAAAGAACTATTTTTAGACCAATTTACACCTGTTTCAATTTATGAAAAGATTAAAGCTTTATACCTAAATGAAGTAACTTTTCTTTTTGAAAGTACTATCAATTCAAGTGATGGGAACTACTCATTTATTGTAATTGGAGCAAGAGAAAGAGTTTGGTATGAAAATGGAATATGTTACTTTAAAAATGAAGAAGAAATTACAAAAGAAGTTGAGTCTAATCCTTTAAAGTTTTTACAAAATTATTATAAAAATTTTGATAAAGATTTTTATAAACAAAAAGCACAAGAACTTGGTATTGGTTTTGTAGATGGATTTATTGGAAATATTGGTTATGATATAGGTAAAGAGTTTGAGCCAACACTAAAAAAATCAATGAACTCTTTGGAAGACCAGTTAAATATTCCTGATTTAGACTTAATTAGACCAAATATAATTTTAGGTTTTTCACATAAAACATCAAAACTAATTATGTTAACTTCTGTTGATTCATTCAAAAATGAGCTTGATAAAATAGAAAAAGAGCTTTATACTCCTTATGTATATCAAGCTCCTAAAAAAGCTGAAATATTAGATGAAGGAAAATTCAACTTCACAAAAGAACAATTCTTTGATATGGTTGCAAAATCAAAAGAAATGATAAGATCGGGGGATGTTTTCCAAATTCTTATGTCAAATAGATTTATTCAAAAAGCAAAGGTTGATAACTTAAGTTTTTATAGATCTCTTCGAAGTAAAAACCCAAGTCCATATTTAATTTTCCTAGAGTATGAAAACTTTTGTATCGCAGGAAGTTCACCTGAGGTTATGGTAAAACTTGTAGATGGTCATTTACTACTAAGACCAATTGCAGGAACAAGAAAAAGAGGTAAGACTTTAGAAAAAGACTTAGAGATGGAAAATGAGCTTAAAAATGATGTAAAAGAGAATGCTGAACATCTAATGCTTGTTGACCTTGGAAGAAATGATGTGGGAAGAGTTGCTAAAGCTGGAACTGTAAAAGTTACTGATTTAATGAGAATAGAAAAATACTCACATGTTATGCATATAGTATCAGATGTTGAAGCTGTTATTGATGACTCTAAATATGATATGTTTGATTTATTCATGGCTACTTTTACAGCTGGAACTATGACAGGAGCTCCAAAAATTAGGGCAATGGAATTAATTGCCGAGTTTGAAGGTATCAAAAGGAACTTCTATTCAGGAAGTGTTGGGTACTTTGGATTTGATGGAAATATGGATAGCTGTATTACTATTAGAACAACTATGCTTACAGATGATACAGTAATTTTCCAAGCAGGTGCTGGTGTTGTTGCTGATTCTATTCCTGAAGATGAATATTTAGAAGTACATAACAAACTTGCAGCAAATATTGCAACACTAAAAGACTTATCTTAAAAAATAAAACTTTATTCTCTTCTTTATTTAATATTGGATATGATTTCATCATTGAAATAATCCAATATTAAAGGACATACTTTGTTACTTGGCGTAAATATAGACCACATTGCTGTTTTAAGAGAAGCTAGAAAAATCAACGACCCTAACCCCCTAGATGCTGTAAGTATTTGTAAACTTTCAGGTGCTGATCAAATCACTATACACTTAAGAGAAGATAGAAGACATATACATGACAATGATGCAAAAGTTATTATTGAACAATCTGCATTACCTGTAAACCTAGAGTGTGCTATTGATGATGAGATTATTGATATAGTTTGTAACTTAAAACCTGCACGAGCTACACTTGTTCCTGAGAAAAGAGAAGAAGTTACAACTGAGGGTGGATTAGATTTATCAAAGTATTTTGAAAAAATCCATAGTGCTGTAAAAAAATTACATGAAAATGAAATTGAAGTATCTTTATTTATTGATCCTGACTTAAAAATGATTGAATTATCAAAAGCTTTAAATGTAGAATGGATTGAACTTCATACAGGAACATTTGCAAATATATATGCTATGTTAAACTCAAATCTAAAAAATACTCATCATACTATAAAAGAACTTGAGCTAACAAAAAATGAATTAAAAGAAAAATTAGATAATTCAATTGAAGAAATTACAAAAGCAACTTCTTTTGCAAAAAAATTAAATTTAAAAGTTGCAGCAGGACATGGGCTTAATTATCAAAATGTAACTCTTATTAAAGCAATTGAAGGGATAGAAGAGCTTAATATTGGTCAAAGTATTATAGCTAGATCTGTATTTACAGGTTTAAAAGATGCAATTATTGAAATGAAAAACTTAACTAAATAAGGTAGAATATGAAACCTAAAATAGCAATAAGTATTGGTGATTTAAATGGTATTGGTATTGAAATAGCATTAAGAACACATGATAAAATATCACAATACTGTAATCCAATATACTGTATAAGCAACAAGATGCTAAAACGTGCAGCAAATGAACTAAAACTTGACATTCCTGAAAACTTTATAACTACTAAAGTAAAAGGTGAGCATGAAATAAAAGCAGGTGTTGTTACTAGAAAAGCAGGTAAATACTCATTTGATTCGTTTATGGAAGCAATTACCTTAGCTGATAATGGTGAAGTTAATGCTGTATGTACTCTTCCCATAAACAAAGAGTCATGGAATAAAGCAGATATAAAATATAAAGGTCATACCGAAGTTCTAAGAGACTACTTTGGGAAAAATGCAATTATGATGCTTGGATGTAAGAAAATGTTTGTAGGTTTATTTACAGAGCATATTCCTTTAAGAAAAGTTGCTAAAAAAGTAAATGAAGAAGACTTAACACAGTTTTTAATAGACTTTTATAAAAATGTAAAAGCCAAAAACATTGGTGTTTTAGGTCTAAATCCCCATGCAAGTGATAATGGAGTTTTAGGAGAAGAAGAAGTACAAATTTTCAAAGCTATTAAAAATGCAAATAAATCTTTAGGAAATGAAATTTTCAAAGGTCCTTTAGTTCCTGATACTGCATTTTCACCAATGTCAAGAAAAAACTATAAATATTTTGTGGCAATGTATCATGACCAAGGACTATCTCCGCTTAAAGCTTTATATTTTGATCAAAGTATAAATGTTAGTCTAAATCTTCCTATTATTAGAACTTCTGTTGATCATGGAACTGCATTTAATATTGCATATAAAAATCAAAAACTTAATACTAAAAGTTATATAAATGCAATCAAAGAGGCTGTTTCTCTAGTAAACAATAAATAAGTTATAAATGAAAACACTAGAAGCCTGCTATGAAATTAATTTTTCTAAAATTAATTTCATTGAGCGAAAAATAAGAGTAACTCACCCAAAAACTATAGTAAAAGGTGCTTCAAAAGTTGGTAAAAGCTTTTTAATATTTGATTATCTATCAAACTTTAAAACTAGTGAATATATTTATATAGATTTACATGACCCAAGAAATGACAAAGAGGAAATAAAACTATATTTAGATGATTTTCTAAGAGAGAAAAAAATCAAAGTTTTAGTAATTGAAAGTTTTGATTTTAGTTTTGAAATTCCATATTGTGATAGTATTATAATTAGCTCAAATATTGATAAAAAAATAAAAGGTTTTAGAGATATAACTGTACTTCCTTTGGACTTTGAGGAATATTTACTTCATGATAAAAGATATCAAAACACAACTCAAAGTTTTAATAACTTCCTAAAATACGGGAATTTACCTGAAGTTTTAAATGTTGATGAACATAGAAAGATACAAAGACTTCAAGAGATTATAAAACTTCAATCAAAAGATAATACACACTTTGAGATACTAAATATTTTATTTGAAAATGTTGATGAAAAAAAGTCTTTATATCAGTTATTTAACACTTTAAAAACTAAAATAAAAATATCAAAAGATAAATTTTATAATACGTGTAAAAGTTTAGAACATGAAAATACTATCTATTTTCTTACTAAATATAATCAAGAAAAAGCAACAAAAAAGATATACTCATATAATCACTCTTTTTTAAATGTTATAAGTCATAATAAAAAGTTTAAGAATGAGTTTGCAAATATGATTTTCTTAGAATTAATACACAAGAATAAAGAAATTTACTACTTAGACTATATTGATTTTTATATAAAAGATACAAGTCAAGCAATTGTAGCTATTCCTTTTTTCAATACTTTTTTAATGAGTTCAACATTAAAAAAAATATATAGAAATATGAGTGAACATAATATTGAAGAACTTTTTATTATAACTATTTCAAATACTGAAATAATTAAGCATAAAAAATTCAAAATAAATGTACTTCCCTTTTATGAATGGGCTTTAAGTTAAAGCATTGTTAATCAAATATTAATCTAAACTTAGATATAATCGCAAAATTGTAAAGGAACATAGATGAATAAAAGAGTACTTGTAAAATTTTCTGGAGAAGCATTAGCTGGTGCTGAAGGTTATGGTATAGATACTAAAATCCTAGACTATATCGCAAATGAAATCAAAGAGCTAGTTGACAACGGTGTTGAAGTTGGTATCGTTATTGGTGGAGGAAACATCATTAGAGGTGTTTCTGCTGCTGCTGATGGTGTTATTAAAAGAACTAGTGCAGATTATATGGGTATGTTAGGAACTGTTATAAATGGTGTTGCTATGCAAGAAGCATTAGAACACAAAGGTTTAAGTGCTAGATTACAAACAGCAATTAAAATGGAACAATTAGCAGAGCCATTTATTGTAAGAAAAGCAATGAGACACTTAGAAAAAGGTAGAGTTGTAATTTTTAGTGCGGGAACTGGTAACCCATACTTTACAACTGATACAGCTGCAACTTTAAGAGCTACAGAGATTGGTGCATCTATGCTAATCAAAGCTACTAAAGTTGATGGAGTATATGATAAAGACCCAATGAAATATGATGATGCTGTTAAGCTTGAAACAATTTCATATGATAGAGCTTTAGAAGACCATATTAAAGTTATGGATGACACTGCAATTGCACTTGCAAAAGATAATAACCTTCCAATTGTTGTTGCAAACATGAATGAAAAAAGCAATTTACTAAACATCATTAATGGTGATTTCAGTAAATGTTCAATTGTTAAATAGAAAAAAGGATTTTCAATGATGAGATTAGAAGAGAGAATGACAAAAGCCTTAAAACAAGTAAATAATGATAGATACATCTTAGCTATTGCTGTTGGTCAAAGAGCTGATGAATTAAGTAAAGGTGCTAAACCACTATTAGAACAAAATACACAAAACATGAAATATACTGATATTGCAATTGATGAGATTGCAAATGGTTTATTAAAAATTGATGGTTTTGTAGAAGAAGAATAGTTATAAAAGCTTAAAGCTTTTATAACTTAGTTGGTGATCATGGATCCATTTATTACAAAAATTCAAAATATTAATACTATTGAAGATGCACTTGCAGAACTTCATAACCAAACAGAACTTTCCCCTAAACTACAAGATTTAATCAACTTTATCATAGAAGCGCATAAAAGTCAGTTTAGAAAAAGTGGTGAACCATACAGTGTGCACCCAATTCTAGTTGCTTGTATCACAGCTCATTTTTCACAAGAAGAAGCTATTATTGCAACAGCCTTACTACATGATGTTGTTGAAGATACACATTTTTCTCTTGATTACGTAAAAGAACGATGGGGAAGTGATATTGCTCATATGGTTGATGGTTTAACAAAAATTGTAGAGATTAGAGAAACAGAGTTTGTAGCATCAAACAATACTAATGACTCAAAACTTATATCTTCTGCTTTAACATTTAGAAAAATGCTTATTGCATCAATTGATGATGTAAGAGTTTTAGTTGTTAAACTTTGTGATAGACTTCACAATATGTTAACACTTTCAGCACTTCCACCTAATAAACAAAAAAGAATTGCCGAAGAGACATTAGTAGTTTATGTACCCATTGCAAATAGACTAGGAATTTCTACACTTAAAAATGCCCTAGAAGATTTAGCATTTTATTATATCTATCCAGATGAATATAAAAAAATTGATCAATTTTTAGAAGAGCAACAACATGCTATGCAATTAAATTTCAATAATTTTATTTCAACAACAACAAAACTTTTAGAAAAAAATGGTTTTGATCCAGATAAATTTAAAATCTACAGTAGAGTAAAACACCACTACTCTATATATTTAAAAATGCAAAGAAAAGGTATCTCCATAGATGAAGTACTTGATTTATTTGCTATTAGAATTTTAGTTGAAGATGATATTTCTTGTTACAAAGTTTTAGGATTTATACATCTTGAGTTTAAACCTTTAATTTCAAGGTTTAAAGATTATGTAGCTACACCAAAAGAGAATGGTTATCAAACTATTCATACAACAGTTTTTTCAAACTCAAAGATTTATGAAATACAAATCAGATCTTTTGAAATGAATAAAATTGCAGAGTTTGGTATTGCTGCACACTGGAAATATAAATCAGGTGAAAAAAATACAACAAATTTAAATTGGTTAAAATCATTAGAATTTTCAAATGACAATATTGAAGAGTTTTATCAAGATACTAAAAATGAACTTTATGGTGAAGATATGGTTGTTTACTCTCCAAAAGGTGAAACATTTAATCTTCCAACAGGTTCAACTGCTTATGATTTTGCCTTTGCAATTCATAGTGATATTGGTAAGAAAGCAACTGCTTGTTACATAAATAAAATAAAAAAACCTTTATTAACAGAGCTTAAAAGTACAGATATTGTTTCAATAGAAACAGGAGATAAAGAAATAGCTAGATGTAGTTGGTATGATATGGTAAAAACATCAAGAGCTAAAAAACAAATCAAGCTCTTATGTACTCATAGAAAAAGAGAAATTGATGAAATGTCTGGGAAAAATATCATTGATACTATTTTTTCAAGATATCATAATGAAGTATCAAAAAAATACCCATATGAAGCACCATATAAAGTACCAGAAATTCTTGAATACTTTAAATATGTAAAGCAAACTGTTGAAAAAAGTATTGTAAAAGATAAAGGTATAGTTACAAGATTTAAAATCTTAACTAGTAAAGTAAAAGAGTATAAATTTGACAATATATTAATATATTCAAATTTTAGTATTAATTCTGTATCATTTGACCACTGTTGTCACCCTAAATTTGGTGATGACATTGTTGCATTTAGAAATGGCAATGAAGCAATTTTGCATCACAAGATGTGTGATAAAGCATATGAAAAAATTAAACAAAAACATCAAATGCTATTTTGTAAATGGACAAGAGATACTTTATATCAATATAAAATGCTTGTAAGCCTTCCTAATACAAAAGGAGAGTTAGCAAGACTACTTACTTATATGAGCCAATATGAAGGTTATATATTATCAGTAGATTATGGTAGACAAAAGCACTCATATAGACAGTATTGTGATATAGAGTTTGAAATTAATAAACCAAATATAGATGAAGTTAGAAGAATAATAGAGAAAAAAGTAAAAGTAATAGAATTTTTTTCAAAAAAAGACGCATATAAAAATAAGTAAAGGATAAGAGAAGTTTATGGAACAGAAAATACAAGAAGCATTAGCAGAAATAAATAGAGGAACTGCTGAGATTATTGATAATGAAAGAATTGAAAAGCTTGTAAGAAGATATTTTGAAACAGGTGAAAACTTCTATGTAAAAGCTGGATTTGATCCAACTGCTCCTGATTTACACTTAGGACATACAGTTCTAATTCAAAAAATGGCAACATTCCAAAAGTTTGGAGGAATTATTCAATTCCTAATTGGAGACTTTACAGCTAGTATTGGTGATCCAACAGGAAAGAGTGAAACAAGAAAAGTTTTAAGTAATGAACAAGTATTAAAAAATGCAGAAACATATAAAGAACAGGTATTTAAAATTTTAGATCCAAAAAAAACAGAAGTAATGTTTAACTCTAAATGGTTAAACGAATTAGGAACAGCTGGAATTATAAACCTTGCTTCAAATTTAACTGTTGCAAGAATGTTAGAAAGAGATGACTTTGCAAAAAGATATGCATCAAATACACCTATTGCAGTAAGTGAATTTACATACCCACTATTACAGGGATATGATTCAGTTGCAATGGACACAGATATTGAAATGGGTGGAACTGACCAAAAGTTTAATTTACTTATGGGAAGAACACTACAAAAAGCTTATGACTGTAAAAAACAGCAAGCAGTTTTAATGATGCCCATTTTAGAAGGTCTAGACGGTGTACAAAAAATGTCTAAATCTTTAGGTAACTATATTGGTGTTACTGATGAAGCATTTGATATGTTTGGTAAAGTGTTATCTATTTCAGACGAATTAATGTGGAGATATTATGAATTACTATCTTCAAAATCTTTAAAAGAAATAGAAGAGTTAAAAACAGCAGTTCAAAACAAAGAAGTTCATCCTAAAGATGCAAAAGATACTTTAGCTATGGAAATTGTTGATAGATACCATGGAGTTGGTGCTGGCGAAAAAGCAAAAGAAGAATTCAAAAAAGTATTTGCTAAAAAAGATATTCCAACAGAAATGGATGAGTATACTTTTGAAGAGAACTCTTGGATTTGTCAAGTATTAGTTGATGCTAATCTTGTAAATTCTACATCTCAAGCAAGAAGAGATATCAAAGCTGGTGCAGTTAAAATAAATCAACAAAAAGTAACAGATGATAAACTAAATTTAGTGAATGGTGAGTATATTTTACAAAAAGGTAAAAAGAATTTCGCTAAGATTGTAATAAAATAAATAAGGGCTAATTTTGAGAATAGGAAAATATGAAATAAAGCACCCCATTATCCAAGGTGGAATGGGTGTAGGAATAAGTTGGGATCAATTAGCTGGAAATGTAAGTAAAGAAGGTGGACTAGGTGTTATCTCATCTGTAGGTACTGGTTACTATAGAAACAAAAGTGAAAATGTTCAAGTAGTAATGAGAAAAGATAAACCTAAAGATGTTGCAAATTTCTATTCAAGAGATGCATTTTTTGAGATTGTTGAAAATGCTAGAAAGATTTGTGGAGATGCACCATTAGCATGTAATATTTTATATGCTTGTAATGATTATGGAAGAATGGTAAAAGATGCTTGTGAAGCAGGTATTAATATTATTATTACAGGTGCTGGTCTTCCAACTAATATGCCTGAGTTTACACAAGATTATCCAGATGTAGCATTAGTTCCAATTGTATCAAGTGCAAGAGCTTTAAAGCTTATTTGTAAAAAATGGAAAAAATATAATAGAGTTCCAGATGCAATTATCGTTGAGGGTCCACTAAGTGGAGGTCATCAAGGATTTAAATATGAAGATTGTTTTAAAGAAGAATTTCAATTAGAAAATATTGTTGGACCTGTTATAGAAGAAGCTAAAAATTGGGGAGAAGATATTCCAATTATAGCAGCAGGTGGAATTTGGGATAAAAAAGATATTGAAAAGTTCCAAGCCTTAGGATGTACAGGTGTACAAATGGCAACAAGATTTATTGGAACATATGAGTGTGATGCTCATGCAAACTTAAAAAATATTCTTTTAAATGCTAAAGAAGAAGATATTAAATTAGGTAAATCTCCTGTTGGATTACCAGCAAGATCAGTTAGAACTAATTTACAATTTTCTATGGAAAATAATACAGCTCCAAAAGTACAATGTATATCAAACTGTGTAGCTCCTTGTAATAGAGGTGTTGAAGCAAAAGCAGTTGGTTATTGTATCGCTGATAGATTAGGTGCTGCGTACAATGGAGACGAAGATACAGGTCTATTCTTTACAGGTGCTAATGGTTATAGAATAAACAAAATCATTACTGTAAAAGAGCTAATTGAAAAACTTACAAAAGGAGAATAAAAATTTTTAAAAAATTTTTTATTCTTAACCTTTTACTATTAACGTTTAGTTTAAATGCTTTTAGTGATAGCTTAAAAGATGAGTATCACTCATCTAAAATGAGCTACCTAAAAGCAGTTTTAAAAAAAGATAATGAACAAAAAAAACAAGCTTTAGAAAAACTAATTATTTTAGGTGAAAAACTAAATAAAGATACAACTCCAGATAAAAAAAAGCTTGAACTTTTACTTCAAAAAGAAAACAAAACTCTAGCTAAAGAAGTATCAAAACCAAAAGTACAAGCAAATAACAAAAATACAGAAATTCAAACTTCTACTAAAAATAAAATTGAATCAGTATATACAGTTGAAAACAATATAGTAGTTAGTTACTCAAAAGAAGTTACAAAAGATGATGTGTTAAGATTTTTTGAATTAAAAAATGATTCTGCAACAAAAGATGTTTATGATTTAAAAGGAAACTTTCCTTTTGCACGAGATACAAAACTATCAATAAAAGGTGTTGATAAAGTTGTTGTAGGACAATTTAAAGCATACACTCTTAGAATCGTTATAGCAAATAAAAAGAATCTTAAGACCTCATATATGGTAGATAGAAAACAAATAATTATTTCTATTGATGACTTAAATACTAAAAAGAAAGTAAAATCAAAACCAGAAAAAAAAGAAGTAAAAACATCTAATAAGACGAATAAATATATAGATACAAAAAATTCTATTAGAACACTTTATACACAAGATAACAAAATCATAGTTGAGTTTAATAAAAATATATCTAAAAAAGATATTGACTATGTTAGTTACAAAAACAAAGGCTTTATTGATGAAGTATTTGATATTAAGGGTAAATTCAAATATGCTAAACCTATAAAACTTGAAATGAATGATATTAATAAAATATCAGTTGGACAAGTAAAATCAAATACATTAAGGCTAAGACTTAGTAATAAAAAAGATTTAAAACTAATTTATGTTGTTAATAAAAGACAATTAGTAATAAAAATTTTAAATATTACTGCTACTTCAACATCAAAAGCTGTAAATCCTCAATATAACATTTTTAAAGATAAAGTTATAGTTATTGACCCAGGACATGGGAAACAAGATGTTGGAGCTATAGGGCCTAATAAAAGGTATGAAAAAGTAGTGACACTAAAAGTTTCAAAACAGTTATACTATATGCTGAAAAAAAGAGGCTATAAAGTTTATCTTACAAGACACAATGATAGTTTTATAAAAGTTAGAAATAGAACCCTTTTAGCAAATAAAAAGAATGCTGATATATTTATCTCTATACATGCTAATGCAATAGCTAAAAGCAGAGCATATAAAGTATCTGGTATTGAAACTTTTTTCTTAAGCCCTGCTAGAAGTGAAAGAGCAAAAAGAGTGGCAGCAAAAGAAAATAGTGTTGATATTAGAAAAATGAGTAATTCAACAAAGGCTGCATTCTTAGAATCACTAAATAGACCAAGAATTACTGCATCACATAAACTAGCTATTGATGTTCAAGCAGGACTACTGCAGTCAGTTAAATCAAGCTATAAAGATGTAAAAGACTCAGGAGTTAGAGAAGGACCTTTCTGGGTTCTAGTAGGAGCTCAAATGCCTTCTATTTTAATAGAACTAGGATATATGTCTCACCCAGTTGAGAGCAAAAGACTTTATAGTACTAAATATCAAAAACTATTAGCAAATGGTATTGCTAATGGAATAGACTCTTACTTTCTAAAAAACCCTTAATCTCATTTATAAGTTTTAATTGTTTTTTCTTTAAAGGTGGTAAGTCATCAAGTGAGAAAAATTTAACCTTAGAGTTTTCCCAAGATAAATAGTTCGTTTTTAAAATATAGTTATTAAATTTATTTTGTAAACCTTCTATATTATTAGCATTTACTAACCAAACACCAACATCTTTTTCTAAATTGATTTGTTCAAAATAGTCTTCAAAAATTCCTATTTCAATATCTATTGAGCTTTCTTCAAAAAATTCTCTTTTCGCACACTCAAAAGCTGTTTCTTCTTTAAGCTTCATACCTTTTAAGCAACCCCATTTTTCTCTGCTCATTACTGATTTACATAATAAGATTTTTATATCATCTTTTTGAACTAAATATGGAACAACTCCATATGCTTTTGCATGTGATTTCATTTAAACCAGACCTTTTTATGAATTCATTTTTCTATTATAAATATAAAGTGCACTTAAGAGCCATACTATCATAGGAAGCAATATAGACACTTCTGGAATTACTATACCACCACTAGTAAATTTAAATAGCATAAAGAATATTCCCCACACCACTAAAGTACCAAAAACACAGAAAGACACAAATTTTCCCATATTAAAAAACCTGCTATTTAAAGATGCGTATGCAAATGTAAGTAAAATAATAGGAACCACAAAGAAAGGAACAATTATTTGATTATATAAAGCCCCTCTAATCTTATCTGTATTTATTCCTTGATTTGATAACAATATCAAAGCAGATACAGCATCAAAAATAGAAAAGTTAGATTTTGATTCATATACATTATCTAATATTTTAGGTCTAAAGCCTTCTAAAGTATGCAGAAACTTTTCATATTTTATATCTAATTTAGCATCACTTTGCTCTAAATCTGATGGTTTAGTTATGATTTTAGCATCAACTACATACCATCTATCATTTTGAAAATAAGCATTTTTTGCAATTATTGTTTGGCTAATATCATCATCTTTTACTTTGTAAATATGAATATTTTCAGCCTTTTTTTCTAAAGGTAATAATTTTTTAAAATATATATAATTATCATTATATTTTAAAAAAATATCTGACTTAGTATTTGTAAAATACTCTCCTTTTGCTATCTTTCTTTTTTGATCATAAGAATAAGCCAAAGGTGTAGCTTGCAATAAAACTAATAAAGCTATTAGAAACAGTGATACTTTAACAACTGGTGCGTATATTCTGCTACTTGCACTTCCTACTGCATTGAATGCAACAAGTTCATTATTTTTAATAAATAAAACTAAAGTAATAATCCATCCAAAAATAATAGATAATGGTAATGCCAGCGTTAATGTAAAAAAAGCATTATATAAAATATATAAAAGCTGTAAGTTAGCCGAGTTTGGCAAATCTTTAAAGTTTTGTAAAAAATCAATCCCTACGAAAAAAAGCTCTAAGGAGATCAACACAATGATAAAATTTAGTAAGTATTTCTTTAAAATATATTTAGTTAATATGCTCATCTTATTTCAATGTAAATTTAGATTTTACTTGAGCGATGTCTTCCCCACTTTTAAGTGCTTCTATCGCTTTAATAGTATGAGGTATTATATCTTGTAGTTTATTTAATTCTTCTTTTGAAAAGTTATCTAATACATAATTTACAACTTCACTTTTATTTGCAGGCTTTCCAATACCTATTCTAATTCTTATATAATCTTTTCCAATATGTGAATCTAATGATCTTAAACCATTATGTCCACCATGACCTCCACCTATTTTGAACTTAACAGCTCCAAAAGGTAAATCTAAATCATCATGAATAACAATAATATCTTCTAAGTCTATTTTATAATACTCTTTTATAGCATTTACTGCTAATCCTGAGTTATTCATATAAGTTGTAGGTTTTGAATATAGGCTATAGCCTGATTTCAAAAGCGTAGAATGAAAATTTGCTTTATTTATATTTGCAGTTGTAAGACCTTTAGTTATCTCATCGATAACTAAAAAGCCTACATTATGTCGTGTTAATTGGTACTTTTCACCAATATTTCCAAGACCAACTATTAAGTTCATAAATCTAAAATTACTTAGCTTTAATTACACCAACAACTGGAACTCTTGGGTCTAAGTGACAAGTAACATTTTCTGGGAACTCTAAATCTCTAATTAAAATGTTGTTTCCAACGTCTAAATCAGTTACATCTAAAGTAAAGTTTTGTGGTAAATCTTCAATTGTACATTTAACAGGAACTCTTTTAGTGTGAACCATTAAAAGACCTTTGTTTTTAATACCTTTTGCAAGACCAGTTGCTATTACAGGAACTTTATAAGAAGCTTTAACACCTGCTTGTGCTACCATTAAATCAACGTGTAATAAATCAGAAGTGATTGGACATCTTTGGTACTCTTGAACTACTACTTTAATCTCTTTATCTCCAACTTTTACATCAAATGCTAAACTATCTTTATTTTTCATAAATCTAATGAAGTCATTTCTTTTGAATGCTGCTGAAATATTCTCTAAACCTTTTCCGTAGATGTTTGCAATTAAGAAACCTTCTCTTCTTAAAGTTTTTGTTGCTTGTTTTGTCATACTATCTCTTACGATACCCTCTAACATAAACGATCCTTGTTTTAAATTTGAAGCGCGATTTTACCTGAAACTAACTTTAAGTTTGTTTAAGTTTTAGATATTTATAAGTTTAACTTTTTGTAATCGATTTTTAGATAATATATTCCATTAAAATTAACAAATAATAAGGGTTAAACTCCATGACAGTAATAGACGGGAAAGCATTATCTGCGAAAATCAAAGAAGAAGTAAGAGTTGAAGTTGAAGAACTTAAAAATAAAGAAGGAATAACACCAGGTTTAGCTGTAGTATTAGTTGGTGACGATGCTGCAAGTGCAACTTATGTAAACAGTAAACATAAAGCTTGTGAAAATGCTGGAATTTATTCAGTTGTTCATACTAAACCATCATCTACAACTCAAGAAGAGTTATTAAAGTTAATTGATGAAATGAACAATGATTCTAAACTTGATGGTATTTTAGTTCAATTACCACTTCCAAAGCATATTGATACAACTACTGTATTAGAAGCAATCAATCCACTTAAAGATGTGGATGGTTTCCATCCATACAATGTAGGAAGAATGGTTTCAAATTTAGATTCATTTTTACCTGCAACTCCTTTTGGTGTTATGAGAATGTTTGAAGAAAACAATATAGAATTAAGCGGTAAAAATTGTGTTGTTATTGGCTCATCTGATATTGTTGGTAAACCAATGGCTTCTTTACTTACAAATGCAAAAGCAACTGTAACAGTATGTAATTCTAGAACAAAAGATTTATCAGCTCACACAAAAGCTGCTGATATTGTAATTATTGCAGTTGGTGTTCCTCACTTACTTAAAGGTGATATGTTAAAAGATGGTGCTGTTGTTATTGATGTTGGAATTAATAGACTTGATACAGGTAAATTAACAGGTGATGCTGACTTTGAAGATTGTAAAGAAAAATGTTCATTTATTACACCTGTTCCAGGTGGAGTTGGACCAATGACTATTGGTATGTTACTTAAAAATACTCTTAAAGCTGCAAAACTAAGAAATAAAAGAGAAGGTACAAATGCTTAGAAAAATTTATGACTGGTCCTCTTCATGGACTGGTACAATTGTAATAGTACTATCAATTATTTTCTTTGTTGCACAAGCTTTTGTAATTCCTAGTGGTTCAATGAAAAATACATTATTAATTGGAGATATGCTTTTTGTAAAAAAGTTCTCTTACGGAATAGCAACACCTAGAATCCCTTGGATTGAAGTGAAAGTTTTACCTGACTTTAATGACAATGGACACTTAATAGAAGGTGATAGACCACAAAGAGGTGATATTGTTGTATTTAGATACCCTAAAAATGAAAAAGTCCATTATGTAAAAAGAGCTGTTGCTACTGGTGGAGATATTATTGCTATTCAAAATAAAAATCTTCTTTTACATCCTAAAGAAGGAAATGAGTTTGTAAAAGCAAACTATCCAAAAGAAAGTATCATAAAAGTTGGTGATAGATTATGGGTTGTAAATCCATATATGAAAGACCATCCAGGAATTCATACAGACCCAAGTGTTGTAAACAATGGCTTAAACCCAAGTGAATTGTTTAATATGATGCCTATAAAAGTTCCAGAAGATGAAACTTTTATGATGGGTGATAATAGAGATCACTCAAATGACTCAAGATTTTGGGGAACAGTTCCATATAAATATATAGTTGGTAAGCCATGGTTTATTTACTTTTCTTGGGATGATAACTACGAAATTAGATGGGATAGAATGTTTAAATCTATTGAAACAATAGAAGAAGATATGGAAAATAAAGAGTTTAAAATAGAACATAAAAAAGGAATTTATTAATGAAGTATTTTATTGGAGCTGATCATGCTGGTATTGATATTAAAGCTTACGTAAAAGAGTTGTTTGAAAAAAGAGGTCATGAAGTTGTTGATTTAGGCCCTAATAGTAAAGATAGAGTTGACTACCCTGATTTTGCTGCAAAAGTTTGTGAAAATGTTTTAGAAAATGAAGGAAGCAAAGGTATTTTAATTTGTGGTTCTGGAATTGGTATGAGTATGGCTGCAAATAAATTTGATGGAATTAGAGCTGCACTTTGTCACAATGAATACTCAGCACAAATGGCGAGAGAGCATAATGATGCTAATGTTATTTGTTTAGGTGAGAGAGTATCTGGATATGGTATGGTTGAAGCTATAGTTGATGCATGGGATGAAGCCTCTTTTGAAGGTGGAAGACATGAAGAAAGAGTTGAAAAGATCAATGCTTTAGGGAAAATGGGTTCTTGTAGAGCTTAAAAAAATAAAAAAGGATTTTTAATGAGAGAACCTTGGGAAGTATACCTAATGATGTTTATCGTTGTAGCTTTAATACTACTAGGGAAAAAAATGATGTTTTTTGGTGATAATGAAAATGATCCAAAAAATAAAAAGAAATAACTTAAAAATTCTACATAATATGAAAGCTTATATCAAATAAGCTTTCATATTTATTCTTTAATTATTAAAAACTATATTTTAAATTTGCATAAAAATATCTTCCTGGATCGTTTAATAATTCTGTCTGCCCTACACCTATATATTTTATATCATTATAAGTATTTGTTGATGTATATGTTTTATCAAAAATATTATCAACACCTAACGTGAAGCCAATATTTTTAGTAATACTATTACTATATTTTGTATTTACAACAGCATATCCACTTAACTCTTGTTCACCATTTGAGCTATCAAAACTATCCCAACTATCAACAGCTATAATTTCAGTAGTAAATTTAGCTTCTCCTCTTTCATAGTTAACTGCAAAGTTTCCTTTAAGTGGTGCAATCTCTGCCAAATCTTTATCAGTAAAATCACCATCTTTCTTTCCTCTTTGATATGCAATACCATAATCAAAAGATAATTCATCAGTTAAGTAGTAAAAACCACTAATATCTAAACCATAAATTTTTGCATCAATATTTGTAAATGTTCCTGTATTATAGATATAATCTTCAAGTTTTGAATAAAAGGCTTTTGTTCTAATATTGAAGTTTCCTATAGTCTTTTCGAATCCTAAATCTAATTCATAGTTTTTAGTTTGATCTAAGTCATCATTACCACTACTGGCATAATATAACTCTCTTGCATCAGGAACCCTTGAAGCTTTTCCTAATCCTGCAAAATATTTAGTATTTTCATCTGTGTTATAAGTAGCAAATATATTCCCATTTAATGAAGTATATTTTCTATCATTACTTGTTGAACTTATAGTATCAATATCAGTATAATCATATCTTGAAGCAAACTCTAAATCTAACTTTCCATAAGTTTTTTGTACTTTTGCAAATAAAGCTTTATTTGTTGTATCAGTTGATGCTAAACTTGTAGATATAGATGTTGGAATAACTACACCAGTTGCTGCAATACTTGAAAACTTTTGACCCTTCCAGTTTCTTTGACTAGCATCTAGACCCACTGTGTATAAGGTATTAGAAAATTCCATACTATTCTTAAGTTTAAGTCCTTTAATTGAGCTTTTCATATGATTCGTCATATATTTATCTCTCATCATCATATTTGGATTTAAATCATAGTTTCTTAATCTTGTACTCATTGGATGATCTACATTTGAATAGTAATAATCTAAACTTAGCTCTTTAGAGTATTGTCCTAAATCTCTTTTTGCATATCCAAAAGTATAAATATTTGAATCATCATAATCTGCATCCATTGGAGTATTTGGATATAGAACATTATCACTTCTGTTTGCATTATAAGATAACTTTATTTCACGGCTATCATCTATATTGAAAATAAGCTTTGTTAAAAGTGTCTTTTTTTCATATGCTTCTTCATTATCATTTGAGTATTGGCTAAAACCTCCAACTCCATTAGCTTTTTGCTGTTCTAAAAAGTCATTTCCATTCCCATCTTCATACTGGTCACTTTTTTCAGTTGAAGCAGAAACTAAAACTTTTACTTTATCATTTCCACCACTTATATTTGCACTTAGCTTTTGATATCCAAAGCTTCCTACTCCTGCATTTATTTCACCTTTGAACTCTTTTGAAGGCTCTTTAGTATTTACTTTTACTTTACCACTTAAAGTACCAAAATTTTCAACATCATAAGGTCCTTCAATAACCTCAACGCTTTCTATGTTATTTGATAATACATGAGAAGTTGGTGGGTCCATTCTATTTGGACATGCACCATAAATTTTTGCATCATCAATCAAGATGTTAATATTATCTTTCTTTTGACCTCTTAAAATAATATCATTAGCAATACCACTTCTTCTTACAATTGAGATTGATGGTATATTTTTTGTTAGAGATTCAGCTAAATCTGCACTTTTGATTTGCTCATTACTTACATCTTTTACTATCTTAGTATTTACTTTTTCTTGAACTTCTATTTTTTCAAGTTTAACAGCATCATTTCCACTTAAAATACTCGCAGCGCATAAAAGTGAAATAGTAGTGATTTTTTTCATAATTTTCCTTGATAAAAATTTTCTTGAATTATCTAATAGAGGTGTTAATTTAATATTAATTATTAGTTAAATAAATGTTAAGTTTGGTGAAACTTTGTTATAATCCAAATAAAAAAAGGATAGATATTGAGTAAAATTACCCTTGATGTAGATAAACAAAATTTAGATACAGTTTTGACAATTTTAAACAACCTAAAAACAGGTTTAATAAACAATATAGATGTTGATCAAAAAGGTATATTAAATAAGATTCAAAATAAAAAAGCTGTTAAAAAACAAGCTGTTTTAGAAGATGAGTTTATATCAAAACCTACAAACTCAAAATATTTATCAAGAGATGCTTTTAAACAAAGATTAAATAGTAAAAAAGGATAGAAATGCAAATTTTAATATTTTCATTACTTATTATTGCATTAATAATTTATGTGGTTTATAAGATAAAAAAGACATTTACAAAAAAAGAGTTAATTAGTTTTGTAAGTGTAGTTGTTTTAATCATAGGAGGATTACTTTATTTTAATCATCTACAAGAGAATAAACTACCAAATGCTTTTAAAGCAAACTATTTAGATGAAAGAGGTATTAAAATAGAAAAACTCTCTATTAATCAAACAAGCTTAGAGATTTTAAGTAGTAGTAAACAAATTTACGATTTTATTTACATAATAAATAAAGATGGTAAAGAGTTAGTTTGTGAAGCAAAAGATGTTGAAGCTCAACTAATTGAAGATGAATATGTCTTCAAAAACTTCAAAGAAGAGTGTAGATTAAAATAGTAGATACTTTATCTACTATTTTAAATTATTGTGGTTTAAAAGATGACTTTGTTTTACAAACATGAGGGAAAAGACAGTTATCACAATCAGGTTTAATCGCCTTACAAATATATCTTCCAAATAAAACCATCGCTTGATGGAAAATATGTAAATCATCACCCTTTAATCTCTTTACTAAATCAGCTTCCGTTTGGTCAACATTTTTAGCATCACTTAGTCCTAGTCTATGAGAAACTCTAAATACATGAGTATCAACAGCCATAAGGTTAGCACCTTCAAACTCAATCATAAATACATTTGCTGTTTTATTTCCTACACCTGCTAATTTCATAAGTTCTCTTTGATTATGGGGAATTTCACCATTAAAATCTTCTAATACACTTTGTGCCATTTTGATGATGTTTTTTGATTTGTTATTAAAGAATGAACATGACTTTAGTAATTCTTTTACATCTTCTAAATTTGCAACAGCAAGTTCTTTTACACTTGGGTACTTTTCAAAAAGTGCAGGAGTTATGATATTTACTCTTTTATCAGTACATTGTGCTGATAAAATAATAGCTATTAATAACTCATAATCATTTCTATAGTTTAACTCTGTAACAGCATCCGAGTATTTTTCAACAAATGCTTCTTTTATAATTTCTATATCTTTTTTTGTTGCTTTTTTCATATTTTCCTTCTATAAATCAACATTAATTCTAAAATAATTCTTTCTTTTATTCTTTGTTGCTTTTACTTTTTCAATTAAATTAAAATCAACTAATAACTTTAAATCTTTCTGTATTGTTCTAACACTTACATCAAATTTTTTTGATAATTCCTCACTAGTAATCATAAAAGTATTATTCTTATTTGATAAAACTTTAATTATTTTCATTTGACGTGGAGTTAAATCAATATTATTGTTTTTTGCAACATTTTTAATAATATCTTCACGCAAATGTGTATTTATTCTATGTTTTAAAATACTTAAACCTTCAATCATTACCTCTGTTAAGTAATAGAAGAAATAAGTCATATCAAATGAATTTTTATCTGACATATTACTTCTTTCTACATCAATAAATGCTTGGTAATAGTCTTTTGCTTTTCTTCTATTTATTATTTCAGACAATGAGATATAATAAAACATATCATAACCATAATACTTAAGTAAATATGTAAATAAAATTCTTACAGTTCTTCCATTCCCATCATCAAAAGGATGTATATAAGCAAATAAAAAATGAAAGGCAATAGATTTATATATTTTTTCAATAGGTCTTGAAAACTCATCATCTTTTAAAAATTCAAGTAACTCTTCTATCATAAAATTCATTTTATCTATATTTGCAATTGGCTGAAATATCACTTTCCCACTTTGATTAATTATCTCATTTGGTTCAGTTCTATATTCTCCAATATTATAGTCATCATCTAAAGTATTTTCAACAGTAATTCTATGAACCTTGAAAATTAGTTCATTTGTAATTTCATCCTTAATATCTTCAAGCTCAATTAATGCTTTAAAATTATTAAAAACCATAAATTCACTTTTATCTTTTGGTTCAGATTTTCCTTTTGCTAAAGTCTTAGCTCTTTTTATTGTACTATGAGCACCTTCAATTGTAGAAGAATAATATCCTTCTTCAATTAATGTTTCTTTTAAAAGTTCAAGGGAGAATTTACTCTGAAAATTATACTCAAGACTTTTCCAAAACTCTTTAATAATATCAATATTTTTTCTTAGCTTAAATGTATCTGTAATAAAAAAGTTTTTTTCTTCAAAAGTAAATATAGGCAATTTATTTCTTTGCCTATATCTATTTACTGATTCTAATATAGAGTCAAAGACACATCCAGTTTCAGTAATAATTTTTTTTCTATGTTCAATTTGAAAATCTGTATAATAATTATCAATAGTCAAATATTTTAACCATTCTTTTTCAGTTGTAGGATAATCTTTTTTCATTCTCAATCTTCTATTTATTATTTAGATAATTATATCTATATTTTCTTCACTTTATCAATTTCATCTCTTAATCTAATTGCTTCTTCAAAGTTTAAATCTTTTGCAGCTTTTTTCATTTGTTTGTTTAACTCAATTAAGATTTTCTTTCTCTCAGATGCAGGCATTTTTTCCATTTTCTCTTTTTTCCACGCTAAGTCATCATACTCTTCAAGTTTTAGATTTTCATCTAATCTTCTTTTTGTAGATGTTGGAGTAATGCCATGTTTTTTATTATGTGCTTCTTGAAGCTCTCTTCTTCTAGCTGTTTCATCTATTGCAAACTGCATTGAATCAGTAATTCTTTTTGCAAATAAAATTACTCTACCATTTTGGTTTCTTGCAGCTCTACCTATTGTTTGAATAAGAGAAGTTCTACTTCTTAAGAACCCTTCTTTATCTGCATCTAAAATAGCAACTAGCGAAGTTTCTGGAATATCAAGTCCCTCTCTAAGTAGATTAATACCAATAAGAACATCAAACTCCCCTAGTCTAAGCTCTCTAATAATCTGATTTCTTTCAATCGCATCAATCTCAGAGTGCATATACTTTACTTTTATTCCTAAATCAGAATAGTATGAAGCTAACTCTTCTGCCATTTTTTTAGTTAAAACTGTAATTAAAACTCTTTCATCTTTTTCAATTACTCTTTTTACCTCATCATAAAGTTTTTCAACTTGATGTTCACTATCCATAATCTCAATTTTTGGATCAAGAAGTCCTGTTGGTCTAATAATCTGCTCAGCTACTACAGCACTTTTTTCAATTTCTAATTCATTAGGTGTTGCTGACACAAAAAGATATGAAGCTTTTCTATTAATAAACTCATCAAATTTCAAAGGTCTATTATCAAGTGCACTTGGAAGTCTAAATCCATACTCTACAAGTACTTCTTTTCTACTTCTATCTGCTGCGTGCATTCCTCTAAACTGAGGAAGAGATACATGTGACTCATCAACTATAAGTAAAAACTCTTCATGCATTGATTCAAAATAGTTCATAAGTGAGTAAGGAGTTTCACCTGGTTTTTGACCAGTAAGGTGTCTTGCATAGTTTTCAATACCCTTACACATACCAGTTCCCTCAATCATCTCTAAGTCAAACTCAACTCTTTGTTTTAATCTTTGATACTCAACTAATTTATCATTTGCTTTTAGATTAGTTAATCTTTCATCTAACTCTTCTTCTATTTGTTTAACTGCTGTTGCTAATTTGTCATTTGATACAACAAATGGATTTACAGAGTAAATAATTGCTTCATTTAGCTCTTTTGTTTTATCATTTGTTAAATACTCATGTTTCGTGATTGATTCAACTTCATCCCCAAAAAATTCAACTCTAATATATTCATCTTCAAAATATGCAGGGAATATATCTATCACATCACCATTTACTCTAAAGTCTGCTCTATCAAAAAACTTATCATTTCTTTTATACCCCATTTCCACAAGCTTTAATAAAAACTCACGCTGAGAATATTCGAAACCTACTTCAATTCTTTGAACCATAGATTTATACTCTTCTGGATTACCTAAACCATAGTTTGCTGAAACAGATGCAATTACAATAACATCATCAAAAGATAAAAGTGAAGCTGTTGCACTTAATCTTAATCTTTCTAACTCAGCGTTAATTGAACTATCTTTTTCAATAAATAAATCAGTTCTAGGAATATATGCTTCTGGTTGATAATAATCATAATAAGAGATAAAATACTCAACATGATTGTTTGGGAAAAACTGCTTAAATTCAGAGTATAACTGAGCAGCTAAAGTTTTATTATGAGTCATAATTAATGTTGGCTTTTGAGTCTTCTCTATAACCTTTGCCATAGTGTATGTTTTACCACTACCTGTTACACCTAATAGTGTATTATACTGGTTTCCTTCAAGGATACTATTGCTTAAAACTTCTATTGCTTTTGGTTGATCTCCTGCTGGAGAGTATTCTGATTCTACTTTAAATTTTGCCATGGGCGATTATATCGAATTGAAGCTTTTTTAACTATTTTAAAAATCTCTTTTTATTTAGTATAAAAAAGAAAAGGATTGATATTTCCCTACCTGAGAGAATCATGTCTTTACAAAGTTCATCTTTTGTTTGACTTATATCTACATCATATAAATATTTTTCTAAGATCTCATCAACTTTTTGCATAAACTCTTTTTTATCTAGCTTATAAATGAAAGGGTGAAAGTTATTTTTAGAAACTCCAACATTTAAATCATAATCCATTTTTAAAAGATACAAAAGTATTGAGACTTGCCAAGCATGCCATTCTATTTTATTTAAGCTATGTTCTGATCTATTAGCATAATCAACTGCTTTAAAAATATCAAATATTTTACTTGAAGCTTTTATAAGCATAAGACGATTAAAGTCTTCAATTTTTGAGGGTATTGGAAGATGAGAGATATTTACTTTCTCTTTTTCATCTTCTTGGGGAGGAACAATGGTTTCATTTGAGCAATTAGAATCTTTTTTAAGTAACAAATATCCAACAATTAAAATAAGTAATATTATAAAAAAAATAAAACCAAAGAACATCAAGTTCATAAAGGTTCTCCTTCAAATTTTTCATTTCTAAAAACTGTATATTTATTATCGCAACATAAAGAAGGAATATTTACATAAGTTTTATTATCAATGTTATAAGTCTTACCTTGATGATAATGACCTTCGATAATTATATCGCTTTTATAGTTACTAATTCTTTTAATAGCTAAAGATTTAAAGT
Organism: Arcobacteraceae bacterium; assembly: GCA_048268245.1. GTDB lineage: Bacteria > Campylobacterota > Campylobacteria > Campylobacterales > Arcobacteraceae > Arcobacter_B. The sequence continues at coordinate 25,165 of JBLWVX010000022.1, forward strand.
CATTCATAACATGACAAATGTTTTTTGATAAAAGTGCATTATCTATTTTTTTAGAAATAATATTATTGAAGTCTATAAGATTTAAAAATTTCAGTAAAGGACCATTTCTTATTATCTTACAGTATAAATCATATTGCCAATTTATAAAATTATCCCCATGAGATAAGGCAATAGTTTGTTGCTTATATTTTATTATTAATGGTTGTTTTTCTCTTTTTATAACTAATATATTAGGGAAAAGATTCGCAAGATTATAGTCATGATTTCCTTCTAAATAAACTATTTGTATCTCTTTTGATAATTTATTTAAAATTTCTATTAATTCTTTGTTTTGTTTGATAAAATATTTACTTTCACCTGATATAAAATCAAAATTATCACCCATTAAAAAAAGTTGTTTTGTTTGAATATCTTGATTTTCAAGTTTTTTAAGAAAGCTAAGGAATTGTCTATTTTTTTTATTGAAGTGAGAATCAGCTACAAAAATAGCTGATTCTTCTAATTGTATATTATGGTACATATGCAATTTTAGGAATACCTTCAGCCTCTTCAAAGCCACACATGATATTTGCATTTACCACTGCTTGAGATGAAGCTCCTCTAAGTAAGTTATCTATTGATGAGTTTATAAATAAAGCTTTTTTATTTCTTTCTACAAAAATATCACAGAAGTTTGTTCCTGCTGTAGATTTTAAATCAACTGGTGTTTCCCTAATTCTTACAAATTCACTATTTGAATAAGCATTGTTCAAAATTTCTTTTACATCAACTTCTTCTTTAAGTGTTGCATAAACAGAAACTAACATACCTCTTGTAACTGGTAATAAATGAGGAACGAAATTAATTTGAAAATTTTTTCCTTTTACTTTTTTAACTTTTTCTTCAATTTCTGGCATGTGTCTATGTTTAAAAGGATTATATGCATGGTGATTTTCATTTAAGTTTACAAAGTGTGCAACTTCACTTAATTTTTTACCAGCTCCACTTACACCTGATTTTGCATCAATAAAAATTGGTGTTCCCTCTTCAATATAATCTACAAATGGTAATAAAGCTAAAAGAGATGCAGTTGGATAACAACCTGGGTTTGCCACAAGTTTTGCATCTTTTAACTCTTCATTATAATATTCTGGTAATCCATAAACAGAATCTTTTATATGTTCTTTATCTTCATGAGGACAATAGTGTTTTTCATAAGTATCTAAATCAAGTCTATAATCAGCTGATAAGTCAACAACTTTTACACCTAATTCTAAAAGCTCTTTTGCAAAAAACATAGATGTTTTATGAGGTAAAGCTAAAAATGCTAAATCAGCAACTTTTGAAACTTCTTTAGCATCAGCTTTACTTACTTCAATATCAATTACATCTTTTAAACAAGGATGTAAATCTTGTATATTTTGCTCACCTGTTGAGTTTGCAATATATGTGATGTCAAATTTCGGATGATTGATTAAAATTTTTACTAATTCTAAACCAGTGTAACCACTAGCTCCAATAATTGCTACATTCATTATAAACTAAACTCCTCATAAAAAACTTCTAATATTTCAAAAGACTTTGTACCACCTGGAAGAGTTGCTGATATTTCATCACCCCCTTCTTTTCCTAAAAGCTGTTTTGCTAGAGGAGAATTAAAAGAGATAAGTCCTCTTTCCGCATTTGATTCAACACCACCAACAATAGAATATTTAAACTCTTCATCTGTATCAACATCAACTAGTTTTACAGTTGAGCCAAAACTTACTTTATCATGAGGAAGTGTTGAAGGATCAATAATCACTGCCTTTGAAATAACCGCACCTAATTCAGCAATTTGAGCATCAATTAGTGCTAGTTTATCTTTAGCTGCATGATATTCTGCATTTTCTTTTAGATCTCCAAGCTGTCTTGCTTCATCTAATTCAATTACAGTATGAGGTCTTTCTTTAGATTTTAAAAAATCTAATTCCCCAGTAATTTTTTCATATCCTGCATTTGTCATAGGTTCTTTTTCCATCAACATCTCCAATAAATTAATTTATGATATAATACCCAAAAATTTTAAAAGAGTAGATTATATGCAGTATGATAGAACTATAAAACTTTTTGGTCAAGATAAATTTGACAAGTTTAAAGATGTAAATCTTATATTATTAGGTGTTGGTGGAGTAGGAAGTTTTGCTTTAGATGCCCTTTATAATACAGGAATAAAAAACATTACTATTGTTGATTTTGATACATATGAAGAATCAAATATGAATAGGCAAATGGGAAGTCATGGAAATATTGGTAGAGTTAAAGTAGATGCTTTAAAAGAAAAATATCCAGAGGTTACAGCAATTCATGCAAAAATTACTCCTGAATGGATTGGCAATTTTGATTTTTCACAATATGATTATATATTAGATGCGATAGATGACGTAACTCCAAAAGTTCATCTTATCAAAAAATACTATACAAAAGTAATTACTACAAGTGGTAGTGCTAAAAGATTAGATCCAAGTAAAATTGAGTATAAATCTATATGGGATACATATAATGATCCATTTATAAAAAAAATAAGAACACAACTTAAGAAAGAAGGGTTCAAAAGAAAGTTTAAAGTAATATTTTCATCAGAAAACCCAAATTGTATAGAAAAAGGAAGCTTTGAAGCAGTAACAGGTTCTTTTGGTCTAATGATGGCATCTGTAGCAATGCAAAAAATTCTAAGAAAAATGGAAAAATAACTTAAAGTTACTTAAAGAATAAAAGATATATAATATATTAGTATAATAAAAAAGGATTCTCATGAGTGGTATTAGTGGTAGTGTTGAGCAAATGACGCAAGGTCATTTAAGAAATGTTCAACAATTAGCTGTTTTTTACACTGGTCATAATAATATTTATGCAATTAATATAGCAAAAGTAAAAGCTTTCATAATAAGAGATGAAGTTACTATTAATGATACACCAAAAGAGAGTGATGTAATTGCAGGTATTGCCACTATTAGAGGAGAGCCTGTAACATTAATCAACCTTGATGTATGGTTAGGCCTTCCTGCTTTAGATATAAGTGAATATAAGCTTATAATCTATTGTGAGTTTAATCATAAAAAAATTGGTTTCTTAGTAAAAGATATGCTTGATATTGTAGAAAAAACTACTGATCAATTAAGACATTCAGAAGAAACAAATGCAAGAATTACATATACAACTTATGTAAAAGTTGATAATAATGATGAATTATGTACAGTATTTAATGCTGAGCAACTATTAAGAGATGTTGGTTGGACAGATGATGGTGAAGATGATGTTAAAAAATATGTTGAAGATAAAATCAATAGTGATAAACTAATCTTAGCTGCTGAAGACTCAGGTGTTGCAAGAGAAGTTTTAAATAAATTCTTTAAAAGAACTGGTGTGAGATTTGAAATATACACAGATGGAACACAACTTCTAAAAAGAGTTGAAGAATTAGGACCTGATAAAATAGGTATGATTATTACTGATATTGAAATGCCAGGAACTGATGGTTTCCAAGTTGCTTCATTTATTAAAAACAATAGTAAATATGAACATATTCCTGTTATTGTAAACTCTTCTATGACAACAGAAGCAGTAAGAGGTAAAATGGATCAAATTGGTGTAAATGGATTTGTTGGTAAAACTGATATTCAATCACTATTTGATATGACAAAAAGATTCCTATAAAAAAGCAATAAGTTAAAATTCATTGCTTTTTATTCTATACTTTAGTTAGCTTCTTATTTTGAAGCTAACCACTTTTTAAACTCTTCTATTTGATATTCTGTTTGTTTTGTTGATGTTCCACCTATTGAAGTTCTAGCATTCATAGAATTTCTTAAATCTAAGTACATTACTATTTCTTCACTAATATCTTTTAATTCTTCGTTTGAATTTCTAATTTCATCAATTGATAATTCGCTAATATCTTTATTTAAAGAATTAGCTTGTGCAACTACATCTTTTGTAATATAGTAAGCTGTTCTAAATGGCATGTTTTGTTTTTGTACTAAATAATCAGCTAAATCTGTAGCACTTAAATGTCCTATTTTACAAGCATTTTCCATTTTATCCACATTTACTATCATAGTTTTAATAACTTCAGTTAAAATATTAAGTGATATTTCTATAGTTTTTACAGAGTCAAATACACCCTCTTTATCTTCTTGAGTATCTTTGTTATATGCAAGTGGTAAACCTTTCATTACCGTAAGAAGTGAAATTAAGTTTCCATAAACTCTACCCGTTTTACCTCTAAGTAATTCAGGTACATCTGGGTTTTTCTTTTGAGGCATAATAGATGAAGTAGTTGCATACTCATCTGACATTCTTACAAATTGGAATTCATAAGAAGACCAAGTAATTAACTCTTCTGAGATTCTTGAAATATGCATCATAGAAGTCGAAATATTAAATAGAATTTCTAATGCAAAATCTCTATCTGATACTGTATCCATAGCATGAGAAGTTGGTGCAGTAAATCCAAGTTTTTGGCAAGTTGAATTTCTATCTATATTATGAGGAGTTCCTGCAAGAGCTGCACTTCCAAGTGGTGAGTAATTATTTCTCTCATATGAACTTTCAAATCTCTCTAAATCTCTTTTAAACATATTTGCATAAGCTAACATATGATAACCAAAGTTAAGAGGCTGAGCGTGCTGTAAGTGAGTCATTCCAGGAATTAAAGTTTCAGTATGTTTTGAAGCTACATCTACAAATACTTCAACTAAAGATTTTAACTGTTCTTTGATACTTAGTGATTTTTCTTGTACATAAAGTCTAAAATCAGTCGCAACTTGGTCATTTCTACTTCTAGCTGTATGAAGTTTTTTACCAGGTTCACCAATAATTTCTGTAAGTCTTGATTCAACTGCCATATGAATATCTTCAGTAGCTAAAGTAAATTCAAACTTTCCTGATTCAATCTCTTCTTTTACTTGAAGTAAACCATTCTCAATTGCTTCTTGTTCTTCTTGTGTAAGAACACCTTGCTCACAAAGCATTTGTGAGTGAGCTATACTTCCTTTTATATCTTGAGAGTATAACTCTTTATCAAACATAATAGATGCATTAAATTCATCTAAAATTTGAGCATTAGTATTTTTTAATATTTGATTATTTTGATTTGACATTTATATCCCTATATTATAATAAGCTTGTTTTGGCGTATTATAACATAAGTGATATTATGAGTTTTTGTTTTCTATATCTTTAATTGCTTCTTTTACAATATTTAATATTTTTCTTTGTGCTTTATCTTCATCATTTTCAGGAACATCCCATCCAATAATAGACATATACTTTGAAACAAGTGACTCAACATCATCTACAATAGTATCATGAAGTTGTTCTAATTCTTTATCTTGAGCTGTCATAATTACTCCTTTTATTTAAATATATTATAACATTATTAAGATTAACTAAATAAAAAAAGGCCTATGCAAAAGCATAGACCTTTTAAATAATTGTTTATATTTATATAAATTAGATTGGTAAAACTCTTAAGTTTTCATCAATTTTTTGTTGTAATACAGACTCAATTGCATATAATGTTCCAGTACTTCCTGAAGAACATCCTGAACATGCACCCAAGTATCTGATATATAAGTCATAGTGAGGTAAGTTTTCTTTAATATCAATAATTTCCATGTTACCACCATCCATAGCTAACATTGGTCTAATTTCTTCATCTAAGATTGTATCAATAGCTTTAATTCTTTGAACTAAAGTCATTTTATCAAATGATAATGAACCATCAGCACTTGCATCAGCAGCTGTTTTTAATTTTTCTTCTTCCATAGCAGCTCTAGTGTCTTTTAAAATATCTACTAAATAAATATCTTTTTCTTCATGACCACCTGGCTTAATACATGATTTACAGAAAGCTCCAGCTTTTGTATAATCAGTAATCTCTTCAACAGTTTTTAAATCATTTAATTTAATAACTTCTTTAATTGTAGCTAATGTAACTCTAGCACATTCACAGATAATTTCTTCTTCTTCAAAAGATTCCATATCTACACCTTTGTACTCACCTGCAGCTTTTTTAATAACATCATAAGCCATTACAGAACAGTGCATTTTTTGAGGTGGAACAGCAGGAGTATCTGGATTATCTCTTAAAGCATGTTCAACATCAATATTTGTAATTTTTACAGCTTCATCTACAGTCTTACCAACACATAATTCAGCCATAACATCAGAAGATGCAATTGCAGTACCACAACCAAAAGATTTAAACTTAGATTCTAAGATTTTGTCATTAGACTCATCAACTGCCCAATATAATCTTACTGCATCACCACATGATTCAGCTCCAAAGTCAGCAATAATTAATTTTGCATTTAACTCTTTTGCTCTCTCTTCTGTAATCTCACCTTGGTGTTGTGGATTGTTCATTCTATTTACTACTTCGTTTGAGTACTCATCCCAAATTGAACCGCTAATTAAATCATTTTTAGCCATTTTATTATCCTTTTATTATTCTTTTTTATATTTATTTGTATCTATTATAAACCTGAGTTATGAGACTCAGGTGCATATGCGTAAGAACTTGATAGTCCTCTTAATCTCTTAACTGCATTTTTAATAACATCAATTGCATAATCAATTTGCTCTTCTGTATTAAATCTACTTAAAGATAATCTAACACCTGTATGAGCTAATTCACTATCACTACCAAAAGCATTCATAACTGGGTTTGCTTCTAAGTCTTCACTTGCACAAGCACTACCTGTTGAAGCACCTACACCATTTTGGTTTAAGTCCCATAACATTGATTCACCCTCAACACCTCTAATTGAAATTAAAGTTGTATTTGGAGTTCTATTGTCTTTACCACCAATTACAATAGTTTCAGGAATTTCTAAAATTGCTGATTCTAATTTATCTCTTAATTTTTTTACATGATTTTCTTCATAAGCTAAAGCCATAGGAGAAGTTGCTAAATGCATAGCAAGACCCATACCTACCATTGATGCAACATCAACAGTACCAGCTCTTAATCCACCCATTTGCTCACCACCATGTAATAATGGAGTTAATGCATAACCTTTTCTAATATAAGTTCCACCAACACCTTTTGGTCCATGGAATTTATGTGCTGAGAAAGTTAAGTAGTCAACATTTGCATCTTGAACATCTACTTTAACTTTACCAATTGCTTGTGTTGCATCTGTATGGAAAGGAACACCAGCTTCTTTACAAATTTCACCAATTTCTTTAATAGGGAAGATTTTACCAGTTTCATTGTTAGCCCACATAATAGTAACTAATGCTGTATCTTCTTTGATATACTCTTTAACAGCACTTGCTTCTAAAACACCTTGCTCATTTACAGGTAAATAAGTTACTGCAACACCTTGTGTTTCTAAAAATCTACATGCAGCAGTTACAGCTGGATGTTCAACTTCTGAAGTAATGATATGCTTTTTATCACCATTTAAAATTTTGTCAACCCAAATACCTTTAATAATTGAGTTAATACTCTCAGTAGCATTTGATGTGATAACAATATCATCTTCATCTGCTGCATTAATACCTTCATATAAATAGTTTAATGCTTCAACCATTTTTGGATGAGTTCCTGATCCAAATCTATGTAAAGAGTTTGGGTTTCCATATTTTTCAACGAAAAATGGCTTCATCTCTTCAAAAACTTTTGGGTCAACCATAGTTGTTGCATTATTGCCTAAATAAACTTCCATCATTATTTTATTTCCTATTCTTTATGATAATAACTATCAATTTTAATTATAATTATTATTTATATTTCTTTTTATTTTTTGTATTCTATTCTAAATAGGATAAAATTTGTCTTAATTAAAGAATATCAATAAATTTTATTCCATTTTGTAACAAAAAACTGCAATAAATACTATATTTTTAGTTTCTTTTTTAAAAATTTCGCGCATATTATATTGTAATAATGATAAATTCTACAAATATAAATAAAGAAATGTTAAGTAAAGAGTAGAGATAATTAAAAAATTTTTATTTAAGGAAATATATGAAAAATAAACTATTACTACTTATTACACTATTTACTGCTGTACTGTTTTCAGCTTGTGATAATAAAACACAAAACAACGAAGAAATAAAAGAACCTAAAAAAGAGGTTTTAAAAGTTGGAATGGAACTTGCATACCCTCCTTTTGAAATGAGCGATATAGATGGTAATCCTCAAGGTGTATCTGTTGACTTTGCCAAAAAGTTAGGGGAACATTTAGGAAGAGAAGTTGTTATTGAAAATACTGCATGGGCTGGATTAATCCCATCACTTAAAACAGAAAAGATTGATTTAATCATCTCTTCTATGACAATAACAGAAGAGAGAAAAAAATCAATTGATTTTTCAATTCCTTATGCGCAATCATCTTTAGCTATCTTAGCAAATAAAGAATCTGGTGTTACTTCAATTGATGAATTAAATGTTTCAGGCAAAAAGATTGCAGTAAAAAAAGGTTCAACAGGACATGTTTATGCAACAAAAAATCTTAAAAATGCAGAAATTTTAGTATTTGATAAAGAAAATGCTTGTGTACTAGAAGTAGTTCAAGGTAAAGCAGATGGTTTTTTATATGATCAATTAACTATATATAAAAACTTTGTACAACATAAAGATACAACAGTTGCTCTTTTAAAACCTTTTCAAAAAGATTTTGAATACTGGGGTGTTGCTTTAAGAAAAAACGACCCTTTAAAAACAAAAGTTAATGACTTTATAAAAGAAGCAAAAGCAAATGGAACATTTGATGAATTTGCTAATAAGCACTTAAAAGAAGCAAAAGCTACTTTTGATGAACTTAATATTCCATTCTTTTTCTAGGACTGTCCTATCAAAATTCAAGACTTTTTTATTAATGAACTAAGCTACAAAAAAGATAAACCACTTTCAAAGATGGTTTATCTTTTTAACTTACTATTTTTAGCACTTATTATAATAACTCCTGTATATATAATGTTTGCAAATATATCTTATGACTTTAACTGGTCACAAGTATATGAGTATAAACAAAAATTTATAAATGGTTTTATAATGACTATTATAATCTCATTCTTTGCATTAATACTAAGTTTTATAATAGGTCTATTTTTTGCATATGCACAAAATTCAAAACTTATAATTTTGAGATTCTTTGCTAGATTTTATATAGAGATTATTAGAGGAACACCACTTTTAGTGCAAATATTAATCTTTTTTTATGTTTTTGCAAATAATTTAGGTTTTGAAAATCGATATATTGTTGGAACATTTATACTTGCTATTTTCTCAGGTGCTTATGTATGTGAGATAATAAGATCTGCCTTACAATCAATCGAAAAAGAACAGTTTGAAACAAGTTTAAGTTTAGGAATGTCTAATTATCAAATGTATAGATATATAATCTTTCCGCAAGCTTTTAAAAGAATGCTTCCTGCTCTAACAGGTCAATTTGCCTCAATTATAAAAGACTCATCTCTTCTATCTATTATTGCAATTTCTGAATTTACAATGAATGCACAAGAAGTTGATGCTATTACATATTCAACTTTAGAGAGCTATATTCCACTTGCAATTGGCTATTTAATGTTAACTTACCCTATTTCATACTATACTAAGAGATTAGAAAATAACATAAAATAGAAAAAAAGTAGCAAATATTTTAAATAGGACTTTTTTTGTCCTATTTAAGTTCTCTTTAATTATTTTACTGTTATTCTTCAATTAAGACAATTTTTGTCCTATTTAAAAAATTTAAAAAAATTGGAGTCTGTTATGAGTCAAAATCAACAGATACATGATGTTATTAATAGTGATTATAAATTAGGATTTGAAACTTTAGTAGAAAGTGATACATTTCCTAAGGGTTTAAATGAAGATGTTATTAAAGCAATTTCAGCAAAAAAAGAAGAACCCCAATGGCTTTTAGATTTTAGATTAAAAGCTTATGAAAAGTGGAAGAGTATGGAAGAGCCTAACTGGGCAAATTTAAAATATCCTACAATAGATTATCAAGACATTGCATACTATTCTGCACCCAAAAAACCTTTAGGTTCACTTGATGAAGTTGATCCTGAAATTTTAAAAACATATGAAAAGCTAGGTATTCCTTTAGAGGAACAAAAACAACTAGCAGGTGTTGCAGTTGATGCTGTATTTGATTCAGTATCAGTTAAAACAACTTATCAAGAAGAGTTAGAAAAATTAGGAATTATTTTCTGTTCAATCTCAGAAGCTGCAAATAAATATCCAGAACTTTTAGAAAAATACTTAGCTTCTGTTGTTCCAGTTGGTGATAACTACTTTGCCTGTTTAAACTCTGCTGTATTTACAGATGGAAGTTTTGTATATATTCCACCAAATACAAGATGTCCCATGGAATTATCAACATACTTTAGAATAAATGCACTAGATACAGGGCAATTTGAAAGAACTTTAATTATCTGTGATGAAGGAAGTTATGTATCATACAATGAAGGTTGTTCAGCTCCAACAAGAGATGAAAGACAACTTCACGCAGCAGTTGTTGAATTAGTTACTTTAGATAATGCACAAATAAAATATTCGACTATTCAAAACTGGTACCCAGGTGACGAACAAGGTAAAGGTGGTATTTTAAACTTTGTTACAAAAAGAGGTTTATGTAAAGGTGAAAACTCAAAAATCTCTTGGACACAAGTTGAAACAGGTTCAAGTTTAACATGGAAATACCCTTCATGTGTTTTAAAAGGTGATAATAGTGTTGGAGAATTTTATTCTGTTGCTATTTCATCAAAAGCCCAACAAGCTGATACTGGTACAAAGATGATACATCTAGGTAAAAATACTAAATCAACTATTATCTCAAAAGGTATTTCTGCAATGCAAGGAATAAATGCCTACAGAGGATTAGTTAGAGTTGGTAAAAATGCCCATAATGCAAGAAATATTTCAGAGTGTGATTCACTTCTTATTGGAAATGCCTGTAATGCACATACATATCCATACCATGAAGTAAAAAACATGACAGCAAAAATTGAGCATGAAGCAACAACTTCAAAAATTTCAGATGAGCAACTATTCTACATAGAACAAAGAGGTATTAATCCTGAAAATGCAGTATCTATGATAGTAAATGGTTTCTGTAAAGAAGTATTAAAAGAGTTACCTATGGAGTTTGCAGCAGAAGCAAAAGAGCTGTTAAATATATCACTTGAGGGAAGTGTTGGATAATATATCCAAGACCTAAGAAAAAAGAAAAAACATTTTTAAGGAAATATATAATGTTAAGTATAAAAGATTTAAAAGTAAATATTAATGAAAAAGAGATTTTAAAAGGTCTTGATTTAGAAATCAAAGAAGGGGAAATCCATGCACTTATGGGTGTAAATGGAGCAGGAAAATCTACACTTGTAAAAACTTTAAGTGCTCACTATGACTGTGAAGTAACAGGTGGAACAATAACTTATAAGAAAAAAGACTTACTTGATTTAGAAGTAAGCGAGCGAGCTAATGAAGGTATTTTTATGAGTTTTCAAAACCCTGTTGAAGTTCCAGGTGTAAATAATAGCTACTTTTTAAAAACAGCAATTAATGAAAAAAGAGCCTATAGCGGTGAAAAAGAGATTGATACAATGGAGTTTTTAAAACACGTAAAAGAAGAGACTGCAAAATATAATCTGGATAGAAAACTTCTTCAAAGAGATTTAAATGATGGTTTTAGTGGTGGTGAGAAAAAAAGAAATGAATTAATTCAACTGCTATTACTAAACCCTGATTTAATCATGCTTGATGAAATAGATTCAGGTTTAGATGTAGATGCTATAAAAATAGTTGCAAATGTAATAAATGGTATGTTAGATGGTAAAAAATCAGTTCTTATGATTACTCACTATGATAGACTTTTAGAGTTAATCAAACCTGATTATGTACATATTTTAAATGATGGGAAAATTGTAAAAACTGGAGATTATAATCTAGCCTTAGAACTTGATGAAAAAGGTTTTGAGGGAATAGGAATAAAAGATGAGAATAAGTGATTTAGAAAATATTAATCTTCCTTCAAAATATGATGAAGAGTTTAGAAAAGTAGATTTACAAGCTCTTTTTTCATATGATTTTAAAAATGTTAAAAGTTATGAGTTAGATATAGTTGGATTAAATTCAGTAGAAGATATAAACAATTATGAAAATCCACTATTTGAAATCACAAAAAACTTTGAGAAAAAACAAATAGTTTTAACTATAAACTCTAATATTCCCGAACCTATTTGTTTAGTTCATAAAATAAATGAAGATGAGACTTTTTATACAAATTCTATTAAAATAGAAGTAAAAAAAGGTGCAAAGGCTTCACTTATTGAAGTATTTACAAATACATCGAAAAATAGTGCATATAGTGTAAATAGAGAGTTTCATATAGAAGAAGAAACAAATTTTGAGTATGCAAAAGTTCAAGATATAAATGAAGAAAACACATTTATATATAATGCAATCTTTAAACAAGAAGATAACTCAAAATGTAAAGTTTCAAATTTTGAGTTAGGTAATGGTTTAATCGTAAATAGCTATGAAAATAGTATTGATAATAAAAATATTGAATACAATCTAAATGGTTTAGTAAAATCAAAAGATAGTGCAAATACAGCAAACCTAATAAAAACAGTTCATAATAATGAAAGTTCAACTAGTGATATTAACTATAAACACTCATTAAAAGATAGTTCAAAAGCTGTATTTAAAGCAAAATCAATAGTAAATAAAAAAGCCTTATACTCTAAGGCTTTCCAAAATTCAAATACTATTTTATTATCAAATGATGCAACAATTTTTGCACAACCTCATCTTGAAATATTAATAGATGAACTTGAAGCAAGTCATGGAGCAACAACTGGTACACTTGATAAAGACCAACTTTTATATCTTCAATCAAGAGGTATAAAAAAAGAGAAAGCATATGATATGCTTTTAAACGCTTTTGAGGGACAAATATATGATAATATAGACGATGAACTAATAAAAGAGTTTATCGATTCATATGAAAGGGATAGATATGTTTAAAAAAGATTTTCCATATTTTCAAAACTCAGATATTATATATTTAGATAATGCAGCTACAACACAAAAACCAAAAGAAGTTGTTAATTCTCAAATTGAGTATTACGAACACTACTGTTCGAATACTCATAGAAGTAATTTTGGTCATGCCAATAAAGCAACTCAGAACTTTGAAAATGCAAGAAAAGTATTAAAAGAGTTTATTCATGCTTCAAAAAATGAAGAGCTTATTTTTACAAAAGGTGTAAGTGAATCTATAAATTTTATAGCCGAGTCTTTTGCAAAAGATTTTAAAACTGTAATTATTTCTTCACTAGAACACCACTCAAATATAGTTCCTTGGCATATACAAGGAAGAACTTTGGGAAATGGATTAGAAGTTGTTAGATGTGATGAGAACCTCAGTTTTGATTTTGCTCATTTTGAAGAGTTATTAAAAAACAATCCAAATGCTTTTGTATCAGTGACTCATATTTCAAATGCCTTTGGAAAAATCCACGATATAAAAGCTATTTGTGAATTAGCGCATAAATATGAAGCTGTAGTTATGATAGATGGAGCACAAAGTTTAGCTCACATGAAAGTAGATATAAAAGATATAGATGCTGATTTTTTTGCTATTTCTGCACATAAAACTTTTGGACCAACAGGTGTTGGAGCTATTTATGTAAAAGAGAAATATCTAAAAGATTTAAAACCTTATCAAACAGGAGGAGCAACTATAGACCAAGTTGATTTTGAAAAATCAACTCTACTTGATGCCCCTTATAAATTTGAAGCAGGTACTCAAAATATTGCTGGAATCATAGGTTTTGCAGCAGCAATTGAATATCTAAATCATGTTGGATATGAAAATATCGAAGCCATTGAAAAAGATGTGTATCAATATTTAGATGAAGAACTTAGAAAAATTCCTGATATTGAGTTTTACAATGATATACAAGACTCTATTGGAAGTAGAAGCTTTAATATTAAAGGTTTAATTCATGATGATGTTGGTATTTTAGTAGATAAAATGAAAATAGCATTAAGAGTTGGACACCACTGTGCACAACCTATTATGAAGCAACTAGGTATCAAAGGAACTATTAGGGTTTCACTTGCATTTTATAATGATTATAAAGATGTAGATGCCTTAATAATTGCACTTAAAAAAGCTATTAGCATGTTGAAATAAGAGGATATAAGATGAGTAATATAGAAGCTAGAGTTGAAGAAATAAAAGAGGATTTAGAGTTCTTTGAAGATGAATTACAAAAATATGAATACATTATTGACTTAGGTAAAAAGTTAGAACCATTAGATGAAGAACATAAAACTCCAGAAAACTTAGTACATGGTTGTACTTCACAAGTTTGGCTTATTTGTGAGCAAAAAGATGGGAAACTATATTTTTATGGAACAAGTGATGCAATAATTGTAAAAGGTTTAGTTTATATGATTTTACAAATTTTCTCTGATTCAACTATAGAAGAGTTAAAAGAGGTTGACATGGATATTATTCATGAACTACAATTAGCTGAAGTTATTACACCAAATAGACAAAGTGGAGTAATAGGAATGATAAAAAAAATAAAAGAGTTTGCACAAAATGCTTAAAGGAAAGATTTATGTCATTATTTGAAAATAAAGAAATTATTGAAGAAAAAATTATCAAAAATTTAAAGAATGTATTTGATCCAGAAATTCCTGTAAATGTTTATGACTTAGGATTAATTTATGGAATAGATTTTGAAGAGAAAGGAAACTATTTACACTGTAATGTTCTAATGACACTTACAAGCCCTGCTTGTCCAGTTGCAGAAAGTCTTGTAGAACAAGTAAAATATGTAACACTAGCCGTTGATGAAGTAGATGAAGCAAAAGTAAACCTTACATTTAATCCTCCTTGGTCAAAAGACTTAATGAGTGAAGAAGGAAGAGAAATAATGGAAGCCTCTGGGGCAGTTATTTAAACTTAAAATTCATTATCATTACTTAATAACAAAATTAGTGGAAAGAAAAAAATTATTAATACTTTAAAATCTTAAATATTACTTCTTTATTTATAAATACTTTCCACTTATATAATGTACTGTATATAGTACTTACTAGCTATATAAAACCTCTTTTTAATATTTTTACCTATATAATACT
>JBLWVX010000023.1:0-39817 GCA_048268245.1 Arcobacteraceae bacterium
TCTTTTAAGTTTAAAGTTTTAAAATTTTATGAATAGTTTTTTCATTTCTCTTACAAAAACATTTTTATTTTTTCATTCAATTTAAAAGATTTTGAAATTATAATAAAGGTTTAACCAAGCTTCTAAAAAAGTCATAATCAAAAAAGTGAATGAAAAAATAAAAATGTTTTTGTAAGAGAAATAAGTCATTTTGTACTACTTTTTATTAGTATTCTATTAATATTTATTTTAATTCTACATAAATTAAATAATAAAAACTCTATAAAATAATAAATTAATTAAATCAATTTATATATCACTAAAATGGAGACCGTTAAATATTCCGTGTCAACATAATTCTGATAGGAGAAATCCTATCACACTGAACTTAAATTTTAAGTTCGCTATCTAATATACCTTCAAAAAATATTGCCAATTGTGAAAGTGTTAAGTTCCAATTCTATATTGGCATATTCCATTTTTTTGTAGCATTTTTTATTCCTATTTATTATTCCAAGATTGTAAAACTATTGGATATAGTTTTCCCCATTTTTCATCAAGTAAAAGAAGTGCTTCTTCTGATTCTGAAAGGTAAAATCCTAATATATTTTTTTTACCTTCCATATTTACACCTAAAACTGTATAAACAGCCTTTAAAACATATTTCCAACCATCTTTAATTTTATAATGTATTGCATCTAAACAAACAAATGGATAGATTGAATCTAATGGTCTTGTTTGCCAAGATTTATGTTTCATAGAATTAAAATCATAACCTAATACTTTCCAAAACTTTCGATTCATCCATTCATTTTCAGGGTTTTGTAAATCCCAATACCAAATTCCATCTAAACTTGATTCTTGAATAAATTAAAAAATAGAATTATCTTTTTTTATTAAATCATATAATTCTTGCTTTAAATAGTTCTATTCTTTCAATAATAAATTAATGTTTTAAAAATAATTAAATAGTGAGAAAAAAGAAGATTATCTTCTTTTTCCTTTTGAGTACTCAACAATATATTGAGCTATTTCATTTAAGTGAATTATGTCTTTTACTGCACCTGCTTGGATTGCTTTCATAGGCATTCCAAATACAACACAAGACTCTTTATTTTGTGCAACTGTATAAGCACCGTTGTCAAACATATCTTTCATTGCAATAGAACCATCATCTCCCATTCCTGTCATCATAACACCCATTGCAGATGAGCCAACACTATTATTTACAGATCTAAAAAGTATATCTACACTTGGTTTATGCTGACTAACTTTTACTGTATCTAAGAGTTTTGTTTTATAGTTTGAACCAACCTTTTCTATCGTTAAATGCATATTTCCAGGAGCTAAATAAGCACATCCTCTCTCAAGAATTTCACCATCTTTAGCTTCATGCACATTTACTTGTGAATTATCATTAAGTCTATGGGCAAATGAGTTTGAAAAACCATAAGGAATATGCTGAGTTATTACAATAGGAGGTAAACCACTTGGTAAATCCCTAAATACTCTTAATAAAGATTCAACTCCACCTGTAGATGAACCAATAGCAATTACTTTACTTCCAGGCATCAAAGCAGGTTTTGAAGGTATCACTTCATTTGGATGAACTTTATGATGTACCTCAATTTTAGATGTTTTCACTTGTTTTAAAGGTTTTGGCTTTTTTAATGTATATCTTTTTAGTAAGAAAGTAAGATTTAAAAGTGTATCTTTAATTCTTGAGTGAAAAGAAACCATTGATTCACCAGCTTCTGGTTTTGGTACAAATCCTACAGCACCATCATCAAAAATATCATTTCCTCTTACACCCTCACCTGAAATTACTACTGCTGGCATAGGATGAAGTCTCATAAGGTTTCTTAAAAAAGTAACACCATCCATTTTAGGCATATTAATATCAATAGTAACTAAATCAGGTTCATATTGTTTAATCTTTTCTCTTGCATCATAAGCATCTACTGCTGTAGCAATAACCTCAAATTCATCAATTGAATCTATCATATCTTTTATAACTCTTCTCATAGAAGGAGAGTCATCAATAATCAAAACTGTATACACTTTTTCTATCCTTTAGAAAAGATCAATTTCCATTTGTGGTTCAGCCTCTTTCTCAGAACCAAATAAATCAACACCACCAACGTATTCTTTGATAACTGGTGCTTTTGTAATCTCTTTTTGTAATGATTGCTCTTCAGTAGCGATTTTACTATCTGTCTCAGTTTTCTGAGTAACTTTTATAAATGTTTGAAATTCATCTGCTAAAAGAATTAATCTACCGTGTTCACCTCTTGTGTGTTCACTAATAAGTTTAAAACCCTCTGACTTACAAAAGTCTTTTGCAAACTCTACATTTCTATGTCCTATAGATAAAGAAGACATATTTAGTTGCATAATATCAGCACCACCTGATATCTTTGCAACCATATTGTTTTTTGAACACCCTAACTTATACATTTCATTAAGCATTGCCTCAACAGAGTATAGGCCATACTTCATATCATCATTTGTATTATTTGTAGTTGGTAATAAAAAATGGTTCATTGCTTTAATTTTCTTTACTTTATCAAAAAACATAATAGCAACACACGAACCAAGAAGTGTCTTAAAAGCAATATTTTCAATATCACTTCCAACTGCAAACTCACCACCAATTACTGTATGAGTTAATAAACCTTTTGTTTTTTGAGTAAATCTAACAGCAGAAGCTTTTTCTATGCTACCATCTTTATGACCAATTACAATCAATTTATTTCCTTTTCTTTTACGAAAATATTTTGTCCAACCCTACTTACGTAGCTGATTAAGTCTTGAGGGTTTTCTGAATGTCCTAAATATAAAGTTCCACCAATCTTTAAATGTCTGAAAAGTTTTTTAAGAATCTTATTTTGGTCTTCTGCTGAAAAATAAATTAGTACATTTCTACAAAAGATAACATCAAACTGATTATTTTGATAAGGATATGAATTGTCATTTAAGTTCATTACTTTAAAAGTAATCATCTTTTTTAATTCATCTTTAACTTTTATTAAAACCTCTTCACCTGCAAGATTTTTTTGAACTCTTCTTTTAAAATACTTTTGGGGTTTAATCCAACTTGGAAACTCTTTTGAAGATTTAGAAAATCTATATATTCCATTTGCTGCATATTGTAATACATTTGTATCAATATCTGTAGCAATTATTGAAGCATCAATATATTTACCAAGTTCTTCTTTTGTTTCTAAAACAGTCATAGCCATAGAATAAGGTTCTTCACCAGTAGAAGATGCAGAACAATACATTTGTATTTTTCCACCCTCTTTTACTAATTTAGGAAGAACTCTTTCTTTTAAATCTAAGAAATGAAAATCTTCTCTAAAAAAATGTGTTTTATTTGTTGTAAAAGAGTTTATAAACTCTGTAACGTAACTTCCACTTTCAACTAAATCCAAAAGATCCATAATATCACCTTGATATTTTGAATCTCTTTTTAATTTATCAATTCTATTTGATATCATAATATCTTTATTATCTGCCAGAGTAATTCCTGTCAGAGAATAAAGAAGTTTTTTTATTCTATTATGTGCATCTTGTGTAGTGTACTTTTTCATTTAAACTATTTTCTTATGAAGCTTTTTTTGAAAAGCTCATATCTTTTTCTCTTTTTATCTGTGCATTGATAATACCAACAACATCTAAAATAAGACCGATACTTCCATCACCTCTTACAGTAGCTGCTCCAATTCCTTGAACACTTCTAAAGTTTTTATCTAATGGTTTTACAACTACTTGATGTTGATTTAAGAACTCATCAATTGATAATGCAACTTTTGTATTACTTGATTTAACAACAATCAACATACCCTCTTCAAGTTTGTCAAAGCTTTTTTCAATACCAAATAAATCATGAAGTCTAACAACAGGAATAAATTCTTCTCTTAACATCAATAGATCTTGAGTACCATCACCAATTTTCTTAATCATGTCAGAACTTGGTTGTAATGACTCAACAATAGAACTTAATGGTAAAATATATTTTTTATCTCCAACAGCAATGTCAAGACCATCAAGAATAGCAAGTGTAAGTGGAAGCATAATAGTAATAGTTGTACCAACACCAACGCTAGTATCTAATTCAATTGCTCCACCTAATTTATGTATGTTTGTTCTAACAACATCCATACCAACACCTCTACCTGAAATATCAGTAATTTGATCTGCTGTTGAAACACCTGCACCAAATACTAACATTGCCTTTTCTTTATCACTCATAGTTTTAAATTGGTTTTCATCAATTTGACCATTATCTAAAGCTTTTTGAGCAACCTTTTCAGCATTAATTCCTCTACCATCATCTTCAATAGTAATGATCATTTGACCATTAGCTTGCTCAGCAGAAATAGTAATAGAACCTACTTCTGATTTACCAGCTTCAATTCTTTGTTCAGTAGTTTCAAGTCCATGATCAAGAGAGTTTCTAATAATATGCATTAAAGGATCAGTTAATCCCTCAATCATAGCTTTGTCAATCTCAACATTATCACCATAATGAATAAATTCAACTTTTTTACCAAGTTTTCTTGAAATATCTCTAACAACTTTTGGGAACTTAGAATAAATAGATTCCATTGGTACCATTCTGATACTCATAATTGAATCTTGCATATCTCTAATATGTCTTTCTAAAAGTTCCAATCTCTCTAAAACAGAATTTCTAGTTTTTGCACCTTCAATAGTAGTTGCAAATTGAGTTAACATAGCATTAGTAATTACTAAATCACCAACATTATTCATAAGTAAATCAATTTTATCAAGATTTACTCTAATATTACTACTTGCTGCAGATTTTTTAGCACCCTCTTTTTGCTCTCTTGGTTTTCTAGCTGGTCTTGCTGCTGGTGTCTCTTCATTTTTAACTTCAACAGTTTTAGCAGATTCTTCTTTCTTAGGTTCTGTTTTTATTACTTCAACAACTTTTGCTGCCTCTTCTTTTTGCTCAACACTATTTGTTTCCATAACAGCATCAGGAGTCATTGATGGTACATCATCAAAGAAACCAAAGTCTTCTCTATCATCATTAGTATCAACCATGTCTTCTTGAGAATCATCCATACTTTCTGCTAATTCTTCCAATTCATCGTCAAAGAAACCATAGTTTTTATGAACTTCATCTATTGAATCATCTTCAAATATACCATAAGCATTACTATTTCTTTGGTCATTTAGGTCATCATCAAAAAATCCAATATTGTCATTATCAATTTCTATATGATCTACTGATTTAATCTCTTCTTTTGGCTCTTTTTTTTGTACTTGAATTTTTGGCTCAGCTTTTGCAGCAGGTGCATTACCACTTGAATAAGCTCTAATTTCTTCTAAAAGATCTTTTGTCATATCTACAAAAGTCTCTTTAGTTAAATCTTCTGCAACTTCTAAGTCAAGAATTTCTCTCATTACATCTAAACCATCAATAAGAGTACTTGCCATTTTTGGAATAAATTCTATTTCGTGATTCCTTAATTTATCCATCATGTTCTCAACATCATGAGTAAATTCAGCAAACATAGTCAATTCTACAGATGCACCACTTCCCTTAAGTGTATGTACATCTCTAAATAATTGACCCATTTCATCATCAGTTAATGTCCCATTATTTTCAGCTTCTAATAATACATTATCAGCTGATTCAAAAAGCTCTTCTGCTTCTTCTAAGAACATTTCTCTATATTTAGAAATATCAAATGACATGATAACCCCTTTTTTATTATCTACTTAAAACTATATTTACAGCTTTTAGTAATTGATCTGGAACAAATGGCTTTACAATCCAACCAGTTGCACCAGCTGCTTTTCCTTTTGCTTTCATTTCATCGCTTCTTTCAGTTGTAAGAACTAAAATAGGCTTTTTAGAATATTGAGGAAGTTTTCTTAACTCTCCAATAAGTGTTAAACCATCCATATTTGGCATATTAACATCTGTGATAATTAAATCAAATTCTTCAGCCTTAGCTTTTGCCAAACCATCAACACCATCGATACCTTCTGTTACATCAGTGTATCCACCTTCATTTAATGCATAGTTCAGCATATCTCTTAGCATAGTAGAATCATCTACAATTAAAAGCTTAGCCATTATAAAACCCCTTAGTTTTTTAAAAAAATTATTTTTACTATACTATCGTAAGAAATATTAATGTAAGTTTATAATTTAAAATAATTCTTACTATGTTATATGTGAATAGTAAACTTTAGCGTATATTGCTATTTAATAGTTTTATATTATAACATAAAACTATTAAATAACAAACATTTTGTGTTACTTTATATTATTACAAGGGTAAGTTTTAAAATTATTTATTTTGAAAGTGATAAAAAGACCTAAGTCTTTTTATCTTAAAGTGATGCAGCTGATAATTCGATTCTATCTTTTTTAACGTTTAATACTTTTATTTCTACACTGTCTCCAACTGAGAATACATCAGAAACATTGTTTACTCTTTGCTTAGAAATTTTTGAGATATGTAATAATCCTTCTCCGCCTTTTGGTAGTGATACAAATGCACCAAAGTCAACAATTCTTTCTACTTTACCAGTTAAAATATCTTCTGGCTTATATAAGTCTTCAAAGTTTACACTTTTATTCTCTTTTCTAGAAGTTGCATTATTAGAAATAGTTTTAATATGCTCACAAGCATCTAACACATTCTGTTTTGACTCTCCGCTTACTTTAACATTTCCTGAGTTTCTATCTAAATCAATCGCAACTGAGAACTTCTCAATAATCTCTTTAATTGTTGCACCTGCTTTTCCAATAACAACCATCATTTTACTAGGATCAATTGCAAATTGCTCAACTAAAGGTAATGCTTCACTTGGAACAATTTGTTCTGCTGCTTCTTCCATGATTCCTAAGATATGCTCTCTACCCTCTTTTGCTTGAAGTAATGCTTCTTTTAATACTGAAAGTTCAATCCCTCCAAGTTTAATATCCATTTGAAGTGCAGTAATACCATCTTTTGTACCTGCAACTTTAAAGTCCATATCTCCATCGTGATCTTCAAGACCCATGATATCAGTAAGAACAGAATATTCATCACCTTCAACAACCATACCCATTGCAACACCAGCAACTAAATCAGATACAGGAACACCTGCTGCTTTAAGTGCTAATGAACCACCACATACAGTTGCCATTGAAGAAGAACCGTTTGACTCTAAAATTTCAGAAACTAGTCTAACTGTTTCAGTATAGTCTTTGTCAATTGTAGATTCAAGTGCTTTTTTACCTAAATTACCATGTCCAAGTTCTCTTCTTCCTACACCAAACATTGGTTTAGCTTCACCTACAGAGAATCCAGGGAAGTTATAGTGAACCATAAAGTTTTCCATTGAAGTAGATTTTTCTGTTAAAACTTCATACATTTGTCCATCTTTTGCACCAGCTATTGTTCCAACAACTAAAGCTTGTGTTTCTCCTCTTGTAAATAAACAAGATGAATGAGCAGATGGTAAAATGTTAGTATCAATAGAAATAGGTCTTACATCTTTAAGCCCTCTTCCATCAGCTCTTACTTTCTCTTTTACAATCATATCTCTTACAAGTTCTCTTTTTACTATAGAAACTGCTTCATAAACTACTTTATATTCAATCTCATTTGCTACACAATGCTCATTTTGAGAAATTAATTTTGCAACATCTTTTAATTCAGTTGCTCTTTCACTTTTTGCAAGTTTTTTAATCGCTTCTTTAATATTTAAAGAATAGTTATCTCTCACATAGTTAATTACTTCTTCATCAATAGTAAATTCAACTAACTCTACTTCTTTAACTGGTTTACAAACACTTTCAAAACCATCTTCATAAGTTTTATTTGATTCGTATAAAGCTTTTTGTGCAACAGCAATTGCTTCTACTAATTCTTCTTCACATATTTCATTTGCATTATGAACTTTTGTAAATGCTTCAATATCTACTTCAACTAATTCAGCGCTTGAAATTGATTTCATTTCAATCATAAGTAATTCATCTTTTGAGCCAGCTACATATAAATCTAATGTTGAATCTTCTAATTGAGTTGATGTTGGGTTAACAACATACTCTCCTTCAATTTTACCGATTCTAACACCACATACAGATTTTTTAATAGGAAGATTAGAAGTATATAAAGCAGCATTTGCAGCATTTAAAGCTAGCATTTGTAAATCAACATCTTTATCAGCACTTAATACCATAACAGTAATAGTTGTAGGATACACATAACCTTTAGGGAATAATGGTCTTAAACTTCTATCAATAACTCTTGATGTTAAAGTTTCAAACTCACTAGGCTTTGCTTCTCTTTTTATAAAACCACCAGGAAGTTTTGCTGATGCATATGTTTTTTCAACATACTGTACAGTCAAAGGAGTAAAATCCTCTTCTACTGGGTTATCAAATTCACTTACTACAGTAGCTAAAACTACTGCTTTACCTAATTTTGCTAAAACAGAACCATTGGCCTGTTTAGCTACTTTATTAAATTCAAAAATCTCTTCTTTTTCATTTAGTTCAAATTCACATACTATTGACATACTTACTTTATCCTTTATTTATTTTTTCTAATTCTTCAAATGCAACATCATCTAGACTATCATAATAAAAGTCAATTGATATGAAATGATCAAGTTTTTTTACATAATATAAATCATCTGCAATTGATTCAATTGTCTGAATACTAGCCGTTGGCAAAATAGGAGTTGCAACCGAAATAGATTTTGCCCCTAACTTAATTGCCGTTTTTATACAAGCCATCATTGTAAGCCCTGTATTTATTCCTTCATCTACAATCAAAACATTTTTGTATTTTAAATCAGCAATTTGCTTACCATGTCTTAATCTATTTACTTTATTTAAAACTATATTTTCATAAATCTGCTTAGATTTTGCATAAATATAATCTAAACTAATATCAAAGCTTTTTACTAACTCTTCATGGATAACTACTTCCTCATGTTCTGTAACAATAGCAACTTCACATTCATCATTTGCAGGAGCATTTATTTTCTCACTAATCATTATATCAAGTTTCGCATTTAATGTATCTGCAATAACTTTGGCAACTCCAAATCCACCATATGAACTAGATATAACTGTCCAATTTTCTAACTTCATTTTATCAATTGGCATTACATCCAATAATCTATATGCAGCAACTTCTCTATTTTTGAAATAGATACTGTTCTCAGGATTCATTGCTATCCTTGAATTTGTATTTTTGCTTAATTCCACCAAGAGGTTTAAGCTCTAAATTTATATATAATATGTTTTGTCTAATACCTTCACTATTACTACTTGTAGAAGGTATCACTTCTTTTTCATACTTTAAACCTAAAGACCAACATCTATCATAAATATCAACCCCTATACCTTGTTTATTTCTTAATTTTTCTTGTATATTATAGTTCTCATAATAAGAGATTTTATAATCATTTGATATATCATATGATGTATTAATTCTAAAAGATTCTAACTCTTCTTTATTTGAATTATCTGTTTTCTTAGATTTATAATAGCCTAATGATAAATCAAAATCTTCATACTTATAAGTGAAACTTGAAGTATTCTCAGTGAAATGCTTATCTTCTACATTGTAAATGATTTTATTTGTAATAATTCCATTAGAATAATTATATTTAACAAAATTTTCTAAATCCATAAATTTAGGATCATTATTTTCATCATATAAAATTGATTGAGATAACTTGTGGTTTACTATTTGTTTTAAACCCTCTTTTTTATATAAAGATTGATTTAATTGAAGTTTAATATTTTTTTTACCCTGAGCAATAGGAAAAGAGACTAATTCTTGACCTTTTGAGCTATCTTTATCTACAGTTATATCATATAAATCGCCATCTTTTTGAATATTTTTAGGATAAGAATATTTAGCACTTAAATTTACTGTGTGTAAATAGTTTGTATAAGGCTTAATTAAATCTGTTCCTAAAGTAATAGATGATTCATTTTGAACTAATGTTCCATCATCATACGAAGTGTCTGTATTAGCATACTGATACTTACTTATTGTACTTTTATTTTCTAAAGTTAAATATAAAAAGTCATCTAAAAAATATGAATTATAACTAATAGGAAGTGTCAACTCATAAATTTGAGCATTAATCTTTTTTTGTCTTTCATAGTTAATAGCTTTCGCATCAACAGAATAAATTAAGTTTTTTAAACCTAAGTCTTTATTATATGAGTGTAATTGAACTTGAGGTAATTCTTGTAATGTCTCATCATTTGAGTCTTCATTAGTATCAATATAATATCTTGCATATAAACCACCATAGTATTTTGGTGTATTATAAAAATAGTTTAATTTTGATTCAACTTTTTTTTCAGTAGAAATTGCATCTTCTTCATTTTCAACTGTTTTATACTCAATATCATTTAGCCAGTTTATAGATGCGTATAAACCATCTTGATGAGAATCATCTTTAGAAAAAAGTTTTGTTCTTTCATAATCAATACTCCAACCATAATGTTTCTCATTTTTTAAATCAAACTCTTTTCTGTACTCATCTTTTTCTTCAAAGTATCCAGTTTTTAATTTTAATAATGAGTATGGTGAATCTGCTAATCTATAGTAAGCATAAAGTCCTGAACCTCTATTTGTTCTTAATTGAGGAATTAATTCAAAATCATAATTTTGAGCAGGTGCAAAATAAATAGGTTGAGAATAAAAGCCTCCATCATTTTTTGAATATCCAATAGTTGGAATTAAAAGACCTGTTCTTCTAGTTTTATCAGTAGGAAAACCTAAATAAGGTGTATAAAATACAGGGACATCTTTTATGTACAGTCTTGTATTATACGCATGTAACCATTTATCTTCTGTATCATATGAAGCAGAAGAAACTTTTATACTCCATACAGGATCAATACAATCACATGATGAAATTATAGAGTTTTCAAGTTCTATTTGAGTTTTATTCTTTTTAGATGATTTTGAGTTAACCCATAAGTTACTCTCTTTTTCCATTAATAAAACAGGTGTTTGTTCATAAGAATCATCATTTACATCTAAAAAAGCATAATTACTTTGAGTTTGTATTGTATTGTCTTTTAAAATTAAAACATTGTCAAAAAGTTCAAATGTCTCTTTTTCTTTATCATATACTATTTTGTCAGCTGTAATATAGTAGCTTTTAGAAAAAACTACTACATCACCATTTGCAATAACTGTACTATCTTTAGTATCAATGTTTTTTGCAAGAAGTTGAAACTTTTCATTATTTAACTCTTTAGAGTAAGAAAGAGTTGATAACAAAATTAACGGTGCAACTACACTTCTAAGCATTTACAACCAATGTTTTACCAGTAAAATCATGGAATGTTCTTTTTCCATCATTAAAGAATGCAAAAATAAATCCAATATATACAAACCACTCAGAAAAAACTCTACCAATTGCTCTTAATAAAGAAGAGAAAATAGATATTCTTCCTAAAGTATTATAATCAATTACTCTAATTTTTGTAATAATTTTTCCTATTGTTGCACCATAATACCATACAAAGAAAGTATGATATACAACCTTTAACATTATTAAAGGTCCTACAATTTCTACTTTCATTAAGTATACCATCGACTCCATACTATTACCTACATTAGTAATTTTGTCCCAAAACATAGCGATTACTAAAAAAGTAACAAGTAAATCATCAATTACAAATGCCATAGCTCTTGAACTAAGTGTTGCTAATTGAAGATCTTTTGAGCTGTTATTTTGCATTATAAATCTCTATTTTAAAGCTTGATAAGCAATATCTGATCTACATTTCTTTCCAGCAAAATGCACATAACCACATAAATCATATGCTCTATCTCTTGCTTCTTGAATTGAGCTACCAAAACCAACACAAAGTAAAACTCTTCCACCTGTAGCCATTAATTTTCCATCTTCTTCAGAGACTCCTGCATAAGAAATATGAGAATTAGCTTTTAGCTCTTCATCAATAATTTCATCTACAATAATCTCAGCTGGTTTTGATGATGAATAAGGATAATTTTCACTTGCCATTACAACAGCAACACCATACTCATCTTTAATTTTAATATCTAATTTATCAAGTTGTTTTGTAGCACCTTTATAGAATAAATCAGATACAGGAGTTTCTAATAAAGGCATTAAAATCTCACATTCAGGATCTCCAAATCTTACATTGTATTCTAAGATAATTGGTTCACCATTTACAACCATAACACCAATAAATAAAACACCTTCAAAAGGAGCACCTTCTTGCTTCATTCCTTCTAAAGTTGGTTTAATTACTCTTTCTTCTACTTTCTTGTAAATATCATCATTTACTAAAGGAGTTGGAGCATAAGCACCCATACCACCAGTATTAGGACCAGTATCTCCATCTCCTACTCTTTTATGATCTTGTGCAGCTGGTAATACTTTATAGTTCTCACCATCACAAATAGCAAAGATTGATAATTCATATCCATCTAAATACTCTTCAACAACGATAGAAGTTCCTGCATCACCAAAAGATGAACCGCTTAACATATCAGATGCAGCTTGTTTTGCTTCATCATGTGATTGAGCAATAATTACACCTTTACCTGCACATAAACCATCTGCTTTTACAACTACTGGGATATTCATAGTATCAATAAAATCATGAGCCTCTTTTTCATTTGTAGTTTCTATAAATGCTGCTGTTGGTATGTTGTATTTTTTAAGAATGTTTTTCATATATACTTTTGAACCTTCTAAAGCAGCTGCTGCTTTGCTTGGTCCAAACACAGTCAAGTCATTTTCTTTAAATATATCAACAACACCATCTACTAATGGAGCTTCTGGTCCTACAATTGTTAAATCAATAGAATTATCTTTTGCCCATTGTGCTAATTCGTTATAATCTTTTATATTTATATTTGTACCTAATTGCGAAGTTGCACCATTTCCTGGCATGAAAAATAAGTTGTGAGCATTTTCTTTATATATTGCTAATCCAATAGAGTATTCTCTACCACCACTTCCTAGTATCAATATATTCACGATAATTCCTTGTATTATTAGTTTTTTTAGTTTAAATTTAAGTTCTCCAAGCAGCCGTTAACCATCAAATGGCCCACAAAAAGCCAATAACTGCACGTAAGAATCTCACTTCAGGAGCAAAAATACCAAAAGGCAAATGCTGCACACCATGAAATTACAATTACACGCAAAAATACAGTATCGGACCCTCAACGATGGAAAATCCCGAACTGCTTAGATATTCTTATTTTAGCAAAACTTATTAAATCTGAGTTTAAATTTATAACTTTAAAGCTACTTTTATACACTCTTCTACGGAAGTTTTAGAACTTATATGAGCATTTATATTAAAAGGCAAGTATTTTAATGTAGTTTTTCCAATAACGACAGCCTTAAAGCTTTCATCCCAATCAAAATTTTTGAAAAAACACTCAACACTTGAAGGAGATGTAAAAATTATTACACTGTTTTTCTCAAGATTCTTTTCTATTTTATTACATGATGTTTTATAAACAATCCTATCATCTATTTCTATATTATTTTGCTTTAATATTTCAACTAAATTTGAAACTGTTTTTTCAGCTTTTAAATATAAAACTTTTTTATTTTTCAAAAGAGGAATTAATTCATTTGCAAAATCATTGCCATGACCAGATTCTCCCGTAAATACAAGATTTCCTCCAAGTTTTTTTAAAACCTTTGCAGTTTTAGGTGCTATTACATATGAAGGAATTTCCTTATATTTACTGCAAAAAGTATCTAGTGCGTAAATTGCATTTTTTGAAGTAAAAACCAAAGCATCATATTTAGAGAAATCAATATCTTTCTTAATAAAATCAATCTTAAATACCTCAAGGTTTTCAACTCCTTCAAACTCTAAGTTATTTAATAAATATATTTTTTTATGCATTTTTCAACTCTAACTCTTGTGTGAAATTAATTGCTTCATCAATATTATGATAAAGCTTACTATCTTTAAATTTTTTATTTGTATCAACTTTTGAAATAGCTCTTCTATGAGCATATTTTAAAACAAATATAGTTTTTATATTTTTATCTTTTAGTTTCTCAATTAAATCTTCAATCATAAAAATTGCAGAGATATCTAGATAAAAAACACTTTTTAAATCTAATATTACATATTTTACATCTTTTAATTTCTCGATTTTTTTATCTAAAACAGATGCTGTTCCAAAAAACAATGAACCATTAATTTTGATAATTTCTATTTTTTTACTATCTAAATCAATATCAAAAGAAGTTTTTGTTCTTTGTGTTTTAATTTTTGTACTTTTTGATACTTGATATACAGCTAGAATTGAAGCAATTGTTATACCAACACCAACTGCCATAATCAAATCTACAAATACTGTTAGTAAAAATACTGTAATCATAATAAGTAAGTCTTGTCTTTTTACTTGTGGTAAAATTTTAATAAACCTATAATCTAAAATATCAAAACCAACTTTTATCAGAATCCCTGATAAAACAGCAAGTGGAATTTGTGATGCTAATGGTGCTAGCAATAAAACAATCAAAAGTAAAGTTATAGAGTGAACCATACCTGAAATTTTTGATGTTCCTCCACTATTAATATTTATAACTGTTCTCATAGTCGCCCCTGCACCTGGAATTGCTCCTACAAAAGAACATAAACTATTTCCTATACCTTGACCTATTAACTCTTTTTTTGAATTATGTTTTGTTTTAGTCATTGAATCAGCAACTAAAGAAGTAAGTAATGAATCAATAGAACCTAAAAGGGCTAAAGTTATAGCCAAAGTTAAAATAGTATCTAACTTAGATAGTTCAAAAGAAAAAGGCGCAACAATTTCAGGTAACCCCATAGGGATTTCACCTATTTTATCTATTTGTAAATCAAGATAAAAACTAAAAAAAGTTACAAATACCAATGCAATTAAAGCTGTTGGTATTTTATTTGAAATTACTTTTGGAGTGAAAAACATTATTGCTAAAGTTATAGAAGCAACTAAAAAAGAGTCATAATTTATATTTTTTAAAGTATTAAAAAATTCACTTAGAGTCATAATAACAGAACTTTGTGACTCAACACCTAAAAAAGGGTTTATTTGCAGTATTATAATAATAAGCCCTACTCCACTCATAAAGCCTGAAATAACAGGATAAGGAATATATTTTATCCATTTGCCAATACCAACAATTCCAAAAGAAATTTGTATCAAACCAGATAAAAGAATAATACTCATAACAGAAGATAAATCATTTGGAAATGTTGCAACTGCAGTTGCAGTAATAACTGTCATAGGACCAGTTGGTCCTGATATTTGAGTTGATGTTCCTCCAAAAAGTGCAGCAAAAAAACCTAAAATAATTGCTCCGTACAAACCAGCAATTGCCCCTGCTCCACTAGCCACACCAAAAGCCAAAGCTAAAGGTAATGCAACAATTGCAGCAGTTATACCTGCAAATATATTGTTTTTTATAGCATTCAAAAGAACTCCCTGTATGTTTAATTATTCTCTTCTAGATATTCCTCATCACCAATTTTATCGTTTTTACCTCTTGCTATTAAATGAATAGGAGTACCTTCAAAATTAAAGTTATCTCTTAAGAAATTGATTAAATATCTTTTATAAGAGAAGTGAAGCATTCTTGGTTTATTCATTACTAATGCAATTTTTGGTGGTTGTGCACTAAATTGCGTTGCATAGTAAATTCTAAGATAATTACCTGCTGGACTTGGCAGAGCATGTCTAATAATTGCTTGTTCAATCACTTTATTTAAAGCAGATGTTGGGATTCTTCTAGTGTAGTTTTCATGAACTTCAATAATTTTATCTTTTAATCTCTCTACTGATCTCCCCGTCTTTGCTGAAATTGCAATAATTGGAGCATATTCTAAGAATCTAAATCTTCTTCTAACTTCAGTTTCAAGTTTTTGGAATGTATCCATGTTTTCATCCCATTTGTTTAATACAATAATAGTTCCTAAACCATATTGATCAACTAAACCAGCAATTTTTTCATCTAAGTCACTAAAAACATCAGAAGCATCAAGTACAACTAAAGCAACGTTAGCTTTTTCTAACATATCCTTAGTTCTCATTAAGGCAAACTTTTCAATACCTTCAATCTTTCCTCTTCTTCTAAGACCTGCTGTATCAACAAAAGTAATATTTTTATCTTTGTACTCAAAAGATTCATCAACAGGATCAATAGTAGTTCCTGCAATTTCAGAAACTACTGATCGCTCTTCACCAATTATTGCATTTAAAGTAGAAGATTTTCCAACATTTACTCTACCAATAATAGCTACTTTGATATTTTTTTCATCAATTTCTTCTCTTTTTGACTTTTCACTATCATCATGCTCTAAAGCTTCTAACTTAGCTTTTTCTTCTTCACTAAGCTCTGGCTCGATAGCAGGTGGTAAATGGTTATATATCCATTCAAAAAGTGTTTTTGTACCTCTATTATGAGATACCGAAATTCCAAATAAATTCTCATCAGAAATTCCAAACTCAAAGAATTCCCATAATCTTTCATTCTCTTTGTCATTATCTATTTTATTTACGACTAAAGCAAGCTCTTTACCTAAAGCTTGAAGCTCATAAAATAATTCTTTATCCTTTTCATCAGGTATTCTTTTACCATCTACCATAAAAAGTATTATATCAGCCTCTTTTGCAGTCTCAATAGCTTTTCTTTTTACATTAGAGAAGATCGCATCATTAGTTTCATCAATACCACCAGTATCTAACATCATAGCACATCTATCAAATACTTCAATCTCATGTTTCCTAATATCTCTTGTTGTACCTGCTAAATCTGATACAATAGCAATTCTTTGTTTTGCAATTCTATTAAAAAGTGAAGATTTACCTACATTTGGTTGACCAATTAGTGCAATTTTTTTTAGTTCAGTATTCATTTAGTATGAACTCCTATATTTTTATATAAATAAAAAAAGGCATTAGCCATGGCTAATACCTCTTTTCTAAAGGGAAAAAAAGGATTAGTATAATCCAAATTTACCTTCTTCTTTAGTTTTGTAAAGTACTCTCATGTTATCATCTTTATCATAGAATACTTTAAATTGTGCATCAGAACCTTTTAAGTCTTGTAATGCTTCTTCAATATCCATTGGTTTGTATGAAGATAATCTTACTGGTGCAATCTCTTCTTCAAATTTTTCTAACTCATTAGCAATTTTATCTTCAATTACTTGAGACTCTACTTCAGTAAGTTTTGTAGCTTTATGACCTGTGATTTTATCATGGTGTCTTCTTAAAACTTTTGATACTCTATCTACTGCAATGTCAACTGCAGAATATAAGTCTTTATCTTTTTGTTTTACAACAATAGTATCTAAATGAGCTACATTTAATGTAAACTCAAAAGTAAATGCTTTTTTCCCATGTTTTTCATCTTGAGAAATAATCGAATTAACAGAAATAATATCTAAATTATATTTTTTGAATATTTCTACAGAGCTATTGATATAATCTTTAATTGGCTCAGTTAAATCTATGTGTCTTCCTACAATACTTGTATTCATAACAAACTCCTTAATAATAATTTATTTATTCTAACATAAATAAAATAAAAAGAGAGCCTGCTACAATTAAGTCATACAATAAAAATATTGCCTTATACTAAAATTTCTCTATTTCCTTTAGTATTTGCTTCAGAAA
The DNA here is from genome assembly GCA_048268245.1 of Arcobacteraceae bacterium. Lineage (GTDB taxonomy): Bacteria > Campylobacterota > Campylobacteria > Campylobacterales > Arcobacteraceae > Arcobacter_B. The sequence continues at coordinate 17,667 of JBLWVX010000023.1, forward strand.
GTACTCCTGTTTGCTCTAATTGCTCTACAATTGTAGCTGCTCTGTTATATCCAATTCTAAGTTTTCTTTGAATATATGAAATTGATGTTTTTTTATCAGTTAAAACAACTTGTTTTGCATCTTCATACAATTCATCTAAATCTCCAAGTTCTGCATCAGAAGAAGTTGCACCTAAACTTGATGAATTAGAATTCTTAATAAAGTTCATATCATACTCTACTTCTCTTTGAGCTTTTAAGAATTCAACTACCTCTTCAATCTCTTCTTCTTTTGACCATGGAGCATGAATTCTTACAAGTCCAGATGTTCCAGGAGGTGTAAATAACATATCCCCTCTTCCAAGAAGTGATTCAGCACCCATTGAATCAAGAATAATTTTTGAATCTACTTTTTGACCTACTTTATAAGATAGTCTACTTGGTAAATTAGCTTTAATTAATCCTGTAACAACATCAACAGATGGTCTTTGCGTAGCAACTATTAAGTGAATACCTGCAGCTCTTGCCATTTGTGCTAGTCTTGCAATAGAATATTCCACATCTTTACCACTTGTCATCATAAGGTCTGCTAACTCATCAATAACTACAACAATATATGGCATTTTATCATGACCATGTTTAGCTGCTTTTTCATTAAAATTTTCAATATTTTTAGTTTTTGTTTGAGACATTAAAGTATATCTTCTTTCCATCTCACTTACCATATTTGATAAAGCATTGATTGCATCACCTGCTTTTGTAATAACTGGAGTTAATAAGTGTGGAATGTCATTATACATAGAAAATTCTAACATCTTGGGATCAATCATCACAAGTTTTAAAGTATCAGGTGAATTCTTATAAAGAAGAGATAAAATCATTGAATTAATACCAACAGATTTACCAGAACCAGTTGTTCCTGCAATAAGTAAGTGAGGAAGTTTCTTTAAATCTGTAACAAACGGCTTTCCAACTATATCTTTTCCTAAAATCATTGTTAAAGGTGATTTTGCATTTTGGAAAAGCTCACTATCCAACATCTCTCTTAAATAAATAATTTGACTATCTTCATTTGGAACTTCAATTCCAACAACATCTTTTCCTGGAATTGGAGCTTGAATTCTGATAGTTTGAGCTTTAAGTGCCATTGCTAAATCATCTTGAAGATTTAATATTTTTGAAACTTTAACATTTGGTGCTGGCTTAAACTCAAAAGTAGTTACAACAGGTCCTGTATAAGTTCTTACAACATCACCTTCAATTTTAAACATTGAAAGTTTATCTAATAAATCACAAATCTTTTGATCAATCACACTTTCAGATACTTTTGATTTATTATCTTTTGGTGCTTTTTGAAAAAACTTAGTTAGAGGAAGTTTAAAATCTTTTGGTTTTTCTGTTTGACCTAACTCAATATCATCTAATAATTTTTTATTCTCTTCTAACTCATCAACAATTACACCATGTTGTTCATTTGATGTTTGAACTTCAGAAATCTCTTCTTTTACTTGCTCTGTAATTGATATGTTATTTTGTGTTTCTAAACTTAGAGTTTCATCTTTAACTTCTTCTATTACTTCATACATATCAGGTTTTACTGCAAATTCATTTGTTTGATTTTGTTGTACGTCTTTTTCTAATGTAATTTCTGCAACATTACCTGTTTCTTTAACTGTTACTTTTTGTTCTTTTCTTTTTGTTCTTCTGTTGTTTTCTATTTTTTTAGCATTATTAGTTGATTCTTTTAATTTAAGTCTATTTTTTAAATTCTTAACTTTACTAAAATCAACTTCACTATTTTCAAATGCAACCATAAAAGATATAACATAGCCAACAATAACAAAAATCAAAAGACCTGCCCTTCCAATAAATGGACTTAAAGTATCAATTAAAATATTCCCTATTTTTCCACTGTATTCACCTTCAACTAATAAAGCTTGAAGAGTTAATGAAACAAATAAAATAAGTAGTACAACAGAAATATTTACAATAAAATCTTTAATATCAAAATCTCTTTTGAAATTCACTACATATAAAGTATAAATAAATAAAAATAAATATATATATGCTAAGAAACCAAAATAATCTAATGAGTAAGTAGCAAATGTAGAGCCAAATTGCCCTACTATTTCTTTACTACTAAAAAATGTAGCATATTCAAAATATACTAAGATAAATAATACAATTAGTGAAATAATTTTTTTAGCTATTTTATATCCCTTATTTTAATAATTTTGCAATTTTTCCCTGTAATCTCAACCATTGTTTATGGTCCATTAAAGGGAAACCTGCCCAAGATTTTTTAGGTTCAGTTATTGATTTAGTTACTCCACCTCGTGCAGCAATTGTTGTAAATGGTGCAATTTCTAAGTGACCTGCTGTTGCACTTTGACCACCCATAATTACATATTGACCAAGAGTAGTTGAGCCAGAAAGTCCAACTTGTCCTGTTAGAATACATCCTGTATTTAAAACACAGTTATGTCCTATATGAACTAAATTGTCAATTCTTACACCACTTTGAATAATAGTTGATTTAAATACAGCCCTATCAATAGTACAATTTGCACCAATTTCTACATCATTTCCGATTTCTACGTTTCCATTTTGATAGATTTTAATGTATTTTCCATCTTTAGTATTTGCAAAACCAAAACCATCACTTCCAATAACAGTTCCAGCATGAATAATACAATCACTTCCAATATTACAATCTCTATAAATAGTAGTATTAGGATATAAAATTGTGTTATCTCCAATAGTTACATTATCACCTATATAAGCTCCTGCCATAATAGTACAGTCTTTACCAACTGATGAGCCTTTTCCAATGTAAACATTTGGCATAACTTTTGTACCATCACCAATAGATGGTTTTGCACCCTCAACTTCTATTACATTTGGTGCAAAAAGTTTACTAGTTTTTGCTAAAAATAAGTAAGGCTCATCACAAACTAAAGCTATAGTACCATTTGGAACACTTGAAGCATGTTCTTGTTTTACTAAAACTGCTGCTGCTTTTGTATTTTGTAAGTCTTTGATATATTTTTTGTTTTCTAAAAAAGTTAGTTCATTTTCATTTGAGTCTTTAAGAGTATTTAATCCAGATATTTCAATCTTACTATCACACTCTAACTCTAAAGTTTTTGCTATTTCTTGTAGTGTCATAAGTATCCTTATAGAGTTATATGGTAAAAAAAGATAAGAGAGGAGTTCTCTTATCTTTCCATTGCAACAATACCACTTCTTACTACTTCAAGTGGATTGAATTTTTGCATAATTTTAATAAAGTTCATGATTCTAGAACTAGAATCTGTTGCTGATACGATAATAGCTTCATCCGTAACATTTTGAATAGAACCATGATAAGCTCTAGCAATTACATCAATATCAGATAAATTATTGTCAATTGAAAATTTTATAATTACTGTATCTTTTTCAATCACATTTTTATGTTCATTTACTTTTAATACAGGAATTAATTTATTTAATTGCTTCACAATTTGATCAATAATTCTTTTATCTCCAGTTGTAACAATTGTCATTCTTGAATACTCACTTCCTTCAATTGGAGCTACTGTTAAAGAGTCAATATTATAACCTCTAGCTGAGAATAATCCAACTATTCTTGATAAAACACTGTTTTCGTTCATCACAATAACAGAAATAACCTGTCTTGTAGTTTCAGTGTCGTAATAGTGATTAAAATTATTCATTACTTAGCTCCTTCAATTAAAGTCATTTCGTTTAAGGCATGACCGTTTGGTACCATTGGAAGTACATCTTCATCTCTTGCTACTACAACATCTATCATTGCAGGTTTTTTCTTCTCAATTGCATCTTTAAGTGCAGCATCAAACTCTTCTTTTGTTGTAACTCTATATCCAACTCCACCAAAGGCTTCTACAAGTTTAACAAAGTCAGGTTGCATAGATAAATCTGTTTCAGATAATCTATTTTCATAGAACATAGTTTGCCACTGTCTTACCATTCCAAGATAATTATTATTTAAAATAATATTAATTACTGGTAAATCACTCTCTACACATGTCATTAATTCTTGAATATTCATAAGAATTGAACCATCACCTGTGAAGTTAACAGATACTTTATCTGTGTTTTTAAAGGCTCTTGCTACACCCATTGCAGCTGGTAATCCAAATCCCATAGTTCCTAAACCACCAGAAGTAATCCATTGTCTTGGATATGCAAAAGGATAGAACTGAGCTGTCCACATTTGGTGTTGTCCAACATCAGTAGAAACGATAGCTCTTTCACCTAATAATTGTCCAACTCTTTCAATTGGCCATTGAGGTTTAATAACTTCATTTGAATCATTATATCTTAATGGCTCTTTTTCTCTATATTCACTTAATAGTTCAACCCAGTTAGAATAATCATTAAATTCTGCTTCTTTAGAAGCTTCAATCATTGCTTCAACTGTAAGTTTTAAGTCCCCAACAATTGGATAATCAGGTGTAACTAATTTTCCAATACTTGTAGGGTCAATATCAACATGAATAACCTTTGCTTTTGAAGCAAATTCATCAAGTCTTCCAGTTACCCTATCATCAAATCTTGCACCAAGAGAGATTAATAAATCTGTCTCATATGCAGCCATATTTGCTGCAAATTCACCATGCATACCTAACATACCGAAGAATAATGGGTTATCATGTCCCATTACACCTCTTGCCATTAATGTCTCAACAGCAGGTATATTTGCTTTTTTGGCGAATTCTCTAATCTCATATCCACAATTTGAAAGAATAGCTCCTCCACCAATGTATAATAAAGGTTTCTTAGCTTTAGATATAGCACTCATTGCCTTTTTTAATTGCCTTTTGTTGTAATTTACAGTTGGCTTATAAGTTGGTAAATGAAGCTTTGCTGGATAATTAAAATTAGAAATTTCTGCTGTGATATCTTTTGGGATATCTACGTGAACTGGACCTGGTCTTCCAGTACTTGCAATATGGAATGCTTCATTAATAATTCTTGGTAAATCATCAATATCATTTACTAAATAATTATGCTTAGTACATGGTCTTGATATACCAACAGCGTCTATTTCTTGAAAGCCATCAGTTCCAATAATCGTAGTTGGAACTTGCCCTGAAATAACAACCAAAGGAATAGAATCCATGTAAGCATCAGCTAAACCAGTTACTGCATTTGTAAAACCAGGACCTGATGTTACAATAGCAACACCAACTTTACCAGTTGATCTTGCATAACCTTGTGCAGCTATAATTGATGCTTGTTCATGTCTATTTAATATATGTTCAAAGTAATTTTGCTTGTATATTTCATCGTAGACGTTCATAATAGCGCCTCCAGGGTATCCAAATACTACTTCAACCCCTTCTTGATGTAATGATTCTACAACCATTTTTGCGCCCGTCATTTTCATATCATTTCTCCGTTTTAAATTAAGCAGATATTATATAGAAAATTATATTAATTAACCTTTATATAAAAAAACCTAAATGATTTGTTTTATAATTTTTTTAGCAAAGTTTAAATATAATTTAAGAATAAAATAAATAGTAAGGAGTAGTTATGGAAGTAAATAATATTAATAATAATATTAGTAACCTAAATAATACCCCGTTATCACCTCAAATAGGTAGAACTGAACAAAGTAATAAAATAGAGAATGTAGAAAATGCCTCTCTTGTTTTATCAGTTAATCAGTATAACCAAAAAAGAGATGAGTTATCTTTAAATATACAAAGTATAAATGAAGGGCTTGCTATTACAAAAATCTCTGAAAATTCCTTAGAAAAACAACAAGAGTTTTTAACAAATATACAAGATAAACTTCAAAAAGTTGAAAATGGTGAATTTGAAGCAAGAGATAAAAATGATATTAAACAAGATATAAATGAAGATTTAAAAAACTTCAATCAATTAGCTTATGAAACAAAGTTTAATAAGCAAACTTTGTTAAGTAGAGAATCTACAGATGAAAATACAACTATTGAGATAAATACAAGTAATAACAATTTTTCAATCCAAAAACCAAATACACCTCAATTAGCAAATGATATTTTCGGTGAATTAAATGAAGCTAACTTAAACAATCTACCAGATTTACAAAGAGTTTCAAAACAAGTGGAAGAAGCATCTAGACAGCTTCAAGCAGTTACATCTGAGTTTACTGACTTTGGAAATAGATTAGAAAGTAGTGCAAAAGAAAATATAGTTGAACAACAAAATCTTTATAATCAAAATAAATCAAATCAATTAAGAGATTTTGGCAAAGAATCAACAGATTTTAATAAAACAAATGTAAATGCAAATGCAGGATATTTAGCAGCCTCACAAGCAAATATAGTTCAAGAACAAAGTGTAAGACTATTATCTTAAGCCTTACACTTTAAACATGCATTTATAGCAACACCCTCTCTTAAACCATCATCTAGAACTATTGATTCACTTTTTCCTAAAACTTCATAAATTGCTTGATATATAAATATACCAACTTCAATAAACTCAACTCTTCCTCTACCAACAAGTTTTGTAATCTCTTCTTTAGAAGAATTAGAAAGTAAAGTCAAACAAGTTTGTAAATCATCTAAATTTACAATAGTACCATTTACAACATCTTTATCATAAGAGAAGAAGTCTTGTCCTAGCTTTACAGCAGCTACAGTAGTTGGTGTTCCTGCAGTTGCAACAAATGTATACTCATCTAAATTTATTTCTAAAGAATCTAAATAATTACTAATCTCTTTTTTTCTTTTTTCTAAATCATTGTTTAATGCATGATAGTGCAAATACTCTTGAGTCATAGTTACAATTCCAAAATCAAAGCTATTAGCTTCGTATGAATGATCATTGTTTACTATTATTTCAGTTGATCCTCCACCAATATCTAATAAAATAAATTTTGATGAATTGATGTTTTCTCTTTTTAGTGCATATTTTACAGCAAGTAGTGTAAGTCTTGCTTCTTCTTTTCCATCAATAATATTAAAATCTACACCTGTTTCATCTTTAAAGTATTGTAATACTTCTTGATTGTTTTTTGCTTTTCTCATAGCAGCAGTTGTAACAGCAACTGCATTTTTTGTATCATATTTTACGATTTCTACAGATTTATTTATAGCTTCAATTACTCTTTGCATAGCATCTTTTGAGATTCTGTTAGTTTCAACTAAACCATCAGCCATGCCAACTACTTCATTATATTCTGCAAGAATCTTTTCATTTTTACAATCATACTTCAAAACTCTAAATGAGTTTGAACCTAGATCAATACTTACTACTTCATTCATTTATTTTACTACTTAAGGATGAGGGATTTTAACTTTTGAATTTAGTAAAAATCCAATTACAATCATAAATACTAACACTATAGTTTCATTTATAAATCCTGTTAAATAAACAAGATATGTAAGCCATAATAAAATTGCTCCAAGTGGCGTAGGAACTCCTGTGAAGTATTTTGAAACTTCACCTTCATTTGAGTTTATATTAAACTGTATTAATCTTCTAAGACCTGAAATTACATAATAAACAAATGCAAAAATCACTAAAACTGTATTTAGTTCTAACTCTTTAGTATCTATAACTGCAAAGTAAATATACATTGTTGGAACAATAACAAAAGATAAGAAGTCAGCATAAGAATCTAACTGAATACCAAACTCTGTTGATAAGTTATACTTTCTTGCAATTTTTCCATCAATAATATCAAAACCTCCTGCAAGCCAAGCAAAAAGTGCTGCTGCAAAAAACTCTTGGTGAGTTAAAAAATAAATAGCAAATATCCCTGCTGTAATATTAAAAAATGTTACAATATTCGCTAAATTGAAATGATTGTTTTTATTAAACAAAAATGTCATTGTTTTCCTTTATAAATATGGTATTGATTTCTACCATTCTGTTTTGATTTGTATAAACATTCATCAGCTAATTTATATAGTTTATTAGCTGATATATAGCTATTTGGTTCATAAACAATAGCACCAATAGATACAGATACAACATCAAGTATACTACTACCTTTGTGTTCTATATTTAAATCAACTATTCTTTTATTTATGTCTTGTAAACAGCTTTCTAAAGTAGTTTCATCTATATCAAATAAAACCACACCAAACTCTTCGCCACCTAATCTAAATACAAACTCATATTTTTGATTAAAATAATCTTTTAAAGTAGTAGCTACTTTTTTTAATGTCTCATCACCTAAGTCATGTCCATAAGTATCATTGTATTGTTTAAAAAAGTCTATATCTAAAATGATAAATGCACATTGCCAACTATTTGCATTTGCAATAAAAGGCATGTTATCAAAAATAGTATCAAAATATTTTCTATTATATAATTTTGTCATACCATCTGTAATAGAATCTATTTTATACTTTTTATTTAATATTCTTAATTGATTATCTTTTTTTACTACTTGTAAAATAATAAAACCAATTAGTCCAAATGATAAAATTATAATTGATATTACACTATAAAGTAAATAGTTTTTCATACTTTGATAATCTTGCAAGAAAAGCTTTCTTTGCTTAAAAGCCATTTGAGTTTCATACTCTATTAAATAATCAATTTTTTTTACAATATTTTTAAATATATGAAGTTTATTTAGTCTAAAAGTATCTTTTATGGATTTATCTACACTATTAACTACTTCTTTTTCTTTAGCATTTTTATATGAACCAAAATAATACTCCCACTCTTTTTCAATGATATTCTGTTCTTTTTTAAAATCACAAACGTATTTTAGTGTTCTACAAGATATAATTTTTCTATAATTATCTTGAATTTTTTCTAACTTTACAATGGGTATAAAGTTTCCAAAATAAATGTTATCAATCTGTTTTTTTAATTTGTCTATGTGTGAATTAAATATTAGTGAAGCTGTAATTAAAGCAAACATTACAATAAAAACTAACATTATCAATTTAAAAGTAACTGATTTTAAAAAATTATATTTCATTGCATTATTTTATTGAAAAAATCATTTAACTAAGATTAAGTACATCTTAGATATCATCGCGAATTAATACAAACACAAAGGTTTCAAATTTGTTAAATATAAAAGATACTTTTATAGGGAAAAATCCTAAAAGTGACATTCTTTCAGGACTTGTTGTAGCCGTTGCATTAGTACCTGAAGCTATTGCATTCTCATTTATTGCTCAAGTAAGTCCAATTGTTGGTCTTTATGCTGCATTTATTCTTGGATTAATTACTGCTTTAATGGGTGGGAAACCAGGTATGATTTCTGGGGCTACTGGTGCAGTTGCTATTGTTTTAGTTGGTGTTAGTATTGCATCAAAAGAGATTCTAATTGCTCAAGGTCTAACAGGTGATGCACTATCATTTGGAATAATTCAATATATTACTCTTACAGGTATTGTTGCAGGAACTATTCAAATTCTTATTGGTGTATTTAAAATGGGTAAGTTTATTCGTTTAGTGCCCCAACCAGCACTTCATGGATTTGTAAATGGTTTAGCTGTTGTTATTGCTACGAGTCAATTTAAATTCTTAGATGGTGCTGGTATGACTATGTATGGCATTATCATTGGAACAATGGCTATTATGTACTTCTTACCAAAGTTTACATCTGCTGTTCCAGGTGGATTAGTAGCTATTATCCTGTTTACTCTTGCAGTTTATTTTACAGGTGCAGATACAAAGCTTGTAGGTGATTTGGCAAACTTAACTGAGTTTAAAGGTTTACTACCACAATTTCATATTCCAGATGTGATTTTAGATTTTGATGCATTTATGCTTGTACTTCCTTATGCTGTTATTGTTGCGCTTGTTGGTGTAATTGAGTCATTATTAACGCTATCAGTTTTAGATGAAATTAGTAATACAAGAGGTAGCGCAAACCAAGAGTGTATTGCACAAGGTACAGGAAATATTACTTGTGGATTCTTTGGAGCAATGCCAGGATGTGCAATGATTGGTCAATCAATCATCAATTATACATCAGGAGGTCTTGGAAGATTATCAGGAGTTGTAGCTTCAATTGGACTTATTTTATTAGTTGCCACATTAACTGATCTTTTAAATATCATTCCTGTTGCAATTTTAGTTGGTATTATGTTTATGGTTTCTATTGGTACATTTGAATGGAGTTCATTTGCAAGAATTACAAAAATGCCAAAAAGTGATGCCTTTGTACTTGTAACTGTAACTGGTATTACAATTGTTGAAGACTTAGCGATTGCAGTTATTTCAGGTGTAATTATTTCAGCACTAGTATTTGCGTGGAATCATGCAAAAGTTACTGCTAAGAAACATATAGAAGAAGATGGTTCAAAAGTATATGAATTTGATGGACCTTTATTCTTTGGAAGTGTTACTTCATTTAACGAAAACTTTGATATTGAAAATGATCCTGAGAATATTGTATTAGACTTTAAAGATGCTAGAGTTATGGATATTTCAGGTGTTGAAGCCATTGATGCAATTACAAAAAAATATGCTGATGCTAATAAAAAACTTGTTATTAGACATTTAAGTAAAGATTGTAAAAAAATTCTTAAAAATGCTGGACCATTCTGTACTTACGAAGAAGATGATCCAAACTACAAAGTTGCTATTAACTACTAAATATTATTCTTAAAAATAAGCCCCTATTTATGGGGCTTATTTCTTCTTATTTACAAGCTTTCAAAAATTAGGTAAAATTAACTCATATATAAATTGAGGTGAATCATGGAAATTTTTGATAGATATCAATCTGCTTCTTCAATTCATCAACAAATAGCTATAAAAAAAGCAGAGCTTTCAGCTATTGATAAAAAAGAGGAACAGAAGTCATCATTTGAAAAAACAGATACTGTTAATATTGGTGATAAAAACTATGATGAAAATGATTACCAAAGAGTATTAGAAAAATTCAAAAGACTTGATTCTCAAACAAGAGCTCACGAACAACAACATGCTGCATTAGGTGACATAAAAGGTGCAATTTCTTATAACTATCAAACTGGACCAGATGGCAAACTTTATGCAACAGGTGGGCATGTTAGACTTGATACATCATTACCTCAAGATGAAGAAGCTGTTCTTGCAAAACTTGATAAACTTTCAAAATCAGCAGGAGCTCCAAGTGAATTAAGTAGTGCCGATGCTTCAATAGCAAGAGTTGCAAACTTAAATAAAATGCTTATTTTAAGCAAACAAGAAGAACAAGGAGTAAATGATGCAAATAACAAACAACAATAGTTTAAATGGAATGCTAGCAGCACAAGCTCAAGTAACACAAACAGCTTCAAATTTAGCTCAGGTTGCAAATATTACAGGTGATCCCGCAACTCAAGAAGTTACTGCAGATTTTATAAATAGTATCGTAAATCAAATTCCTCAAGTAATCGCTTATGAAGCAAATGCACAAGGAATTATCACACAACAACAAGTAACAGATTCACTGTTAGATATAAAGGCTTAAATAAATGAGTAAAATAAATGTAGTTTGTCCATCATGTTTAAAAGTAAATGCTATTCCTAAAAAAGATTCATACAATAAAGCTAATTGTGGTTCATGTAAAAACTCATTACTTGAGACACACCCTATTGAGTTAAATGAAGAAAATTTTGATCATGTTATAGTAAACTCTGACATTCCTGTAATTGTAGATTTTTGGGCACCTTGGTGTGGTCCATGTAAGATGATGACTCCAATTTTTAATGAAACAGCAACAAAATATCCTCTAAAAGCTTTATTTGCAAAAGTAAATACCCAAGAACATCAAGCTTTAGGTGCAAAGTATGGTATTAGATCAATTCCAACACTTGTAGTTTATAAAGCAGGAAGTGAAGTAAAAAGAGCTAGTGGAGCACTTGATCCACTTAGACTTTCAAATCTAGTAAATGAGAATTTATAAAAACTAAGACTTAGTTTTTATAAATTTGTTTAGTTCTTTTAACTGTGTTTCATTAAAAACAACAACACCATTTTCTTCAAGAAGTCTAGCTGTTAAACCTCTTCCTTCAGCTAAAGTGCCATTGAAATTCCCATCATATATTTTTTCATTTCCACAAGATGGAGATTTTGATTTAAGTAAAGCTACTTTTATACCTTCATTTTGACAAAGATCTAAAGCATTTTTAGCCCCAAGTAAAAAGTTGATTGTTACATCATTTTGTTCTTTTGTTAATACTTTAAAAGGCTTATTAGAACTTACAACTTCAGCTGGTTCTCTAGGAGTAGTTAAGCCTCCTGATACTTCTGGACAAAACGAATAAATTTGATTGTCACATAAAATATCCATAAACAACTCTTTTTGAGAGAATGTAAAAGAAGAACCCATAGCAATAGATGAGTTTCCTCCATCATATCTTACATCCTCACCTAATAAACATGAAGAAATAAGAAGCTTCATATATTAAGCTTCCTCATCTATAGGGTCAATTCTATCTAATTCATCTTTTGTAAAAAATGTTGATAGTTGGATATTATTAAATGCTGCTTTCATAGATACAAATATTTGTGGATTATCTTCTTCTAATTGTGCTAATAACTCTTTAGTTTTTGCTCTAGCATATGGCATTTTAACATCAAATCTAAGACCTGGACAAGCCTCATCACCAATAACACTAATTTCATTACTATCTGCAAATGCTCTTAATTGTCTTTCTCTACAGAAGATTAACGGTCTGATTACTTCTAAACCATTTTCTGCTTTATAAATTGGTGGCATTGATCTCATAGTTCCATTATAAAAGAAGTTCATGAAAAATGACTCCATTGCATCATCTAAGTGATGGCCTAATGCAACTTTATTATATCCTTGCTCTAATGCAGTTGAATAAAGATACCCTCTTCTCATTCTTGAAAAAAATGAACAAAAAGATGAGTTCTTTCTAATTTTTTCACCTGCTAATTCAAAGATTTCTGTATCAACGATTTCATGTTCTATTCCATGTTCTTTACAATGGTCCGCTAAGAATTGTACTTGCTCACCCATACCATATGTAATAGTTACTGCTTTAAACTCAAAGTTATATGGTGCAACACTTTGAAGTCTTTTTAATGCATGAATTAATGTAGTTGAGTCTTTTCCACCAGAAAAACCAACTAATACTCTATCACCTTCTTTGATAAGGCTATATTCGGCATTTGTTTTCCCTACTAGTTTAGATATTTTTTTACTTAGTTCTATCAAGATATATATCCTACTTAAAAAATTTTTGCAAGTATATCGAAAAAGTTCTCAAAATTATGTTTTTTATATATAAATTTTATATTAATTATATAAATTGTCTATATTTTACTAAATTTTTAGATAAAATCATTATAATTCCAGATACTTTCAAGCATTAGGAAAAGAATACATGACACTAGAAGAACAAGAAGAGTTTAAACAAAAAATTGCCGAAACAATTTTACCAATTGCTGTTAATATGACAGAAGAGCAAATCAGAACAGTGATTTTAAATGTTTTAAAAGATAATGAAGAAATGAACCCTGCTTTTGGTGATATGTTATTTGAACAAATCATGATTCATAAATATAATTTGAACAACAAAAATACAAATAATTAATCTACTAATTCATTTGGTTTAAACCAAATTTATCAAATTTTAAATATGTGTCGTTATAATTTCGCCCCAAAAATAAATTTAAAGGCTTAAAAATAAGAATTACAGTTTCAGTAAAAGACTTAAAAATATTACAAGAACTTTGTAAAGACCATGGTCAAGCAGAACTATACAAAAAACTTCATTTAGAAGAAGAGAAGTATCAAAAAAGTTTAACTGAAAAGAAAAGTAAAGCTACTAAAAAAGCTACTAAAACTAGACAAGAAACAGCTAAACGAAAGATTGAAGCTTCTGTAAATATGATGAGAATGTTTAATCAAAAAATTACAGTATATTCTGTATCTAAAGAAGCGCAGGTAAGCTACAACACTGCTTTAAAATACAAAGAATTTATAGAACAAAATGCAAAGTAATCTACTTTGCATTAAGTAACTATTTTTTATTTTTTGGTAATATTTCATTTACCTAAATTAGGAGAATGAAATGAGAGAATTTATAAGTTACGATAAATCATTAGAAATACTAAATAATATTAAACTATCAAAACCTACAATACAAAAAGAGTTTTTAATCAATGCTATTGGAAAAGTAATAGCAAGTGATATAATAGCTGATCATAACTCACCTGAGTTTCCAACATCTGGAATGGATGGATATGCTATAAAACATGAAGACCAAACTTTAAAAACAATCAAAGTTATTGATAAAAACCCCGCTGGTTCTGTGGTTGAATCAAAAGTAGAAACAGGTGTTTGTATCAAAACATTTACAGGTTCACTAATGCCCGAAGGTAGTGACACTTTAATTCCTATTGAAAATGTAGAAGTAAATGGTGATGAAATTACAATCACAAAAGAAGTTCCATTTGGTTTTGCTACAAGAGCTATTGGTGAAAACTATGCAAAAAATGAAGTTTTAATCAAAAAAGGAACTGTTGTTGGATTTGCTGAAGTTGGGGTTTTAGCTTCTTTAAATATAGCACAAATTCCAGTTATTGTAAATCCTACTGTAGCAATTGCTAGTACTGGAAGTGAGATTTTAGATTTAGGTGAGACACAAACAAATGATGCTCAAATTAGAAGTTCAAATCACTTAACAATTGAAGCTTTATGTAAAAAAGCAGGTGCATCAACTGTTCAACTTGGAATAGTAAAAGATGATATAGACTCAATTACTGATATGTTAGAAACTGCACTGTCAAAATCTGATATAGTTGTTACAACTGGTGGTGTATCTGTAGGTGATTATGACTTTGTTCAAGATGTTATTAAAGATAAACTTCAAGCAGAAGTTTTATTTCATGGTGTAACTATTAAACCTGGTATGCATTTACTTGCTGCTGTTAAAGATGGAAAAACTATTATTGCACTTCCTGGATTTGCTTACTCTTCTACTGTTTGTGCTATTTTATATGTATTACCTCTTATCTACAGACTTAGAGGCTCAAATGAGAAACTTCCAATAGTAAAAGCTAAAATACAACAAGACTTCCCTAGAAGAATGCCTAAGACTGTATTTACAGCTTGTAATGTAGCTTATGAAAATGGTGAATATACTATTAACTTTGATGGTAAGAAAAAAGGAACAAGTGCAATTTTAACAAATATGCTTGAAAGCCCTGCCCTTCTTATTCAAAAAGAAGATAGTGAAGATATTAAAGAAGGTGATTTAGTAGATATCTTACTTTTAAATGAACTAAAATAATAGTTCATTTAAAATCTAAGAGCAACAAGATTTTGTTTGCTCTTTTTTCCTAAACTTATCTTTAAATAGATGATAAAAAATCAAAAGTAAAACTGCAAAAGAAGCTAAACTCTCTATTAAAGAACTGCTCTCATACTCCAGAGAAACTCTTAAAATCTCTAAATTATCAAATAAAATATCAAATAAAATACCAAATACTAAAGCTAAAATAGAAATAGTAGCTACATAAATAATAAGTGATGTTTTTCCAAGCATTTTATAAACTATACTCATAGTAATTACACTAGTTGCAGGTCCTGCTGTAAGAAAAATAAAAGCAGCACCACTACTCATACCCTGAAGCATTAAAGCAGCAGCTATTGGAAGTGATGCCGTTGCACAAGTGTATAAAGGAATAGCAAAAAGCATTATTACAATATATGTTAAAAACACATTATCAAAAAGCATACTACTATACTCTTTAGGTATAAAAGTAATAAATAAACTTCCTAAAATAAGCCCTATAAGTAAAGCCTTTGCCATATCTGCAAAAAGTGTAATATAAGCATAAGTAAATACAGCCTTAATTGAAAAGCCTTTTTTTACTTCATTTGAACTACAACAACTAGTTACTTCCTCTTTTACTTCTTTTTTTATAGTAGTAGAAAAGTTTTGTGTAAAGTTCATTTGACCTTGTGTATTTATTGGGTTCACACTAAATGCAGGCTTTTCTTTTATTTGTTCTTTTTTTTCAAAAATATTTTGTACTAATCCAACACTTATAGCTATGATAATTGAAGATATAACTCTAAAAACAGTAAATACTAAACCAAAAAGTGAAAAAGTAGCTAAGATAGAATCAACTCCTGTTATAGGAGTTGAAATCAAAAAGCTTTGAACAGCACCTTTACTAGCACCCTCTTTTCTAAGTCCTTGCGCTAAGGGAATAACAGAACAAGAACAAACAGGTAAAGGAATACCAAATATAGCAGCTTTTACTACTGAACTTGTAGAGTCTTTGCCTAAATGCGAGGATACAAAATCTGCTGGTACTATTTGTTTTAATATACCAGCAAAAAAAAGTCCAATCATTATATAAATAGCAAAAGCATCTAAAAGTGTTAAAAAATTCTGTGCAAAGTCATGTGCTAATTCCATTTTTTACTCCTCTTCAAGTAAATTTTTATTATCAATTTGTTTTTTGGGTTTAACTCCAAGATCTATGAACTCTTGAGATCTTTTAAGAAGATTACCATTTCCTGTTGAGAGCTTTTTCATTGCATTATCATAAGACTTTTGAGTTCTATTGATATGAGTACCTACTTCTTCTAAATCTTTTACAAATAAAGCAAACTTATCATACAAATACCCTGCTTTTTTAGCAATAAGTAAGGCATTTTCATGTTGATGTTCATTTCTCCAAATGTTCTCAATTGTTCTTAATGTTACAAATAAAGTAGAAGGAGAAACCAGCATAATATTATATTCAAAAGCTAATTTAAATAGGTTTTCTTCTTCTGTACTTGCAAGTAAAAAAGCTCCCTCAATTGGAATAAATAAAAGTACAAAATCCAAAGTTCTTACAGCCTCTATATCTTCATATTTTTTAGAACTAAGACCTTTAATATGTGCAGTAATTGATTTAACCAACTCTTTTTTGGCAAGAGTTTTTTTGTTTTCATCTTCACTACTTGTATAATCTATATATGCTTTAAGTGAAACCTTTGAATCAATAATAATATCTTTATTTGAAGGTAAATGTACAATAACATCTGGTCTTAATCTTTTGCCATGCTCATCTGTAAAAGAGCCTTGTGTAGAGTACTCTTTCCCTTCTCTAAGACCTGTTTGCTCTAAGATAGAAGATAAAATCATTTCACCCCAATCACCTTGAGCTTTATTATCACCCTTTAGGGCTTTTGTAAGATTTACAGCGTCATTTGAGATTTGTTGATTTAACTCTTTTAAATTTTTTATTTCTGTGAGTAATGAGCTTCTTTGTTTCGTTTCTTCATTGTAAATATCATTTACTCTTTTACCAAAAGAGTCTAGTTGCTCTTTAAAAGGTGTAAGAAGTTGGTTTAACGTAACATTTGATTTTTTTTGACTTTGTTCAAAAACCTTTGTTGCTAAAGACTCAAATTCTATTTTCATTTTCTCTTTTGACTCTTCAAGTAGATTTATTTTTTCATTAAAAGAGTCTTCTTTTATCTTGTACTCATTTGTTAGATTTTCTAGTCTTAACTCATAAGTTTCCATAAGATTTTCTTGAATTTGATCTGCTTGGTTTTGAATAGCTTTTATTTTATCTTCATAGAAAGAGCTTATAAGTTCTATTTTTTCATTTGCTGTTTGTATTTTCAATAAGACTTCATCTTGTAGGTTTTGAACTCTTTCTTCATACTTTTGTTTAGTAAAATGCAAAATAGCCATAACTGCTAAAGTTATGGCTATTATACTTAAAATAAGTGTAAGTGTATTTATTTCAATGACACTATTCATCAAGTTTAAAATCCTCTTTTAGTGCATCTTTTGAGCTGTTATGTACATCATAACCTAACTCTTTGAATCTCTCAACTAGTGGTGGATGAGAATAGT
The DNA here is from genome assembly GCA_048268245.1 of Arcobacteraceae bacterium. Taxonomy (GTDB): domain Bacteria; phylum Campylobacterota; class Campylobacteria; order Campylobacterales; family Arcobacteraceae; genus Arcobacter_B. Next base: position 35,450 of record JBLWVX010000023.1, read on the forward strand.
AAAAGAAAATATAAATAGGATGAGATAAAGGAAATGATTTATTTTCATTTGCAAGTTTTAACAATGCATTTACTAAATCATTTTTAGATTGTAAGTTTGAACCAAACTCATCTGCTGCATACTCATTGTGTCTTGAAATAAGAGAAATAAGTGGCATTAAGAAAAATGATAAAATTGGTGAAAAAATCATAAAAATAGCTATTATTGCTGCTGGTTCTTGATTTAATGATAAACCTAAAAATAATTCTTCTGGTAAATTTCCAAAAATAGCAAAGAAAATAAACATAACAACACCCATAATTCCTATATTTTTTAATATATCGCCATTTTTAAAGTGTCCTAATTCATGTCCTAATACAGCAAGTAATTCATTGTGAGTTAATTTTTCAACTAATGTATCAAATAAAACAACTCTTTTTGTACTTCCTAATCCACCAAAATAAGCATTTAATCTATTGTCTCTTTTACTTGCATCTACTGAGAAAACTCCTGAACTTTTAAACCCAACTTCATCAAGTAATCTTTCAATTTTACTTTCTAAATCTTTATCTTTTAAAGGCTCAAATTTATCAAACATTTTATCTCTAACTAATGGATAAACCATATTTATGATAATAATTACAGCAAAAATAAAAGCAAATCCCCAAATCCACCATGATGGTAAGTTTTCAATAATAAGTGAAATACCAGCAATAACAATTGAACCAAATAATAAGAAAAGAATACCTGTTTTTATAGTATCTTTTATAAATAGTGAGCTTGTCATATTTGAGAAACCATACTTTTTATCTAATTTAAAAGTTTTATATAAATCAAAAGGTAAAGTTAAAACCCAATTTATAATAATAAATAAATCAACAAAAACTACAGCTTTTAGCCAAGCTTGTTCAATTATAACTAGTGAATCTAAAAATGATAGACCAAAATCAATCCACATAAAGAATATAATAAAGTCATAAAATGACGATACAATTGATAACTTTTCTTTTTCAATTGAATAATTTGCAGCTTCATGGTACTTACTTCCATCTAAAATGATAGGCTCTAAATTTCTTGCATTTTTTACATAGCCTACTTGCATAAATGATGTGTATATATTTAAAGCAAAATATAAACAATATGCCATCACAAAAATCTCTAACACGTATAATCCTTCTAATGTATTAATATTATTTATATTACTATTTTATTGCTTTTAATTTAGTAAAGATATCTTTACTCATTATCAATATCTTCTGTATACACCTCTATTCTATTTCTTCCATTTCTTTTTGCTTCATATAGTGCTAAATCTGCTTTGTGAAGTAAACTATTTAAATCACTTTCATTTGAACTTAAAACACTTATACCTATAGATACAGTAAACTTAACTCTTTTTTTCTCTACTGAGCAATACTCTAAAGCCTCAATCTCACTTCTTATATGCTCAGCTACTTTTTTTGCACCTCTTATTGAAGTATTTGGTAAAATAGCTGCAAACTCTTCACCACCTAGTCTACCAAATACATCACTTTTTCTAAACAAACCTTGAGTTGTTTGAGCCATAAGTTTTAGTATCTCATCTCCTATTTTATGTCCATAGTTATCATTTATTAATTTGAATTTATCAATATCTATCATTAAAGCCGCAAGACTTTTCTTTTCTCTTCTGTTATATGAAATCATTGGAGTGCATGATTCAAAAAAGCTTCTTCTATTTTTTACACCAGTAAGTGAGTCTGTAGTAGCTAAAATATTTAGTTTTACATTTATGTTGTTTAATTCTTTTGTTCTTTTATCGACTGCTGATTCAAGAACCCTTTGATACTCTTTTAGTCTTCGTTCTTGAGCATTTAATTTAATAGCTTCTAAAACCATAAATTCAAAATCTACTTTTTTTAAAGTTCTTGGAATAATCTTATATATTGAAGCTTCATTTATAACTTTTTCTAATGCATCAGCTTTTACAACATCTTTAAAAATAATATTTTTAGTATTTGGAGAGTTTTTATATAATTCTAAAAGAAAATCATCATAACGTAAAATTGAATTATTATTACCATTTATAGTTATTAGGATTTCATTTCCAGCAATTATATTATTGAAACAGCCTATAAGTGCTTGTTCTGCATTTATATAACTTTCAATAATATAATCACTATCCACTATACGTGAAAGTTTATTATAAAGTTCATCTAGTATCTCAACATTGTTATCTATACAGGCTATTATATATTTCATCTTTTACTCCAAAGGTGAAATATTAGCCAATTAAATTTTAAAACTAAATATAACTTTTAAAGTTTTTTTTACTCTTTAGTCAAACTTTTCTACAAACTTTTTTGACTTTTCAATTATTTTATTATCACTTGTAAATAAAATAACTTCATAGTTATCAGCAAAAGAGTCTTTTGTCCAGTTTGTACTTCCTAAAACTAATAGTTTTTCATCAAATATAGCTATCTTTGTATGTAGTTTCTTATCAGCTATGATTGTTTTAATACCACTTTTTTTAAGCATTTTATATATTTCATCATCTTTTTTTACTTTTGATTCATCAAAAATAACTGTGATTTTAATTTTTTCTTTTGATTTTTTCACTAACTGTTTTGCAAATTTTTTATAAGAAAAATTGTACATAGAAATATAAATACTGCTCTTTGATTGCTTAATTAAATCTACTATTTTATCTTTTGTTTTATCTGCATACTTTGGTAAAAAGTAGATTTCATTTGTATCTTTTAGTAAAAAAGCATCCTTTGAAAAAGCAAAACCACTAACTAAAACTAATAAAAGCAAACATCTTAAAACTATATTATTTTTCATCATCTAAAACCTCAAGGATCTCTTTTGGTATTTTTGTTGGTTTAAAGTTTTTTAAATAAGCTAGTTTAAATGACCCTTTAAACAAAACCTCTCCATCTCTTAAAACTTCTTGGTACATCACAACAGAAGCAGCTTTTTTTTGCGTAAGCTTGCAAGTAACAAGCAAATCATCTCCAAATATAGCAGACTTTATATAATCAGCTTCCACATGCTTAACCACTAAAAACTCATCATCTTGATGAGGAGATAATCCTCTTTTGAAAAAAAGCTCAGACCTAGCTCTCTCACAAAACTTCAAATAGTTAGCATGATAAACAACACCACCTACATCCGTGTCCTCATAATATACTTTTATATTTAACACATAAACTTCCTAGTAATAATCTATAATTTTGTAATTATACATCTGTGTTTCTTTGATATATGTTTTATTTTCAGTTTTTAATTAATTTAGCTGAAATATAATGACAAGAAATATATATTTAAGTAGCAAAACTGCACACTAAAATAGAAATTTTGAAATTTGTTTGATTTTGTATTTAATCTATAAAGGACTATGGACTTTGTTTATTAGAATAATTTAGATAAAATTATTATTTAGTCTGGATAAAGAATCATATTTTTGTTATCTCAATTAAAATGTGATTTATAAATAAACAAGATAATTATACAGTTTTTCTGAATAAATGTCAATAGGAAATACAGAATTTATGAATAAATTTGAAATAATAGTAAAAAAATTAAAGAAAGCCCTTAATATAAGTACCGATAAAGAACTAGCAATAAAGCTTAATATGTCTGTAACCACATTTAGTGAAAGAAAACGGACAAATTCAATACCAAATAACGAAATTATTGAACTATGTATTTCAGAAAAACTGGATTTAAACGAAATTTATTCAGAAAGTGTGAATACAATAAAAGTTGACTATAAATTGGAAATAATCAATAATTTAGAAAAACTAAATGAACAACAAATCAAATATATTTACCACCTAACAGAAGCAGAAAAACTAAAACAATAATCAAATAATAATTGTATATCTTTCACAATCCTGTAAAATATACAATTAAGAGCCATATACTCCTGAATAAATCTAATTAAAATCTAATTACTTTTTTTATAGTATAAAAAATAACTTATTAAATATGGAGATTATAAAGTGGAAAAGAAAAGTATTTTTTTATTAGTTAGTTTAGTTGCTGTATATAGTATTACTTTTATAATATATAAAATAAATATTGATTTAATATTCATGGGAATATCTACATTAGTATTTGGTTCATTAATTTCTGCCTTTATATATGAAAAAATGAAATATAATGAAGAAATAAATCAGATAAAAAATTATGATAGTTATATAAAAAAAGAAGTATTAAAAAACGTATTTGAAATAAAGAAATTTAGAGCTGATTTTTTACACAAAACTTTTAGATATGGTCTAGTGTCAGCAGTTGGTTTTTATTTATTTATATTTAATCACTATAAACAAAATAATAGTGAACTTATTCAAATTATGAGTTTAGTACATAACGACATTCTATTTAAAGCAGGTATATACA
>JBLWVX010000024.1:0-39055 GCA_048268245.1 Arcobacteraceae bacterium
TATTATAAAATTTATTATATTAGTACAATGTTAAAATTAATTTTTTATGATGTGTTTTATACAATATAATTTTGCAAAGTAATGGTATACTTTAATACTAATTAACTATTAAATTATTTTAAAGGTTAAATATTGAAACAATATTTTCTAATTATATTGATACTATTACAAATAAACTCATTATATGCTATAAATATAGACAATAACAAAGTAAAACTAACAGATTTTAAAATTGAATATCTTATTAATAATGATGAAAAAATAAATTTTGAAGACCTTATGAATGCTAAATTTGAAAAAGGAAAAAACAAAGATAGCTTGGGTACAGACATAACAAATGTTTGGTTAAAAATTAAATTAACAAATAATACAAATAGTATGATTAAACTGTTTATTCATCAAAATTTAGCTTTTACATTTAATGACATTGTATTTTATGAAGCAAATATAAAAAATGAACTTATAAAAAAAACACCAATTTATACAGGCTATTCAAAAGAAAAACCTGAACTATTAGGGGCAAATAGCGTTTATTCCTTAAACTTAGAAAAAAATGAAACAAAAATCATATACATAAATCAAAAAACTTTAGCCTATCATTTTTATGACTACTCGATATTAACAGAAAATGAGTCTATCAAATATTTGATTTATGAAAAAGCTGATGGTATTTTCTTTTTTGGACTTTTAGTAGCTTTAGCGTTATATAATTTACTGATTTTTTTATCTACTAGATACAAAGAGTATTTATACTATTTCTTATATCTTTTAAGTGCAACTATTTGGGTACTTTATATGTATGGTTCATTATCACACTATTTTTCTATATACGGAGAGCTTGCTGTAAAATTTAATTTTGCTTTGATGTTAACACCTATTTTTTTAGCACTCTTTATTCAATCTGTCTTTGAAACTAAAGAAAAATACAAAACAGAACACTTGTTTTTAAATAGTATTATAGTTTTACTTTTATCAAATATAATTTATGCTCTTATAGATTTTAATCATGCTTTAGCCTTTTTATCTTTAAGTTTAAACTATTCATTGGTTATTTTCTTATTGATAAGTATTAGTATTTATAAAAAAGGAAATCAGTTTATAAAGATATTTTTAACAGCTCACATTTTTTATATAATATTTAGTATTTATGGACTTATATTCTACATGGGTATAGTTGATTTTAACTATATTTCATCTCGTAGTATGGGAATAGGTATAATAATTGAAGCATTAATTTTATCTTATTTAATATCATATAAATTTAAAAAGTTTGAACAAGAAAAAAACTTAGAACAACTTTTAAAACAAAATGCTTTAAATGATAAATCAAAAATTGAACTTTTATTAGAAGAAAAAAATAAACTATTAGAGATAACTGAACAAAAGTCAGTTGAACTTATAAAACTAAACAAAAAACTTGAAGAGTTGTCTATTACAGATAAGTTAACTAAATTGTATAATAGAACTAAAATAGATAGCTTTTTAGAAGAACAGTTAAAGTATTCAAAAAGGTATAATGAGCCTTTTAGTGTGATTTTATTAGATATAGATTTCTTTAAAAAAATAAATGACACACATGGTCATCAAACAGGTGATATTATACTTAGCGAGTTTTCATCTATTTTAAAATCAAATATCAGAGAAACAGATGTTCTTGGTAGATGGGGTGGAGAAGAATTTATAATCATATGCCCTAAAACAAATTTAAAAGAGACACTTGTAGTTGCAAAAAAAATAAAAAGTAAAATAGAAAACTATAACTTTACAATAATAGAAAATTGTACAGCAAGTTTTGGAGTAAGTTCTTATAAAGATAAACTAGATATTAAAGATATTATCAAAAATACAGATGAAGCTTTATATAAAGCTAAAAATAATGGTCGTAATCAAATATGTATCAACTAAGACATATTTTGGTTACGGAAACAGGATTTGAACCTATGACCTTCAGGTTATGAGATCGACGAGCTACCTAGCTGTTCTATTCTGCGTTCTTACATTTTATTTAATAGTTTGTGTTTAAATATTTTAAGAGTGGATGGGGTAGAGGGATTCGAACCCCCGAATGACGATACCAAAAACCGTTGCCTTACCGCTTGGCGATACCCCATCATGAGTTTGAAATATAAATTGTAATTTTTTAATAAAGTGGAGCTGGTGAAGGGACTTGAACCCCCGACCTGCTGATTACAAATCAGCTGCTCTAGCCAACTGAGCTACACCAGCTTCCAAAATTTATAAAGATTATTCACTATGTGAATAATGGTGTCAAGAGAGAGACTTGAACTCTCGACCTCCGGCTTATGAGACCAGCGCTCTAGCCAGCTGAGCTACCTTGACACTGACTAATTGGTTGCGGAAACAGGATTTGAACCTGTGACCTTCGGGTTATGAGCCCGACGAGCTACCAAGCTGCTCTATTCCGCGTTATGTTAAAATAAAAAGTGGAGCGGGAGACGAGACTCGAACTCGCGACAATCTGCTTGGAAGGCAGAGGCTCTAGCCAACTGAGCTACTCCCGCTCATATAGTAAATTAAAATAAAAAATAAATAGTATTACCAACCCTATTTATTAGTGGAGCGGGAGACGAGACTCGAACTCGCGACAATCTGCTTGGAAGGCAGAGGCTCTAGCCAACTGAGCTACTCCCGCATTAAGTGGTGGGTCTAGAAGGACTCGAACCTTCGACCACTCGGTTATGAGCCGAGTGCTCTAACCAGCTGAGCTATAGACCCTCACTTAAATGGCGGACAGAGAGGGATTCGAACCCTCGGTACCGTTGCCAGTACGCATCCTTAGCAGGGATGTGGTTTCAGCCAACTCACCCATCTATCCGTCTAATTTGACATCTGTGTATCAAATTGGATGGGAATTATAATAGTTAAGTACTTAAAAAACCCTTAAAATTGAACTCTACATTGGTTTTTTTCTTAATTTCTTTAAAACATTAGTATTTATATGTCTTTAATTCAAAATAAATGGTTTTTATCTTTATTAAATAAATAAAATACTAAAATCAAAAAAATACGGATTAAAAATGAAACTAAGAAAAAGCTATATAATATTAACAATATTAAGTATTATATTTTTCATTTCCTCATATGCTATATATTTAAATGAAGAAAAAAAGTTAAATAAAGAAATTGAAGCTTATACTAAAAAACGAAAAATTATAATAGAAGACTATTTTAATATTTCAAAAACAATACTATATTCATATAAAAACCTATTTGAAAATAAACTTGAAATAAAAATACAAAAGCATCCGAGTTTATTAAATATAGAACAATATACAAAAGACACTTATAATATTCAAAATAAAATAAGTGAAACTTACAACTCAACTATATATGGGATTGGTAAAATTGAAGAGTTTTCAGCTAACTTAGAGAATGAAATAAATACAGTTCTATACTTTGATTCTCTTTTTAAAACTGCTTTAGATATATTACCTGATATAAAATGGATATATTTTAGCTCAAAACAAAAGTATATATACTTGGCACCATCAAAACTAAAAGCAAATAAAACATTTATTGAGTCACAATTTAAAAAAAACTTTTGGATAGAAGCTATTCCTGTTAATAATAAATCTAATGAACTTCTATTAACTAAGCTTTATAAAGATGGTCTTAGTGATGAAATACTAACTACACTATCTTTACCTATATTTGATAAATCTAGTGAGTTTATTGGTATAGTCTCAATTGATATTGGCTTAAAAATTTTTGATAAAATATTTAATGAACATAAAAATATAAGTGGAAACACTTATTTAATAAATCATAATAATTATATTCTAGCATCAACAACAAGCTTTAATAAAGATATACAATTAAATCTAACGCAGAAAGAATATAAAGTACAAGATATATCAAATAATAAAATAAAACTTGTTTATATTGAAAACCCAACAAAAAAGCATTCTATGATTATTAATAAATCAATGTCTAAAATTCTTCTTCTTTTATTTTTACTATCTATTATTTATCTATCATACCATTTAACTTATCTTTTAAATAAAGTAGAAAGACTTGCTAACTATGATTCATTGACTAATCTTTTAAATAGAAGAGCACTAAGATATGAAGCGTCAAAATATATTGAACTTTCAAAAAGATATAAAGATAATATCTCTTTAATACTAATTGATATAGATAATTTTAAAACAATAAATGATACTTTTGGTCATGCTAATGGAGACTTAGTATTGAAGGCTATTTCAAATACGTTAATTTCATCAGCAAGAAAGACTGATTTAGTTTCAAGATATGGTGGAGAAGAGTTTCTAATAGTCTTACCTCATACTAATTTAAATAATGCCTATTTACAAGCAGAGAGAATTAGAAAAGAAGTATTAAAAATTAATTTTTCAAATATCAAAAAAAATATAACAATAAGTCTTGGATGTGTTGAGTTTAATCCAAAAAAGGATTGTTTAGATAGTGCAATTCATAGAGCAGATATACTACTCTATGAAGCTAAAGAAAAAGGAAAAAATCAAACTAGATATTAGCTAAGATTTTTTCTACAACTTCTTTAGGATTAGAAGCTTTATAGATTGGTCTTCCAACAACTATAAAGTCTACTTTATTCTCTTTTGCAAAAGGAATATCAGCTACTCTTTTTTGATCACCAGCATCCTCACCAAAAGGTCTGATACCAGGACATAAAGTAATAAAACTATCAGAAGTATTTGCTTTTATATCTAAGCTTTCAAAAGCAGAACACACTACTCCATCAATACCTGAGTTATGTGTATCTTTTGCCATCTTTGTAGCTTTTGTTTCAATATCTTCATTATAAACAGCTTTAAATGATTCATTATCAAAAGAAGTAAGAGCTGTTACAGCTAATACTAAAGGTTTATTTGGAATATCCTTAATTCTATCCATAACTGTACTCATAGCTTTGCTACCAGCACTAGCATGAACATTAAACATATCAACTAAACCAAAATTAGCTATTTCTTCGGCTGCATCAGCCATTGTATTAGGAATATCATAAAGCTTTAAATCTAAAAAGATTTTAAAATTAGGATTAATAGCTTTTAACTCTTCTAAAAACTCTTTTCCATCTCTAATATATGATCTAAAACCAACTTTTAACCATACATCAAAATCTTTTATCTGCTTTACAATTTCTAGGTTTTCTTTTGCAGTTGGTAAATCAAGTGATACACAAAGTTTCATAGCATTACTCATAAACTATGCCTTTTTAACTTTATCTAAAAGTCCATTGATAAACTTAGGAGCACCATCACTTGCAAGTTTCTTTGATAATTCAATTGCTTCATTAATCACAATAGCTTTATCTAAACCATCAAAAATTTCAAAAATTGCTAGTCTTAAAATAGATTTTTCAACAGAACCAATGTCTGTTATATTTCCTTGTTTTAAGTGACTAATTAACTCTTCATCAATTTTTTCAATATTTTCAACTGTACCATTGAAAAGTTTTAATGCAAACTCTTTTTGTTTGTTTCTAATTTTTTTGTCTTCTAATATTTCATCAACAAATTTAGCAATACCTTCATTACCTAAATCGTATGCATATAAAAGACCAATAACTGACTCTCTTACTTGTGTTCTTGTAGCCAAATTATTTCTCCATTTCTGAATAAAGATCTAACATTTCTATTATTGTAACCATAGCTTCAGCACCTTTATTTCCTGCTTTTGAACCAGCTCTCTCGATTGCTTGCTCTAAAGTATCTGTAGTTAAAACTCCATTTGATACAGCTTTTCCATATTGTAATGCTACAGTTGCAATACCTTTAGTAGCTTCAGCTGAAATATAATCAAAATGAGGAGTAGAACCTCTAATTACAGCACCCACACAACATACTGCATCATATTTTCCAGAAGCTAATGCTTTTTCTAATGCAAAAGGAATTTCAAATGCACCTGGTACTAATAATAAATCTAAATTATCTTCATTTCCACCATGTCTAACAAATGCATCTTTTGCACCCTCAACTAATCTATCAGTGATAATATGATTAAATCTACCATTAATAATAGCGATTTTTTCATCACCTTTTAATCTTAATTTTCCTTCAATTACGTTCATAAAATTTCTCCGAATTTTTTATAATATTTTGCGATTATATCTAAATCTTATTTAAAGCCTAAAAAATAACTTTTATTTGTTATATCCAAGTACTTCTTGAATGGCAAAGATGTCATCAATTACTTTATATAGTTCATCAACTTGTACCATATTAGGACCATCACTTAATGCAACACTTGGATCAGTATGAGTTTCAAAGAAGAATCCATCAACACCAACAGCTGCTGCTGCTTTTGCTAAACTTGGCACTACTGCACTATTTCCACCTGTTGTTCCACCAGTACTTGGAACTTGTGCTGAATGAGTAGCATCAAAAATTACAGGTGCATACTCTCTCATTGCAATTAAGTTTTTCATATCAACTACTAAAGCTCCATAACCAAATGTGTTTCCTCTTTCACAAAGCCATACACCATTTTCATCAGAGTTTTTGTAGTTAACTTCTTCTACACCTCTAGTTTTTAATATCTTTTCAACTGGATGCTTCATAGCTCCTGCTGCTAAAAACTGACCTTTTTTAATATTGATTTTACAATTAGTCTTTGCTGCTTCTACTAGTAAGTCAGTTTGTCTACATAAAAATGCAGGTATCTGTAAAATATCTAATACTTCTCCAGCAGGTGCAGCTTGACATGATTCATGAATATCAGTTACTAATTTGTATCCAAACTGATCTTTAATCTCTTGGAATAATTTTAAACCTTCTTCAAGTCCTGGTCCTCTATATGAGTCTAAACTTGTTCTATTTGCTTTATCAAATGATGCTTTGAAATAAAACTCAACCCTTTTATCTTCACTTAAAGGCTTTAGCTTCTCAGCAATTCTCATTACTGTATCTCTATCTTCTAAAACACAAGGTCCAGTTAAAATTTTCATTTAATTCCTTTTAAAAATTGTTTCTTTTTCTTTACCTGTTAAGGCATAATGAAACTCATAAATATTTTGACAGATATATTCAATATCACTTTTTGCATACTTATCACATGCAATTAGTATTTTATCTTCTATTTCTAGTTCCAAACTATTTTGAGGTAAAAGAGTATATTCCTCTTTTCTTTTAAGCAACAATGGTACCACATTATTGCTCTGTTCTTTATTATGTAAAGACCTAAATAAAAACTCTAAATTTAAATTTTCATTATTTTTTAAGTGCTTATAAATCTCAGGAGCTTGTTCTTCATCAATACTTAATTCAAATACAATAGGACTTTCATCAATTACAGTTATTAACTTTCGTACAAGTTCACTAGCCCATTTTTCATCTTTTTTTAAAATAAGTCTTATAAACTTATCTGATAATGGTTTTATTAAAGCATTTGTTGTTTTATTTATCAAAATCTTAGAAGGTAAAAAAATATGGTCAATATTTGCATTCTTAAAAATTGAGAAATCTTCCATTTCATTTTCACGAACTATTGTTTTTATACTAGGATTTAATTTTTTTGCAGTAGCTAAAATAGATAAATTTGTTGTATCATCATTTGTTGCAGCAATAATTGCACTAGCTTCTTGAACTCCAACATTTACAAGCATTTGCTTATCATCTGCATTTCCAAAGTTTACATGAGATATTTCTTCATCAGAATAGCTTTGAGCTTTATTTATATCAAGTTCAACTAAATCAAGTTCTATATTATTTGCATTTAATTTTTCATATATTTTTCGCCCTAATCTTCCATAACCACAAATAATATATTTACCTTTTGGAAAAACTGGAAGTTTTGCTACTAAATTATCTAACCCATAAAGCCATTTTTCAAGCCTAAAAATATTAGGAGCTGATAAGGCTATATTTATTTCTGATGAAATAATAGAAAAAGGATTTGCAATAATTTCAACATCTAAATCTTTTAGATTTTCTGTTTGATTTGTTGTTGTTGATTTTGCTGCAATTTTCACGTGTTTATTTAAAAGCCTAGAAGTTAGTGCAATTCTTAAATTCATATTGTCATCTTCAAAAAGTGAGACTATTGCTTTACAATTTGACTTTTTAATTCCTGCTGCTTCCAATACTTTTATAGAATAATTATCGCAATTTAATACAGGTACAGTAGGAGTAAAACTTTCTAATAAAAGCTCATTAATTCTTTTTTTGTCTTTTTCAATGACAACAGTTCTTGTTCCTTGCTCTATTGCTTTATTGATTATCTCTTTTGTTATTTGATTATATCCTAAGATGATAATAAACTTTTCTTTTAAATCTCCTATCTGCCTTTTAAACTTAGTTTTCTGAATCTCTTGTAAAAAAAGTTTATCTTGAAGAAGTGAAACCAAAGACCCAATAGCATAGAACCACCCAAGAACTGTAAGATAAATAGAAAAAGTCACCCATAGTCTTTGAGGATATGTAAAATCGTAAGGAGTTTCTCCAAATCCAATAGTAGTAGCAGTATAAGTTATAAAATAAAAAGCATCAAAGATGCTCATGTGATAAGGGTTTCCATTTGAATCAAGCCCTTCAATAAGGATAAGACCAGTAATTGCTATAGTATAAGTAATAACAATTACTAAAAATGGTACTCTCATTCTTTGAAGAATGATAAATAGTGAACTATTTTCCAAGGTCTATTCCTAATCTATCTTTTTGACTTTAAAGTATCTCCCACATAAAGTGTAACAGAAACTAAATTTGCAAGTAATGCACCACCAGATAAAGATACTATAGTTGCAATAACCTCAGCATCAACTGTGTATGCATAAGCAGCCACTGTCCATACAATAGCTGCTGCTATTAATTGAATATCCGCTACAAGTGATGTTGCTAATAATACTGAACCCATTTGAGTTTTATCCCCAATCTTTAATGTCGTTGCAATAAGATTAATGACAATAGCAGCAAAAAGTTCATATTTACTATGGCTTTCTAAAGAATACATATCCCCATAGAAAAAACCAAAGTTAATAGTCATAGCTAAGATTATAAAAAATCCAGAAATAACCTTATCTAGATTCATGGTATTCATCCTCCATATCTTTACCTATATCAAGTCTTCTTTTAAACACATTATCAATATTATCATGAACTCTTGAATCTTTATCTAAGAATAAAATTCTATGTTTATTTAATTGATTTACATTTTTAAGACCCATTATTGCTAACATACCTTTAACACTTTTAAGTAAGTTGTTATGGTAATTTCTAACTTTTTTGGCTTGTTTATAAACAAAGTATTTTTTTCTTTTATCTTTATTTTGAGTAGCAAGTCCAACTGGACAATCATGACCAGTTGTACCTGAACAATATCTTGCTCTAATACACCCTGCACTCATCATAAAACCTCTTGCAATTTGAATAAAATCAGCACCTAAAGATAAAATTACAATAATATCATCAGGAGTTAAAATCTTACCACTTGCAACAATTCTTACTTTTTCTCTTACACCAAATTCTTGTAATACTTTATCAGCTAAATAAACAGAATCTCTAATATTTAAACCAACTCTTTCCATCATTTCAATAGGAGCAGTTGCACTACCACCTGAACCACCATCAATAGAAATAAAGTCAGGATATCTACTATCTCCTGCATCTATTCTTCTTTTTATTTCTCTTGCATAAGGTTCAATATTTTCAATATCTGAAATTACTATTTTTACACCAACTGGTTTATCAGATAGTTCTTGTAATGTTCCAATAAAATCAAATAATTCCTCAATTGTATTTGCATAAGGAAACCTATTTGGAGAGAATATATCTGTATGAGCTCTTACATTTCTATAGTATGCAATAGCAGGAGTTACTTTATGAGCTGCAAGTTTACCACCTGTTTGTTTTGCTCCCTGTGCTATTTTAATTTCAGTCATTCTACAAAATCTCATAGTTTTTTGGTATCTATCAGGGTCAAACTTACCATCTTTATCCCTTGCACCATAAAGTCCAGAACTTAATTGTAAAATAATATCAGGCATATCTTTTGGAACTTCAGTTGGGAAATTTTCTAGTGGTGCATCCCAATTTACTCTATGGAAAAGTTGTGATTTTAAATCAAATACATAAGTTTCTGCTTCGGGATCATCTTTAAATACAAGCTTTCTATAAACATCTGCTGCCATTGCACCATTGAAAAAGAACTGAACTATATCTTTCATTTTTTTTGCAAAAGCTGTACCATGAACTATCTTCATGTAATCTTCTTTATAAGTTTTATGAGTTACAAAAAAGTTAGAAGTCACACTACCTTCACCTGAATTAATTGGGAAACCTCCCATTTGAGCACCTCTTACAAAAGCTCTTGTACCTTCAGGAGAAATAGAACCATCACTCATAGCACTTCTTGCAATAATTGTTTTTGCAGTATATGGATACTTTCTTGCTTCACCAAATGTTACTTCAAATTCATTATCAACTTCATCTTCATTTAAAACAATATTCGCATGTCTAATCATAAACTTAGGTTTAGGAAGAGGCTGTGATGGTGAAAAAGCCGCATAATTAGGCTTATCATTTGCTGCTTTATAAACCCAGTCAAGTTTATCTTTTGATTCATAAAATTTCTCGTCACCAAAATATTGCCTAAAAGGCTCTCTTGCTTCTTCTAAAACATATCTTAACCTACCAATAATTGGATAGTTAACTAAAAGCTGATGATCTCTTTGTACATATTTATCATGAACATACCATGCAGTAATGATAATCAAAAATACTAATACAATAATCTCAATATATAATAAAAAAATATCCATTTTCTAATCCTTTTTCATGGAAACTAAAACACCACTAATTACAATTAAAAGTATACCAAAAATAATCCAAATATCAGGCAAACTATCCCCTAAAATCAATCCTAAAAGAATTGAAAAGGCAATATTACTATAACCTATAGTACCAATAATACCCGCCTTAGCACATGAGTATGCTTTAGTCATATAAATTTGTGCAAATGTTGCAAAAATTCCCAATAAAATAATAAATAACCAATCATCACCTTTTGGCATTACAAAAGATGCAAATAAAAAGTCTAAGTTCTCATTTACATAAAATTCTCCAATGATTAAAAGAATCATTGGACCAATTGTTCCTATTGTCATAAATGATAAAACAATTGCCCTACTATCATAATACTTTCTAAGCTCTCTAATTGACGTATAAGCAAGCCCAGCTCCTACTCCACAAAGTATTCCTAAATAATCAGTTTTATCTAAAGAAGAGCCATCAAACTTTGTAATAAATAAAATACCAATAAATCCTACAAATACTCCAAACCAACCTTTAAAGCCTAGCTTTTCTTTTACAAATATATAAGCAAAAATTGCAGTAAAGATTGCAGAAGTTTTAGAAAAAGTCATAGCTTCACCTAAAGGAATATTTGCAATATTATAAAAAAAGAAAAGTAAAGCAATAAAACCTGCCATTCCTCTAAAAATAAGAAGCCATATTTTTCCACCGATTTGATTTAAAGGACTTTTATATATTGATAATAAAATTAAAACAACCCCAAAAACATTTCTGAAAAATACTACTTCTATTGAGCTCATAGAATTACTAAGCTCTTTTGCTGTTGCACCCATTAAAGCAAATAACATAGCAGCAAATAACATATATTTAACACCTAACTTAACACTATTTTCCATATATAACCTTTTAAAATCGCAATTGTATTGCTTATAATATTAAAAAAAGATTATTAGTATTAATTTTTAAAGGCTTTTTTAGATAATATAATACCTTTGTTTAGATATATAATCGTAGGAATGACATGGAATACTTAAAAATAATAGGAAATAAAGAGATTTCTGGAGAAGTTGAAATCTCAGGGGCTAAAAATGCTGCCCTTCCATTAATAGCAGCAACAATACTTGCTAAAAACGAAATCAAAATTGGAAATATGCCAAATGTAGTTGATATAAACACATTTTTAAAACTTATAGATATGCTTGGTGGAAGTTTCGAAAAACAAGACGGTATTGTTAAAATAAACACATATGAAATAGATAAAACTACTGCAACTTATGACATTGTAAAAACAATGAGAGCTTCTATTTTAGTTTTAGGGCCTTTATTAGCTAGATTTGGCCACTGTGAGGTTTCACTTCCAGGGGGATGTGCTATTGGTCAAAGACCTGTTGATTTACACCTAAAAGCTTTAGAGCAAATGGGAGCACAAATTGATATTAAGCATGGATATATTCAAGCTACAGCACCTCAAGGTTTAAAAGGCTCTAAAATTGTATTTGATAAAGTTACAGTTGGTGGAACTGAAAATATCTTAATGGCAGCAGCATTAGCTCAAGGTACTACAACTATTATTAATGCAGCTAAAGAGCCTGAAATAGAACAACTTTGTGAAGTCTTAATGAACGCAGGTGTAAAAATAGAAGGACTTGGTACTTCTAAACTTATAATTGAAGGTTCAAACAAAGAACTATTAGAGTTTAAAGACTTTGATATTATTCCAGATAGAATAGAAGCAGGTACATATATGTGTGCAGCTGCAATAACAAATAGAAAACTTAAAATAAATAAAGTTATTCCTTTACATTTAGAAGCTGTGATTTCAAAACTTGAAGAAATGAATTTTGAAGTAATTAGCGATGAAAACAGTGTAATAATTCTTCCTACAGATGAGATAAAACCTGTAAATATTATTACAAGTGAATATCCAGGTTTCCCAACAGATATGCAAGCACAATTTATGGCTTTAGCAACTCAAGCAAATGGAACTTCAACTATTGATGAAAGACTTTTTGAAAATAGATTTATGCATGTTAGTGAGCTTTTAAGATTAGGAGCTGATATTCACTTAAATGGAAATATTGCAACTATAAACGGTCAATCTCATACTTTAAATGGTACTGATGTAATGGCAACTGATTTAAGAGCTTCATCAGCATTAGTTTTAGCCGCACTTGTAGCAAAAGGTGAAACTAATATTCATAGAATTTATCACTTAGACAGAGGATATGAAAACCTAGAAGGAAAACTAACTTCGATTGGTTCAGATGTAAAAAGGTTTACAGAATAGGACACTTTTTAAATGATAAGAGAAAAAAACATACTCTTATCATTTTTTTAAGTTAAAATTCCATAAAATTTACTCAACTACAAAAAAGGTGATAATACTAATATGAAACTAGAAATATCTTTATTTAAATTTGACAAAAACTCTGATTATTTACCATACTATACTAAGCATTTTATTAAAACAAAAGAAGAAAAAACACTTCTTGATATTTTAAAAAATATTGACAATGAACAACAATTAAGTTTTGTTGATTGCCAAGATTTTGACTTAGTAGTAAATGGTGTATATGTAAAAGCAGGGATTGAACTAAAAAGATTAAAAGAAGAGTTTGGAACTGATATTAAAATTGAACCAATCTCAATTAGAAGAGCATGTGATGACTTACTTATAAATGATGATGACTTTAATGAAAGATTAGAACTTCTTAAAGATTTTATAACTGAAGAAGATAAAAAAACTTATCAAGAATTGAAACCATATTTTTATGCATCAAATACTTTAAATCTTGACGCATCATATATTGGTGATTCTTTACTTATTTTAGCTTCTATAATTATGGATAGAGCAAATGAAGAAGAGAAAAACTCTATTTTACAAATCATTAACTCTTATGAAGTATCAGCTAGCTTCTACAATAGCTCTAAAAATCTAATTTTAGACTTTGACAACTCTTATGAAAAGAGAATTATCAAGCTTCAAAAAGCTTTAAATGTTTATGAAGATATTGAAAAACAAAACTTCAGACTAAATAAAACTCTTATTTTAGACTTTGGAAGTTTTGAAGAAGAGTATGAAGTAAATCATGATTTTAGTGATTTTGCTATTGCATACTACGCATCAAACAATGAAAAAAAATATTCTAAACTAATTAATAGTTTAAAAGCAAAGAAAGTAGCTTTAGAGTCTCAAAGATTAGACTTATCAAAAAATACTTTTAACAAAAACAGTAAGATTACACTTTTTACTGCTTGTACTATACTACTAGAAGCATTTGATGCAGGTGCCGATTTGATTGTAGTTGATAATGATGAAGATTTCTATATTTTTGACTATAATAGAAAAGAGTTAGAAAAAATTTGTGGAAGAGAAGTTGCTATACCTGTAATTCATATAAATGAACTTCAAAAACTAGTAAGTGGAAAACACAAAGAAGCAAAAGAAACACTTGAAAAACATCAAGTAAATCCAGAAATAATTTAAAAATAAAAAGGTAAAAACTATGATTTTAGATATAAAGTTTATCGTACTATCGTCACTTCTAATAGCTACAATAATTCCTCTTTATATCTATAGAGAAAAAGTTTTTGCCTTTGCATATAAAAAAGGTAATATTGAACCTTTTTTAGACCTTATTAAAAATCATATGAAAAAAGAACACCCTTTAGTGCCTATCAACTATTCTATTGTAAAAAAAACTGAAGATGAAAAAGATATTAGAGTAAGGGAAACTATAATAGTTGAAGATATTGTATCTCAATACTTTAATTATGATTATGAAAAACAAACTCAAGGAAGTGTTAGTAAAGATAAACTCTGGACAGGTTATGATGAAAAATCTGCCCATAATGTAAAAATGCCATCTGATTGGATACAAAGAAAAGAGTTAGCTTGGGCTAGAGATAATCACAAATGTAATAGATGTGCTAAAACTGTTTCACTAAAAAATTCAATTAGTATTTTCGTAAAAGACATAGAAGATGGTGCTGGATACAATGTTGAAAATATCATCACACTTTGTGAAGATTGTAATAGAGTATTAAACTCAAAGAATCCAAGAAATACAATGGCAAATCTTGAACTTATGGATAGACTTATGAAATATGTAGAATCATAAGTTCAATAAAAACTTTGCTATAAATCCACTTTTATTATTTACTTTTATCTCACACCAATCATACTTATTACACTTTTTCAATTCAACTAAAACACCTTTATTTAAACTTTGTATAATCTTTGAATTATAACTTGGTTTTTCTCTTACATTTGAATTATCAGTGTTTACTACAACTTCTTTATTTACAAGTCTAATAGTTTTTACTTCTTTTGTTTTAGTAGCTTTAAGGCTTTTAATTTCACTTTTTAAAAGTTCTATTTCTTTTCTAAGCTCATCAATCTCTTTTGATTTAGAAGAAGTATTAATAGTCAAACTGTCCTTTTTTTCAACAAGTAACCTCTTGTCCTTGTAAACCTCATCCATGATAATTTTAACTTTATCTTTAATCTCTTGAATATCTTGTTCATTTTCAATAGACTTATCTTTTGTTATATCTACATCAGTTAAAAGGGATTGAAACCCTACTTTAAATAAAAGTAGTTCTAACTCTGAAGTTTTTACAACTCTTTGATTTTCTTGTACTTCTTGTGAAAAAAGAAGTAAACTTGTAAGTAGGCTTAAAAATATTAATCTCAAAATTTCTCCTAGTTTAGTAGATAAGTACTATACAAAACTCTTTTTTTGTTTTTTTGTTTTATAGCAAAAACATATTGTTTTTTATCTTTCTTTATATCAAAATACTCAATATCATCTAAAAGTATATCAATATAAGCATTATCATAAAACTCATAACTAGTATTTGCAAACTTGAACTTATCTTTACTCTCTATTCTAACAAGTTTATTATTTGAAGAAATCAGATAAGTAATATTAGTATAAAAAGGATTATGATAAGTATTGTTTGAAGTAAAAACAAGCCTTGCATTTTTATCTTTATCATAACTTATTGTTTCTAATTGCAGTGATTCAGCTATATCTTCTAGAAAAATATTATAAAGTCTATTAGAGTCTTTTATTGATTTTGTTTGCTTCTCAAATATTTCATTTGAATGCTTTGTTTGATCTAGAGTTTTATATACAAAAACAATCAAAACCATAAAAAGTGTTATAGAAATAACTACTTCAAGTAAAGTAAATGCTTTTTTAGCCTTCATTATAACTCTATTTTAAAACTATAAATGTTTTTTTGAACTTTCTTATCTATACTATAAGAAGTTTCATATGTTACTATATTAAAGTCATAAGAGTCATTTTTAACAACTCTTGTGTCTATTTGCTCATCTTTAACTTTTACTTTTATTGATTTTAGCTCTCTTCTTAACTTATCATCTTCAAAATCAAATTTTCTACTTAGAAAAAGATTTTCATTTCTATTATCAACATTATCAAGATTAAAGGCTAGTGATAGATACTCTTTAAACTCTTTGGTTTCATTTGATTTATTCACTAAATAAATATTATCACTCTTTACTTGAAGAAGTGCTACCATCACTACACTTAGTACCATCACAGCAACAATTACTTCCATAAGTGAAAAAGATTTTTTCATTTTTACTTAATACCAATTCTAATTGCTTCATCTACAGATGTATCACCTGCTTCAAGCATAAGTTTTAATTGTTTATCTAAAGATATCATTCCATTCGCTAAAGCTTTTTTCATCAAAGTAGAGTCATCAACCTCACCTTTTAAATATTCTTTAATATCTTCATTAATAACAAATAATTCACCAATTGCTATTCGGCCACTATAACCTGTAAAATTACAAGATTTACAGCCATTTGCTTTATAGATTTTAGTGCTATTATCAAGTCCAAATACTTTATGTGAACCCTCTGAGTTATCTTCTTGCTTACAATCATCACAAAGTTTTCTAACTAACCTTTGAGCAAGTACAGCTAGTAAAGATGATGAAATTAAGAATTTCTCAACTCCCATATCAATAAGTCTCGTAATAGCTGCTGGGGCTCTATTTGTATGTAATGTTGAGAAAAGTAAGTGCCCTGTTAAAGCTGATTGAACAGCAATTGAAGCAGTTTCACTATCTCTAATCTCCCCAACCATTATAATATCAGGGTCTTGTCTTAAAATAGATCTAAGTCCTGATGCAAAAGTAAGCCCTACTTTTGTATTTACTTGTATTTGTGAAAACTCATTTGATTTATACTCAACTGGGTCTTCAACTGTGATAATATTTTTCTCATCACTAACTACTTGATGTAAAAGTGAATGAAGTGTAGTTGATTTACCACTACCTGTAGGTCCTGTTACAAGCACCATACCATAAGAGTTTTGAAGTACATCTTCAAGCTCTTTAGTTATATATGTAGGAAAACCTAACTCTTGAACACTCAAAATATCTTCACTTTGCATAAGAATTCTCATTACAACTCGCTCACCATAAAAAGTTGGCAGTATTGAAACCCTAATATCTAAAGTTTTACCTGCAATTTTGATTTGTGTTCTACCATCTTGAGGAACTCTTTTTTCACTAATATCAAGATTTGAGATAACTTTTATTCTTGAGATTACTAAAGACATGATATTTTTATCAAGTTCTATATGATTAACTAAAACACCATCAACTCTATATCTAACCTCAGCTTTAAACTCATGCATTTCTATATGAATATCTGATGATTTTTTCTTAATTGCTTGATAAAAAAGTGAATTTACAAACTTAATAATCGGAGCAGATTCTTCTGAAGTTAAAATATCACTTCCAACTTTTAAGAAGTCACTCATAGAGAAATCTTCATCCTCTAAAGTAGCATCTTCTTGCTCTTGCTGAATTGCACTCATCTCACTATCAGTTTTAATCTCTAAAAACTTATTATAAAGCTTTTCATAAGATATATCATCAAGAAATACTATTTCATACTCATAATCTAATTTAGATAAATAGTCTAAAGACAGACTCATATGCTCACTAGAGATAGCTATAACTATTTTTTCATCAATTTGTGTAAAAAGAACATAGTTTTTTAAAGCAGTAGAATAGTTATCTATCTCATAAGGAAGAAGATTTAAATTGTGAACTTCATTTATATTCATACTAGTATCCTAAAATCTCTGCTACTCTTTTTTCATGGGCAGTTTTTAAATCTGTTTTTTCTTGAACTGTTTTCCCATTTTTTAAAGAAGTATATTTTTTATCTAACTCTTCAAGCTTTTCTTTATACTCTTTTTCTCTTTGGACCTGATTTATCTGTTTCTCTTTTAATCTGATAAGAGATTCTTTTAAATATTTATCTTCTAATAGTTTTAATTCAGATAGTTGATTTCGAACATAAGATAAATCTTTAGATTTTGGAATTATATAAGGAGTAACTATAATAACTAAACTTTTCTTTCTAATTGAAGAACTATCATGTTCAAATAAACTACCAATTAAAGGTATTTTTGATAAACCAGGAACATCACTATCAGTTTTTTCATCTTTATCTTCAATTAAACCACCAATTATCACTGACTCGCCATTGTTTACTATTGCTGTGGTTTTTACTTCTTTTTTTGTAGTATCAGGATTTGAACCTGCACTTACAGAAGTAGCTTTAACATCTTCTAAAATCGTATTTATTTCTAATGTAACTTTATTTCCATTGGAAATTCTTGGTTTTACTTTTAGTGTTAAACCAACATCTTCTCTTTTAAAATTTGCATTTTCTTTTCCACTATCTGAAAAACTTGATGATGTTTTTATTGAAATAGTCTCCCCAACATAAATAGAACTTTCTTTATTATTTACAGCTAAAATAGATGGTTCAGATACAATATCGGCAGCATTGTTCTCATCTAATAATGAAATTGATGCTCCTAATGCTAACCCTGTACTGATATTTGGAAGAGTTATTTTTAAAGCTTCTGGAATTCCTATAGAAACATCACCTGCTCCATTTAAACCAGAAGAAAATGTTGCTAAACCATCATTTCCAGCAGTTCCACCTAAAATCCCATACTTTATACCAACCTCATCAACAAGTTTTTCATTTAACTCAATGATTCTAGCTTGTACATAAACCTGAGCTTTCTCTTTATCTAACTCTTTTAAAAGTTCTTTTATATAAGCTATCTCAGTTGATGGTCCCATTAGAACTATTGCATTTGATTCTTCATCTATTGAAGAAAGTGGTTTATCATTTGGATCTATATATTTTTTCTTTCCAATTACCCCATCAATGATTTTGATTACATTTTTTGCTTCTACATTTTTTAAAGGTATTACTTCAACTACTCTTTTAACTAATGAGTCATTTTCATCTACACTTTTTACATATTTTGCTAAGTAGTTTATATTTTGTTTTTGACCTATTAAAATTAAAGAGTTGTCATCTTTATTTGCAATAACATCTACTTTTTGAGTCTCTATTTTACTATCAAATTTTGACTTTGCAATTGCATCAAGATTTTTCTTTGCTTCTATTGCTTGAATATTTTTAAGTTCAACTATTTTTGTATCTTTTTTTGCTCCATATGTCATGATTGATACTACTTTTTTAACAGTTTTTATATTATCAACAAAGTCCGTTAAAACTAAAGAGTTTGATTCTTTATTTGTTACAAGTTTTGCATCTTTAGAGATAAGATGTCTTATTTTTGAAGCTACATAATCTACATTTGCATTGTAAACTGTAAATACTTCTGTTACCATTTGGTAATGTGTTTTTTGTTTTGACCCATTTAGTACAGGTACATTCTTTTTTGCACCTTCATTTAGTTTTACTATTCTTAAAATTTCCTCATTTTGAACAAGAGTATAACCTTTTGATTCAAGTACATATATAAGTATTTTTACTAACTCATCTTTTTGTAAAGGTTTATTTGAAATAAAATCAACATTTCCTTTTATTTGAGTAGTAACCAAGATATTTTTATCAATAATCTTAGATGTAATCTTCACTAAATCCATAATCTTTAAATCTTTAAAGTTTATGTTTATTTTCTCACTTGCATTTAGCGTAAAAGTAAGAATCATTCCTACTAGTAGTACTTTAATCAATCTCATAGTTTAACTCCATTATCTCATTGTTTCTTAATATCTCTATGTTTAGGTATTTTGTTTTGTTTATACTGTTATACACAGCAAAAGCATCTGCATACGAATCTAAAACCTTATTGTTAATAGACTTTATAATATCGCCTCTTTTAAGACCAAGTTTTCCAAATACTGAATTTTGGTTTACTCTACCTACTTTAAAACCTTCTATTTTTGAACCTTTTCTTAACTCTTCTATTGCAATATTATTCCAAACCTTATCAGGATTTTGAACATAAGAGTTTAAATAGTCTCTTTTTACTGTAACACTATCATCTTTAACAACTATATTTTCATTTATATTATTTGTTTTTCTTGATATTTCATAAGAGATGTTCTCTTTAGTTTTTGATATATCAAGTTTATACTCTTTTGCTTGCTTCTCAAAAATTACATGATTTTTAAAAAGTTTTGTTAAAACATAACCATCAAGTTCTTCATACTGAGCTATAAAATAGCTTTTTTTATCTCTTTTATTCTCTATGATAGCCCATCCAGTATTTGAACTTGTAGAGTAAATACCTTTTAGATTGTATGAAGATAAACTTTTAATATCTTTTGTCTTTGCTTTTTGAGTAGTAATGATTGGCTTAATACTTGAAGTATTATAGAAACCATCATACTTATTATATTCAAGGTAAGAGCTAGACTCTTTTAAATACTCTACTGAACTTTTTGGTAAAAAACTTTGTAGGACACTCATAAGTATATATACAACTAAAGCTATATAAATAAAAGGTATTAATAATTGAACTAATTTGTTAAAATTTGTATTCATATACATACCTTCCATCTTTAAATTTCATTTGTCTTAATACATTTGAATAAGAGTTTTTCATACTACTTGTGGCTTCTAAGTAAACTATAGCTTTTCTATCAAAAAGATTTATACTTCCATAAAGTTTCCCAAAAATACCATCTGCTTTTATTTGTATATTTTCATAATCTAAAATAGAGTAAGTTAAGTATATATTTGTAAGAGGTGTAGGAAACATAGATTTAAAACTATCTAATAGTCTTACATTTTTAATAGATACTTGATTGTAAAACAAGTAAGTATCAATAGATAACTTTTCTACATTTGCAACATTAATTTGCTCAAAATAAATATCTGAATACTTTAAATCAAAACCTAAAACCTTATTTTCAAACTGCTCATTTGAAATAACTATATTTTTTTCTTCTAGCTTTTTTTCCAAGAAATAAAAAAGCTCTTGCTTTGGTAATAAAAGCATAGATATAAAAATAAAAAATATCACATAAATTAAAGCTTTTAATATTTTTTTCATTATCTATATCCTATCTCTAAAGCAATATAATCTTTTTGTAGTTCCATCTTTTCTATAATTAGCTGCTTATTTAAAACTCTATTTAAAAAGTTATTTAAAACTTTTGTATCGCTAGATTCTATTTTTACTTTTAAGTTTTTTTGAGTTTCAACTTTTAAAATCTTGTGTTTTCTAAATTGAGAACTATTTACTATTTGATTTAAAGTTTTTACAGTATTTTCTTTACTTGCCCATGAACTGCTAAGATGTCTGTACTCTTTTGCTTTTTCCTTTAAGCTTTCAAACTCTTTTGCTTTTTCATAAAAACTATTTTTTTGCTCACTTAACTGCTGAAAAGATAAAAGCACTAAAGTTAGCATCAATGCTAGTATATATAAAGGATTTATTTTATTCATATTTTAATCCTCACTTTTAAAGTTTGCCCTACTTTTCTAAATGATAAAAGTTCATACTTTTTAGTTAAATAGTTTTTTAAACTATCTACATCATTTATAGCTTTATATTCTAATTCAAAATTTCTTTTTTTGATTTGAATACTTTTAAGCTCAAACCTTTTATCTTTTAAAATATATGAAACTGCTTCTCTTAATTCAATTTGACTTTTTTGTTTTAACTTATAAGTATCTAAAATAGAGTTTGTTTGTATCATAGAACTAGGTAATTTACTTGCTTTTTTTGTTGATTCTATTTTTTCTTCTAAAGTTGAGATTTCACTACTATAATCAAAGATTTTAAATATATTTACAAAACACACAATAAGCATAACAACTAATAAAGAGTATATTTGTTTCGTAGATAATGAACTATTATAAAGTTTTATATCTACTTTATTTGATGATAGTTTTATATTTTCTAAATTTTCTTCTAGATTAATATTTTGAGTTAATAATGAACTTGGTACTTTTACTAAAACATTATCTTTTGTATATAAAAAAGATTTATTACAAACTGTAAACTGTTTAAACTGCATACATTCAGTTTGTGCAAAATATATTGAGTTTACTTGTGAGCTTGAGATACCAGCATTTTTTATAGCTTCAAATATTTTTTTATTTATATATGCAAAACATAAATACTTACCATCTTCAAGTTTTAATACTTGATATGAAAGTTCATTTGTTGTTTCTAATACATCTTCAAAAAGTGTAGGTAAAACATGTGCTGCTTGTGAACTGTTTTTTACAGGTATATCAAAAATCCTAACCCAATAAAACTCAGGGGATAAAATAATATCAACCCTATCTTTTATATCTACTTTACTATCTAAACATAAAAATAGTTTTTTATGTTTATTTGAAACTAAGCTCAAAGTACTTTACCTTTCCTTCTTTATCTAAAATATAATAGCCTTTTAATATCTCTTTTAAATACAAAACTTTTACTTTTAATTCAAAAAGTCTACCTTCCTCCAAAGAAGATATAAACCCTAATTTATCTTTAATATTCAAAATATTATCACTATATGTTTGTTCAATAAAAGTAGTTATTATATCATCTACTTGCTTACTATTTTGAAGCTTAGGACTTCCTTTTAAAAGATATTGTAAATTCTCAAAACCATCCACTGAGTTATCCCAAAAAAATTCTTGAATATCTTCATACTTTTTTTTATCTTTTTCTTTTAGCAAATTTAAATCATACTTATCATACTCAACAAGTGAAAGTTGTAAATCAATATCTTTTATAGAAAAAGGAATGTTTTCTAAAGGTGGTAAATCATCAGGATATTTTTTTATAAACTTTGAAGCTTCTTTTTGTGCATTTTGAACCATCATCAAAAGCTGTGCTTTATTTAACTTATAGTTTTGTTCACTTATATACTCATTTGTATCATCTAAGTTTTTTAATATCAAAGCTGAAATAGCAGTTATAAATAAAAGAGATACTAAAAGAACGATGGATTTTTTCAAAATCTAACCTAAATTCATAGAAAAAATTGGAAGAAGCATAGAGATTACAATAAATCCGATAGTTACACCTACAAAAAGCATAAATATAGGTTCTAACAAAGATAAGAAAAGATTTGTTTTATCTTTATTTGCTTCATTATATAAACTTGCAAGATTATTTAATATCTCAGATAGCCTACTTGTATCTTCACCAATGGCAATAGAATGAATAAAAGCTTCATCAATTTTATAAGTTTTATTTGAGTGAAGTAAACTTGATAGTTTTTTCCCTTCAACAACACTTGAAGAAGCATCAACAAAAACTTTTTTTATTACACTATTTTTTAAAATATTTGCACTTAAGTTTATAGCTTGAACTATTGGAACACCTGATTTTATTAAAATAGAGTTCATATATGAAAATCTAGAAAGTTCAGCTTGCTCTATCATAGTTGAAAAGAATGGTAGTTTTAAAACTAGTTTGTCAAAGGCATATTTAAATACTTTTGACTTTTTCATTAAAAATACAAACATAAAAACAAAAGAGAAAACAAAAGCTAATATATAAGCATAATTATTTGAAAAGAAATCTCCAAGTGCTATAACTATTTTTGTACTTTGTGGAAGTTCTTGATCTATTTGAGTAAAAATATCGGTAATCTTTGGCACTATGAAACTAAGCATAAAACCAACCATAAAAAGTGAAATAAACAGAATAAACAAAGGGTAAGCTAAAGCTTGACTTGCTTGCTTTTTAACTCTATCTTGTTCTTTTAAAAAGGTTGCTAACTCTAAAAGAACTGACTCTAAAAGGCCACCATTTTCACTGATTTTAATAGATTGCTTATAAAACTCTGGTAGCTTTACTACGCTTTGTGAGTCAAGAGCAACATAGAAGTTTTTCCCTTCATCAAGATATGTTCCAACTGACTCAAAAAATGAACTTAAAGTTTTGTTACTTTTATATCTTTGTTTTAAAAGTTCAATTGCAGAAATCAAAGATATACCAGAGTTTAAATAAATACTTAAATCTCTACTAAGATAAGATAAAGTTGATAAATCTAAAGTTTTTTTTCTTTTAAAAGAGACTTTTGAGAGATTGAAGTTTTCTTCTTCTATTGAAGTATATAAAATAGCTCTAGCTTTTAGTTTTGCTTTGGCTTCTTGCATATTTGATGCTTCTAATTTTGATTTTACTTTCTTACCATTTGAATCAAAACCTTGATATTTAAAAAGCATCTTTTACCTCAACTATATTTTTATTAAAAACTTCAAAAGCATCACTTAAAGACTCATAAGTACTTGGCTTATCATAAATAGAATTAAAAATATATACTTTATTTTCTAAGGTAACTAAGATAAACTCATTTGTTTTAAAGTCATTATTGATACTAAATTTGAAAACCACATCATAATCAACATCATTTATTCTTATTTCATCAAACTGCTTTAAAGTTTGTCTTGATTCATACTCATAAACTTCTGGTTTTTCAGAGAAAAAGCTATTAAGAATTTCTTTTTCTTGTAATACTCCATCAACTTTTACATAACAATCAAAACTATCATCAATACAAATAAACTCTAAACTTTCTGAGAAATCATATGTAGTAAGTAGTTTATCTTTTAAGTTTTCTAAACTAATTTTTTTATTGTTTGTTTGAGTATTAAAACTATTAGTTGAAAAAACTAAGAAATATGTAGCAGAAACTATTACAATTACAATAACAAGCTCTATTAGAGTAAAAGCTTTTTTTACTCTAATATCACTCATTTATTACTTACACTTTGAGTAATAAATATCATCTTCTGTACTCTCTTTTTTATCAGCACCTTTTGATACTAAGTCAAATCCACCTTCATTTGAAATATAAATGAAGTCATTATTCCATGCATCTTTTGGAAGTTTACCATCTTCAAAATATTTCTTTTCAACTAATAAACCAAGACCTTCTTGTGTTTGAGGATAAGAAGAATTATCTAATTTGTACATTTTTAAAGTTTGTGCAATACTTTTCATCTGAATACAAACTATCTTATCTTTTGCTTCATCACTTTTACCTGTAAGGTTTGGTAATACAAAAGCAGCTAGTAATCCTAAGATAATAATTACTACCATTAACTCCATTAAAGAAAATGCTTTTTTCACTTTTTGCAACCTTTTTTAAAATTATAATATTATATTATTTTTTTCTTAAAATAAATTGTTATTTATTCATATTTTATAGTTCTTGGAAGCTGTATAACCAAATTGTTCCATTCTTCCTTGCTAAGAGATAAAGTAAGCACTATACTATCAGTAAACTCTTTATTTTTAATAACTATTTCTAAAGAGTTTAGAAGATACTCTAATTTAGACAATTCAGGGTATTGGCAATAAAGCCTTTTTGTTATTAATTCTTTATATTCAAAAAATTCTGCTTTGTTTATAACTTCATTTACACTTGCCCCATAAGCTCTAACTAAACCACCTGTTCCAAGCTTTATTCCTCCAAAGTATCTTACAATTATTACTGCACTATTTATTATGTCTGCACCTGCTAAAACTGTAAGTGAAGGTTTTCCTGATGTTCCTTTTGGTTCTCCATCATCACTACTATTTTCAACAACTTGTCCATACTCATTTAAATATCTATAAGCATAAACAAAGTGTCTTCCTTTTGGGTGTTCTTCTCTTAGCCTTTTCATAACTTCATCAAATTTATCATAAGGCATCATATGTGCGATAAACTTTGATTTCTTCTCTTCATATGTGTTTTCAAACTCTTCTTTTACAAACTTCAAATAAAATCCCGTTATATTAAAATAAATTATAGTATATATAAACTATTCTTGATAAAAATTTAACTATAATTTCGCATGAGATTAGACCAATACCTAAAAGACAACTTTCAAATACAAAGTAGAAACAAAGCAAGTGAACTTATAAAAGCAAATAAAATAAAAGTAGATAACAAAATAGTTTCAAAACCATCTTTTGATGTAAATAAAATAAATGAAATCCAAATATTAGAAGATGAGTTTTATGTAAGTCGAGCTGCTTACAAGCTAAAACACTTTTTAGAAGAACTTCCAAGTTTAAGACTTGAAGATAAAATCGCCCTTGACATAGGAAGCAGTACAGGTGGTTTTACACAAATACTTCTAAATCAAAATGTAAAAAGTGTAACATGTGTAGATGTTGGGTCAAACCAGTTACATGAAAAAATAAAAAGTGATAAAAAAATTAGCTTTTTTGAAAACACAGATATAAGAGACTACAAGAACGAAAAAGGTTTTGAAATAGTTACTTGTGATGTGTCTTTTATTTCTATTTTAAATATTATTGAAGATATAAACAGGCTAAGTAAGCAAGATATCATCATCTTATTTAAGCCTCAATTTGAAGTTGGCACAAACGTAAAAAGAGACAAAAAAGGTGTGGTAAAAGATAAAAAAGCAATAGAATTAGCAAGACAAAAATTCTTAGATACAGCATCACTTTTGAAATGGAAACTAAATTATAACTCAAAAAGTAAACTACAAGGGAAAGATGGAAATGAAGAAGAACTCTTCTACTTTAGTAAATAAAAATACAATAACTTCTATAGCAATAGGAGGTTTTGATGGAATGCATGCAGCTCATCAAAAACTTTTTGAGAAACTTGATGAAAATGGTGCTATTTTATCAATAGAATCAGGTTATGCTAACTTAACACCTAAAAGTCATAGACAGGAGTATTCAAAATACCCTATTTACTACTATGTACTTGATAATATTAAACATCTTGAGGGAAAAGAGTTTATAAAACTTCTAAAAGAAGAATATCCAAACTTAAGAAAAATAGTAGTTGGATTTGATTTTTGTTTTGGTAAAGGTAGAAAAAACTGCGTTAAAGAACTAGCTGAACTTTTTGATGGAGAAGTTGAGGTTTTAGATGAGGTTAAACTAGATGATATAGCTGTTCACTCAAGAGTAATAAGACAGTATCTAAAAGATGGTGATATAAAAACAGCAAACAAACTTCTAGGAAAAGAGTATAAGATCTACGGAAAACACATCAAAGGTCAAGGCTTAGGAGCAAAAAGTTTTGTACCAACAATAAACCTTTTTGTAGAAGAGTTTCTACTTCCAAATGAGGGAGTTTATGCTACAAAAACTATACTAAATGAAAAAGAGTATAACTCTATAACTTTCTTAGGACATAGAGTAACAACTGATGGAAGCTATGCTGTTGAAACACATATATTAGATGAAGAAGTAAAAAATGAAGAGTTTATTGTACAAGTAAAGTTTTTTGAAAAGCTAAGAAATAATGCGAAATTTGACAATTTTGATGATTTGAAAAAGCAGATTCTTTTGGATATAAAAGAAGCTAATTCTTATTTAAAAAATTTAATTTAATTTTAAAGAGTATCTAATCTTTCGGTATCTTTTTTTATCTAAAGTTATAAATACTCTTTTAAAATCTATTTTGTTTTTTAAAATTTTTGCTTCTCTAGCCTTAAAAGGTGTATCTTTATACTTTCCAACTATGTCAAATATAATAAAACTACCTTCTAAAAAATAGCCTTTCTTAAAACTAATTAATAAATCTTTTTTTGAATAACTTCCATCTGTATAAAATGATGATTTTGAAAGAATTTCTTTTTTATTATAAAATCTAAATTTTTTTAAAGTATCATAATTTATTGTTTTTGATTTTGCTTCTATTTTATATTTAATATTTTGATTATCTATTTTATACTCTTTTATATCACTAAGTATTATTTCTGTAGCATAAAGATTAATAGAAAAAGAAAGTAAAGTAAAGAGAAGAAAATATTTCTTTTTCATTATTTATCCAAATTTTTCTTCATTTTACTAAAAAGAGAGTAAAAACTCTCTTTTTATTATAAATTAATTACTTGGATTGATACCTGTTTCATCTTGAAAGAACTGTAATGCATCACTTCCAGTATAAATATAATCAGAACCTTGATAACCAACTAATAAAGTTTCAGTTTCAACAATTTTATTATACTGATTTAACTCAAAAGCAAATTTTACTTTGTAATCTGTAGATAAATCAACAACTATTTGATTACCTATAGTTTCCCAACTTGCACTATTTATAATATCTCCATAAGTATAGTTATCTCCGTATTCATCAGAACCTGTTAATACAGCCTTCACTACTACACCAGAAGGTTTCAACATAAAAGTATCATCTCCACCAAAGTAAGTATAACCATTAGTAAATACTGTTTCTAATTCTTGAACTGAAGTAGCTCCATGATCATTCCAATCCCAAGTATTAGTATCTACAGTTTCTTTCTTTATAGTGAAAACAAGATCACTTTTAAATAAATCCGTATATCCAGATACAGCTATTGTATTTTTAATTTCAATAAACTCCTCAATAGAATTAGCATTATCTAAAATATTCAAAGTACTTCCAGTTAAAAACTCTGTTTTTATTGTTTCAGATTCATTATAAGCAAACGTACCTGAGCTATTTTTATCATACATATCTAAAGTAATTGAATCAGTATCAACTGACATAATGTCATACCAATCATCTGATCCTGCTAATATTGCTATATCACCAGTTGATAGAGTTGCTAATTCAGCTGGAGTTACTGCTTCAAAACTATGAACTCTAAATTGTGTTGGTTTAGTAACTTCGTCATATAAATAAGCTCTATCTCCATTTGTTCTCATTGAAGCTCTAAACTGTACTCCATCAATTCCTAAATCAGTAGCACCTGTAACAGATACAGTCTTTTCTGTATATGATTCTACTTCACTTCCAGAACCATCTACTTTACTTACATTAAATTTAATATCAGCTCCATCAATAGAAATGCTACCTTTAAATTTACCTGTAGAAGCATCTTCAATAACAGTAACAATTCCAGATGCAATAGTTCCACTTGCAATTTGCATTTCATTTTCCCAGTTAGAATCGTATTTGTAAACTCTATACTTAATACTTCCATCTCTGAATTCTAATGTACTCCAAATATTATCACCAGAAGCATTTACATTTTCCATTGATGAATTCATTGCACCTCTACTTACAGGACCACCATCATTTATATTATCAGATGCAGTATCAACATCCTTAAGTCTCATAAATGCAGTTATCTCAGATTTTGCAGTAGAAAAATACCTTGCTGCTTCTGCTCTAGAATCAGTATTTTCTTTTTTGTAAGCATTTATAATATAAGTTCCCGTATCTTCATCAACTTTTACATCATTACCACTTACTAAATATCTTTCATCTTTTTTCTGATTTTTCCACTTTTTATCACCAAATCCATCAAAATAGATATCGTCATCTTTGAACATAAAGTCCATCATATCTTGTCCAGATAATACTGTATTATCAATTTTTGTCATGTTAAGAATAATATTATCAATCTTAGAATTATCAGCAGTTGGCACAAGTTGAGGCTCTACTTGAACTTCTTCATAATAGTAATATGATGTATCATTAAATGAGTCATACCAATCTAGTACTTTACACTCAAGATTTCCTCTAATAATTGCTTGTTCAGATGAAACCATAATTCCTTCTTCACAAAGGTTTTGCCAGCTTGTTCCTATACTTGTTACGTCAAGTGCAGTTGAAGCATCAAATAATTTAGATAAATCTATTTTTACTTGTTTAATTTCATCATCATCTTCAATATCGATAACATATGGATTAGAACCATTAGTATCTGATAATGAAAGTTTAACAGCTTCCATATCCGCTTTATCATCAGCTGTTAATCCTTCATCACTTGGATCATTCTCATCAGCACCATGACCTACTGGTAAATCAAGTAATAAATCAATAGAAGCAATTAGGTTTGCTTTTGCATCAGGAAGTCTACTAGATGCTGCAGATGTTAACTTATAAACATTTTGATTATTAAATATTGAAGCAGGGTCAACATCTACTGTTGAGTATTCATAAATAGTTCCACCAATATCTTTTTCTTTAATTTCAATATCAGAATCAGCTATCCATTGATAAGAAGCCCACTGTTTGAATTGAGCAGATAAGGCTAATAATCCAGCTCTTAATTCTAGTGACTCATTGTAATTCATAGTTTCACCATCATAACTATAAACATCTTCTGAAGAAGTAAATAAATTACCAAATTCATCACTAATCTTCATTAGTTCATCTGCTACATTATTTAATCTATCCATACTAACAGAACTTAGATTAGTGATATTATCAGGAACATCTGCAGTTATAACATCAGAAGTCATAGATCTAATTAATCTATTTAATTGTGTTGTTCCATCTAACGAAGTTGTATCATATTCAACTAAAGGTGTAATTGTACTGTCATTTAAGATTTCAGCAGTATCAATCATTAAACTAACAATCTTAGCTTCAGGAGTTGTATTTCCATCTAATAAAGCCTTAGCTTCATCTAGTTTTGTATCAATATTTTCAATTTCAGGGTCAATTGATTCAAGTTTTTTAATTGCAGCATCAACATCAGCATTTAATGGAGTACTTCCATCACTTACAGTAATACTTGCACTATATTCAGATGAATACTCACCATTAGAATCTTTCACTTTAAATGCAAAAGTATCTGTTCCAATAAATCCTTCATCTGTTGTATATGTAAATGTACCATCTGGATTTAATGTTAAAATTCCACCACTTATTGGTTGAGATAATTCGAATGTAATAGTATCATTAGTATCTACATCATTACCAGTTAATGTACCATTTAAAGTTAAAGACTCAGAACTATTAAGAGTAAATGACTGGTTAGATGAAGTTGGTGCATCATTTGTATTTTCTACACTAATAGTAAATGTATGAGAAACAGATAAACCAAGCTTATCTGTAGCAGTAATACTTACTTCAGTATCTCCTACATTATCATTTCCTGCTAAAATAGAAAGTGTACTTCCAGTTAAAGTAATCCATGATGGTAATGTTGTTCCTTCTTTAGATGTAAATGTTAATTCATCATTTGTATCTATATCACTAAAGTAATCATTTAAATCAATATTAGTTTCTTGATCTTCTTGGAACTGTGAATCTATAACAGATACAGATACTACAGGAGCATCATTTTTATCTCTTACATCTAAAGTAAATATATCTGAAACTTCAAGATTTTCACTATCAGATGCAGTAACAACAATACTTAATGGTGTAGTAGTAATATCAGCATTTCCTGGAGTTCCATTAAATACACCATTTTCAAAACTTAACCATGATGGAAGAGAAGCTCCACCTTCTAAAGTAGCAGCATAAATTAAAACATCTCCTGAATCAGTATCAACATCTTCAAAATTAGATTTAATATCTAATGTAAACTCTACTGTTTGTTCAGCAGCAGTATCAGCAATAGCAGTTTTTACTGTTGGAGCATCGTTTACATTATTTACAGTTAAAGTAAAGATATCAGAAACCTTTTCACCTTTTTTATCTGTAGCAGTAACTTTTAAACTATGAGTACCTACATTTATATCTGTAGGTGTAGCTGTTAGTATTCCATTTTCAAAACCCAACCATGAAGGAAGTAAAGTTCCATCTTCAAGTGTAACATCAAATGTTAATTCATCATTTGCATCAACATCTGCAAAATGTGGTTTGACATCAATAGAAAGTGTATTGTCATCTTCATTTATAGAAGCATCAGCAATTTCATTTGACAATGTAGGAGCATCATTTACATTTAATACTTCAACAAAAATCTTTTTAGTTCCAAGTACACTATTTCCATTATTAACTGTTAAAGTATAATTATATATACCAACATTTGAATTAGATGGATTTGTTAATACTAATTTCTTATTTTCCACATCATTTGTAATCCACGCAGGTAAACCTTCCACAGTATATGTAAAGCTTTCATATCCATCTATATTATAGAATAATTCATTAAAAGATAGTTCAACACTATTACTTTGTTTAACTTTTATATTAGAAATAGATACTTGTTTAACTTTTCTTTCGTTAATCTTATTTAAAATCTCTTCATATTGAGGATATTCTTCAATAAAATCTGAATTAATCACTTCATAGAAATTGTTAAATTCAATTATGGGATCAGTTATAGCTACTAATGCAGCAGCTACAGCAGCAGTATCTCCACTAACTCTTAAAAGATCTAACTCATTTTTAATACCAATTTCTCTTAATTCATCTTTTGTTTTAGTAAAAATTTCAGAATTTTGGTCTAATGTTTCTACAATATTAGATAAATCTTCTTCATTCTCAATGGCTTCTTCTAATTTTGAAGTTTGATTTTCTACTACAATAATTACTTTTTCTACTAAGTCTTCAAAAGAGTCGCCTTCTGTTTCCATGTTTTCAAAAGCTGCATCAATATTATCAGAAATCTTTTCAATATTTGAAGTAACATTAGTTGTTAAAACTACACCTGTTAACTTTCTTAACTCAGAATTAGTATCTTCAGTCTCTAATCTTGTTTCCTCTACAACTTTTGCTAGATCTGCAGTATTATCATTTTTTAATTTTTCAACTTTTTTTGCAAGTGTTTCAACAACTTTATCTTGAATATCACTTTCAGAAGTCGTACCATTATCAAGTGCAGTGGTAATTAACTCAACTGTTTTTTGAATCTGTAAAGCAACTTTATTTAACTCTTTATTTGCAGAGGAGATAAAATCTGCATCAATATCAGTACCTTCACTAACACCTAAA
The DNA here is from genome assembly GCA_048268245.1 of Arcobacteraceae bacterium. GTDB lineage: Bacteria > Campylobacterota > Campylobacteria > Campylobacterales > Arcobacteraceae > Arcobacter_B. Next base: position 32,676 of record JBLWVX010000024.1, read on the forward strand.
ACTGTTTTTAATGTTTCTTTCTTACTATCAATAATTTGTTTAATCTGTTCTTCAGTTTTTCCTGATAGGTCTTCACCTTTTACCATTTTAGAAACAACAGTAGTCATAGGAGTTAAGTTTGTGTCCCCTCCACTATTAGGTGCTTCAAGTTTACCTTCAAAAGCTTGGTTAGTATCTGTATCAATACCTCCTACTGCAACTAATGGTGCAATATTAAAGTTTTCATGATTTTTTTGTTCTGTAGTTAAACTAATAGAGTAACTACCATTATCATCTGTAATATCAAAGGGTTCTAAACCAGTAGTAAATGCTCCATTTAAATCAAGATCAAGGAATACTCTAGAACCTTTAATATAACCATCAATAGCTTTCCCTTTTAATGTAGTTGTCTCAGAAGAAGTATTAATACCTCCTCCACCTCCACCACAACCAACTAACATACCTGCAACAACTGTAGATATTAAAGTATTCTTTACAATATTACTTCCCATTTTATGTCTCCTTACATATACAAAGTTAATAACTTAAACTATTATTACAATATCTTTACATTATTTTTACATAATAAAACTTAAACTTTTAAACAAAAAACAACTATAAAACAATATTTTTTTAGCTTTAGCATCAAATAATATCAAAAATTATAACATTTCAAATAACTAATTAATATTATTTAAAATGATACCAGCCATTATTTACAATTTGATTTCAAATGATAAAATAAAAATATTTATTTTCATCTAGATTAATAATAATTTAGATAAAATATCTCTATGGTAGATAAAGTATTTGAAAAATCAATAACAAAACAGTTTGAGTTCGATGAAGATGTTGCATCAGTATTTGATGATATGCTAAATAGGTCTGTTCCTTTTTATAAAGAGATGCAAAGATTATCTATAAACTTTGCTTGTAACTTTTTGGAAGAAGATGACAAAGTATATGATTTAGGATGTTCAACTGCCTCAACACTTATAGAGTTATCAAAACATTGTGAAAAAAATTTAAACCTTATAGGTATAGATAACTCAGAAGCTATGCTTAGTCGTGCTTCAAAAAAAGCAAAAGCTTTTGGTGTAGATATTGATTTAATAAACGCTGATTTACATGACGTTTCATATGAAAATGCAAAACTTGTACTTTCAAACTATACACTTCAATTTATAAGACCACTTCAAAGAGAAAAATTAGTTAAAAAAATTTATGACTCTCTAGAAGATAAAGGTATTTTTATATTTAGTGAGAAAGTAATCTCTTCAAACCCAACTTTAAATAAACAATCAATTGATGAATATTATGAGTTTAAAAAAACTCAAGGGTACTCAGAGTTTGAGATAGCTCAAAAAAGAGAAGCATTAGAAAATGTCTTGATACCATATACAGAAGATGAAAATAAACAAATGATAAAAGATGCAGGTTTCTCACATTGTGAGACTATATTTAAATGGGTAAACTTTGCCACATTTATAGCAATAAAAGAATAAAGGACAATTATATGTTAGAAATAGGAACAAAAGCACCTGATTTTTGTGCACCAAATCAAGATGATATTGAGATTTGCTCAAGAGATTTAAAAGGTAAATGGATTGTTTTATACTTCTATCCAAAAGATATGACTCCTGGTTGTACTACACAAGCTTGTGACTTTACAGAAGCACATCCCAAATTTGATGATTTAGATGCTGTAATTTTAGGTGTAAGTCCTGATGATGCTCAAAAGCATAGAAAATTTATCGAGAAAAAAGAGTTATCTATCACACTATTAGCTGATGTTGATAAAAAAATGTGTGAAGATTACGGTGTATGGCAACTAAAAAAATTCATGGGCAAAGAGTTTATGGGAGTTGTTAGAAGTACATTTATTATTAATCCAGAAGGTGAAATAGCAGCAGTTTGGGAAAAAGTAAATGTAAGAAAAAAGAAAACTGTAAAAGGTGAAAAAATAGAGATTGTACATGTAGAAGAAGTTAGAAAAAAACTTCAAGAACTACAACAAGCATAAACATAGGATTTATAATGAATAGACTTTTAAATAAAATTACAATTATTGGTTCATCTTTACTTTTAAGTGCCACACTTGCAAGTGCCGAAACTACAGTTTGTTATAAAGATAAGTGGAATACACCTTCAACTATTGAAACTACAAAACTTGATGGTGGTTTATGTGAAGGTAAATTTTCAGTAAAAGACATGGAAGAGAAAGGTTGGAGAGTCTTAGATATAAAAATTGAATCTAACCAAAACTCTCTAAGTTATAAATATCTACTTACAAGTAACAAACTAACAAAAAAAGAGATTAAAAAAGTTGATACAAATGAAAATACTCAAAAACTTTCATATCAAGCTTTTGGTGTAAAAATAGATAATATTAAAAACAATAAGACAATAATTGATATTGGGAACTTAATAGTTGGTCAAAGTGGAGTAGTAATACATCTTCATGATAAAGACAAAAGACTTATTGTTGCGAATGCAAAAGTTATAAGTTCTGATGACACAAGTTCAACTGTAGAATTTAGTAAGTTTGATGATATAAAACAAGATGCCTTACCAACTTCAAAAAGAGAAGTACAAAAAGGTGATATTTTAGCACTTAACTATCTTTATACTTCATCAATGCTAATAGCACCAAACCAAGAAGCATTTCAAATAGTAAGAGAAAACTTCAAGTACAACAACTTTTTACACTCAGATGTATTTGCAGCTCAACTAAAAGTAAATGAAGAAGCATTGCCTTCTAAAAAGTCTATTCAAGAATTTGCAATCAAACAAAACCTAAGAACAATATTTATTGTTATAGAAAATAAAGTATATATTGTAGATGTAAAAACATTTAAAACATTAACAAATTATGATATTAACTACAACTCTTCAAAATCAGAGCTGCCATTTTATACAAGAATTGAAGATATAGAAGATGCTCCTTTAGATTTTGATTTTAGTTTTAATTTATCTATTTTAAACTTTTTATTAGATGAAGAAGACAAATTTGATGAAAAAAAATCATCTAAAACTAATAGTTATGAAGACTATTATAAAAATATTTTAGGAATTAACTAATGATAAAACAAGAACATTTAGATTATTTAACATCTATTGTTGGAGAAGAAAATGTGAAAGCTGACAAAGCTCACTTAATTGCTTATTGTTACGATGCAACAAGAGAGAGATTTGAACCAGATGCAGTAATTTTTCCAAGAGATGAACAAGATATTTCAAAGATATTAAAATTTTGTAATGAAAACAAAATAGTAATTGTACCAAGAGGTGCAGGTTCTGGATTTACAGGTGGAGCATTACCATCAAATGGTGGTATTATTTTATCACTTGAAAGACATATGAACAAACTTCTTGAAATTGATATGGAAAATATGGTTGGAGTAGTTCAGCCAGGACTTATTAATATGGATTTTCAAAAAGCGGTTGAAGAAGTTGGATTATTTTATCCACCAGACCCTGCAAGTGAAAACTACTCTACACTAGGTGGAAACGTAAGTGAAAATGCAGGTGGGATGAGAGCTGCAAAGTATGGAATTACAAAAGATTATGTTGTTGCTCTAAGAGCTGTTTTACCAAATGGTGAAATCATAACAGCTGGTAAAAAAACTATTAAAGATGTTGCAGGGTATAACACTGCAGGTATTTTAATAGCAAGTGAAGGAACACTTGCAGTAATTACTGAAATCACTTTAAAATTAATTCCAAAACCAAAGTTTAAGCAAACATATATGGGTGTTTTCCCAGATGTAAACAAAGCGATGAATGCTGTATTTAAATCACTTGCAAGCGGTGCTAATCCAGTTGCTATGGAATTTTTAGATGCATTAGTTATTAAAGCGTTAAGAGAAAAGTTCCCACAAGTTGAATTACCTGAAAATGCTGGTGGTATTTTAGTTGGAGATGTTGATGGTTCATCACAAGCAGAAGTTGACTCACAAATACAAACACTAAAAGAAGCATTTGCAAAATTTGGTTCAGTTGATTTTATTGAAGCAAAAGATGAAGCACATGGAAATGCACTTTGGTTCGCAAGAAGAAATGCAAGTCCAGCTACAATGATTTATGGAACAAAAAAGCTAAATGAAGATATTTCAGTACCAAGATCTAAACTTCCTGAAGCCTTAGATGCAATTTATGCAATTGGTGAAAAATATGGATTTAATGTTCCTTGTTTTGGACATGCAGGAGATGGAAATATACATGTTAATGTAATGGTAAAAGACAAAACAAATCCAAAAGAAATGGAAGATGGACACAAAGCAATTGAAGATATTTTCCAAATGGTTTGTGATATGGGTGGTACATTATCAGGGGAACATGGTATTGGATTATCAAAAGCTCCATTTATGAATATTGCATTTAATGAAGCAGAGATTGAACTATTTAGAAGTATTAAAAAAGCTTTCGATCCAAATAATATTTTAAATCCATTTAAAATGGGACTTTAATGACAAATGAATAGCGAAGATAAAAAAGATAGCTTAACAAGAAAAATAATATCAGCAATTGATAATTTTTTCAATGATGATACAACATATTATGCAGCTAGTTTAAGCTTCTTTACTATTTTCTCTATTCTTCCAATTATTGCTCTACTTATTGCAATTATTTCAAGCTTCCAAGAGTTTCAAGCCTATATTGATATATTTATAGACTATATCTTCAACATTATTAATCCTACACATTCAGCTGATATTGTAAGTACTTTAAAAGATTATATCTCCAATTCTAGTAAACTAGGATGGCTTGGAATTGTTTATATGTTATTCGTATTTATTATGTTCTTCAAAGACTACGAGTATATAGTAAATAAGATACATAAATCAAAAAGAAAATCAATCCATTTTTCTTTTATATTCTATTCTTTATATTTAGTTATGTTACCTATAATATTTGCAGCATTAAATATTGTAACAGCATTTTATAACAACAGTATATTAAATACAATATTCTCATATCTTTTTTCATGGCTTATTTTTTACTCTCTTTTTAAATATAGTGTAAATAGACATATAGATGATAAAGCTGCTCTAGTTTCATCCCTTGTAACCCTTATTATTTTGTCAATAACTAAAAACCTATTTGTATATTATGTTATTTATAATAAAACATACACTACAATATATGGTTCTTTAGCGACACTTTTATTTACATTTTTTTGGATATATGTATCATGGATAATATATCTATATGGGATAAAAATGTGTCATAAACTAAATATACAATATCAAGCAAGAAAGAGTAAACTATGAAAAAAAAGATTTTATTACCTATTTTAGCAGTAAGTACAATATCCTATGCAAATCAAATAGATAATAAAACCTTTTTAGATGACTTTATTGAAAACACGAATGATTTTAGACAAACTATTCATTCATCAATAATAAACACTTCTATAAACGTTGATAACTTCTTTTTTGAAGATACAGTTGATAATCTTGACTATCATAACGCTTATGGCTTATTAGAATTCTCTGCATCTCAAAACCAACATGAAAGTATTGTATTTGACCAAAGAGTAAAAATAAAATTAAAACTTCCAAGACTAAAAGATGCAATTCATTTAGAAATAGAAACTGATGAACAAAGAGATACTATTGATAACGTAGAAAATAAAACATCAAATAGTAAAAATGATGATGTTAGTTTAGCTATAGGATACTACAAAACATTAAAAAATGAAATTAATCTTAAAACAAAAGTTGGTTTAAAAATCAAGTCAAAACTTGATCCATTTATAAAAACAGAAGCTAAAAAAAGTTTTGAGAATATAAATAGTAATTATATTTATACAATAAGTCAAGCATTTAAATACTCTAATTTAAATGATTTAGAATCAACAAGCTATTTCAAAATAGATAGACCTTTAAATGAAACATTATCAGTACATAATTTCAACCAACACTATTGGCAATCTCAAAAAGAAAATGATAGCGAATTCTATAATTCTATTTATTTAGATCAAAGACTTACAAATAAAAACTATATAAGATATACAGCAAATACAAATATAAATAATATAGACTCTGATATGAAAGTAAAGAGATATGCATTACAATTAAAATATAGACATTTTATGAAAAAATGGTTATACCTAGATACAATTCCTGAAAACTATTACAGTAGAGAAAACAATTTTAAACCAAGATATGCACTAAGGTTTAATCTTGGTATGTACTTTAATAAAGATTCTTATTAATAAGGTGATAAAATCATTTCAATAGAAATAAAAGAAGCAAGACGCTAATATTAATAAAAAAGAGACTAGAGTTAAACTCTAGCCTCCTCAGTAGATTTCTCATTTTGACCCTGTAAATTAAACTGTGTAAACCCACCAGTTACTTTTTAATCACTTAGTATATTTTTCCATAATCTCACTG
>JBLWVX010000025.1:0-38658 GCA_048268245.1 Arcobacteraceae bacterium
TTCAGTGAGATTATGGAAAAATATACTAAGTGATTAAAAAGTAACTGGTGGGTTTACACAGTTTAATTTACAGGGTCTTGATTTAATAGTTTTTTTAAAATATAGAAATTTATTCATGATTATTACTTGATTTTAATTGCTACACCTCTTAAAGTATGTACTACATGAACTTTAGTGTTAATATTACCTAAATTACTTTTAACTTCAGAAGCTGTAACAGTATCATTTTCTAAACTAATTATAGCATCAGCTTTAAGGTTGTATGCAGAAGTTATTAAATCTTTCTCTGCCTCATTATATGATTTTGCAGATGCTTGAATCATATCTATTATTTCATAAGATAAATTATCTGGTGCAAAATTTATTATTGTTAGTTCTTTTTTATATTCATCACTAATTATTTCAGCTTTTGCAATTGCTCTAGAAATAAACATTTTGAAAAAAGATTTTATAGTTTCAATAGTAAAAATAACAAAAAGTAATAGTAAGAATAGTAAAGCAAATGACCAGTCATTTAATAGAGATAAATACATAAGTAAACATAAAGTCCCTAAAAAAACAAGTAAAACAAAAAATTCAAATCTTGTTTCTTTTTTAACTTTAGAAATTTTTTCTGGATTTTTAACATTCTTTGAAAGAAGCTCAAAGTCAATTTTTTTAAAACTACTTTTAAGAGTATCTTTATCTTCTGTTACAACTGTATCATTTTTAGCTGAAGGAGAATTTAAAGAAAAAATTTCTGTTGCCATTTTTTCTTTAGGAATAAAATCTACATCACTATCAAGTGTAAGCTCTTTATTTCTATTCAACCAATGTTTATTATAGTTAAATGTATATCTTTTACCATCATTACCTAATATTAAGCCTTCACTAGTAAGTTCATCAAATTTTAATATTATCCCTCTCATTCAAACTCCATAATATTATTTTTAAATAATATTAAGATATTAGGACTTAAAACTATCTTTATATCACATTTATTTATTAACATCTAACCTAACAAAACTCATCCCCCGCTTTCACATACTTATACTTCAACTCTATTTTATTTTTTAGAATATACTCTAAAGTAGTATGTGAAATATGCATCAAATACCCCTCTTTTACTTTTAGCTCATCTAGTATGTCACTTGCTTGATTGTAGTTTAGGTGGTTTCCTACTTCTTTTCTTTCATCAAAGCAAGCATCTATGAAAGTTAAGTCTATTTTTTGTGATTTTAAAAAATCTAGACTCTCTTTTGGTATTCCTGAACAGTCTGTTAGGTATGCTATGTTTTTATTTTTTGTTTTTATAAAATAACCAAAAGTATTTTTAGAGTGTTTCAAAGGTAATGCTGTAAAGCTTATATCATCGATATTTTGAGTACTAAACTCTTCTATTTCGTTATAACAAACTGAGTGTTTATGTTTAAATAAATCAGAAAAACCATCTTTATCTTTTGGATGAAAACACTCTATTTTTTGTACTGAATGTCTTAGTCTTAAAAGCCCTAAACAATGATCAGCATGAAAGTGAGTAAGAAATACAGCTTTTATATCTTTTCCATCAAAAATATTTGATATGTCCTCAATACCTGCATCTAAAAGTATTACACTATTTTCTATTTTTATGTAGGCACTTGTAGATAGATTTTTTAGTCCTTTTTCTCTGTGATATGTACATACCATACATTGACAGTTATGTACTGGAAAACCTGCACTATCAGCAGTTCCTAAAAATTTAAGTTTCAATCCTATTCCTTATATACTTTTTTATTATTATAATTACTTAAATCTAAAAGTACTTAGTAAACAGTAATGATCACTATAATCTTTTAGAATTATTTTTGAAGTAACTTTAATTTTTTCATCAGTTTTATAGAAAATATAATCAATGATTACACCATCTTTATGGCTAAATTGTACATTTTCATCAATAAATCCTTTTTTTCTTATAAGCAGTATCTCTTTAGAATTTGGAAGAGCATTTAAATCTCCACAAAACATAGTAATATCATAAAAAGAAGAATAATTTTTTATAGTTTTCAAAATCTTTTTAATCTGCTTTTCTCTTTGTTTTGAATTAATATGAGATAAATGAGTATTTACAAGAAGTATCTTTTTAGTTTTTATTTCAAGTTCTATTATTTGGCAAGCTCTTTCTTCCATCTCATCTTTTTGGAAAAAAATCTCATCAATTAGTTTGATTTTATACTTTGAAAGTATTGTAAGATTTGAACTGCTTAGTTTATTGTTTCTTTTTTTCTTTCTAGTTTTTGTAGATATGTAGTTAAAATCTAAGCTTTTATTTAAGTATTTACTACTTGAAAACTCATCTGATTCGTAATCCTCTTGTAAACAAATAATATCAAAGTTCTTCTGTCTTAGCTCTTCGTTTAGCTTATATATTCTATTTGGAAAATCACCATCATTTTTCCAAATATTAAAAGTTGCTACTTTTATCTTTTTATTCAAAGGCTAATTTCTTTATAAGTTTTATAAACTCTTTAGAGCTTTCTTCAATATCATTGCTATTATCAAATTCAAATAGGTTCTTTGCTTTAATCTTTTTATAACTTCTACTTAATCTCTTTTCAATCTCTTCTTGTGATTCTCTTTTTCTAAGTAAGAGTCTATTTCTTAACTCTTCTTTTGAAACTGTAATATTAATAGTAAATACTTTATCATATTGTTTTTCAAAGTCAGAAATTTTTGCTCTTGAAATAGAGATAACATTTACTTTATTTTGAATAGAGTTTCTAGCAATTCCATAGTAGTTCCCATGAGCATTCCAAGTAGAAGCAAAAAAGCTATTGTGTTTTAATATTTCAAATGCAAATTCATCAAGAAAAAAGTTTTTCTCACTTTTGTCTGGTTTTCTAGTGATATATCTTCGCACAAAATTTATATCACCTTTTAACTCTTTTCTTGCACTTTTCAATAAAGTATCTTTACCAACTCCACTTGGTCCTACAATTAAAACTATTTTTGTATCCATGTAACCTTCTTATTTTGAATATTTATATATAAACTCTCTAATATCTTTTAAGTCTTCAATTCGCTCTTTTATCTCATCATGAGACCAATTCCACCATGATATTTCTTCTAAAGCCTTTATAGTATCTTTTGGGAATCTATATTTAAGAACTTTAGCACTTACACCTGCAACTATAGCATATGATGGTACATCTTTGGTTACAACAGCATTTGAGCCAATAATAGCACCATTTCCTACTTTAACTCCTGGCATAATAACAGCTCCATGTCCTATCCAAACATCATGTCCAATTTCAACTCTTTGTATATCTCTGTAATTGAAAAATGCTTTGTCATCATCACCAAAACCATACATTTCACGTCTATACATAAAATGATGTTGACAAGGCATCTCATAAGGATGAAAGCCTGGATTTATTCTAACATTTGAAGCTATATTTGCAAATTTACCTATAGTTGCATTTGTAATTTGCGTATATTCACATACATAAGAATAATCATCCATTGATGACTCAGAGATATTCACAAAGTCTCTAATCTCTGTGTACTTTCCAAGTTCACAATTTTCTATAACCGCATTAGGGAAAATAAAAGGTTTTTCCCCTAATACTACTTTAGGTTGAGGATTATGACTTTCTATTTTTGTCATTGTATCTAACCTCTAGGTGCAAAATACTTCTATAGATTGTAACCATATTTAATCCTTATAATTTAAAGCCTCTAATACCATTATAAATAGAATCACCATCTTTTAAAGTAAGTACAACTTTTGGAATATGAGTATCATCTACAACAATAATATCAGCTCTTTTACCTTCTTTAATTTCCCCTCTATCTTCTAAATTAGCATATGCAGCAGGAGTTGAAGTCACCATTGAAAAACCTTTTGCAATATCTAAGTTTGCATCTTCTTTCATTCTATATACTGCTTGAAGCATAGATGTTGGATGATAGTCTGAACAAAGGTACTTACAAACCCCCTCTTTTACTAGCTCAATTGCTGCTATGTTACCACTCTGAGAACCACCTCTTACGATATTTGGAGCTCCCATACCAGTAGCTATACCTTTAGAAACAGCATATTTTGCTACTTCTAAATCTAGTGGAAACTCTGAAATTTGAACACCTAAATCAAGTAAACCATCAAGCTTTTCAATACAATCATCATCATGACTTAAAAGTGTAAGATTATGCTCTTTTGCATAAGAGATTAAATCATTGATTTTTTCGTCATTTTTATTTAATTTTTTATCAACAACCTCTTGTATTTGCTCATCATTTAAATCATAATAACTTCCATAATATGTTTTAAAAGACTCCAAAGATTTAAATTGACCTTGCCCAGGTGAGTGATCCATTAAAGAAACCATCTTAACCATTCCCTTAGAAATTACTTCTTTGATAGGTTCAACTGCTTCATCACAACTTAACTCAAACCTTGCATGAACATAGTTATCAACACCTAAGTGTTTATCATTTGCATTATTAATCTCTTCAATTTGTGAAATTGCTAAATCAATACTTCTTTTTTTCTTTGGGTTTTCTTCAAAACCAATTGCATGAAACATAGTTGTAACACCTGCCATTGATAGTTTTTTATCAAGTTCTGCAACAGCAAGTTCAACTGGAAATGTAGCATTTGGTCTTGGTTCTATTTCTTTTTCTATTGCATCAGAGTGTAAGTCTACAATACCAGGAGCTATTTTTTTCTCACCTAAATCAACGGCTACTTCATTTTTTCCATACTCATCAATTCTTTCTATAAACTCACCTTTGATTACAACATCAGCAGGAACAAACTCTTCATTTATTAATACGTTTTTACTTCTTAAAATTGTTTCCATTATTGAACTCTCTCTAATTTATATATTTTATCACTAATCATTTCCATTGCTTCAAGGTCATGGAAAATACCAACCATTGCAACACCTTGTGTTTTTAGCTCTTTTAACTTTTCAACTACTTTCATTGTATTTGTTTTATCTAGTGAAGCTGTAGGCTCATCAAGTAAAAGTAAACTTTTTGGAGCAATAATTCCTTTTGCAATATTTACTCTTTGTTGCTCACCACCAGAGAAAGTTAGAGGAGACAAATCAAATAATTCTTCTCTAATAGATAAATAATCTAACATCTCTTTAGCTTTAATTCTTGAAACTTCTTCGCTTTCACCTTTGAAGATTAATTGCTCTGTAACTACATCAACAGCTGAAATTCTAGGAAGTATCTGTAAAAACTGTGATACATAACCAATCTCAGATTTTCTTAAATTCAAAATCTCACTTTCAGTTGCTGTTGCAATATCTATCTTACTTCCATTGTCTCTATGAAAAACAATATTTCCACTTGTTGTTGTATATGTTCTAAATAAAGTCTTTAAGATTGATGATTTTCCTGCTCCACTTGGTCCAAATAAAGATAAAAACTCACCCTCTTTTACTTCAAAACCAATATTTTCAAAACCTTTAACTTCAATACTACCTTGAGTGTGTACTTTAAAAGTTTTATTTAAATCTTTTACTTCTAATCTAATCACGATAACTCCTAAAGAATTGATGACACAAGTAATTGTGTATATGGGTGTTGAGGATCTTCTAAAATTTGATCTGTTAATCCTCTTTCAACTATTTGTCCATTTTTCATAACAACTGTAATGTCTGTTAGGTGCTTGATAACTCCTAAATCATGAGATACAACTACCATTGCAAAACCTATTTCATGTTGTAATTCTTTGATTAAATCAAGAATTTTAGCTTGAACTGACAAGTCAAGTCCTGTTGTTGGTTCATCAAGTAGTAGAATCTTTGGATTACTTGATAAAGCTTTTGAAATCTGAATTCTTTGTTGCTGACCACCTGAAAAGTACTCAGGATATGCATCAATTCTACTCGTAGGAATTTCTGTTTTATCTAAAAAATATAAAGCCCTATTTCTAATCTCATCATACTTTTTATTTCCACTCATGATAACCTTTTGGGCGATATTTCCACCTGCTGAAAAGTTATAATTAAGTCCTAGTCTTGGATTTTGATAAATCATTGACATTAAAGAGTTTCTAAGATGTGATAATTCATTTAAGTTTGCATCTAAAATATTTTTTCTTTCACCATCTTTTCCTACAAAATCTTTTACAAAAATCTCACCAAGTGAAGCTTTTTGGTCTTGGTAAATAAGTTGTAGAAGTGTAGATTTACCACTACCACTCTCACCTACTATTCCTAAAACTTCTCCATTTGCAAGTGTAAGATTTACATCATTTACTCCAACAACACTTTTACAAGTAGGACAAATAGAGCTATTAAAATCTGCACCAGTTGTTTCTAAACATTTTGGACAAAATTTTCCAAAAACCTTAGATACATTTCTCATATCTAGTATCATTAGTTATTTCCTTGTTTTTCTTTTTGTGTATCACAATAATCTGTGTCATTACAATAATATGTTGCTTTTCCTTCATCATCATAAACTTCATCTAAGAAACTATGACTACTTCCACATCTTCCACAAACTTTTCCTTCAAAGTTTTCAACTTTAAACTCTCTATCTTCAAACTTTAAAGGTTCTACATGTGTATATGGTGGAATTGCATAAATCTTTTTTTCTCTTCCAGCTCCAAAAATTTGTAAAGCTTTACAATTATTCAACTTAGGTGTATCATACTTTGGAATTGGACTTGGATCCATTGCATATCTGTGATTCACCATCACAGGGTATCTATTTGAGATTCTTGAATCCCCGAACATAGATGTATCTTCATAAAGTAAAACCCATAGTTTAGAATAATCAGCATTTGCATGTAAAAGCTTTGCTTTTGATATGTTTGGCTCAACAGTTTCCAAAATATCAGGCATTGGAACTTGAAAAACTAAAGTTTGCCCCTCTTGTAAATCAATCTCTGGAATTCTATGTCTAGTTTGAATGATACTTGCATCAAGTGTTTTAGTTGTTGTATTCACTTTTGTAACAGATTTAATAAAATTTCTAATATTTACAGCATTTACACTTCCATCACAACCTTGGTCAATTACTTTTAAAGTATCTTCTTCATTTATTATTGATAAAGTAACTTGTAATCCACCAGTACCCCAACCACGTGCGATTGGAAGTTCTCTTGAGGCAAATCCTACAATATACCCAGGAATTGCAATAGCTTTTAAAATAGATCTTCTAATCTCTTTTTTTGCTTCTTCATCTAAAAATGCATATCTCATTTTGCAACTCCTTTTTCTTCTTTTTTATCATCTGTATATTTTTGTGCTGATTTAAAAATCTGATAATCAGTTTGAAATGTCACATAGTGTGGTAATTTAAAGTGATTTGTCATACCAAATGATTCTATTCCATCTAAATGGTGCATAATCATGTCAAAATCAGCTGCAATAACATGCTCCCCACCAACTGAATAGTGTGTATTATAAAGTGATAAATCAATCATAGACATAGATATAGCTTTCGTTTCATTTTTTCCAAAACAAAAGCCAAAACCAGTAGTAAGTTTTGTATCACCTTCTTCATCTTGATTAAATGTACCAACACACTCAACAGCAGTAGCTTCAATACTTCCAACTTTTACTTCATTTTTTGTAAATGGATGAGTAAAGTTAATATCTAATTCACCAATTCTTAAATCACCAATTGTAGGGTGAATATCTCCATAACCTCTCATTGTTGTATATCCAACACATAAAAGTGAACCTGTTTCAGCTCTTGCCATCACTTGTAAAACAGCACTTCTAGGATATGGCTCAGTTGGATAACTTCTTGTGATATCCCAAGGCTTATCTTCTTTTGGAAGAATTTTAATTAAGTTATCTTCTCTTAGTGGAGTAAGAGCTGATTTTATTACATTTTGTTTTGTTGAATACTCTTCAATATTTGTTTCAACTTTTTCTAAATCAACTAATAGTTTTATTTCATAGTCATTTGAAGGACCTAATAATTGCCCTCCTTCTATATCTTTAAAAGCTGATGAAATTCTTCTTGTTAATCTCATATCATTTGTATCAATAGTTTTAGCTATACCAATTCTTTGACAAGAACTTCTATGTGCTCTTAAGAAAAAAGAAGCATTTAGTAAATCACCTGCACTTCTTTTTATAGCTTTTCCTGCAAGTTTTTTAGAATAAAGTGAACCTTCACTCATAACTCTATCAACTGAATATGTTAAACCTTCTATTAAATCTATATCATCCAGTTTTTCTGATTTATTTGTAATCTCACTATAAAAATCAAGTGAGTTTTTAATCGCTTCCTCTCCACCTTTTATCGCATAATAAGCCATTATAAAATCTCCATTTTTGTTGTTCTTGAAACTGCAATTATTTGTGCATCATCACTTAAGAAAAAAACTTCATTTCCAAGGGGATAATATGAATTCTTCTCATTAAAGAAATCTACAAAAGATTTATCTACGGGTAGACTTACATTTTTACTTCCATCAATTCCAGGACCACTTAACTTTACATCCAGACCATTGAAGTCTTTACATTTAAATATAAATGTAGATGAGTATTCAGGGTCTTTTGAAGTTCCAACTTTCCCTTTATTAAATAAATACTCATTTAGTTCATCACAAAAAATATAATCAGCATCATCAGCTTTAGTATTTTGAGCGTTCGTAATAGCTTCTATTAAACTAAACTCTTCTTTTCCTTCATAATAAAAACTTACTTCTGAATATAAAAGTGTATTTGCAATTGCTAATAAATTTGATTCAAATAAAGGTTGAATTTTTTCTACTTTTCCAGGCATAGATAAGGCATTCATCATAGCTTTAAAATTATCTCTATTTAGTTTTTCAATATCAACTGTGTTCACTTTTTCTCCTACATTAAATCAAAAGAAACTCTAGTAGAGTTAACTTTTTGATTTGTTTTTTCTTTTTCTAAGTTATCTTGATTTTTAGCTTCTTGTAAAACTGATATAATCTCATTTTTAAAAATATCAGCTTCGTAAGCTGCATCTATTACTGCTGTAACTAATGATAATCTTTCATTTGTATCCATAACCATAGACCAACCTTTAGTATCATTAACTTGTACAATAGTAGAAGTCACTAGTACCTCTCCTGCATAAAAATCACTATTTGAAATTGGATCCTTTACAGGAACTAGAAGTGTTTGCTCAGTTGGAGGTGTCAATACTTGTACTTTATTTTTCTCATCAATCTTTTTATATAAATTTTCTAACTTTTCAAATTGCACTAGTTGTGCTAAATTATTAATATCTTCTCTTTTCATTTTAAATAAACCTTTTTCTAATCATCGCACTAATTTTGTCAAGTACCCAAACAGTTAAAACAATAATGATAATAATTGAACATACATCACTGTTTTCAAAAGCTCTCATCTTGTCAAAAAGATAAAAACCAATACCACCTGCACCAACAAACCCAAGGATTGAGGCAGCTCTTACATCACTTTCAAATCTATACAATGCCATTGAAACAAAATGAGGCATAGTTTGAGGAAGTACTGCATAAACTAGTACTTTAAAAAAACCTGCACCTGTTGTTGTTAAAGCTTCCACAGGACCTGGATCTATTGATTCATTTCCTTCACTTAAAAGTTTTGATAATACACCTGCTGTATGAACACCTAAGGCTAAAATACCAGCCATAGGGCCAAGACCAACTGCACTTACAAAAATCAATGCCCAAACAATTTCATTGATTGATCTAAAAACATTTGCAACAAAGGTAGCACTTCCATATATCACTTTTTTTATGAACTCATGAATTGGAGTCTTACCTGGAATTAAAATATTTAAAATATTTCTAGAACTCATATATGATAATGGAACTGCCACTACTATAGATATAAACAGCGCAACAACTGCCATTTGAATAGTTTCTAACATTGACATAACATAAGTCATTAAATCAGCACTGTTTAAATTTGGTGGGAAAAATCCACTTCCTTCAATACTTGGATTTCCAGAAACATACTCAACCATGTAACCTGCACCATCATAAAGTGATGAGAAACTCATTTCTGTGTCATTCCAACTTTGAATTAAAACAAGTAAAAAGATTACAATTACTGCTGATTTCCCAAGTGAAAAGGGATTGCTTTTAGCCTTTAATTCTTCTACATTCATTTTCTATCCTTATTTAAGTAAGCGTAAAACGCTTACTTTGATTTAACTATTTTTTATTTTTTAATTGTTTTTTTAATTTAATTAATTCTCTTACAGAATCATAAACAGAGTCATCACCTTTAACAAAACCTTTATTTTTTAGTTTTTCTAAACCTTTTGGATCGTTATAAGATAAAAATGCCCCTTTTAATGCCATTTTTAAAGAAGATGGTAAATCACTTCTTGCAGCAATTGGTGCTCCTGGAATTAAATCTGAAGTCCAAATAACATTAAATTGATCTTTTTCCCAATGTTTTCCTAAACCTCTATTGAAATCTAAATTATTAGTAGACGCAGCATCAATTCTTCCAGCTTTAACTGTTAAAATAGAAGCTTCATGACCCCCTGAGTAAACTACTTTAGAGAAATATTTTTTAGGATCAATTCCAGCTTTTGAGAACATTACAGTTGGAACTAATGTTCCTGATGTAGATTGAGATGATGTGAATGCCCAAGTTTTACCTTTTAAGTCAGCAAGTGTTTTTAATCCACTTCCTTTTTTAGTAATAATAGTACCTCTATAACCAGGAAGTCCTGATTCTCCATCAACTTCAACAACTAAAGCTTCAGCATTAGCTCTTTTTGCAGCTTCTACATAAGATTTTGGTCCTAAATAAGCTACATCAATGTGTTTATGCTGCATACCTGTAATTACACCTGTGTAATCTCCAGCTAATTTCATCTCAACTTTAATACCTAATGATTTTGATAAATAATCAGTTAATGGTCCAAAGTTTTCTTTCATTGAAGTTGAACCAGCTACAGGTATTACACCAAAAGTAATTTTTTCAGGCCATTTTTCTTGTGCAAACATTGAAGTTGATGCTAATCCTAAAGCTATAGAAGCTACTGTAAGTTTTTTAATTAATTTCATTTCATTTCCTAATTTTCTTAATTTTTTACACTAGTTATTTGTGTAGATTTTTTCAACTAACTTTTCAGTTAGCAACTCACTCTTATCGTCAAAGACTATTTCCCCATCGTTTACTCCAACAATTCGGTCACAATACTCTTTGGCATACTCTAAATGATGAAGGTTAGCAATTACAGTTACCCCGTAAGTTTTGTTTACCTTCCTTAAAATCTCCATAACCTTCTTTGCACTTTTTGGATCAAGAGCAGATACAGGTTCATCAGCTAAAATAATCTTTGGTTCAGCGGCTAAAGCCCTAGCAATTGCAACTCTTTGTCTTTGGCCTCCCGAAAGTTCATCACATCTTTTTAAAGAGTGTTTAGTAATATCAACAATATCCATATACTCTTTTGCTTTTTCCAACTCCTTTTTCTTATATAATTTAATAATTGCTCTTGTAAGAGGTATCTCTTTTAGCATTCCACTTACTACATTATCAAGTACAGAAAGTCTATCAACTAGGTTATATCCTTGAAATATAACTCCCACTTGTTCTCTTAATTTAACTAGATTCTTTTTTTTGATATTTTTTAAATCAAAATTTAGAACTTCAAATTTTCCATCAAATACTTTTATTCCACCAGTAACTGACATTAAAAGTGTTGATTTTCCTGCACCACTAGGTCCTATAATTCCTATGAATTCCCCTTCTTTTACTTTGAAATTCACATCTTTTAAGATTTTTTCTTTTTTATAACCTAATGTTAGGTTTTTCATCTTTATCACTATTAATCTCCTAATTAAATTAAATCTACTTTGATTTTACAAGTGTCAGCTCTAAAATATGATGTCCCATACTCAACAAAGTTTCCATCTTGGTCTTTAGAAAGTGTACTTGCTGATAAAATTGGTGAATTTAATGGCATCATAAGTAGTTTGCTAAACTCTTTTGTTGAAACTAAAGATTCAAATACAGTTGAAACTTTCCTAATCTCTAAATTTGGATAACATTTATTTAAAATTTTATATAAAGAGAAAGGTTTCATATCTAAGTTATTGATAATTTCTCTGTAAATAAATGCGTCAAAATAAGAGTATGAAACAGAAATTGGCAAATCATTTGCATATCTTAAAAGCTTCAACTCTATTACTTTTAGTTTTTTACTTAGCCCTAAGTTTTTAATTACATCATCACTTGGTTCGACAATATTGGCACTTAAAAGTTTAGTTTTTGGCTCATAACCTAAATCAAGAATTTTTGAAGAGTAAGAGCTTTTATCAGTTATAGAATATGGAACTTTTATATTTGATATAAAGTTTCCTTTTCCTCTTTTTGTGTAAATAAAACCTTTATCTTTTAGCAAAGATAAAGCCTGTCTTACTGTATGTCTATTTACATTGAATTTTTTTGCTAATTCATTTTCTGATGCTAGTTTTTCACTTACATTGTACTCTTTAGATTCAATACTTTTTAGTATTTGTTCATAAAGTTTTATATATGTAGGTTTAGTAACTTTCTTCACTTTAACTGCCTTTTAACTTGTCTACACAAGCTTGATGGCGAAAGTATAAAATAGTTAAATTACACAATGATTACAAGTTGTCTATACAAGTTGTTACTCCTGTATAGACAAGTAAAAAACTAAATTTGTTAGGAAGTTGTATTTATAGGACTTAGATTAAATAATTACAGTTTAATTACAATCTTCTTTTTTAGATAAGGTTTTTAAAAGTTCACAAGAAAACCCTGCTTTTTTTCTAGCTTCAAAATTTAAATCCATTTTTCTTTTAGTTGAACCTGGAAAAACTTCTTCAATAATTTCTAGATATGTAGAATCATAAGGTAGGTTTTCTAAATCACAGGCATATTTAAACCAAACATCACCCTTTGTTACATGATCAACCTCTTCTTCTAAAATAATATTTAAAGCATCAAGTATTTTTCTATTAAATGGATCATTATTTGATTTTAATTTTTCCATTATTTTTGGATTTTGGTCTAAACCATTTGCTTCAAGATATCTTGGAACTGCTGCCATTCTTCTCAAAAACTCTGGAGTTGCTTCCATTGCTTCAAATAGATTTTTATGTACAGCATGATCACCATACTTGCAACCAATTTCTCCTAATAACTCTTCCAGCATTATAAAATGTCTGACTTCATCATTTGCAACTTCTAACCAATCTTTGTAGTATTGCAGGGGCAAGTCTTTGTATCTTAAAGCTGCGTCAAGAGCTAAATCAATTGCACTGTATTCAATATGTAAAATTGTATGAAGAAGATATTGTTTACCTTCTATAGTATTAAAATTTTTTATTTTAGGTAATGATGTTGGCTTAACAATTTCTAAAAAACTAGAATATGATGGTTCTTTAAGTTTAGGGGGTATATAATCTTTTTCAAAAGTAAAATTATTATTTATAAAGTTTTTATAAAAAGATTTGAACTTTTCAATCTTATCTTTTGGATTATTTGTTAATAAAACATGTTCTAATGTAGAAAAATAATTCACGTATAACCTCTTTTATGATATAATGATAATATTTTAGCGAAAAGGCTTTAAAATGGATATAAAAGTACAGCCAATGGGCGATTATCAGACTAATTGTTATATTGTAACAATAGAAGATAAAGATATAATTATTGATCCAGGAGTAGATGCTGCAAGATGGATAAAACAAAATGTAACAAATCCTGTTGCAGTATTAAATACCCATGGACATTTTGATCATGTATGGTCAAATACAGAAGTTAAAAATGAATACAATGTAAAATTATATACACCAAAAGATGACTGTTTTTTATTAACTACAGATCCTTATGGATTAGGAATGCCTTCTTCAAAGGCTGATATTGAAGTTGATCCTGACCAAGAATTCGAAATTGCAGGTGTTAAAATTAAATTTCATCATTTCCCCGGTCATACGCCAGGGTGTTCTGCTATTCAAATAAACGAACATTTATTTACAGGTGATTTTATATTTAAAGGCACAATTGGAAGATTTGATTTTCCTATGTCAAATGCCGCACAAATGAAACAAAGTATTAATAAAATACTTTCTTGGGAAAATACTAATTTTCATATTTACCCTGGACATGGTGATAAAACTACATTAAAAGCAGAGTTAGATTCCTTAGCACAATGGGAAAGATATATTATATTATAAGGGTAAATATAAATGAGTCAAGTTTGTGAGAATATAGTTAAAGAAAATGAAAATTTAAAACTTGTAAGAACTTTAGAACAGTTTTATATAGAAGTTTTAGAGTATTTAAAAACAAAATTTAATGTTGATGATATAGAGATTACTTTACTTGACACAAGTGAAGAAGATAAAGAAGACATTCTTTATAAATCTTCAAGTAAATTAGTAGAATATAAGAATTGTGTATTTGAATTAATTCAAAGTGAATATACAAAAATAAGAGTTATAGTTTCATCTAATGATGACAAAAATATAAAAGAGAATAGATTTGTAATTAATTTAGCCCTTCAAGCCTTTTCTCAAACACTATATAATAAGCTTTTAAAAGATACACTAAAAGATTTGAGTCTAATTGATGGTTTAACAGGACTTTATAATAGACATTATTTAGAAAATTATGCTGAAAAACTGTTAAGTTTATCAATTAGAGAAAAAAATACTTTAGGATTTTTAAAGTTTGGTATTGACCAGTTTAAAGCTGTAATTGATGAGTTCGACTACAATATTGGTGATAAAGTACTTATTGCCTTAGCAGAAGTTTTAAAAGAGACTTTAAGAACATCTGATATTATATTAAGAATTGATTCTGATGAATTTTTGGTAATTCTAATGAATATTCAAGATAATAAAAATGCTTCAATGATAGCTCAAAAAATCATAGAAGCATTTGCAAAAAAAGAGGTTTTAGTAAATAAGAAAACAAAACAAATACTAAAAAAGACAATTTGTTGTGGTATTACGATTTTCCCTGATGATGCTTCAACTATGGATGAGATTTTTAGAAAATCAGATATTGCTTTATATGAAGCAAAAAATAAAGGTAGAAGTCAATTCTTTATGTATACTGAAGAAGATACCAATACAATTGACTTATTTTAAGGTTTAACTTATGAAAGAGAAGATTCTAGAACTAATAAAAGACTCTAAGACAAATGAAGAAAGCTACAAATCTTTAGTTAGTATTTATAATCTATATGAACAGCTACAATATTCAACAAATATTGTTCAAATGGCTGAGGACATTTTTGATTGGCTAAATAAATTTTTTAGTGTCGATAATTTAACATTTTCTCTAATTGATATAAGCTCAAATTCAAAAGAAGAAATATTTATAAAAGGTAATGAGTTTTATTTAGATGATGATAAAGCATACTTTTTTATTATAAATACACATACAAATCTTAATGCGACAGTATCTTTTAGTGCTACATCAAATGTTCACTATCAAGTATTACAAGCTAAATATGATATTATTGAAGCTGCATTCTTTCAAATTTCTCCTATTATTCAAAATGGTATTTTAAAGAAAAACTTTATTGAGTCTTCATCTATTGACTCAGTAACAAAAGTTTATAATAGAAACTATTTAATAGAAAATTTAAATAAACATTTAACTATTTCAAATAATACTAGAGATGAAATATACTTTTTAATGGTTGGTGTTGATCATTTTAAAGCTGTAATTGATGAGTTTGATTATGATATTTCAGACCAAGTATTAATTGAACTTGCAAAAATAATTCATACAAATATAAATGAATTTGATATGGTTGCAAGACTTAATGCTGATGAGTTTTTAGTAACTATTTTAAGCAATACTACTAAATGGCAAGTAGAAGATTTATCTAGAAAGATAATTGAGGACTTTGCTAAAGTAGAGATTAAAGTTAATCCAATTACAAAGCAGACTTTGAAGAAAACTATTTGCATTGGACTTGAAACTTTTAAAACAGATTCAAGTGAAACAATTACAGATGCTATAAAAAATGCAGATATTGCTTTATATGAAGCAAAAAATAAAGGAAGAAGTCAGTTTTTTGACTATGATGAACTTTCAGAAGAAGACACAATAGAACTTTTCTAAGTCTATTGTACTTTTCTAGCTTTTATATATACTCTTTTGGGCGCAGGATATCCCTCAATAGTTTTACTACTATCATTAGGATCTAAGAAATCATCTAAACTTTGATCAAATGACCATTTTGTTTTTCTTTGCTCTTCATTTGTTGTAACTGTTGTTGCAATTACTTCAATATTTTCAAACCCTGCTCTAACAAGCCAATTTTTAAGTGCAGGAATAGTTGGAATAAAATAAATATTTGGTATTTTTGAGTATCTTTTATTTGGTGTTAGACAAAGTTCTTCATCTCCATCTATCATAAAAGTATCAATTAATATTTCACCTTTTGAGTTTAAACCACGTGCTAGTGATTTTAAAGTTCCTACAGGATCTGGTCTATGATATAAAACACCAAGCATAAAAATAAAATCAAATTTATGATTATAATATTCTAAGTGTTCAACACCAAGCATTTCATAAACTATTTCTGATTTAACAAAATGATTTATAAATTCAAATTGATGTAAAGTTAAAGCACTTGGATCAAAACCAATAAGTCTTTTTGGTTTATCTTCAAGCATTCTAAACATATAATATCCATTATTACATCCAATATCAGCAACAACTTTATCTTTTAGATTAAAATGAGGTCTAATAAGATTGTATTTAATATTACTTTGCCATTCAGAATCAATTTCTAAACCAAAAAGATTAAAAGGTCCTTTTCTCCAAGGAATAAGCTTTTTTGCTGTTTCTTCGATTAGATCATACTGTTCTTGAGTAATATCTTCTCTTTTTCCAATAGTAAACCAATCACCATAATCAACAAAAAGTTCATCTGTTTTTATCTCACGTGCTTTATTTAATTGTTCAAACCAAGGCTGAACATTTTTCCAATTTCTACAATCGTCTTTCTTTTTTTGTAATTCGTCTAAATTCATAGCGTTATTATAGGAATAATAAGTAAAAAATTGTCTTAAATCAAGTCAAACAAATTAATCTTTTGTTATACTTCCAAATGAAATAAAATATGAATTTATTTTCATTTTTAGTTAACTTATAGTTAACTAGTTAACAATATAATTCATTCATTAATTAAAAATAGAAAGGATTTTTTTTGAAAGGAACAAATGTCTTATTTTCCTTTAAGACTACACTTATCTTACTGGCTATATTAGCAATTGGTGCTGGATATGCTACATTTATTGAAAATGATTTTGATACTTCTTCTGCAAGAGTATTAGTTTACAATAATATTTGGTATGAAGCAATACTAGTATTAACTACAATAAACTTAACAGGTATTATTTTTAAATATAAAATGTGGAGAAATAAAGCTAGATTTATATTTCATACATCATTTGTAGTTATATTAATAGCAGCTGGTATTACAAGATATGTTGGTTATGAAGGAATTATGCAAATTAAAGAAGGAACTACTGAAAACAGAATGAGTTCATTAGAACCTTATTTACAGATATCTATTAAGGAAGATGGTACAACTTACTATAAAGAATATCAAAAAGAATTTACATCTTTACTAAAGTTTGTTAATAAATTTGAACATACTATTTTATATGGTGAAGATAAAAAAGTAAATGTAAAATACAATGATTATCTTTTAGCAAAAAAAGGTACTGCTAAAATGGGACTTTTAACTGTTGATGTTACAATTAACGGGGAAACACAAACTATTAAACTTCCCGGACAAAGAGGACAAAGAGGTTTAAAAAGAGATCTAGTCTTTGGAGATACAACTGTAACTCTATCTTATGGTTCTAAAACACTATTCTTACCGTTTGCTATTAAACTAAATGACTTCCAGCTTGACAGATACCCAGGTAGTAATGCACCTTCATCTTATGCATCTGAAGTTACAGTTATTAAAGATAACAAAGAGTATGACTATAGAATCTTTATGAATAGAACACTTCATGAAGGAAACTTTTTATTCTTCCAAAGTTCATATTTCCCTGATGAAACAGGTACAGTATTATCTGTAAATAATGACCCAGGAAAATGGCCTACTTACTTAGGATACTTCTTACTAACACTTGGTTTAGTAATGAACTTATTTGATAAAAAATCTAGGTTCTGGAAATTAACTAAATACGTATCTCAAAAAAATGTTGCTTCTATTGCAATTGCATGTATGATTGCTTTTGCTTCAACTTCATTACAAGCTGAAGAAAGAGTTATGGAAGATGAAGTAAAAGCTCAAGATACAATTGCTTATTTAAAGAAATTTAAAGAAGAATCAGAAGCTACAGCTGAAAAATTCTCTAAACTTGTGACACAAAGTCAAGGTGGAAGAATGAAGCCTATGTCTACATTAAATCGAGAAATACTTCTTAAATTAAGTGGTAAAAAATCATTATTTGGTATGAATGCTGATCAAATTGTTTTAGGTATGTTAACAAGACCTGAAATGTGGAGAGATATCAGACTTATTAGAGTAAAAACTCCTAAATTAAAAAAGTTTTTAGGTATTGATAAAAATAGAAAACATATTGCTTTTACAGAAGTTTTTATTGATGGTAAATATATCTTAAATAAAGAAGCTGAAAAAGCTTCTATTACAAAGCCTCAAGATAGAGGAACATATGAAAAAGATATTGTAAGACTTGATGAAAGACTTAATATTACATATGCTACTTTTAATGGAAACTTATTTAGAATCTTTCCTAAACCAGAAGATAAAGCAAATACTTGGCATGCGCCATTAGATGCTATGGAAACTTTTGAAGAAAAAAGTGGAAGAGCTGCTGAGCTTATGACAAGAGGATTTATTAACTCTGTTATACAAAGCGATTGGGAACAAGCTGATAAATTCCTTGATATGATTAAACTTTATCAAGAGAAGATTGGTAAAGACGTTATGTTAAGTGATTCAGAGATTGACAATGAAATTTTATTTAACGAATTAGATATTTTCTTAAAACTTACACTTGCATATATTTTAACTGGTTTAGTTATGTTAATTGTTTCATTTGTTGTAGTATTTAATCCTAAAATTAAACTAAGAAAGACTACATTCTTTTTCTTTATTGTATTAGCATTGTTATTTGCTGTGCATACATTTGGAATGGGATTCAGATGGGTTATTTCAGGACATGCACCATGGTCAAATACATATGAATCACTTCTATATATCTCTTGGTCAGCTGTATTTGCTGGTGTTGTTTTCTTTAGAAAATCACTTCTTGCATTAAGTGCAGCAGTTATTGTTGCTGGTATATTTATGTTTACAGCGCATTTAACAGGTATTGACCCACAGATTACAAATCTTGTACCAGTACTTAAATCTTATTGGCTAACGATTCACGTATCAATTCTAACAGCATCTTATGGATTCTTTGGACTTGGGGCTATTTTAGGATTTATGGCATTAATTATGTTTATCTTTAGAAAAAATAGACCTCATTTAGATGAGACTATTAAAAATATCAGTGCTATTAATGAAATCGCATTAATTATTGGTGTAACATTTATTACAATTGGTAACTTCCTTGGTGGTATTTGGGCAAATGAGTCTTGGGGTAGATACTGGGGATGGGATCCTAAAGAGACTTGGGCTTATGTTTCAATCGTGACTTATGTATTTGTAATTCACATGAGATTTGTTAAACCTCTTAACAATCCATTTGCATTCTCAACTGCTTCACTTTTAGCATTTGCAACAATTTTAATGACATACTTTGGTGTAAACTTCTACTTATCAGGTATGCACTCATATGCAACAGGTGACCCTGTACCAATTCCAACATGGATTTACTATGTTGTTTCAATGGTATTTATCACTATTACTTTAGCATATAGAAATAGAAATATGAAAGATCCTATTTCTGGAGAAACTAAATAAATGAACTAAGAGTTTTACTCTTAGTTTATACCTCTTAATCCCCCTACTTTAAACTTTTCCCTAGCTTATTTTGTTATAATCACCTAAAAATTCAAAGGTGTTATATGAGTAAAGTTATAGATATTTTCAAAGAAATTACAGCAATTCCAAGATGTTCAAAAACTCATGAGCCATTTATTAACTACATGAAAGAGATATCTCAAGAACTAGGATATGAGTGTTTAGTTGATAAATACAATAATATTTTATGTAAAAAAGAAAATACAAAAGCAAAAATAGTATTTCAATCTCACTATGATATAGTATGTTTAGAAGATAATTGTGTGCCACAAATTATTCAAAATGAAGATATTTTAAGTGCAAAAAATTCTACTCTTGGTAGTGACAATGGTGTTGGTTGTTCTTACATGATAAATCTTATGTATGAGGGAGTTGATGCAGAGTATTTATTTACTTCAGATGAAGAAATAGGTTTAATTGGTGCAAATAATTTAGAACTAGCAATAAACGCACCTTATATGCTAAACCTTGATAGTGAAGAAGAAGGTGAAGTTTGTATAGGTTGTGCAGGTGGAGTAGATATCTTTGCTATAAATTCAAATAAAAAGATTCTACCTAATACCGAAAAACTTGATTTGTATGAAATAACTATAGGCAAACTTCAAGGTGGACATAGTGGAGTTGATATAGACAAGAATATCCCAAATGCCATAAAGCTAGTAGCAAAAACTATAAAAGAAGCAAATGCAAAGCTTTTAGATTTTAATGGTGGAGAAAGAATAAACTCTATTCCTGTAAATGCAAAAGCTATTGTTGCCTCTAGTTGTGAACCTATTGCTAGTCATGAAAATATGAAAATTACAAAAATTGATACACAAAGTGAACATCTAAGTGTATTTGATGATAAAGTTATTGATTTTATTTATGATTTTAAACAAGGTGTTATTTCTAGAAATGAAGAGCTAAATGTAGTTCAAAACTCTATAAATATAGCAATTATTTCAACTACAATTGATAGTATTAAAATTGAATTTAGTGCAAGATCAATGGCAAATGATGAATTAGCAGCTATAAAAGAAGAAACAACAAATATTTTAAATGAGCATGGATTTAGTGTTACAACTGATGGTAAATATCCAGCTTGGAAACCAGATATAAATAAATTTACGTCAAAAGTTTTAGATATATATCAAACTATTAATCCTAAAGCTTCATTAGAAGCTATTCATGCAGGATTAGAGTGTGCAATATTTAAAGATAAATATCCACACTTAAAAGTAGCCTCAATAGGACCTACTATTAATTTTCCTCATTCAAGAAAAGAGCAAGTATCTATTAAATCTGTTGAAAATGTTTATGAAGTTGTAAAAAAGATTGTTGAAGAAATCTATAAATAATCTACCACCAAGTAACAAAAAACACTTTATAATCATCTTGGCTTTTTAGCCAAACTAAAGGAGATTTTTTCAAGTCTAAAAAGACTTGAAGCTCTTCTTTTATCTCATCAAACTCTTTCCACTTAGTATTTAAAGAAGAATTTAAAATCCAATCATATCTATGGGGTAAAAAGTATTTATATTCTTTAAATTCAGGCAATTTTAAAAACTCATTTATATTAAGATGAAAGCCTTTAATACAAAACTTATTTATTAAAGATACTGATACCTTTTTTTTGTAAGGTAAAAAAATATTTGCTTTAAAACAACTATTTTGATAAACATATTTTAAATTAATATCTATATAATTTTTTGTTTCATCTCTAAAAAGTAAAGGGAACTGCTTTGTATTTAACTTTTCTAGTTTTTTGAGTAATGTATCATCTCTGTTTGGTCCAATATACTTGTTTATTTCCTCTTTGAAGCTATCATCATACAAATAAAACTTATAAACAAGCTCAGAATGTAAATATAGTTCTCTTTTTTTATCATAAAGGATAAAATCTATTTCACCTAGTGTATTTTTGTTGTTAATTACTTGCATATTCTTGTGTATTAGGTTATAACGACTTGAGAGGTTTATATACTCTTCAAAAAAGTACTCTACTCTTTTGCCCAAAGGAAGTTTTTGTAAAATCTCAAAATTTGCATAGTCATATTTTTTATAATCAATAGTTTCAAACTCAAATTGACTAATGTCATTTAGAGTTTCAAACAAAGCAGGTGTATTATAAAAGCCTTCAAATTGTGCTTTTAAATTATTCATATAATTTATCTGTTTTTAGCTTTATTAATTTCAGTTGTGTACTTATATACCATGTAATCAAACATTTTAGAGCCTCTATTTTTTTGAAAAAAGAAAAACATCTCTAAAAATCTTAAACTCATTCTAAAAAATGCTGTAAACGGTACTAAATAAGTAATAATCGTAGTTTGAGTTCTATATGGATAATATCTATCCATTTCTTCTTTAAGCTCTTTTAATACTAGACTTTCTTCTTGCAATCTATCTCTATCTTGCGCAAAAATCACTCTTATTGCTAAAAAAAAGTTTATTAAGAACATCATTACATTTAAGTTCCAGCCAATCACACATATATCAAGATAACTCATCAATTTCTCCTAAAAATTACATTTTACCATTTAAATCACAATTTTAAATAATGCCCCAAACTGTTCTTCTTTTTCAAAGGTAAATTTAATATTTTCAATACTAATTTCCCCTTCCATATGTTTTGTAACAATTTCTCTTGTCATAAAAAGCCCTATTCCTGTACCTTGACTTTGATGTTTTGTTGTAAAATATGGTTCAAATATCTTTTCTTGAATATCTTCTGGAATACCATTTGCATTATCTAGTATTTCAATTACTGTTTTATCATTTTGTTTATATAAAGAGATTTTAATAAGTTTTTTATTTTCAAAACCTTGTTTATTAGATAGTAAAGCATCTTTTGCATTGTTTACTATATTTAATAAAACTTGCATTAATTCATTTTTGTAGTTTTCAATATCAATTGTTTCATCTAAATCTCTTATTAAATCTATATCATTACTACTAAAGCTCATTTCAACTAAATCAAGTGTTTTGCTAATAATAGATGAAACATTAAAAACAATTTTTTGCTTATCTCTTTCAAAGAAGTTTTTAAAATCATCAATTGTGTTAGATAAATAATTTGTTGTATTCATTATGTTGTCTAAAGACTCTTTTAGAATATCATCAGATAATGTATCAAACTCTTTTTGAAGTATTATTCCACTTGTACATGTAGATATAATTGATAATGGCTGTCTCCATTGGTGTGCTATATTTTCAAGCATTTCACCCATTGCTGCCATTTTTGATTGCTGAATTAAAAGTTTTTCTTTTTTGAGATTATCCTCTTCATACTCTTTAAACTTTGTCATGTCATATACATGAACAACAATACTTTCAATGCTATTTTCACTATTATAGTAAGGTTCATAGTATACTTGTAAGTGGTGTGTTTTTTTATTGATGTTAATTATTGTGTTAAATTCTATTGATTCACCATTTAAAGCTCTATCAAATTTCTCTTTTATTATGTCATTAAAATACTCTTCACCAAAAATAAATGACATTGATTTACCTATAAACTTCTCTTTTTTTATTCCGAAAACTTTTGAATAATAATCATTTACAGATAAATACTTATAGTCTTGATCTACTAAAGCTAAAAAACACGAAGATTTTTCTAGTGCCTTATTATAGTAGTTTATTAAATTCTCTCTTTGTTTTCTTAATCTCAAATCTTTTATCATTAAAACTAAATAGTTTTTTTCTTCTAAGTTTATTAGATTAAAAGAGATTTCTATGGGAATCATTTTTTTATTAAAATCTGAGATGAAATATTCAAAATCTTCTACTTTTTTCTTGTCTAGAAGTTTTTGAATTGTTTCATTTATGAATTCATCAAAAAAGAAATTATTGCTATTTGGATAAACTTGTGAAAAATGCATACCTATTACTTTTTCACAAGGTATTTTTAGAAGATTAGATGTTCTTTCATTGGCATCTGTAATATTACCTGTACTAGCATTTATTACAATAATACTTACTTGTAATTTATCAAATAACTGCTTGTAAAAAAGAAGATTATCTATATTTGGCATTTAATTCTCCAAAAAACAACATCAAAGTTATTTTAATATTATGATTTATAATATCGCTTTTAATATAAAGTTTTGATAAATTATTTTATCTTTTTATTTGTTTTAAAAGAATCCATATTATAATAATTCTTTTATGTAATTTGTATTAGTATTATATAAAGGTTTAATCATGTTTAATAAAGAATTTTTAAAAAATTTAACTATATTATATGTTGAAGATGAAGAGATAGCAAGAAAGCAATTAGAAAAAGTATTAAATAGACTTTTCAAAGAAGTAATAGTTGCAAAAAATGGTTTAGAAGGGTTTGAAAAATATCTAGAAGATAGACTACTTGATAAACCAAAGATTTCTTTGATACTAAGTGATATAAATATGCCTCAATTAAATGGTATTGAAATGCTTGAAAAAATCAGAGAAAAAAACGATTCAATTCCTATAATTTTTACAACAGCGAGGTCTGAAACAGAATATCTTTTAAAAGCAATATCTTTGAATGCTTCTTATTATGCTTTAAAACCTGTAGATATTGAAGATGTGATTGAGAAAATACAAAAAGTATGTGAAAAAAAATATTTTGAAAAGTTAATACAAGAAAAAAACACTGAATTAAAAGAGTACTTAAAAGTAATTGATAATGTTGCTACTATTTTTAAAATGACCTCAAAAGGTGATATAACTTACTCAAATAGACTTTTTAGTAATACCTTAGCATATGAGAAGGAAGAGTTATTACAAAAAAATTTTCACTCACTAATTAGTAAGAATATTGATAAAAATATACTAATTGATTTATGGAAAACAGTCAAAACTAATAAAACATGGAAAAAAGATTTAAAGTTTGAAGACAAAGATGGTGAAGTTTTATATATAAAGTCAACTATATTTAAAACAGCAAATGAAAATGAGGAGTATATCTCTATTGGTTTTATTTCAACAGAAGAAGTAAATCAGAAAAGAGAGTTTCATAAAAAGCTTATCACAAATATAAAAGAAAAAAATCTTGAAGTTGCTAAATCATCAAATAATCTAAAATCCTATGAAAATAGAATAACTTATTTAGAAAATGAACTAAAAGTTAACAAACAAAAATATTTAGATCAAAGAACTCAAATAGAATATTATGAAAATGAAATGTTAGGTTTAGATGAAAAAGTTATTAAAAATTTAAAAGTTAAAAATAGTGAAATTGAAGAGCTTAAGGCTATTATTTCAAATAAAAAAAAAGAAAGAGAAAAAGGCATAAAAAAATACAATGAACTATCAAAAGAGCTTGTAAATGCTAAAGCAGAGATAGAAAAAATGCAAGAGAAGATTGAAATAAAACAAACTAGAATAGATGATCTTCTTAATCTAGTAGAGGTTAGAGAAGCCCAGTTAAGAAAATACGATGAGAGTTTTGAAAAGTAAGCTTTATGGCTTACTTTTAGGAACTACGATTATGAATTTTACTAAAATAAATTAAAAAACTATAAAACACCTTGTTTTAAGACTTCTAAGTATTAATATTTATATCAGCCTCATAATATATTTTCTTTTTTGGAACACTTTTGGAACATCAACTAATATTATTTAATTAAAAACATGATAACATTATTCTTTTATATTAATAAATATTATATATTTGGAGTAATATGTCAGATAAAGTTAGAGTTTATGAAATAGCAGATGAAGTTGGGGCAAGTAGCCAGGATGTAATTTTAAAATCAAGAAATTTAGGATTTGAATTAAAATCTCCTCAATCTGCAGTTTCCTATATTGATGCTGAAAAAATTGCAAACTATATATTAAGCGGTAAAAGCAACTATCCTTCTGGTATGATACAAAAAATGCAGAAATAGATTATGATAGAGCTACTAACAATAAATCAATTAAAAAAAACTATATAGTTAGTAAACGAATAAATAGGAAAGGCTCATCTGGACTAAAATTTATAAAAAAGAAAGACTCTAATAGTTCCATAAAAAAAGAAGAAGAAAATAAAAATAATTCAGAAGATGAATTAATAAACAAAGAAATAGAAAATGATAAAATTAAACTTTTAAAAAAGATAGAAGAAAAAAAACTTAAAGTATTCAATAATGATAGTAATAAAAAACTAGAAAAAGAGAAAAATAATTTTGATAAAAGAATTGACTTACCACTTAATTCGTATCCTAAGATAACTATAGAAATTTATAACTTGAAAACAATATCTTACTTAAAGTGGGATTTACAAGAAGAAGCAGGTGTTTATGGAATAATTGGTGAAAATGGTTCGGGGAAATCATCATTATTAATCAGTATAGCAAAATTAATTGAACCTAACATTTTCCATCATGAATTAACAGGTTCTAAATATTATGAAAACACAAAAATTATTTATACAATAAACGATAATATTTTTACATGGATTAAAAATAAAAGCACTAATAACAATTGGAGACAAAGTACAAATGATAAAATAAATATGCCTAATAAATTAAAAGGCTTTTTTGAGTCTTCAATTCTTACTGGCACTAGATTTGATAAAATTGACGAGTACATAAAAGATAAACTTGAATATATAATAGAAGATAATATAGATGAAGCAAGTGACTTTATAAAAAATTCTATGAACTATATTCTTTTTGGAGATAAAGACTCATTTTATAAGTTTAATAATTTGTATAAAATTACTGCCGAGAGAAGAAGAAAAATAAATAATAACCTAATCACAAAAACATATTCTTACTATGCTTTAAATTTAAAAGATGATGAATATATAAAGGAACATTTGTTTAGTACAGGAGAATATTTTTTACTTAAGTTATTAAAATTTATAGATAATTTTAAAAATAATGGAGGTAGTGTAATTCCTGCTCTTATAATAATAGATGAAGTTGAACTTTCTTTACATCCACTAGCACAAACAAGATTAACGAAACTATTAAATGAATATGCAAAAAAATTTAACTTGATAATTTTATTTGCTTCTCATTCATTACATATTCTAGAAAATATTCCAGCAAAAAATACTTTTTTTATTCAAAGGAATATCATGAATAAACATTCTATTTCTAACCCTATACATTTAGGATATTTAACATCTAAACTTTTTAAACATCAGTTCTATGATAAAGTAATATTAGTTGAGGATGAATTAGCAAAACAATATATAGAACTTACTTTAAATGATCTTCCTCATCATAAAAATTTATCAATTGGAGTTATAATTGTTGGAGGTAGTAATCAAGTTGTAAAGACAGCCGTTGAGAATTATCATGAAAAATTCTATGGCGATGCAGATGTTATGGTCTCATTAGATGAGGATAGAAAAAAAGATGTTTATTCTGAAAAGAGATATATTAAATGGTATCAACATATTCCTGTGAAGAATAATATTGAGAACTATGTTTCTAATCTTATAAAGAATGATGATTATAAATTTATCGAATTTATAGAAAGTCTTTTAATTAAAAAGTCTTTTTATGATTTAAGTATTCAAACAACAAAACAAAAAACAGGATTTACCACGTTAGTAGCAGAGATAGCCAATAATACGCTGGGACGTTTTTATAATCATAAAGACAATGCAAAAAGTAATGCGCGAAAAAAAATTGTAGAATATGTATATGAAGAATATAAAACTACATCAGAACAAAATGTACTTGTAGAGGAAATACTAAGTTTACTTAACTATGATAAATAAAATAGTAAATAAATATTTTTCATATTTTAATATAATTCAAAATCCTGACCTAAAATATATAAAGAATTATAGATTAAAAAAAGAATATATTACAAATACTTTTAATCTATACTTCAAAAATATTACCAATGAACAAATATTTTCACAAGATGAAATAGAGCTATTAAAAGATTGGTTTATAGATGTTGCAAAAGCTCATAAAGATTTATATCAAGATTTACCATATAACAAAAAACTAAAATCTGAAGCAATTTTATTCAATGGTCAAATAGTTTTAAAAGAATGCTTTAATCTTTTACATTTAATTTATAGATATCATTACGCTTATAAATTAAGACATGAATATAAGGATGAAATTAAAGATACTTTATTTAAAATAAGTTCAGATAAAAGGGCTTTAAAGAATAAATACAATAAGTTTGATAAAATCTCTAAAAATAAAAGATTTAATAGAAGATATAGAGCTAAATTTGTTTTATTAAAAAGAGTTCTAAACATTTTAATTAAAGATGAATATTCAGAAAGAATAAAACAGTATCTGTTTTTTATATCATTAAACTTTAAAGCTATTAACTGGGATAAGGTATTAGATACAGAAGATGAGAAAACCAAAGAAATCTTTTTTGAATCACTAGACTTTTTTATGTATTTTAATCTTTCAGAAACAAAAATTAAAAATTCTCATATGATTTTAGTTTATACATTTTTAACTCAAAGGTTACAAATAAATGAACCTGATTCATTGAACCTTACTAATAGACTTTCAAATGATATTTTATATGATATGGATAGTAGAAGAGACTATTTTAAAAGAGAACTATCAAAAAATATTTATTTGTACAACATATTTCATTATTTACCAATATTTCTACATTATAATGAAAAAGACACCCCTCCTTACACAAAAGAAGAAAAAGATAAACTTGCTCATTCTATAAAAAAACAAGCAACAATTGCAGATAAAAAGTTTAAAGATTGTGATTCATCACTATTTATTGAAACTATTGAAAACTCCCATATAAATTATATTAGACAAGAACTAATATTTCTTTATGAATCAAAAAACGAATAAAATCGACATAAAAAAACAAAAAATATTGATTTCCAAACTTTTTCTTTTTTACTAAACTTCCCCTATCGATATCGAAATTAAATCAAAGAGCTCTTTGTAAATAAAAATTACAAAGGATAAAAAATGTTAAAAATCAATGGAATACTACTTAATATAATCGATAAAAGTAAGTATAAAAATAAAGATGGTTTAGAAATAGATACAAAAGGAAAAGTTCAAGTTCTAGTGGAAAATAAAAGAGCTAATGGCTCAATTGTAAAAGAACTTCATACTATTTCAATACCTGATGAAAAAATACCTTTATACAAAGATAAAGTTAATAAAGAAGTTGAAGTACCAGTAGGAATTATTTCAGAAAAATATTCATTCTATGGTGTCTAAGAATAAGAAAAGAACACAGAGAGCCTTCTGTGTTTTTTCTTATTCGTGACAATAAAATAAATTTATGTTCGGGGTTTATAGTAATACCCCGTTCTATACGTCATAAAGAGGAAATAAATGAGTAAAGTAAAAAAGATATTTGGTATTGATTCACTTTATTACTTCTGTGAATCAAATGAAAATTATGATGATTTATATCTTGAAATATTAGACCAAGTAGAAGAAATAAAAGGTAAGTTTGAAAAAAAAGATGTTGAGTTTGAGAACAATGACATTATTATAAATATAAACGATACACCTCTAAACTTCTTAGGCAAAGCAGAAGGCTTTCATTGGTTCAAAGATATAAATGAGTTCTTTAAAATAGGTTTTAAAGATAGATATAAAAACAGAGGTTTAAATGATATTAGAGTGCAACTTCAAGGTGTAGGAATTTATACAATGGGCATTAAGTCACTAGTTGAGTTTATTAATGTTCATTTATTAAAAGAATATACAACTGGATTCAATCCAATTACAAGAGCAGATTTAAACTGTTTTATTCAATATGATTTTAGCTTTGTAACAAAAGAGATGTTTAGTACAAGAAAAAGACAATATTCGACAATTAGTGAAATTGGTAATGCTTCAAAAGTGCAAACCTTATATGTAGGAAAAGAGCCTTTTAAACTAAGACTATATAACAAAAAAGAAGAATTAAAAAAATCAAAGAAAAAAGATTTAATGTATGAATACTTTTTAAATAATGACTTTGATATTGAAGATGAGATTTTTAATGTTGAGTTTGAGTTACATAGAGCGTATTTAAAAACTTTTAATATCTTTACTATTGAAGATTTATTCTCTAATGCAGTAAATCTATTTAAAACTTCTATGGAAGATATTAGACTAATAGATATTAACTCTTTATCAAATAAAGCAATTGAACATAACAACAAACATAGAGCTAATACTTTAGCTATTTGGGAAGAAATAAAAAGTGAATATTACTTAGAAGATTTTTTACAAATACAATTACCACTAAGTAGAGTTAAAAGAGCTATTTCAATATATGATGATTATAAGTTCAAATTAGAGTATATAGCTTTAATTAGAAAAGCATTTATAAACAATCTAAACATAGATTCCAATTTTTTAGATGAACTATACAAAGATGCAAAAGAATCATTAAATAAAACTACTACAAATAAAGAGTTAAAGAAAAGATATACAGAGGTAGAGATTATAAATAAAAATGGTTCAAAAGAGAATTTAAGATTATTAGAAGATGGAAATTTAATTAAACCTCTAAGAACTGAAACAGTATCTAAATTACAAGATTATGACTTACTTGTTTACCTTGATAAGACAAGAGAGAAGAAACATCTATCTTCAAGAGATAAGCATATTTACTATGTAGCTTTAAAAGAAGCAACAAAAAGAAATTTAGTATTAGATATTACACCAAATGAGGCACAAAGTTTTTGATACTTTTTTAAAAAGTATATACAGCTTTGAGGGATTTACTCCCTCCCTTAAACAGATAATCAAAGGAGAATTAAAACAATGGATATACCATTTGAGAATTTAGAAAAAATAAATGAAGTATTAGAAAAATTAAATATATTAGAACAAAAGATTAATAGTGAAAAGAGATGGTTAAATACAAAAGAAGCATCTTATTATCTTGGATATTCAAAAGAGCATATCCATAAACTAAAAGACAACTATTTGATTGAGGGTAAACACTACTATAAAAAAGCTGGTAGAGTTTTATTTGATAAGTTAGAATTAGATAACTGGGTTATGCCTACATTAACAAAAATGAATGCAAAAGAAATAGCTAATAATGTTATTAAAGATTTAATATGAGTTATAGTAAAATTAAGTCGTTTAGAAGTATTAAAATCAAGGTGTTTTTCAAAAGGAGAAACACATGGTTAAAATGACACAACCTAAACTTTACACTAGAGGGAAAAAACTTTGGGTAAGGTTTAGTTTAGATGGTAAAGTGATTAAGAAATCACTAAATATAGAAGATAGTAAAGCTAATAGAAAATTAGCTGAAACGCAAATAATTCCACAAATGCTTTTAAAGGTACATAGTGGAGAGTTCTTTGAAAACAAAACTGTTCCAACTGTTAAAGAAATGATTGATATTAGTTTGAAGATGCATTCAAGTAGTAGAAAAGAACAAACACGTATTAATTATGAGTATGTAATTAAATATCATATATTGCCCTATTTTGGAAAGAAGAAAATAACTTCACTAAAAGCTAGTGAACTTACATTATGGCAAAATGATTTATTAAAAAAGTTTTCTCCTAAATATGTATCTAATATTAGAGTTGTATTTCATGGCATTTTACAAGATGCCTTTAGAGATGAAATCATTAATAAAAATCCTTTAACTTTAATAAAATCCCCTTCTTCTGAACCCCTACGAAAGGTTAAACCTTTTTCAAAAGATGAAATATTTAGTATATTAAATACTTTGCCTTCAAAAGTAAGAGCTTATTTTGCAATAGGTTTTTTTACAGGTATGAGAACTGGAGAGATTTTAGCCTTAAAATGGGAAAATATTGATTTTGAGAATAAAACAATTTATGTAAGAGCAACTAGAAATCGTGGTAAGGATAGTACTCCTAAAACAA
Organism: Arcobacteraceae bacterium; assembly: GCA_048268245.1. GTDB lineage: Bacteria > Campylobacterota > Campylobacteria > Campylobacterales > Arcobacteraceae > Arcobacter_B. Next base: position 31,700 of record JBLWVX010000025.1, read on the forward strand.
AATCTAGTATTAGAGATGTTGATATAATAAATGTTTTATTACCCTATTTAAATAGTCATTTAAAATATAAAACTGATTCAGAATATCTTTTTAATACAAAGTTTAAAAAGCCATTTCATAGTGCAAATAAACTATCAATTGTTTATTGGAAAAAAGCTTTAAAAGAATTAGGTATCGAATATAGAAATTTGTATCAAATGAGGCATACTTTTGCTTCATTAATGATTTCTAATGGAGAAGATATTTTATGGGTATCAAATATGCTAGGTCACAAAAATGCAAATATAACTTTATCATTTTATGCAAAATACATAAAAAATGATGAAAAGACTAGAGGTAGCTATTTTAATGCATAGAACAACACTGGTACAATTTTGGAACAGTAAAAAATAAATACTTTAAATAGCCCTATTTTTAGGCTATTTTGCTTTTAGGAACTACGATTATGAATTTTGCTCCATATTTCCCATTTTGAATTTTTAAATCCCCTCCAAAACTACTTTTTATAACAAGCTTCACCATATAAAGACCTGTTCCTGTACCATAATCTTTTGTTGTATAGTAAGGGTCAAAAATTTTATCGAGATTGTCTTCTTTTATTCCACCTGCATTATCTTCAATGATAACTATACTATATTTATCTTTTGTCATAGTAGTTATTGCTATTTGCCTTTTTTGTATTTGTCTTTCTATAAAGGCATCTTTAGCATTTGTGATTAAATTTAAAAAAACTTGTTCTAGTTCAGTTTCAACTCCAAAAGCCGTTTCATCTCCAATATGAACTTTTAAATCAATATTATTAGTTGTCAACTGTTTATCAAGTAGTTTGATAGTTTTTTCCATTGCAGATTTAATTGTAAAAGTTTTCTTGCTTTTGTTAGGGTTAAAGAAGTTTATAAAATCATTTATAGTTTCACTCATAAATACAATCTGTTTTTTTGTATTTTTATCAAACTCTTCTATAAAGTTGTCATCAATTTCCCTATGTTTATATGAATCTTTTACATCAGAACAGTATAAAGACATATTATTTAAAGGTTGTTTTAACTGATGGGCTATAACTCCTATCATTTCACCCATAGTTGCCATTTTTGATTGATGTATTAATAACTCTTCTTTTTTTGAAAGCTCACTTGTATCTCTTTTTTTATCTTCAAATAAATCAATATAAACTTTTAATTTAGCTATTAATAGATTTTCATCAATTGGCTTTGAAATATACTCAACTGCACCTATTTCATAACCTTTCTTTTGATAAGCATCTTTATCATAAATACCTGTAATAAATATAATTGGTATATTTTTTGTTGAATCTATTGACTTTAAATACTGTGCGAATTGAAAACCATCAATATCTGGCATTTGGATATCACTTAAAATCAAATCTACTTTTATTTTCATAAGTAGTTCCATTGCCTCAGTAGCACTTAATGCACTATATATATCAACATCAAAGTTATCTTTAATTATAAGTTTTAAAGAGTAGATATTATCTTGAACATCATCTACTATTAATACTGAAAATTTACTCATTTCAAACCTTTTTATTATTTATAAACTCAATAAATCTATCTTTATCAAATGGTTTTTAAAATCATGATTTTGTTTATCTTGAATCATTGTAAGTTGCTTCATATTGATATACGCTTCATTAATTCTTCTAGACATTTGATTAAATGTTTGAGCTAGTTTATTTAACTCATTGTCTTTCTTATCATCAAACTCTATGTTTATTTCATCAAATTCTTGAACATCATAATCATTTGTAGCTTCAATCATTTTATTTAAAGGCTCAGTTAAAAGTTTATTATCAAAATATACAAATAAAAACCATAATATTAAGACTGAAACAATAACATTTATTAAAATTAAAGAAATAGTCTCTTGTGTTAACTCTGTAATTTGATTTTTAGGTACAAGAAGAGTTACTCTTCCAAGAACTTCTTCTACATTATTTTCAAAATTTTTAAGTTCAAAACTATGTGTAATCAGGTCTGTATCATAATTAATATTTTCTAATGTAGAGTTTTCAAACACAAATTTATCAATTTTAGAAAACTTTGGTAAAATTTTACCTTTTACTGAAATAAACTCATTAAAAGGTGTAAGTATAACTATCCCTTTAACGATTTTAGCATCAATAATAGCTTGAACTTGTTCATCAATTTTCTTTTTGTCAAAAACCCAAATAGTTTTGGATAAAACAGTTTTAAAAGACTGTTCTATATTTATCAAATCTTTTTTTATTAATTTTTTTGCAAAGTTGTACTCAGTATAAATTTGAAAACTTGTAAATAGTACAACAAATAATAAATATGCTAAAAATATTTTTTTAAATAGTAAAAAACCTATTGTATTTCTAAAATTCTTAACAATTGTTTGTTTTCCCATAATTTACTCTTTTATATCAAAAGTATTTAATACTTAAATTATTATTCTTAAAAGCTAATTGTTTATATAAAAAATTATAATCATAAATAGTATCAAAAAGGTATTAATTTTATTTATATTCATGCTTCTTTTAAATAATCAATTTTTTGGTAGAATACAAAAAAATTTTCAAAGAGATATAATGACTAAAAATGAATATGAATTAAATATTGAAAAACTAATAAAATGGGCATATGCTTACTATGTGAAAGATAATCCAATAGCTACTGATGAAGAGTATGATAAATTAGCAAGATTATGTTTAGCTTATGAGCAAGAAAACCCAAGCCAATCCCACCCAAACTCCCCAAACAAAAGAGTTGGAGGGATGGTATTAGATGGCTTTGAAAAAGCAAGTCATTTAAGCAGAATGTGGTCACAAGAAGATGTATTTAATACAAAAGAGCTTGAAGACTGGATTAATAGAGCAAAAAAAGTAAATACTAATTTAGAATTTTATTGTGAACCAAAGTTTGATGGAGCTAGTTTAAATCTTATTTACGAAAATGGCTTTTTAAAACAAGCTATCACAAGAGGTGATGGGAGTATTGGAGAAGATGTTACAAACAATGTTAAAACAATTCACTCAATTCCACTACAAATAGAAGAAACATCACTACTTGAAATTAGAGGTGAAATTGTAATAAAGAAAGCTGACTTTGAAAAGATAAATGAAGTAAGACTTAAAAATGAAGAATCACCTTTTGCAAATCCAAGAAATGCAGCCTCAGGAAGTCTAAGACAATTAGATCCAAGTATTACTGCTAAAAGAAAGCTGTTTTTTAATGTTTGGGGTGTAGGTGAGAACTCACTGGATTTTGATAAAACATCAGAACTTATGAACTATATTTATTCTCTTGGTTTTGTAAAGCCTCCTTTACAAACTATAACTTCTAGTGTTGAAGGTATAGAAGAGATTTATCATGAAATAATCAAACAAAGAGATAGCATAGAAATGATGCTTGATGGTATGGTTGTAAAAATAAATGATATTGAAACACAACAAGAGCTTGGATACACAGTAAAATTCCCAAGATGGTCTTGTGCTTATAAATTCCCTGCTGTTGAAAAGACTACAAGAATTAAAGATATTATTCAACAAGTAGGAAGAACAGGCGTTATAACTCCTGTAGCAGTTGTAGAACCGACTCATATTGATGGTAGTATGGTTGAAAGAGCTAGCTTACACAATTATGATGAAATTCAAAGACTTGATTTAAGAATAAATGATGAAGTAATTATCATAAAAAGTGGTGATATTATTCCAAAAATTACAAAGGTTTTTCATGATAGAAGAGATGGAAGCCAAGAAGAGATACAAAGACCTACAAACTGTCCTAAATGTAATAGTGAACTTTTAGATGAAGGTACTTTGATTAAATGTCAAAACTTAGATTGTCCAAGTATTGTTACAAACTCTATCATTTACTTTGCTAGTAAAAACTGTATGAATATAGATGGACTTGGAATTAAAATAGTAGAACAACTTGTAAGAGAAAAAAAGATTTATGACATTTTAGATTTATACTCTTTAGAATATGAAAATCTTGCTGATTTAGAAGGCTTTAAAGAAAAGAAAATCAATAATCTTTTAAATGCTATTGCTAATACAAAAGGTGTTGAGCTTCATAGAGTTATAAATGCTTTAGGAATTGAGCATATTGGAGAAGTTGCATCTAAGCAAATCTGTTTAGAATTTGGATTAAATGTAGTAAATATTGATATTGATTCACTAATAGCTTTAGATGGTATTGGTGAGCAAATGGCAAAATCTTTTGTAGAGTTTATGCATGTAAACAAAGACTTAGTATTAAAACTTCTTGATATTATAAAACCAACTGTTGAAGAAAAAGTTGAAATACAAGAGAATAATTTCAAAGGTAAAACTGTTGTTCTAACTGGTACTATGAGTAGATCAAGAGGTGTAATCAAAAAAGAATTAGAAGCATTAGGTGCAAAAGTGAGTTCTTCTGTATCTAAAAAAACAGATTATCTGATTTATGGTGAAGATGCAGGTAGTAAATACGATAAAGCTGTTGATTTAAAAGTTACTACATTAACAGAAGAGCAAATGCTAGAGATGATTTAATCTCTAGTTTTTGCTATTACATCTTCTATATCAATTAGTAAATCCTCTTCTTCTACTATTTTCTTATACTCATCACTTTGTTTTATAATATCTTGTAAATCCTCATTTATATTATCTAAGTTATCTAACATACCATTTATCTTATCATGTTCTTTACGTAAACTTTCTTTTTGTTGTAGATTTTTTTTTGTAATCTTTTTTTCTTCAAAAATTTTGATATAAACTCTTAATTTTTGACATAAAACTTCATCATCAATAGGTTTACTAATAAAATCAACAACTTCAGTTGAAAGAGAAAATGCTCTTTTTTTATATATATCATCATGGTATATACCTGTAATTAATACAATAGGTATCTGACTAGTTGAAGGAACAGATTGAAGATACTCAACTAATTCAAAACCATCGATTTCTGGCATTTGTATGTCACTTAGAATTAAGTCCACATCATTTTGCATAATCAAAAAAATTGCATCTTTTGCACTAGTTGCCTCTAAAATCTCTAAGTCCTCAAAATTACTATTTAATAAAAACTTTAATGTATAAATATTGTCTTCAATATCATCGATAATCAATATAGTAAATTTTTTCATGGCTTTTCCTTAATATAAGTTAATAAATTCTCTTTTAGTAAATCATTTTTTTCAAAGAGTTTCTTACATTTTGTATCTAAGCTTTCAATTAGCTCTAAATCATCACAAATAACTACAGCCTTAATTAAGTCGAAATTTTCTAATTCCTCAAAGTTTCTTTTATCTATGCTTAATAGTATTAAATCTTCATCTTTTATATTTTGAATTAAATCTTTGAAATTTTTTAAATTAGAAGCTTGTTTTACATCAAATTCTTTATTTAATTCAATAACTATACTTATAAATGTCACTGGATCATTATTTAGGATATAAATAGTATTAATCTTCTTTTCTTCTATATTTTTATCCATTGAGAACTCTTCAATTCTTTCATTTATTATAGGTTTTCTAATATTTTCTTTATTATCACTATTTTTTATATTAATGGTTGCAGTGAAAGTTGTACCAACATTTACTTTACTTTCAACAGTTATATCTCCACCCATTAAGTTACACAATTCTTTACTGATTGCTAATCCAAGTCCAGTACCACCAAATTTTCTAGTAGTTGTTGAATCAGCTTGTTTAAATCTATCAAATATATGATCAAGCTTATATTGAGCTATACCAATACCATCATCCTTCAGAACAATTTCCAAAAATTCATCATTATTTTTTTTAACAATAAGTTCAATTTTTCCTTTAGTTGTAAATTTTAATGCATTACTTAAAAGATTTTTTATAATTTGATTAACTCTGTTTTTATCAATATTAACGAAATCAATACTTTTATCACATGAAACTATAAAATCAAGTTTTTTTTGAAGTGCTTGTGGTCTAAACATATCTTCAATTTCACTAATGAAATCACTTAAGTTTATATTTGTTAAATCAAGATTAATCTCTTTTGCTTCTAATTTTGAAATATCTAAAATATCATTGATTAAATATAGCAAATCTTTTCCACATCTGTTTATTACTGTCATATTTTTTTGATACTCTTCATCAAGTCTATTTTGTTTGTTTTTCATCATAATTGATGAAATTACATTTATAGAATTAAGAGGTGTTTTTAATTCATGACTCATATTGGCCAAAAAAGCATCTTTAGCTTTATGGGCATCTATTAACTCATTTTTTTGCTTATTTAATTTTATTGCTAACTCTTTTAATTTGTAATTTCTTTGTTTTAAATCTTCTTGCATTTTGCTAAGAGACCTAGCTAGAGTTCCCATTTCATTTTTAGAAGATTTATATGGGATGTCAGGGTTCTTATCTTTACCAATTTCTTCTGCTACTTTGGAAAGTCTTGTTAATTTATTTGTGATTTTAGAACCAATTACATAAGAAAGAAATGTTGATAGAAATATCTCAATAAAAATAATCATAATCGTATTATTTTTATTATTTTTAATAAACTGTTTATTTTCACTTGTATCAAAGATAATATACATATGACCAAGTTTTAGCTCACCTTCATTTATTTTTTCAAGCTTTACTTCATAAAACTCGTTGTTTTTCTCAAAAGAAAATGATTTGTTTTTATTTATAAGTTCATCAAGTTTTAAATGATTAAAATTATAATCTTTAGAAAGAATTTTATTTTGCGAATCTAATACTACAATTGAATCAATATAACTTAAGCTTGTTGCTTTTAATATTAAGTTATCAATAGTAGCTATATCATAAATACTTAAAGGAATTTTTAGTAATTCATCTAAAAAAGTTATATTTGATTGAATATTTTGATTTGTTAACTTATTTGATGAATTATTTATGGCAATAAAATTTACTGATACAATTAATAAAATAAAGAATATTTCTAAAAGTACAAAAGATACAATAAATCTATATTTAAATGACATTTC